>JBMHDG010000014.1:0-2953 GCA_049889515.1 Myxococcota bacterium
CGACATGAGCGTAAGCACGGAACACACTGCGGGTTGCCCCGAAGACCTCAACCTCATCGCCAATGTGTGCCGTGCCCTAAGCCACGTTCATCGGCTGAGCATTCTAAGCTTCGTCCATGCCAATCCGAACTGCACGGCCGGCGCACTGGCGGCACAGCTACCCATCGCCGCCAGCACGGTCAGTCAGCATCTGACCCTGCTGCGCCAATCCGGCCTCATTTCCTGCACCCATGATGGGCCCCGGCGGCGGTACAGGGTCGAGCAAGACCTGCTCGACCGCTGGGCCGACCTCGCAGCCATCTTCGTCAGCAGCGCGCCGTAACTCAGACGGTCGCGCCACCGCCCACGGTGAGGCCATCTGCGCCAACGGCAGCCTGGTAGACCGGCAAGCCCTTGGCGAGGTGTGTCAGGGTCTCGCCGAGCTGCTTGCCGGTGAGCGTGTCCACACTCGCACGAAGCGTCGTCGCCTGGTCTGCAGACATGCCCTGTTGCGCGACGAAGAAGGCGACCATGTCATCGCGGAAGGCCGAGACCACCTCGGGGTGCTGCACAAAGACCTGGCGCTGATGGGCACATGGAGTCACGGCAGGGACGCCTGACGCCCCCGTAGCGGGCGAGACCTGAACGACCGCCTCTTCTGCATGAGCTCCAGGCAAGACGACGTACTGAATGTTTGCCCCTGACCACATCGCACGGAAGGCCCACGTCAGAAACGCGCGCGTCAGCTCCACCCGCACGCCGTAGTCCTCTGGGTACGACAAGATCAACTTCAGGTGACCGCACCCCACATGGGCAGGCTCCAGCAGGAATGGGAGCAACGCCTCTTGCAGCTCATCGCCACCGGACCGGACCACACGCTCGAGCGCCTCACCGAAGGCTACCCCGACAGAGGCGTCTCCGATCATCGACGCCACGGCCGATCCCCCAACTGCCGTCGCAAGGCGACCCATCGCGCCATCGTCGGTGTGAAGGTAGAATGGACGACCGGCGTGAGCCATGTACGCATCACAGATCGTTGCGACGTCCGCCTCCGAGAATGACAGACCAAACTCGGCCTCTGCAGCGGCAAGAACAGAGAGCAGCTCGCCAGAGTCTCCTCCGGGCGTACCGACCACGGACCCATGGTCGCGACCATCCACACAGGAGAGGTAGCCGCTGGTCATGACGTCGGAAAGCTGTCGCCACTCCACAACACCATCTTGTGAAAGATGCGCTTCAAGCTCTTGATTCGAAATACCCATCACTGCCTCCCGAAATTGAGCCCTCCACATAAGGTCTCCCCCCCCCACACGCCCATCGCCATTCGTCTTTGTGAGGCCAAACGTCTCCACCCTCTGAATCCCCAGTGCGCACAGGTCAACCCGCTCCAAGCTGGATAAGACGGTCTCGAGGAGTCCCACGTGTCACATTCCCTCGAACAGGTCCACCGCGAGATGCGCGAGATGATCCGAGGGGTCGGGCTCCGCGTCACCTCACCCCGGCTGGCCGTGTTGGTCGTTCTTCACGAGCTCGGTGCTCCGTGCACCCACGAGCAGATCATGGCGGCGCTTCCCCCCGGTGGCTTCGACAAGGCGACCGTATGGCGTATCTTGGCCGACCTCCATGAAGCCGGCTTGCTCCGACGGATGGACCTCGGTGACCGCATCTGGCGCTACGAGCTCCTCGACGCCTGTCGGACGGTCGAGGCCGACCATCCCCACTTCCTCTGCGAGACCTGCGGGGCCGTGACCTGCCTACCACCGCTCGAGGTTCGGTCGCGAGAGGGTGCGCTCCCCGATGCGCTCCGCAACGCCGAGATTCAGATCCGCGTCTCTGGTACGTGCGGCGCTTGTCTCGGCAAGCAGTAGCTCGTGCCACAGCTCGTCCTGTTCCACAAGCCCTGGGGGGTCCTCAGCCAGTTCACCAGCGCTCACGGGGCACGAACACTCAAGGACTACATCCCTTTGCCCAACGTGTATGCCGCGGGTCGTCTCGACAAAGACAGTGAGGGCCTGCTCGCATTGACGAGCGATGGTTCGCTGCAGCACCACATCGCCTCACCGAAGTTCAAGAAGCCCAAGACGTACTGGGCCCAAGTGGAGGGAACCATCACCGAGGAGGCCTTGGCAGCGCTTGCGAGCGGTGTCACGCTCAAAGACGGCCCCACCCGGCCTGCTGTTGCGCGCCACATCGCCCCGCCACCCGTCGGACCGCGAGACCCGCCCATCCGAGAGCGAAAGCACATCCCCACCAGCTGGGTGGAGCTCACCATCCGCGAGGGCAAGAACCGACAAGTCCGACGCATGACGGCTGCCGTCGGGTTTCCCACGCTGCGCCTCATCCGGTGGTCGATTGGGCCATGGACCCTCCACGGACTCGCGCCCGGCGAGTTCCGCGTCATTGAGGTGGCATCGCCCCCTGCTCAGCGTCCCGGTGGCCGTCGGCGGTCCTCGCGACGGCGCTAGACGCGCCACCTCACATCTGTTTCGTCTGTGCAGCGCGCGCAGCCGCGCGTCGGCGCGCGTCTAGGTCCTTGCCCTCGCTTCGGGTAGCCACGACCTCGGCCTCAGCTGCAAGCCCGTGGAGCAGGTCTTCGAGCTTCGCGACCGCTCCCTGATGGTTGTCATCTTCGTGAAGCGTCAGCTCTACATGCAGGTCGCGAATCACATCGCCAAGACGCTCCAAAACGGCACGCTTTCGGTCACGTGCTTCAGACAGCCGTAGATGCCGTTCGTCTTGCGACCCATCCACCGAGGCATCGAGCTGCATGGCATGCTCCAGCGACGCGAGGTCCCGCAACAGGGCCAACCGACGCTCCATGACTTCGCGAACCAAGCCCACAAGCTGCGCATCGTCCCCCGCAAGACCCTCGACACGCTCGGCAATCTTTCCCAGCACATCATCTGGCGCTGCAGCCAACGCAGGCGCCTCGGACGAACTCAACGCCGTTCGGGCCCGCTGCCGCTTGTACTCC
>JBMHDG010000015.1:0-3638 GCA_049889515.1 Myxococcota bacterium
GAGACCAGGGTGGCGGTCACCGAGTGGGTGAGCGCGGGCTGACTACTCTTCGCAGATGTCTTCGCCGAGGAGCTGGGCAGCCATCTCGGCGGCGCAGAAGTCGGCGTTGTCTTGGGACGGGTCGTTGATGGTGGCAAAGACGTCGTCACACTCGGAGGCGCTGAGCCCGCAGTTGTTGCACTGGAACTCTGCCCAGCGGTCGCAGGGATTCTCGTCGAGGTCACAGGCAAAGAGGCTCGCCAGCATGAAGGCAGTCAGAGAGAGGCGGGTCATGGGGACATCCAACGGTGGAACGGTTTTGCGAAGAGGCGGCATCAGCGGCCGGTGTTCAGGGTCGAAGTATAGTCGGTGGGTTAGCCGACTGCGACAGCCGATGGAGGAACCATGATGCCATCGCCACGCGAGGACGCATCCGGCGATGTAATTCTTCAATGCGAAGGCTTGGTGCGTCGCTTTGGCACGCGCACGGCGGTAGATCAGCTGTCGATCCGCGTCAACCGTGGCGATGTCTACGGGTTTCTCGGCCCCAACGGCGCGGGAAAGACGACGGCCATGCGCTGCATTCTGGGCCTCATTCGGCGAGATGCGGGTCAGGTGTCGCTCTTTGGTTCCTCCGACCTCGTCGAGGCACGCCGTAAGGTCGGGGCGATTATCGAGACGCCCGCGTTTCATGTGTGGATGTCCGGGCGAGACAATCTCCGGCAGGCGGCCGCGTATTCGGGGCTCTCGGGCGAAGACGCTGCGCGTGAGATTCGGCGTGTCCTCGAGCGGGTTGGGCTGACCGAGCGCGCCGAAGATCGGGCGGGCACCTACAGCCTCGGCATGAAGCAGCGGCTGGCCATCGCACGAGCCTTGTTGGGGCGTCCGCAGCTGCTGCTGCTCGATGAGCCGACCAATGGGCTCGACCCGCGGGGCATGCGCGAGATGCGCGAGCTCATTCGATCGTTGGCATTGGTCGACAAGATCACCATTTTCATCTCAAGCCATCTGCTGGCCGAAGTGCAAGCCGTCTGCAACCGGGTGGGCATCATCCAAGACGGAAAGATGCGCGCCGAGGGCTATGTCGAGGCGCTGCTGGGGGCTGGCGAAGCCGATGCGGTGGTGGAGCTCGGCGGCTCGGAGGACAGGCTTGAGACGGTGTTGGCGGCCATGGAGGGGGTCAGCCTCCTCGGGCCGGGGCGAGAGGGCCGCGTTCGGGTCGCCTTGACACGCCCCATCGCCGAGGTGGTCGCCGAGCTGGTCCACCAGCAGGTGGCGGTCACGGCCGTGGTGCCACAAGGCCGCACCCTCGAAGATGCGTTCTTGGAGGTGACGCGATGAACCTCTTTACGCTGATGCTGCTGGTTCGCGCCGAGGTCTCCAAGCTGCTGTCTCGTACGACGGCGCGCGCAGGCCTAGGTCTCCTCGTGCTGATGGCGATGGGTATTGTGGGCTTCTCGCTCCTCGTCTCAAGCACCGTTGAGGTCTCTGACCCCTCCTCTGGCGCTGCAGACGCCATGCAGTTCACGGTGGTTGGGGTGGTGTCGACAGTGCTCTGGTTCCGCAACATCTTCGTGTTTCGGTTCTTGTTGATCGCTCTCATCGCCCTCTCGGTGGCGGGAGAGCTTGCGGCACGGACCCTTCGAGAAGACCTCGTTCGCCCCGTGCCCCGCTGGAGCATCTACCTCGCGAAAGCGTGGGCGCTGGGCCTCTACACGCTGATGGCGTTGGTGTTGCCGTCGATCACGGCCGGATGTCTTGCGGCGGTCTGGTTTCCCGTGGGGGAGGGCGGTGTCGACATGGCGATGGCGCACGGGTTGACGTTCGTCTGCGACCTCGGATTTGGGTCTCTGGTCATCTTGATTGCGCTGATGTCCCGTGCGGTCTCGGGCACCGTTGTGGGCGTGGTGCTGTATTGGCTGGCCGAACAGGCCCTTGGACTGGCCCTCTGGGGCGCGGCTTCATTTCGAAATGCTGCGGGGCAGCAGCTCGAGATCCCGCCGTGGGTGGACACCGTGATCAATGCGCGGCCGTACTTGCCATCATCCGCCTTCAACCTCTACGCGGTGTGGACGCCCGACGCTGCCAGCTGGCAGGAGGCCCTGCCGCTCGAGAGCGTGGCGGCACTGATGCTGTTTCTGGCCCTGTTTACAGGCGCTGGGGTATGGCGGTTCTCGACCATGGACGTCGACTGAGACGCGCCGCATCTCACCAGCCGCGCACCACCAGCACAAAGAAGAAGAGCGACACGGGCACGGCCAGCAAGAGCGCCTGCCGCGCTGCGCGAGGTCGACGATGCCGCCACCACCACCAGGCGACGTAGCCGGGGAGGGGTGTCAGCAACACATGGACCAGTGCAAGGGCCGCGAGCTGACGCGGCTGTAGGCCGGGGTCATCGGCACCGCGTCGGCCCAGGGCAGCCTTGGCGCGCTCGAGCTGACGCGCACTGGGGCTGACGGGCTCTCCAGCCTGGATACGCTCCGAGGCCGTGCGGAGCTGGTCGGGTGACAGGTGGCCATCGGACAACAGCCATGCGACGAGGAGGCCATCGCCCTCTGGTCGGTGCCCACAGGCGGTGCAGAAGTGGTCGAAGCGCGACTTGCTCTCTCCACATCGCAGACAGACAGCGTTCACCTGCACCCACCTTGAACGAACGGTTCATGGTGCTGTAGCACGTCTGCGACAGAAGATGGGTGGCCCCACCACGGGCGAAGGGGTTCTAAACCGTGTAGGCTCCAACGCGAGGGGTGCGCTGTGATGACGCTGGCCATGATCATGCTGTCCCAGGCGGTGGCCGCTGGGCCGTTTGCTGGGCTTGAGATTCGCCCGTTGTCACGGGCAGATCTTGTGTGGGTGGGCGAGGAGCGCACCAGTGGCCTCGCGGTCGGTGAGTTCGATGGCACGGTGAGGCCCAGTGTCTCGGCGTTTGGGGGCTACTGGTTCAACCGGTACATCGGGCTGTCGGGTCATGTGGGGCTGGCGTGGGTCACAGCGAGCACCCAAGTCGACGGCTTGGCGCGGCGTCAGGACTGGGGCGTGGTGCGGCCCGGCCTCGATGTGCGCATTGGGTGGATGGAGCCCCTGATGCACAAGCCTGTGCCATGGTTCTTTGTGGGCGTTCATGGCGATATTCCCACGGTGCGCGATGTCGACGCCTCGCGGACCGAAGCCCAGCAAGAAGCTGCGAATGGTGCAGCGCTCACCGAGCGATACCGGTTGGGGGGCGTGGGCGGCCGTGTGGGGGCTGGTCTCGATTACCGACTGCTGCCGGGACTCGCGATCGGTGCCACGTTGGGCGTGGGGCTTCATCGCTCGTTGTTCATCGGTGGCGATGCTGGATTGGTTTCATGGTGGGTTCAGACCGACGCTGCGTTGCTCTTGACCTTCGAGTGGCCCCGAAAAGCTGCACGCAGTCGTGATGAGTAGCGATTGAACGTCAGGGGATGTCTCGGCGCGTCACGAACCCCGGATCGGATCTGTCCGCGTGGGTGTCGATCCGCCTTTGACACCCCCCCTAGGCATTGATAGACCGCCGTCCCCCTCGGGGCAGGCGTGTCACGTCGGCACGCTCGCGGCGGCGGAAAGGGCGACCTGATGCAGATCATTCCCGACCCGACCTTCGCTACGATGATGGCCATCCCATTTGTGGTCACCCTCGT
>JBMHDG010000016.1:0-7106 GCA_049889515.1 Myxococcota bacterium
GGCCGCAGGGTTGGCGTAGTCGACCAAGTGGTCTGGCGTGAGCAGAAACAACGCATCACGCAGCGCCATGACCGAGTCAGAACCTGCAGCCTCGACGGTCAGCTCAAACCGGGAAGACCGCTCCGTGGCCCAGACCATGACACCGATCGTCAGGAGCAACACCACGTACACGCCGACCGCCCAAACGCCATGAGGTGCGAGGCTCACCGCCACCATCACCACGAGAAAGCCGGTCATGGTGAGGGCCCATGGCAGGTGCTGGACCGCATCGTTCGGACTCATCTGTGGGAGCGCCGTCACCAAACGGTAGAACAGATAGGCCAACGCCATCACGAGACTGGTGGCCACCACCCAGCCGGACACGGTCACTTCGGCAAGCCCCAAGCCCCAGGTCTCATGCGCTGCGAGCATACCCCACATGCCGAGCGTCGCGGGTAGGGGCCACATGCCGGTCGACGCCACAAGCGCTTTCTTGGGTCGTAGCCTTGGTAGCCACGCCCAGATGGCCCGAAGGCTCTGCACTGACAGGCCGAGCCCAGCGAGTGTACAGAGCAGCTGGATCTCGCGATGGGAGGAGGCAAACGCCTCCATCTCATCGACCACGCCGTGGAGGAGAAAGACAGCGGCGAGGGCAGCCACGTCGACCATGCGAGCCACCAGCTCACGGCGCCGCACACGCTGCCACAGCCAGTAGCCAGCGATGCCAAACGCCAGGCCCGCTGCGAGACGCATGCTCCAGACGACCGTCACCATTTAAATCAACTCACGCCGGGTGTCGTTCATCGTGGTCTGCGGCGGCAGATCTCGTGTGCCAGAGGCGGAGACCACTGCCGTATGCAAGCGGCATGGCAGCGGCTTCTGTCCCTCAAAGAAGTACACGGGACAACGGCCAATCTCTACCACCTCTAGGCCCAACTCACGGGCCAATTCCACCGCTTCTGGGGTGGCCGTCTGAAAGCTGTACCAGACACGCGTGCAGCCCGCCGCGGCGGCCACACGGGTCGCTTCGGCGGCCCGAATGGGCAACACCCAGATAATGGCGAGGTCGCCCGACCAAGTGTCTGGAAGCTCATCGACTGCGTGAATCACAGGCCCACCGCGTGTGAACCCTCGACTCGACGCCAACTTACCCAAATCTAGGCAGTAAAACTCACGGCCGGACGTCGTATAGCAGTGGTACGACATGCCCGGAAACCGATTCGCATCCGAGTCACCGATGAGCAACAACGGGCGTTCTTCGGCCATGATCTCAGACAAGGGATGCGTCATCGGGCCGCTCCTAAACTATCTCTGTTGAGGAAGGCCAACGGTAGCGCAGATCTGTTCAGCCCGCTGCTTTATGTCTCGAAATGTGTCGCGGAAGCCCCCCGGTACCATGCCGTCACTGCCCAGCGCTCCGCGCGGGCCGTTTGAACCTCGTGAAGCACAGACTCGGAACGAAAGACCACCAGCCGTCCACCTAGAGGTGCCACCTCTCGGCGCTCTCCTCGTGGCCACGCCACAAGGTGACCGCCATCGTCAGCGGACCATCCCTCATTGAGGTACAGAATCGCCGTCACGAGCCGTGCGTTGCTGGCGTGAAACGCATCGTGATGCTTCGCATAGCTTGCTCCAGTGTCATACCTTGCCGCCTGAAGCTCAAACGACGCAAGCGGCATACGAAGCCCATCACGAAGCGCCACCTGAAGCTGCGCGAACAGCGTCCAGATCTGTCCGAGTGCACCGTCGAGTGGAGGCTCCAGCCAGAGGATGTGATCGCCACGCACCCGGCGGTGCTGCCCATGCTTTCCCGTGCCGGCCTGATACGCATCACCGGCAGCAAACCGCGCAGACAGGTCTGACCTCGCGGTACGAACGACCTCTTGGGGCAGCACATGCTCCTGCAGAAGCAGGTCCCCGTCGGCCAACCGCATCATGTCGTCGTCCGTCCACATGACCCGCTCCATGTGTTGGCTTCACCACGCTGCCATCTCATCTGCTAGCGTATCAGGAACCATGAGGTTCACCATGATGTCACTACGCCACTCGGTCCCCCTACGCGCCGTCCTTCTTGGCGCGCTCGCATGTGGCACGTCAGAAGATGCTGCCTCCCCCACCGACGCCACGGATGCCACGGGCGACACGACGGACATGGTGGTCGAGCCCACCGACTACCCCACGGGGCTCTCCGAGTGGACACTCGAGCACAACGGCGAGGAGCGCTCCTACCTTCTGTACGTCCCGGAAGCTGCCAGTGGGGCCGATGCGCTGCCGCTGATGATGGTGTTTCACGGCTATGGCGGCACCAAAGAAGAGATGATGGCCACTTCGGACATGCGCGCACTGGCTGATACCGAGTCCTTCGTGCTGCTCTACCCCGAAGGCACACTGCTCGAAGGCGAGACCCACTGGAACACCTACCCTCCGGGGCCGGGCAACAAGAGCGAGGCCGAGGATTACGCCTTCATCGATACGCTGCTCGATACGCTTCAAGCCTCCCTGCCCATCGATGACACCCGCGTCTACGCCTCCGGGTACTCCAATGGGGGTGACTTTACCTACACCCTCGCGTGCTACCTGACTGACAGAATCACGGCCATCGTCCCCGTGTCAGGCCTGATGTGGACAGAGACCCAGAACGACTGCGTGGTGAACCACCCGACGGCCATCTTGAGCCTTCATGGTGACGCCGACTTCGTGCGTCCCTACGGAGGCTACCCACAGTACATGGCGTCTGTCCCGGCTGGGCTGCAGTACTGGGCGGGCCAAAATGGGATCTCCGGCGACGGCGACCTCACCACACTCAACAAGGCCTCCGGAACGGTCGAGCGCCTCGAGCTCGGCCCTGGAGACGGAGGCGTGGAGATGCTCGCCTACAAATTTATCAATGGCGGCCACATCTGGTTCGACTTTGAAGATGACGGGGTACAGACCGAGACCCTAATTTGGAATTTCGTCTCCCAGTTCGATACAACTGGCCGACGCTAGACCCGGAGATTCCGTGTTGATGACCCGCCTTTGCACACTGCTCGTCATGTGCCTCTCCGTCGGATGTTCGAGCAGCGAATACACGCTCTTCGACAGTGGCTTTGCCCGCGGATCCGACGAGGTTCGGGACGAGCCCTTCTTCGCCGTGTGGCGTGGCTTCGAGCACGCCTGGACCCACAACCATCGGTGGAACCGCTTTGGAAACTGGACGGCCCCCCGTGAGACCTGCTCGGACGGGCTCACCTGCTGGGGTGCCCATCATGCCGCAGCTTCGGGAACCAGTGAGGACCGTGCCGACGTCACGACCGAGCTCACCCTCGTCGAACAGCGCGACCTCGGCTTTGTTCAGATCGAAGACCGCGATGTCTTTCCGCTCGAGTTCAAGCGCCAGTCCTGGAAGCGCTCACGGCGTGTCGAGATCCCGCTCTATGACCTACCAGACGCGCAAGCGTCCGCCCTACGCGACCGCGAGCTTGTCGGGTTCTTCAATGGCTTTGACATCGGTGCCCTCGAGGGGTCGAAGGCCGCCAAGCCCATCGACTTTATGATCGAGATCACCAACGTCAGCTATGACCCGGACTTCGACGCCATCTTCATCGATTGGTCGAGCTACCTGCAGATGGGGTGTAGCACCGAGGAGTGCGCACCCAAGAAGAAGGCTGAATACAAGGTCGACGTGCAGCTCGCCGTCGTGGCCGCCGACGAAGCCATTGCCTCGCCGCGCCGAGACATTGCCCACCTCTACGGGTGGGATGCGCCGCCACACTTCCTCCGTCTCGGGCACGGAAAGAACCGTGAGGCCCAAGAGCTCACGCCCAATCCGGTCCGAGAGGTCCTGCCTCCAACCGCCCAGTCCGGCGGGGCAGTTCAGACCAGTGTACCTGTCTTCGACCGCCTGTCCATGCACCTCTTCCATTGGGACACCTCGGTCAAGAAGTCCGACCAGCACATGGTCACATGGCACTCCACGGTAGAGGTGACCGAAGACGAAGAGTTCAATCCGGTGCTCCAGACCGACCTGATGTTCAAGAACTGGGTCCCCGGTATGCGGGTGTTCCAGTTCTTCGCCTACGAAGACATCGGCGCCGCCAATATGGAAGCTGGGGTACGGCTCCTAGACTTTGACGCAGGGAGCGTGGTGCCCACCGAGTGGAACACCGTACATTCGTGGTCTGGCCGAGGGCTGCCTGCCTTTGGTGATGACGCCGTTAGCTCTACGATCCCTGAGCGGGAGGCACTATGAAGATGCGAGTGATGGGCACATTGCTGATCATGGGCTGCCCTGGTGGCCCCAGCCCGCAAGATGTGCAGGTCGAAGAGGCCTACGTCGACGCCATGGATAGCTGTAGCGTGAACGGACGCGATGCCTTCGATATCTGCGCCAAAGACCCCGGGTATCCCGAGCAGCTGATCGGCGAGCTCACGGCTGAGGGCCTCGAGACCGAGCGTGGCACGGTCATTCCGCTGACCGTGACCCTACCCAATGAGGGCGAGAGTGCGGGCGGCCTGACGATCGACGGTGACGTCCTCGAGTCGGTTCAGCTCAGCCTGACCGGCACCTGCGACACACCACACACCTTCACGGTCACGAACACCCTCTCCGATGTGGTGGTTGCCCTCGGTGGTACCGGCCCCGAGGCCGATGTCTCTGGCTGGCGGGTGGCCATGAATACCGCAGATACGCACTGTCCCGAGCTGGCGTGCGGTGATGGGCTCGGCTGTCGTTCCGTGCCCGCCACCTTCACACGCGCCACGCAGACCGTGTCCCTGTTCGGAAAGACCCGAGGCGACCTCCTCGGCTACCAGATCGCGAACTTTGAATCGACGGTCATCGAGCAGAACGGTACACAGACCCCGGTTCTTCGCTGGGCTGCCGTGTCCCCCGCGCCATAGCCCACGACGAGGAGGCGAATGCCATGTCCCCTGCCACACGGTGCCTTCTCGTCCTTCTGGGTCTGACCGCGTGTGAACCAGAGACCCCTGCGCCCGCCACGGATGATCCGCCCACCGAGCCACCTGCGGGTGAGGTGCCGACGGCTCCGCAGAGCTGCTCGGACGATGGTGCACCAGCGGCCGCAGGCATTGCAGGGCCCTTCACGAGCTTTCATGTCGACCCCTTTCTTCAGATGAACGAGACCGACAGCATCTGGGTCGTCTGGGAGGTCGAGCGCGACACCGAAGTGAGCGGTCAGGTGGAGTGGGGCTGCACCGATGCCCTTCCCCACACGGTCGAGGCTACACGCCGTGAGGGACGCGAGGGCACCTGGATCTTTGAGGCCCAGATCACGGGCCTTGAGCCGTGGACCTCCTACACCTACCGGGTGAATGTGGACGGTCAGCGCAGCCGCCCCCGTACCTTTCAGACCCTTGCCCCACGCGACTGGGAGGCCCCCCAGACCTTTGCCGCCATGAGTGACATGCAGCCGGGCGGCCCGGGGGCCGTGCAGCAGAAGTGGGTCGAGGTGGCCAATGACGGTCTTCTGGCCTTTCTTGAGCGCGAGGGGCGCTCTGCAGACGAGCTCGAGGCGGTCATTCTGCCCGGCGATCTCGTCAGCAATGGCGGGGTGTATGGCCAATGGGCGGCGGGGTTCTTCTCTGGAGTAGGTGATCTTCTGGGTTCAGCACCACTCTGGGCCGTACCCGGAAACCACGAATACGATGGGCTCGACACCTTTTTCTATCACTACTTCATGCTGCCCGAGAATGGATCGCCCGAGCTCCCCGAGCACTGGTACGCGAAAGACTTCGGCAATGTGCGCTTGTTCGGGCTCAACTCCAACGCCGTCTATGCGAGCGCGTTGCAGCTGACGTGGCTTCGAGAACAGCTCGAGGAGACCTGCACCGATCCGCAGGTCGACTTCGTCTTCACCCAACTCCACCACCCCCATCGTTCCGAGCTCTGGTTGGCGGGCGAGAGCTCCTGGAGCACCTCGGTCAGCGACCTGATGGGGGCCTTCGCCACCGACTGCGGCAAGCCCGTAGTGCAGATGTTTGGCCACACCCACGCCTACAACCGTGGCGCCAACCGCGACCACCGGCACGTCTACATGAACGTCGCCACGGCATCGGGTGACATCGACTACTTCGGCGAGTACGCGAGCGCCGACTACACCGAATACAGCGTAGCCCGTGACGAATATGGCTTCGTCATGATCGACGCCCAAGCCGGAGACAACCCCGAGTTGATGGTGCGGCATGTGAGTCGTGGCGACCTCTACGACACGCTCGACAATGTGGTTCGGGACGCCTTCACCCTTCGGAAGCACAACACGGTTCCCGAAAAACCCACACCTGCGCCCATGACCGAGCCCGTCAACGCCGCGTGCGCCGCACTGGCCCGCGGCACCTTCGTCGATGCAGATGGAGACGCGTTTGGTGCTAGCCGGGTTCAGGTCGCGCAGGACTGCACCGACTTCACGACACCTATCGCAGATGTGTGGTGGCAAGCCGAGAACATCTGGGACGACGTCAACACCCATGCCGCCATGGACCCCGCGTTTCCCATCGTGACGCGCCCCCTCGATGCCGAGGCCTCGTACTGCTACCGCGTGAAGGTCCGAGACGAGCACCTTGGCTGGAGCGACTGGTCCGACGGCATGGCCTTTACGACAGCGGCCAGCGCGCTCGGTGACAACCTCCTCGTGAATGGAGATGCCGAAGACGGGCTGACCGGCTGGACCGGTGACATCGAGTCGGTGGCCTCCAAGGACTGCGGAGGCGCGCCAAGCTATGCCGGCGAGCGCTTGTTTGTCGTTGGTGGGCTCTGCAAGAACGAGATGCCCGAAGGAGCGGCGACCCAAGACGTCGACCTCACGCCGTTTGCCACCGAGATCGACGCCGGTGGCATGAACTTCACCCTCGAGGGCTTTCTGCGAGACTGGAACGGCGCCGACATCGCCAGCATGTCCTACGCCTTCCTCGATTCCGGGGGCAGCGTCCTCGCCGAGAGCACACGAGTCAGCTCCACTGATGCGGCATGGACCCGCTACGCCGTTACAGCCGAGGCGCCACAGGGCACACGTGCGGCACGAATTCTGCTCGAAGGCACCCGCAATGCGGGCACCGACAACGACAGCTACTTCGACAACCTCCACTTCGGGCACCTTGAGGGCGATGTCCCCACATGCCCTGACGTGAAG
>JBMHDG010000017.1:0-64217 GCA_049889515.1 Myxococcota bacterium
GAAGACATCGGGCGCTTCGTCGAGTTCCTTGAACGACTTGTAGCGGAGATCGACCGTCAGCTCGACCGACGGCACGGTCAGCGTGACCTCGCTGGGAAGGGTCATGCCATCGACCACCTCAAACGGGCCATAGTCCAGTTGAACTTGTGTCTCTCCTTCGTCATTCAACAGCGCCAACCTGCGCGGTGCAGCCGAACGCACATCAAGATCCGCCGACAGCAGCGTTCCACCCGGTCCTGTCGCACGCACATGGAGTACATCGTCATCCATGCGCGACCGATGGGTGACACGCTCAGGCTGAATGGCCACACGCCCCAGAAGCAAGGCGGCGAGCTGATCGACATCGACCTGCTCAGTACCCTCTTCACCCACGATGAACTGGGTTCCCTCGCCCAGCACATAGACCTTGTCTTGCGCATTGAGGATGCCGAGGGAGGTGCCATCCGTGGTGATCGCAAACACGGGGCCGCCCAATGGGGTCAGGATCGCAAAGTAGACACGCCCTGCGTCCGATGCCGTGGGCTGCTCCACCACGAGCCCGCCCGTGGTGGTTCCAGCCATACCCAAGACCTTGCTCTTGAGCTTGATGCCAAAGCGTGCCTGCAGGACATCGGGCGTCTCGCGAGCCGTAAGCACGGAAAGAACATCGACATCCGCACTGGTCACGACAACAGGAAGTGGTCGGTTCTTCTTGCAGGCAGACATCATCAGGACAGCCATGAGCAGAAGACGCTTCACCTTGCCTCCCCGGAACCCACGGTGGGTTCTCGCTTCAGGTCGTTCGTAACCGACAGGCACACCGGGTGCGTCCCACAAGCCTGGAGTGCACGTAGTGCACGGGCATGGTCTCCCTGGTCCGCCCACACACGTGCCGCTGCGACCCATGCATGGGGGTTGTCCGGATCGAGCATCTCCACCCACCGAAGGGAGCGCTCCACTTCTTCGGCATCACCGAGCACCGCTGCGCGGACCGCGTTGGCGTAGTGAACCTGTGCACGCAAGGGGACGTGCGTCATCTGGACCACAGGGGCAGCCGGAACAGGACGATGGACGGTACACGACGACAGTCCGCCCACCACGGCCACCGCACTGCATACGCGGGCGGCAAACAGACGGGTGCTGGCAGCAAGGCAAGACATCAATGGCTGTTCCTCACGGGTCCCCAGCACGCCATTCGGCTACGACCCTCCCGT
This sequence comes from Myxococcota bacterium, assembly GCA_049889515.1. Classification (GTDB taxonomy): domain Bacteria; phylum Myxococcota_A; class UBA796; order UBA796; genus JBMHDG01. The sequence goes on from JBMHDG010000017.1 coordinate 1,194, forward strand.
GACCCCTAGCCTCTCCCGAATCATCCGCCTCCAATTCTGTTGGGTCGGCACCTACGCGCTCTCGATGTTCCTGGTCCCCACCTGGGTCGAGAGCGGGATGGCACCGGCAACCGCCATGCAGTGGATGAGCGTTTTACCGCTGGGTCTCCTTCTCTGTGGCCCCACCTGGGCATGGTTGGCCGACCGGCACATCGGTCGACAACGCGCACTCGTGCTCTCCGCGACCATGGCGTCCGTCGCTGGCGTGGCGCTTCTGGCGCCGCCTCCAATCGCACCCGTGGCGCTGGTGATGTTCGCCATCGCGCGTGCGCCCATTGCCCCCATGCTCGACGCTGCATCGCTCCACGCGCTGGGACGCGACAATGCGCACTACGGCACCCTCCGCGCCTGGGGCTCGATGGCCTTTATTGGCGTCGCCTTGATCCAGGGCGTGCTCCGAGATGTTCTCCCTGGCACCCTATGGATGATTCCGTGCGTGATCCTCATGGCGGTGACGGCGTGGGACACCCGCAAGCTCGACGCACCGGCGCCACAGGCTGGCGGTGGTTCGCTCCTACAGCTGCTCCAGACGCCGGGTCTTGTGAGCTTACTCCTCATCGGTATGCTCCAGGGGATGACGCTCAGTCACCACGACCTCTTGTTCAGCATGAAGGTCAGCGAGGCAGGCCTCTCCAATCAGGTGGTCTCATGGGGCGCACTGCTCGGCGTCGGTTGCGAAGTGGTGCTCATGCGAAATGCAAGCCTCTGGCTAAACCGCTGGGGTGCCGGAAGTATGCTCGTGGTCGCCACATGGGCCGGACCACTACGATGGTGGGTCATCTCCCAGACGACCGACCCGACGTGGCTGATCGCCATTCAAGCGCTCCATGGGTTGAGCTTTGGCGCCTTCTGGATCGCATCGGTCGCGCTGGTGGCCCAAGCGGCGCCCCCCTCGCTCACCAACAGTACCCAGGCACTACTTCCCGCAGCCACTTTCGGTGTGGGCACACTGGCCTCGATGCAGCTGTCGAGCCACTTGTGGCCCGTGCTCGGCCCCGACGGACTCTACGCATGCATGGCTGTCATCGCCGTGACCGAAGCGCTAGGTGCGACCGTGCGCCATCTTATGCTCGAAATCAGAGCGCGTCGGGCTTCTCGCGAATCTGCTCCTCGGACCGTGACGAACCACGAATGATCGTGATGGTGGGCCCGGCGGTAGGAGCTGGAGCTGCCTTGGCCGCGCGTGGCGCGATCTTGACCGGCACCGGTGCATTACGAATCCGCCCCAGCAAGACATCGAGGTCCACACCGTTCAGCTCTGAGGTGGTCTGGTCGGTGACGTTTCGAAGCGCCAGCGAGATGGTGCCCAGCTCATCCGCGTAGGCAATCTCCTCGGCCTGCTCCGGGGTGACCAAGAAGGTCACGGCAGGCTTCTGCTTGCCGCGGGTCTCCACGGTGGCCTCGTTTTCATCCTCTGCCCGGGAGTCCACACCGAGGATGACGACCGACTGGAGGATCGTCTCGGTACGAGATTCACCGTTGGTGGTCTCCATCGTGACCAGAATATCGACCTGGTTTCCAGGCTCAAGCAGGCCCGACAGCGCCTTGGCGCCACGGAGGTTGATGGAGATGGCACGCATGCCGCGGTTGATCATGGCATTAAACCCAATGCCCGAGGACCCGTCCGCGAGGCGCTCTGGCCGCACCACTTCGTTCTTCAGAATCCGCTCTCGCGGTACCTGACTGATCACGCGATCCATCGACGAGAAAAACTCGATAAACGACACCTCGCCAGACTCCGGGTCGGTCAGACGTGGCAAGTACTTTCTTGGCATATCGAGAACGAACAGGTCGTCTTCGTTGATCTGCACACCCTGGTAGAGGTCTCGGCTGGCGAGCACCACGGGAATGGTGTCGCCGCGCATGCTCTCTTGCACGGCCTGAACCTCGTTCTCCATGCCCGAGAAGTAGGTATACAAGCCGTACCCACCGCCAGCGACCACGAGGCCAGCCAGCGCAATAAAAACCATAGGTTGGGTGGTCGTTTGATTCTTGGCCACGGGTGCCTCCACACATTGTGACACTAGCAGAGATGGGCACCATCTGAAAGTCAGACGCCCAAATCAGAGCGCGTCGTCAAACAGGCTCCGCAGCTCATCAGAGGTCAACGAGCGGAGCATGCCACCATCTGCGCCGAGGGCCAGCTCTGCGAGTTCCTTCTTGGCTTCTTGAAGCTCGAGGATGCGCTCCTCGACCGTATTGGCCGCGATGAACTTGCAGCTCACCACGGGACGCTCTTGGCCGATGCGGTGTGCCCGGTCGGTCGCCTGCTGCTGAACTGCGGGGTTCCACCACGGGTCAAGGTGAATGACGTAGTCCGCCGCCGTCAGGTTCAACCCTGTGCCGCCTGCCTTGAGCGACAGCAAGAACACGGGTGGGCCGTCATCTCCTTGGAAGGTGTCGATGACGGCCTGGCGATCTCGTGTGCCACCATCGAGGCGAACCCACGAGATGCCGAGCTCCTGGAGTCGAGGCTGCACGTGGTCCAGCAGTGAGGTCCACTGGCTAAAGATCAGGGCCTTGTGGCCTTCACTCACGAGGTCGACAAGCATCTCCTCGAGCCGGTCAAGCTTCGCAGACTTGGCCCCCTGACCAGTTGTTCCCGGTAGGAGCGACGGGTCACAACAGGCCTGCCGCATACGCAGCAAGGCTTCGAGCACAGCGATGTTGGCTTCGCGTCGACCGGGGCCCGAGAGGAGGTCGAGCACTTCTCGTCGTGCGGACTGTCGTACCGCTTCGTAGACCTTGCGCTGTGCGGGCGACATCTCACAGCGCACCACGATCTCGGTCAGCGCGGGCAGGTCGCGGGCCACCTGGCGCTTCAGTCGACGGAGCACGTAGGGCCGAACCCTAGCCCGCAACGCACGCTGGGCCTCTTTGTCGCCCACTTCGATAGGCTTGATGAAGCGGTCGCGGAAGGTCGCGCGGGTGCCGAGCAAGCCAGGCATCAAGAATCGGAACAGCGACCAGAGTTCCTCCAGTCGGTTTTCGACGGGAGTACCCGTCAACGCGAGCCGATGCCCGGCCGGTACGCGGCACGCGGCACGTGCCGTCTGGGAGTCTGGGTTCTTGATGGCCTGTGCCTCATCGAGGACCACATACGTCCACGAGCGCTCCATGAGCTGTGGAAGGTCCATCCGCAGCAAGGCGTAGCTGGTGAGGACCACATCTGCCGGCTTCTCAAGACTCCGGTTGGGGCCGTGGTAGCGGTTGACCTTGAGCTCCGGGGAGAACCGACCGGCCTCACGCTCCCAGTTGGGGAGAACAGACGTCGGAGCCACCACCAAGTGTGGGCCGGGCGAGTCGGTCAACAGCGCGAGTGCTTGCACCGTCTTTCCGAGACCCATGTCGTCGGCGAGCACCCCATGGAGGTCCATGTCGCGCAGGAACCGCATCCAGCGGAACCCAATGGTCTGATACGGGCGGAGTTCCGCCACGAAGTGGTCTGGTGGCTCGGTCTCGGGCAGCCCCTCCCCAGCATCGAGGAAACCACGGAGCTTTGCCAGATCTGGCGGCACATCCGCGCGCGTGTCTTCGAGCAGCTCCACCAACGCAGCCGTGGCGTTTCGATGAATCTTGCCTTCAGCATCGCGGGCTTCGAGCAGCTCTTCGAGCAGGGCGCCGTGTTCGGACATCCAATTCGCGGGCAGTGGTGCGTAGCCACCATCGAGCAGCGGGACCAGTGAGCGGCCGCTCCGCCACGCGCGCACCACTGCACGAGGGTCGGCACGACCTGCAGGCCCCTCAAACTTCACATCGAGCGTCCAGTCATCCGAGAAGTCGGACCCCTCGCCTGTCTCCCACTCGCGGCCGGCCTGACTCGCCACCTTAACGAAGGCTTCGACCGGTGCATAGGCGATGCGGTAGCGGTCCGGATCGATCTTATCGCGTCCATGCACTTCGACGGGCAGCTGCTCCAGCTGGTCATTGAGGAAGTTGGCCGCCTCGGATGGAGGCAGCACCACATCAAACCCGACCGTGAGGCGGGAGCGTGGGCCCACAACCTGCTCGAACTGTTGGGTGACGCGGCGTTCTGCGGCGGTGTCGCGAACAGGAACCACGTTTCCGAGCACTTGAACACTGCCAGCGCGGACGCGCGCCACCGGCGGGTCTCCATAAACCAGCTCTGGTCGAACTCTGAGACCATCGGCTTCGTCGACCAAGTGGACAACCACACGGGGCACGAGCGCTTCGAGGTTGGGAAGCCTTGTGGTCTCCAGCTCGACAGGGAGCCCGAAGTCACGGAGCCTCGGGAGGTAGTCGCTCACAATCCAGCGCGCTCTGTCTGCCGAGAACACGCGATCATTACGGCGTGGATGCAAGGCCCGACGCTCCGTGTCCGGGAGGGTGCCATAAGTCGTGGGATGGAGCGTGTTCTTGAGAAGTGCAGCTCCGAGGAACAACGCATCGAGGCCCGGAGGTCGGTACAAGCCCACGCGAAATCCCTCGCCCTCATCGCGAACCTTGACCACGAACTTGAGCTTTTCGCGCGACAAGCTCACGGGCTCGCCATCGAGCGTGGCCTCGGCCCGCCCCTCAAGGATCACCAACAGCCGGCGAAGCCGTTCTTCTTCGAGGGGCCCCCCCGAGTGCTTGGACAGAAGCGTCTCGGCCTGAACGTCACCACGTGCGGCCATGTAGGTCGTCGTGGACAAGGGGCCCTTGAGGACCTCCTCTTTTCCGTTGGGAAACTTCAAGATGCGCGTCAGGCTGAGGCGAGGGCCATTTCGCACAAAGTCGTAGCGCAGCGCGACCTGAAAGCGCGGAGCGGCCTCGGGCACTGGGCTACCGAGCGCTACGCCTTGTCGCGCCGCGATGACAGCGGCGACCACATGAACGCAGGGCCCCTGCATGCCACAATCACAGCCAGAATCTTCGTCCGCCGGCCACAAGAAGGTCTCGAACGGCACCGCCCGTGCGCTGGTGCGCACCCGAAACGCGAGTTCGCCATCGTCTTCCGAGACACCTTCGACAGCGCCCTCGCGCGACAACTTCACGCCTGCTGACCAAGTACGGGGGTTTGCTCCCTGCTTAATGGAAGCAAATAGACCATCAACGTTCACGAGGCGTCCCCCAACGATCCAACACCCCACGCCCCTAATGCGTTGAAGCCCATTTGGGCAGGGGCAATTGTGACCGCAGACCGTGGCGTGACCGTTCCTTCACGCACGTGGGTGGAGAAGCCTGCTTCAGCCCTCTGTCGCAGGCTCGATCAGGTTCTGCAGATCTCCCGTCTGGAACATCTCCATCATGATGTCGCTGCCACCAATGAAGCTACCGTCGATGTAGAGCTGCGGAATCGTCGGCCAGTCGCTGTAGGTCTTGATGCCCTGGCGAACATCCATGTCGGACAACACATCCACTGTCTGGAACGGCACACCGAGAGCGCGGACCACGCTCACGGCACGCATCGAGAACCCGCACTGTGGGAAGTCAGGGGTTCCCTTCATGAAAAGTACAACCCGGTTGTTCTTCACCAGGTCATCGATACGAGTCTGTACGTCGGACATCGCGTCCTCCTCAGCTGTGGGGCCAGCGTTCTGGCGTGTAGGTCTTGAAGGTCAGTGCATGAATGTCCGTGCCCATGTGATGGCCGAGCGCCTTGTTCACCATGCGGTGCTGGGCGACGAGCGATGTGCCCTCGAAGGCACTGCTGACGATCTCGGCACGGAAGTGCTCTCCATCGTTCATGTCATCGAACACGAGTGCCGTGCAGTCAGGCAGTGCCGCCTCCACCATCTCGCGGATCCGGTCAGCGGAAAACATGCACCCTCCCTCTCGCAGGAACCTTCTGCGTCAAGGCGGCAGTCTACCCACCCACGCCGCCCCCGACAAGGCGCCATCTTCCACGCCGTCCGCCTCTTCATGGGTTGCGCATCACTCAAAAATCTGTCACATCCATTCGGTCTAACCGGAGTTCCGATGCTCACCCCCCTACTCCTCGCGCTGCACGTCTTGCCAGCCGACGCTGCCGACGTCCTCCAATGGGAGCGTGACGACTTTGGGTTTCCGTCATTTATGAACGGCAGCGATGGCTGGACCGCTGGGTTCAGCTTTGACCCGTGGGGTACCGACGGCGACATCATGGGTCCGCTCACAGACCTCAACCAAGGGGACTACGGGCCATCCGCCGGAACCTCGTACGGAAACGACCTGCCGCTGGACAACTGGCTCATTCGAGGGCCCGCGCCCTTTATCGATGGAGCCATCGAGTCCGTGGTCTACCAGGGCGACAACGACACCGTGGGGCTCGTTCTCTCAAATGACGGCGATGACTCCTTCTACCTCGCGCTCTGCACCTCTGACTCTGCGCCACCACCCCTCGGCTTTGTGGGTCAGCCAAAGGCTGCGATTGTCGAGATCAACCAGGGCACCGCGACGCTCGTCGCAGAGGTCAACACCAACACCTCTCTCGGAGAGGCGACCTTTTGGCGATTTGAGCGCAAGGGCCGCCTGCTGACCCTGTTTGTCGATGGTCAGATGATCGTCTCGGGCATGACCACGACGCCGCTCGGCCCGGGACGTGCCGGTGCCTATGCCTATGACAACGAGCAGGCGGGCTTCGATGACTTGGCGGTGTACCTTCTCGATACCGATGACGACGGTATCGTAAACGACGATGACAACTGCCCGTTCGAGGCCAACAAGGGCCAAGATGATGACGATGGCGATGGGCTCGGCAACGACTGCGACCCAGACTACCAGCCCCCCACCGATACCGACGAGCCGAGGGACACTGCGAGTCCAGATGACACCGACCCGCCGACGGATACCGATGCCCCGCCCACGACCGATGACACCCTAGAGCCGGGCATCGACGTCCCCGGAGAGCCCTCGCCACTGGTCGAAGCGCTTCGGCTGTCCTGCGGCCACCTGCCCCCTGGAGGGTCGGGCTGGATCGCCTTCCCCTTGCTCGGCATCTTCGGTCAGCGTCGCCGTTCCACAAGGGAGCGCGCATGAGCCGCCTTTTGTTCGTTGGTCTTTCGCTTCTCGGTGGATGCATCGAGCTCGGTGTGCCGCCCACGGTGGTCGATACGGACCCCGCAACCACCGGCAGCGCGCTCTGTCTCAACGGACTTGAGCCCGCCAGTGCGGTGAGCGCCGAGTTCAACAATGTCCGAATTGCCGGCATCACGACATTCTTCGAGGTCGACAACACCGTTCTGAACGGATTCTCCACTGCGTGCATCTCACCTGACGGAAACGAAGCGCGCGTCGAGTTGCTCGACAGCGAGGGCATGTCCGTAGGCGAGCTGTACATCAAGGCCCCAGACGGGGTCGGCACCTTCGACCCCACCGCCGACTTTGCGTCCCGCCAAGATGTGTGGCTCCAAACCCCAGACGGTGAGATGCACAGGTTTGCCACCACCGAGTGGCAGCGCGCCCAGGTCGATGTGGTGTCCGTCGGCAACACCTTTGAAGTGTCCTGCAACGGGTGCACCGCCATCGACAACACGTCTTCTAGCGCCGATGATCCAGGTGATGGAACGACCTTAAACCTGACCTACACGCTGACGGTCACCCGCTGACACGAGCTGCTTCACGAAAGCCGCTGCGGTCTCCGCCCCGCGGGTTATACGTCGGGGCCCGCTCCCATAGCTCAACTGGATAGAGCACGGGCCTTCTAAGCCCGGGGTTCCAGGTTCGAGCCCTGGTGGGGGCGCTCCTTCCCTGCGGACACGTGATGACGGTCCTCCACACCGCATCGTGGTTAAACCCCGAGCATCTGGAGGATTCATGTCTCGCTTCACGTTGTTCTTCGCCCTCTCCACGATGGTCCCCGCTTGTTCAACGGTGGAGACCCCGACGGCCGACGCCGCCGAGTCCCAGAAGGCGCCCGACTTTACGCTGACAGATCTCGGTGGCACGACCCACCGTCTCGCTGACCAAAAGGGAAAGATCGTCGTCTTGGAGTGGTACAACCCCGACTGTCCGTTCGTCGTTCAGGCTCATGGAGAGGACGGCGCCCTGCGCACGCTCGGAGACCAGTGGACCTCGAAGGGCGTCGTGTGGTGGGCGATCAACAGCGGCGCCAGCGGCAAGCAGGGCACGGGCATCGAACGCAACCAGTCCAGTAAGGCCGAATATGCCTTCAACTACCCGGTCTTGCTCGACGAGCCCGGCACGGTGGGTCGCCTCTACGATGCCAAGACCACACCGCACATGGTCATCATCGATGCGTCTGGCCACGTCGCCTACGACGGTGCACTCTCGAATGCGCCCTTTGGTGACGCCGGTGGTGAGCCCTTCGTCAATCACGTCGACAACGCGCTGACCTCGCTGCTCGGCGGCAACGCCGTGAAGACACGCAAGACCAAGCCCTGGGGCTGTGGGGTCAAGTACTGATGTCTGACGCCACGCCACGACCCGTTCGCATCGCTATCCTCACGGTGAGTGACAGCCGAACACTCGCCGACGACCGCTCCGGCGACCTCCTCGTCTCTCGAGCAAAGCGTGATGGGCATCAGGTGGTCGAGCGTCACATCTGTCCCGACAACATCTACGCGATTCGAGCGGTCCTGAGCCAATGGATCGCTGACCCCAACGTCGAGGCTATCATCAGCACCGGAGGGACCGGGGTTACGGGACGTGACGGCACGCCAGAGGCGGTGCGCGTGCTTCTCGACAAAGAAATTCCAGGCTTCGGCGAGACCTTTCGCGCCATCAGCTTCGGGATCATCGGAACGTCAACCCTGCAGTCCCGCGCACTCGCAGGCGTGGCCAATCAAACCTATATCTTTGTCCTGCCGGGCTCGACCTCGGCCTGTAAAGATGCATGGGACCACATTCTGCACCACCAGCTCGATGTACGAACGAAGCCGTGCAACCTCGTTGAGCTCATGCCACGCCTCGGCGAGCACTGACTAGAGCCGCGACCCTACAAACGCGCCTGTCTGCTCGGCCGACTGACCATTCACCGCATGCGTGGCCAACACGACGTTGAGCTGTGCCTTCGCGGGCTTGGGATAGATCACGTCGTACGCATTGACGAAGTCGGTGATGACATCTGGCAAGCCCGAGAGGTCGAACTGACGCACGCCCTGCTCATCGTACAGGCCTGCACGCACCGCCTCAGAAAACACCTGGGCGCTCTGCGTCTCATCGAAGAACGGCGTGCGTGCAAACCGCGTCGGATCTAGGTCGAGCTCAAGAATATCCACGAGCACATCATCATTTTGGGCCGCATGCTCTTCATAGTTCTCACGGGCGGTCTCGACGTCGATCTTCTCATCGTTCTCGGTCAGTGCCATCAACACATCCACATCGGGTGCATCGCCATAGAACTGTGACCGCCCGGTGGATTGCTGAAAGATCAACCCACGAAGATTCCAACCCGCATTGAGCGCCGCGTGTCCAGCCCAGCTGGCAAACGAGCCACCTGCGCTGTAGCCCCAAAAGAACGTCGGCATCGCCTCGGTGATGGCACCGCTCACCACCAGCGACTCGCGTACCTGTCGCAGGTTCGACCAATCGGCGTTGCTGTTAGGTGCGGAGGCCGCATTGAATCGCTTGTCAGCAGCATTTGCAGCATCAAAGGCGATGTACGCTAGGCCAGCGTCGACGATCTCATTCATGATGGCCATGGTCTCGGTACTCTCCACGAGCGTAGCGTCCCCACCCGTCCCGTGAAATACGAAGACGACGCCGGCAGCATCTTCCGGAGCCGCCCAATACACCACACCCGCTGCGGGATGATTGAGTACTTGAATGGGAAGTGCGGGCTCGACCGTGCTCCAGACAACAGGCCCGGACGGTGGCTCACTCGGTACGTCGGAGTTGTTGGTGTCATCGACACTACCGTCGCTTGGGACACTGTCCCCTTCGGTAGGGTCATCGAACGATGTCGGCTCCCCACACCCCATCGACAGGGCAGCACACAACCCAAACACCCGCGCGGCTCTCGTCATCTCACCCTCCGGCATCATTGTACCCTTGAATCGCGTTACGTCCCCCACCAATGACGAACGAAGAACAGCGGCTTTGCCTTCACGGACATCCGGAATGATCAAGAGACTGTTGATCGCGCCCATCCGATTCTATCAGCGCTTCCTGTCGCCGCTGACGCCGCCGAGCTGTCGTTACACGCCCACGTGCTCTTGCTATGCCATCGAGGCCATCGACCGGCACGGACTTGCTGGCCTCTGGCTGGCCACCAAGCGCATCCTCCGTTGCCATCCACTGGCAGAGGGCGGGTACGACCCCGTCCCTGAACACCAACACCACTGTGAGTGACCGCTGTAGCCACCCGCCGAATCGCCGCCTCCGGGAGCCGTCTGCATGACTGTACGCATCGCACTGTTCACCGACAGCCATATCCATCCAGAGCCGCACAACCCCGAGGCGGCTTACGCCAGTGACGCGCTGCACAATGACCGAAGCCGGGCTGTCGTACGCTACCTCAATCACGCCTCACCAGACCTTGTGGCACACCTCGGCGACATCACGCATCCGGTTCCCGGGCGACCGACGCACGAAGACACCGTGCACCTTGCGCACCACATCTACAGCGACCTCAACGCCCCCTTTATCGTCGTTCCCGGAAACCACGATGTGGGTGACAAACCTCAAGGATGGGCCACCGCCCCTCGGGCGACACCAGAGCGCCACCTCCTGTTTCAGCAGACGTGGGGTGACCCCTGGGGCACCACCCGACTGCAAGACCCTCACGACCCAGACCATGTCGTGAGACTGATCTGGCTAGACTCGCCGATCTTAAACTCTGGTTTGCCGATGGCGGCGGTTCAAGCCTCTTGGCTCGTGGACACGCTGCGTGACGCAGAGCAGGCCGGCGAGACGATCATTGCGCTGACGCACTACCCTCCCTTTCTTCTCCATCCGGAGGAGCCAGAGCACTACGATAATGTCGCGCAGCCCGCGCGACAGTGGCTCCTCGACACCCTCTGTCAATACGGCACCCGGGCCCTGTACTGCGGACATGTGCACCACATCGTCACCAATCGGTATCGCGACATGGACATCATGGTACTGCCTGGCATTAGCTTCATTCGCCCCGGCTACGCCGACCTCTGCCGCGTGCCACCGCTCAGCGAGAATGGCCGTGAAGCGCCTCACAAACTTGGCTTTGTGGTCCTCCACATCGACAGCGAGCAGACACATCTCGAGCCCGTCAGGCTCGACCCCGCACCCGAACACCACGTAGGCCAGCGCCCGCCTCGGCCGAGTCCGCTCGCGGTCACGCTCCGCCATGACTGGGCATTTCCACGCACCATCCCGGCCATGGGCCTAGACGAGTTCCGAAGAAAGCGGGTTCGAAACGACCTTGCAATCTGGAGTCTCTGGGAGCTTGGCATCCGTTGTGTTCGCGTTCCAGCCGAAGACCTTCGAGATGAAGCGACGCTGACGCGATGGATGGACCTCCACAGAACCGGTCTGCGTCTGTTGGTCTGGAGTGCCGGGGATGCCGCGGTCAGAGATGCAGCACTGGTGTCCGAAGTCCATGCGGCGTCCCCCGACCTGTTGTGGGGCTGGGAGGTGGTGACCCTCGGCGGATCCCTCCCCCCGCTCCAGAAACCGAACCATGTACCGGTACTTGTCTCCATCCTCGATGACAGAAACGTTGGAGGAAAGCGGTTTACTCACTTCCCAAGTCATGGATGGGGAGCGGATGCGCTCTCGGGTCTCGAGCAACGCCCACCGGGGGCCGACGGCCTTGTCGCCCTCGTACGGCACGAGCAAGACCTCGCGACGGAGCTGTCTCGACTCTCACAACATCAAGAGCGGCTCGGCGGTCCTTGGACCGTCCAGATTGAGATGCCTCGCGGCAAAGAAGGCGAGCGCTTTGACGACGATCAGGCCATCTCGACCCGCGTAGCCGCTGCACTGCACGGTGCGCAGCGCTACCCGAACCTGCGGTTGGTCCTCGACACATTCATCGATCTCGACCGGGGATACTACGCCAGAAACGGCATTCTCGACGGGCGCTTTAGGCCGCGTCCAGCCTGGCACCACCTGCGTCAGTCGGTGCTCTCGGAGGGGTCATAGTCACTGCCGAGGCGCTCTGCAGCGCGTGCGCGCCGACGCGGGTCAAGAGGCTCAAGACGTGGCACCTTGTAGCCTGCAGCTCTCACGTCTCTCTTGAACGCAGCACGAAGCTGGTTCGCGTCCTCTCCCTTCTGGAGCGGCCGAACCATCAGCAGCTGACGCGGCGTCCAACGGTCCCCATCTTGTGGCGGCAGGGCTAGCTCGGCCACAAGTGTCGTAGGCCCTACCGCCTCGAACAGCGCCCATTGGTGGGGTAACAACTGCAGAACCTCACCTGCACCACGCTCGAACAGCGGCTCTGCCAACCACCAGTCGGGTTCCATCTCCCAGAAGAAAGACCGCGAGACCAACCGGTCATGCCCGGGCGCTCGCAGCGATGGTGCGGCATCGTGCATCGCCACCTCACGGCTCACGAGCCCGTAGCGGTCGAGAATGACCAGCTCGGTCTCGTAGCCGAGAACCCCCACACCTTTGGCCAGCAAGCGGTCACCGGGCGTCGTGACCGCAGCCACGGCCCGCGCACGCGCCGTTCGCCGCGGAAGTTTCTGGCGCTCCTTGTCGAGGAGTTGCCGCTGGGAGGTAAAAGCCGCCGTCTTGCTTCCCACCACTTGGTGAAGCGCATTGAGAAGCCGTGCAGGAACCACATGAACCTCTACGAGCGGCAGAAGCCCCAAGCCCACCGTGAACGCAAACCATGCCCTGCGACGCCCGGTAGGCATGTTGAGGGTCGCGTTCACCCCAAGAAGCACAAGCGGGGGCCATACGACGAGCAAAAACCGAAAGAACGGCATGTAATCACCGCCCGACAGCACACTAAAGAGCAGGCCTCCCAACACCCATATCCACAGCCCCCTGTCTGCGACGCGCTTCCAGATCGCTACCCCACCCAGAAGAAGAGGTGCCCCCATGGTCAGTGCCCACAGCACCACGTACGCAAGACCGCGCTCGAGTGACGCTGTGCTCAGGTCCACCTTGGCGGTGACCGTGTTGGCCATCACGCTTCCGAAGGCCGACCAGCGCCAAAGTGTCAGCGTGCCGCCGATGGCAAGTACCCACATCACCCCAGCCGCGACGCGACGAGGTGGAACGAGCTTCCATCCGGCCCCAAGCAAGATCAGCAGTGCCCAAAAAGGGCCCTCGGTACGAATGAGACACAGGGCCAGAAGCACGACCGCCGTTGCTCGCCATGACCAATGCTCTCGCACCGCACGAAAGAGCAGGACACACAGCAGCACATGGGGCATGGTCGCAAGCCCCGACGTGCCCCACACGACAAAAACAGCGTTTAGACCTGTAGCAAACGCTGCACACACACGCAGTTCATCTGACATGTTGCGGCGCATCAAGTGGCCATCGATGGCCCACATCACTCCCGCGGCAGACAGCACAGACAACCACGGCATGACGTCCGGCGATCGAACACCGAGGCCCTCTACACCTGCAGCGATCAGAACCCAGAGCAGGTGGCTGAAGCCTTCGACCGGAGGAGCCGAGCCAAGGTTGAAGCGCAGACCATGCCCTTGCGCCATGTGCTTGGCATACCGAAAGCCAATGAACGCGTCGTCACACACAAACCACGTCACCACCGTGAGTCCAAGCGCCATGGCCATCGCCAGGAACACCCCCGGCAGGAACCGGTGAAAACTGTGTTCTCGTACTTCTGATCGCAGTGGTTCCACCATGACAATCCGTGACCTCACGGAAATGAGTACCTTACATGCAGTTGACGAATGAAACGCACCGCACAGCCCAACAATATCTCGCAACTGCGGAGTACCCCATGCGCATCATCATTCCCCTCGCTGTAGCTGTGGCCCTCTCGGGCTGTGTGACCTCGGCGCCGAGCCTCCACCACCTGCACCTCCAACCGGGTCAAACCGACACGTCCGGCGTGGCCGATGCTGCAGACGCCTTCCTCGACGGTTCCGGCGAGCTCCTCAACATAGCGCGTGATGCGCTCGTGCTCGAGGCCGTATGGATCGACGACCTCGCAATGGGACATGCGCGGTACCGCCAGGTCGTCGAGGGTGTTCCCGTCTATGGACACCAACTCACCCTTCACGTGTCTGCTGAAGGTGACCTTGAGCGTCTTACGGACGACCTGATTCGGGACCTGCAGCTCAACACCCGCCCGTCCTACTCCGAACAGGACGCCAAGGAGATCGCGTTCGCAGAGGCGGGGTGGGGACAGATCACGGCGGCCGATCTCTACGTTCTCGAACATCAAGGACACGTGGGCCTTGCGTGGCGCATCGACCTCCTCGACGAGACGGAAGGCGCACCTCGGCGACCCGTGGTTTGGGTAGATGCGCATCGGGGAACCGTGGTCTGGAGCTACGATGCACTCACCACCAACCGAACCACCAGTGATGGGGTGGGTCGGTGGAACGGAGCCGTGGAGCTCAACACGTGGACCCGGTCCGGAACCACTTACCTCGAAGACACCCTCCACAATGTGGGCACCTACACCTACAACGGGTCGATGTCTGGCGCCTCCTACGTCACGGATACCGATGGCGCCTATACATCGAGTAACCAGCGTAATGCCGTAGATGCACACTACGCAGCATCCGCGACGTTGGACTTTCTCGATGCGGGCTATGGCTTCATTGGCCTCGACGGACGGGGCGGTCCCGGAACCGTGACCTCACTGGCCGGTTCGGGCGGCACTATCGCGGTCTACACGGACTACGGCCGCAACTATGCCAACGCCTTCTGGGATGGTCGGTCCCTCACCCTAGGGTCGGGCGATGGCTACCAAAGCGGGCCCATGACAGGCATGGACGTGGTGGCGCATGAGATGGCGCACGGTCTCATTGAGAACACCGCAAACCTTGTCTACCAGAACGAGTCTGGCGCCCTCAACGAGCACTTTGCTGACGTCATTGGCGCAATGGTCGAACGAAGCGTCTACGGCGAGTCAGACGACACATGGGCCATCGGCGAAGCCTTCTGGACCCCAGGCATCTCGGGTGATGCACTCCGCTACTTCGATAGCCCCCGACGCGATGGTCAGTCCCCCGACCACTACCGCGACCGCTACACCGGATGGGCGGACAATGGCGGAGTTCACATCAACAGCGGGATCCCCAACCATGCATTCTACCTGCTGGCGACAGGAACACCCCACGCCACCTATGGGGAGCGCACCTTGGCCCTCGGGAGCGAGACGGCCATGGATATCTGGTTTCGGGCGCTGACCCAGTATCTGGGTCCTTACAGTGACTTCGCCGACGCCCGGGTCGCTACTATCGCCGCAGCAGAAGACCTCTTTGGGCGAGAGAGCCTCGAATCGAAGGCCGTGGCCAATGCGTGGGCTGCCGTGGGGGTTGGCGCGTTCGTGGCCCTGCCCTCCACGGGCACCAACGCCTCAAGTGATGCGTCAGGATGTTCCGGAGCTCGATATGACGGCACCCTCTCCGCGCAAGGCGCACAAGATATTCAGCCAGATGGAAGCTACTTTTACAGCGAAGGAGGTCCTCTTACAGCCTCCCTTAGCGGTCCGACGAGTGCTGACTTTGACCTTGCCCTGTACAGCTGGGACGGATCGAGCTGGGTGCGCGCATCGAACAGCGCCGGATCTTCGAGCGAAGAGGTGATTCAGACATCTGTAGACAGCGGGTATTACCTCTGGGCCGTCACCAGCTACGCAGGCGCTGGCGCCTATACCCTCTGCCTCGAGGACTAGCGCTCGGCACTTTCGGAGCGAAATCACAACATGATCTAAAAATCAACAGCGACACACAATCGTCACATTTGTGGTGCTTGGGTGTAGGAGATCACCTTCAGCCCTCCGAAATGGGGTGAAAACCATGTGACCTCCATGACAACGCCGCGACCACATCCGCTGGACCGCGGCGCGCTCACCTCCTATACGGCCGCCCGTCTCGCTGTTTAGAAGACAACAACAGCAAGACGGACATAGACACCTAGACCGTATTCTGGAGGTTGGATGTTTACGATTCGTCAGCCGATACCCCTCGCTTTCACACTCGCCGCACTCGGTTGTGCTGAGCCCTCTTTCGAGGACCTCACATCGAACCAGATTCGGCTGCAGTTCGCCGAAGGCCAGACCTTCTTCGTCGAGTCACAGCGCCGGATGGCGCATGTGAAGACGCCCAACACCCCCGCTCCCTTGAGCAAGGGCATGGGCAGCATGGCCTTCGAGGCCAACTGGACCACACCCGCCGTGTGGACGTACCAAGTCGTCGAGACCGGCCTCGTTCCAGATAGCAGCGACCCCCTGTTCGAGTACGCGCAGGGCCTTGAAGGTTCGGTAGAATCGTTGTCGGTGGTCCGCGCCTACCTCGACCCCACGGTCAACGCTGACGTGGACCTCCTCGACTCCAATCCCGTCGTCTACATGGTCTTCCGAGAGGACCGGGACCGCCTTGCCGCCGTCATCAGCTTCACCGACGTCGATGGTGAGCGTGTCGAGCGCGCAGTGGCTACCCACCAACTCGGCACGGCATGGTCTGGACTGTCCCAGTCCATGTTGAGTGATGCACCCACCTACCTCGCGCCCTTCACAAGCAGCTTCGTCGACGCAGACGACGTCATCCTGGAGAATGGGCACACCTACTCCTCCCACCTCCTCGATGAGTCCACCGTCGAGGTCTCCTACGATGACGAGTTTGGTGGCGGTGCCGTGTTGAGCACCTACGAGCGCGACCTTCCGTGGCCCACCCACACCAGCACCGCGAATCTTGAGGCGCGCCTACTGACGGACGGCGAGATGGACGCCTTGCGTCGTGCTCGCCAGTCGGGTGGTCAGAGCGCACCTCCACCGGAGGACTTTGACTTCCGTGCAGCGCTCGCCGCACGGTTTGATCTCGATGCGACCCTCACCCTCGACGAAGACCTTCTTACCGGTCAGGGCTGGGAGGCCGAGGCCTACGAAGAGGTCAAGCCATGGGCTGGCAACTGGTGGCCCCTGTCCACTGCAGAGCTCGTGTTTGGCTACGAAGATCGCATCACGGGCGAGACACGACCCACGTTCTCCGAGCGCATCAAGGCGCAGGTCGAGCCCCTTGCATCGCGAAAGGATGAGATTCAGGCCGAGCTGAGAGAGCTCGCCGATGACGCTCCAGAGCGCCAAGCATTGTTCGATGAGTACAATGAGAAGCACAACGCGTTGGTCGAAGCGCTGGTCTCCTTCTATGACGGCATTCGCGATGACCTCGATGGTGGACGTATCGTCATCGAGAACGGCGCCATCACGCACACCGACGACGGCTGGTCCTACACCATCGACGAGCTGTCCCCCTTCGACAAGTTCGGTCTCGCCGAGCACCTACGTGATGCCAACATCAACAACCCGTTCTACCTCTCGGCGTGGGAACTGTTGAACCAGTACAACCCGGTTGGGGGCTCATGGTGGGGTCACTGCAATGGTTGGGCAGCTGCGGCCATCGCCACACACGAGCCGACCGAGCCCTTCACGCACACCTTCGATGGTACCGACATCACCTTCTCGGTGGCAGACCAGAAGGGCCTGCTGACGGCATCATTCTACAGCACGTCGACCAACTTCTTCGGCGCCCGCTACGATGGCAAAGAGGGCCAGGACATCGCTGACCTGCACCCCGATGCGTTCCACAAGATCATCGACTACTACCTGCGGCAGCAACGCATTCCCTTCGTGTTCGACACCACCGCCGCCGAGGCGGTCTGGAACTACCCTGCCTACGGCGCCGACCTCGCCATTACCGAGGTGACTGGCGAAGCATCGTCCCAGCTTAATGTCAACACCGCCTCTGCAGAAGAACTCGATGGCCTCTACGGCATCGGTCCTACCCTTGCACGACGCATTATCGCATGGCGTACTTGGCTCGGCCCGTTCCAGTCTGTTGATGACCTGACCTACATCCGTGGCATTGGTCCCGCGACCCTCGATGGCATCCGCGACCAAGTGCGTGTCACACCCGTGGAGCGCAGCTTCGACGTCACGGCGACCGTCACCCTCCAGTCAGACGGCGTGCCCACGACCTTCAACTCACTCACCGACGCCGACCCAAGCTTCGACAAGGTGTGGTCCTACACGCTGGTCACCGATGCCGATGGGCAGGTGCTAAGCGGCACGTGGGCAGATGACAACGAGCATCCGGACTTCGCATGGGTGCCGTACTTCAACCCCCGGACCCGCAGCCAGGCCGGTAGCGAGAACCCCTTCCTTCATTATCAGGCTATCATTGACGTGTTCGGTGAGGATATCGAACGTCAGTGAGGACCACATGAAGCGTTGGGCCATGATCATCGGGCTTGTCGCCTGCACCTCCGGGGGCGGACAAGCCAAAGACGCCGGTCATGGAACCGACACTGACCCCAGCAGCGCGAGCGACGCGCTGCTGGGTATTCTGGTTCAACCCGAGCGTATCGTCCTTCCCACAGGGAGTGAGGTACGTCTCACCGCGACCGGATTGCTCGCCGACCGTAGCAGCACAGACTTGACGGCGGTGGTGGACTGGTCGATGAGCGCACCAGGCGTGGCGAGCGTCAGCAACGATCTCGATCGTGAAGGCCTGCTCACGGCGGTGTCTACGGGCACCACCGAGGTCGTCGCCACGCTCGACGAGATCTCTAGTGTTCCTGCAGAGGTGCTCGTTACCGATGCGACGCTTGACGCGCTTGCCATCCAGCCGGGCAACATCACCCTTGCCAGTGGCCAGACCCTCCAGCTCGAGGCACGGGCAGCATTTTCCGATGGTGTCACGAGTGATGCCACGGGGTCGGTCCGCTGGATCACCCAAGACCCGGCGATTGCCGTGCTCGACGGAGATGGTCACCTCGAGGCGGTCGGTCTCGGACAGACCCAAGTCGTGGCCCGCTGGGATGAGGTGACCTCCCCACCCGTCACGGTCACCGTGTCTGCATCCGCAGCACCGGACCTCGTCATCTCGACGTTTCAAGCCGTCCCCTCTGAATCTGACCTCGCGCTCGTCACCGTGGAGGTCACCAATGAGGGCGATGCACCCGCGTCCGAGGTCTGGCTCGACCTCTTTCAAGACAGTCCCACGCCACCGCGCCTAGGTGATCTGGGGGCGGACTGGGAAGACATCGGACTGCTGGCCCCAGGCGATTCGCGCCTCCTGACCTTTGAGCGCTTTGTCTCTGGTGAAGAGGCCACCTTTTGGGTCATTGTGGACACCGAAGACCTCGTGGTGGAGTCCAATGAGACCAACAATGTCGCATCGACCACCGTCACCATGGAGAGCACGAGCACCCTCGGCCCAGACCTCGTAGTGTATGACGTGGCGTGGGTGGTCAACGACGACGAGATCACCTACGAACTCGAAGTTGCAAACTTCGGAGACGACCCCACGGGGACCTTCACGATCGATGTGTTTGTCGACGAGGACACCGAACCCGGGTGGTTCGACCTCCCTGACGACAGCGCTACAGCATCGCTCACGGGATGGAACACCACCGTCGTGACCCTCACGGTCCCCCATGCCTGTTCGTCCACCTGCACGTCGTGGGTCCTGCTCGACCCTTATGAGGATGTGGATGAGACAGATGAGAGCAACAACGCGGGTGGTCCCTACGAGATCAGCGTCTCCACCCCCCCCTACGGAGATACCGGCTGGGACACATCTGTCGCCTGGTGAGGCAGCCAGGTCGGTAGGCGTTCCAAGCGCTGCATCTCAAAGAGTGTCGCTGTCCATTGGGCCTCGCTGCCCGCACGCCACGGGCTGGTCCAGCGCCAGATCACATCCCCCTGCCTGTTGCGCTCATAGGCTCGCCCCGCATCGCTCTCCGTCACCAGCATGTGGCCCCCCGGCAGCGGCGACGCCGTGCCGCAGGTGTGGGAGTAAAAGGGTGCGTCTGCGGGGCCGGACCATTGTTCTAGGATCTCACCTGCGGGCCAGTTCAGCGTCAACACCCGACTCCGTGGTGTAGCGCCCTGGTTGTCGAAGAGCAGAACGCGTCCCCCACCGAGCCAATGGGGATCATGCTGTCGCGCCCAGTCCCCGCTCACTACCTCACGGAAGGCACGCGTCTCGGGGTCGAACAATGCGAGCTCGTTGCGAGCGAGCAGACTCAACAACACCCCCGATGACCCAGCAGTCGTCGGAACCCACTCGAGGCTATTGGTGTGCAGCAGGTCTCCGGCATGTTTCGGATCTGTGGGCTTGGTGACTGGACCCCATCGACTCTCGTGCAGCGCACGCACCAGCGACGTTCGGTAGGTCTCTTGCCCCGTGGTGAGATCAAGCGCGACCAAAAACTCCTCGAGAACAGGCCCGTCAAGTCCAAGGTCAGGCAGCTCCACCACCTCTCGGGTCAGGAGCCACACCTCATCGCCTCGGCGTTCGAGATCATGGTGTGCACCATTGGCCACCACCCAGCGGGGTCTGCTGTCACGCGAGACGCGGGCGATCCCCAGCCCCTCGTAGACCGCCAACACATCACCATCCGGAAGCAGAAGCGCACGTCTCCAGGTGTGGGCCATCGGACGGCCCCGATAGGCCTTGGCAGGCTCCCCCGTCGCGTTCGGCCACGACAGTGTCCAGGTGTGAAGCACGGTTCCATCCAAACCTTCGAGACGTGCGCCAGCGTGATCTCCGGAGGTATAGAAGCTCGCCGCTCCCGACGGCATCGCGTTCGGGGCACTCCAGACCCCGCCCACGCCCCCATCGGTCGAGCCCACTGCATAGCCGAGCGCCTCCAGCCGCTGCACGTCCTCCGAGGGCTCCGGCGCCACGCGCCTCCATCGCCCCCGTCGGGGCGCACGTTCAGCGGCGGTCGAAACTTCCGTGGGTGGCGGCTCCACGACAGGTTCAGCGGTTGGCCCCCCAACCGTGCATGCAATTCCTGACCACAGCCAAAGCATTTCAGCTCCCCCACCCGGACGCTTCACGCTAACCGGATCTCGGAGGGGCACATGAAACGCGCAGACAAGGCGGTCCGGATTCAGTCCATGCTCGAGGAGCTCTATCCCGAGATTCCGGTCCCCCTCGATCATACCGACGCCTACACCTTATTGGTTGCGGTCATGCTCTCGGCGCAGACCACGGACAAGATGGTGAACCGTGTCACGCCAGCGCTCTTTTCACGAGCCGCTACCCCAGAGGCCATGGCTGCGCTCGACGAAGACGAGATTCGAACCTTGATCGCAAAGATTGGCCTCAACAAGGCAAAGGCTCGAAACCTCAAAGCGCTGTCCCAGCAGCTCGTCGACCTCCACGGTGGCGAAGTGCCCGCGTCATTCGAGGCCCTCGAAGCCCTCCCAGGCGTAGGTCACAAGACGGCCAGCGTCGTCATGGCACAAGCCTTCGACGTTCCAGCCTTCCCCGTCGACACCCACATTCATCGTCTCGCAGCCCGGTGGGGATTGTCCAAGGCCAAGAATGTGCAGCAGACCGAGCGGGACCTCAAGGCCGTCTTTCCACGAAAGAAGTGGAATGATCTGCACCTTCAGATCATCTTTTTCGGACGGGAGTACTGCCCTGCCCGCTTTCACGACCTGACGACCTGTCCGATCTGCTCATGGGCAGCTTCGAAAAAGCGCATCGCAGAGGAAGCACGCATGAATGCGACGTCACGCAAAAAGAGGTCGGCATCGCGCGGCGTCTAGCGCGCGAAACTACCAAAGCATCGCACCTTGCCGGCATCGGTCAGCCCACACGTCTGGCCTACATCAGCTTCGAGCTTGGAGAACACAACCTCGGCAGGCGGGCCCGACCCCAGCTCTGCTGCAACGCCCCAGCAGGTGGTGGCGCCATCGGTGGCGGTGGCGCAGGCGTGGAACCTCGATACGACGACGTCAGTGTATGTTCCCGTGGGTGGCGTGATGAATGGCGCATTCTCGAAGCCAAAACAGACGAGCTCGCCGTCAGATGCCACGGCACAGTTCGCAAGTGGGCCTGTCGAGATCGCTTGGTATGAACCGGGCTGCGCCGTGGCTTGGCCGATGTCGTTCGCACCCCAACAGGCCATGGCCCCCGACGCCTCGAGGATGGCACATCCATGGAAGTTGCCGACATCAAACGTCGAGACGGCATCGGCTGGGAGAGAGAGCGTCGCTGGAGACTGCGGGCCATAGGCCGCGCCCCAGCAGGTCACACGACCGTCGGTCTGCTGACCGCACGTTACGTTGTCGCCGTTACGAACCACATCGAGCGGGCCCGCCGGTGCACCATCTACTTGAGTGGTATCGCCCGCCGTGTCGCCGCCCCAACACACGGTCTCCGTGGGGCCTGTCGCGCACCCGTAGTCCGTACCGAGCGCGATGGAGGTCATGCCTGACATCGCGGGAGGCGTGGCCATGCCGAAGGCGTTGGCCCCACCACAGTCCGCCTGACCCGCACCGTCAAGCCAACAGAGCGTCCCTGCCGCGACGGCCACGTCCAAGACCTCGTCAGGGAGAACAGACGCTTGCGTCACATCATTGCTGCCCCAACAGGCATCGCGGCCGGACAGATCGCTGGCGCAGCCGTGGTCGTTCCCGAGTGTAAAGCCCACGAATCCATCGGAGTCTGGCACGTCGAGGGCGCCTCCAGAGCCGGAGCCCCAGCACGAGAGCTCGCCCGCAAAGTCGACCGCGCATGTGGCATCACCGTAGGCGCTCACAAACCGCCACAGCCCGTCCGGCGCGTTGGTTTGCCCAGCCGCGTTGTTTCCCCAGCACGACAGACGCCCATCCAAGTCGATGGCACACACGTGCCGGTCACCCGCCGCGAGTGCAGCAGCGCTGAGGTCGCTCGGAGGAGGGACTGCGACATCTCCCCAGCAGGTCACCACGCCGAAGCTGTCCGCTGCACAGACCTGGTCAGGGCCCACGGCAACGGCCACACCACGTCCTTCTTTCCCGGGATCCACCGACCCCCAACACGTCAGCGCGCCCTCGTTGTCCCATGCACAGGCCGTGGAGTCGGAGATGTCGACACCTACAAACCCGGCCGTGGTCGGTGCGCCCTCGAGGGTATCTCCCCAGCAGGCCACCTGGCCATCGGTGGTCAGTGCGCAGGCTGATGCCGCGGCTGCGGACACAGCCTGGTACGCACCGCCCGGCGGCGTGGCCTGTCCCACATCATCGCGACCCCAACAGGAGAGCGCCGACGTGTCGTCGATGCGGCAAGAGAACCCATCGCCCGCTGCCCACCGCTCCATCTGACCTTCGACGGCGTCATCCGGAACGATGGTCGGCAAGGGCGGGTCACCTTCGATATCAATTGTGGACCCGATATCGTCTGGGATGTTCGCTTCCCGGTCGGGTGGTCCCACGCGACCACTCGGATCACATGCTACCGCTGCCATGGTCGCCAACACCCACATCTTGCGAATCGTCATGCCGTCCCCGTCCTTACGGTCTCGTTCACGCGCGATCAGCTTGCCCAGCCGAAAAGAAGCCCGCCACCCCTTTAAGGGCGCGGGCTCTTCTCTGCGGTATGTCGCTTTGCGAGACGTCGCAATATCACTGCGCGTAGTAGAGAATCTCCGACGCGGACTCACCGTCCTCATCGCCATCGTTGGCCACGACCACAACCTCCCACGCTTCGCCCTTGTTCGCGGTGCGCTTCGGCAACATGGCCTCGGTGTACTCGGAACGTACAGGCTCCTCACCCTCGGGGACTTCTTCGCGCTCGATGCGCTCACCATTGGCATCGAACTCAAGCTTAAACCAATCGATGGTGTAGGTACATGGGTCGGGCGCGTCCTCGGGCTTCTTGTAGGTCTCACCCTTCTCCTTGGCGGCAAGGCGAAGTTCGCGCTCGATGTCGTTCTGGTCGGGATCAGAGCAGCTGAGGTCGAGGTAGACATCATCGCGGCGCGCATCGGGCGCGAGTTCGATGATCTCGCCGTCCGCATTCGCGAAGTCGATGCGGGCGCGCGGCAGCGCGTTGCCCACCGTCACCTCAAGCTCGCTGGTCACCGCGCCAGCGCACTCACGCCATGGCAGGCCACAGCCCCAGCCCCCCATCGTTCCGTCGTCGGGTGTCACGACGACCTTGAACACATCACCCTTCTTGGACTCTTTCGAAGACATGTTCTGGGTGATTCGGCCTTCTACGGGCTCACCATTTCGGAACCACGCGTAGGTGTAGGACACCTCATTGCCATCGCGGTCCTGCGACTCACGTGCGACGTTCACCGTCATCTTGGTCAGTGTCGTGGCGGCTTCGTCCTGCCACGCCAGCTCGGGGGCGGTCGGGGCAGTATTGCTGGTGACATAGACACCAAGAGCGGCCATTGCAGCCCAGAAAGCTGCCATATACACGACGACGCCGGCGGTTCCGATTTCGCGGTTGGACACGATGTACCTCCAAATGGTCAGTGGGCGCACGGCACCCCGTACCATCGACACGCCACGCTATCACGCAGCCGCGTGCAACAAAACGCGTCGACACCTTCCTGACGGACCTTCGACGTATCCCGTTGCCCCACCGCATGCCGGAGTCATCTGGACATCTCTGAAATTACGCCAGTACACACCGTTCAACCGTCTTTTCTGAAGACAGCCACATCTCGAATGATCGACTCACTCATCCGATGCGGCAGCGCGATGGGTAGCGGCCGAAGTCCGACCGACGCCATGACACTTGCCAGCTGCTCGCGCGTCGGCATGTGGGTGTTGAAGGCAATCGCCACCCCAGCCCCGGGAAGCAGGCGCTCGGACCACGAGGCGGCACAGGACTCAAGCGTCGTGAGTGGCGACCGTTGCCCCTCGCGCCCCCCGCGGTGCTGAATCCCATAGGGGATGTCGGTGACCAAGAGATGGAACCGTTCTTGGCCGACAAGGCGTCCGGACCGCGCACTGTCCCCGGTCATGAGACGTAGTCGCGTACCCTCCACCGTGACCTCTAGGGCTGGCGCAGCGCGGCGCCCCGCCGACCGCGTTCGCTGGTGCTTGATGCGATGCACCTTCGTCTGCCGGCCGATGTGCCGTTGCAGATCGTCAAGCGCCTTCGGATCGATCTCGATGCCGCAGCTGTCCATCCCGTACCGCATCGACCACAGCAAGGTCGTTCCTCTCCCCGCCATGGGATCGAACACCTTCCACGTATGTTCCGGGGTCTCCACGGTACACGCCGAGCGTGCGAGGTTGATGGCAAGCCGAGTCAACAGCTCATGGGTCTTTCCCCGATACCGCGCACCCCAGACCCAGCTGTCGGGCAATCCAAAGACAGAAGGCAACTCTACCGGTCTGACCCAGCCGCCTTGGCCACACTCAAAACATGCCTGAAAGGTAGACAGACGTCCTAGGACCTCGGGAATCTCATCCGCCTCAAACTCCAGCCATGTGCCGTGGGAGGATGACGACACGTGCACGGCGTACCCCGGCACACAGGCCTCAAACTCCACCCGTGACACCTCTCCGAGTGCGTCGAAGTACGCTCCCCGGGCCCTCGGATCGACCCACATGCGGTACCTCATCGGTCTCCCTCCGTGAGGTTCGCCCAGGTTCGCTCAATGTCCGAGCGTCCGTTTGCGACCCGCCATGCTGCATACCCCTCTTCCTCGGCGACGCCGTGGGCCATGGTCCACCGCCACATCGCCTCCACGGACAACAGCGGCGCGCGACCACCCTCCGGATGACGCCCGAGGTCATGCAGCAGTTTCGGCATGATGGTGGCCGTCGCGAGCGCGTCCCCCGCCGCATCGTGCGCATCCACCTCCACACCATATCGGCCTGCCACGTCCACGAGCTTCTTGCCGCGTTCGTACCGATGTACCACCTTCGCCCAGACGAGCGGGTCGAGCGCACCAAACGGCACCTCCGCGGCATCCAGCCCCGCAAGCGTCATCCCGAGGCTGAGAACCTGCCAATCAAACGGTAGGTTGAACGCCGCAAGTACGCGACCTTCCAGCGATTCTAGAAGGGTGGGCAGGTGGTCCGCAAATCCGGGCGCATCCGAGACCATGTCCGCCGTAATGCCATGCACCGCCGTCGCACCGGGTTCGATGGGTCCCTCTGGCCGGATCAGCGCCTTGTGCACCAGTGTGGGCTCGGTGTCGCCAAGGTTGCAGTGCACGACCGCCACTTGAACGGGCTCGCATGTTTTGGGGTTTGCGCCTGTAGTCTCAAAGTCAATCACAGCCACCGGCACACCGCGAAGTGCACAAGGATCAAACGGAGAGCGCACAGGCATCTACACTCCACTACATGGGGACACCTATCCGGTGTATACGCCCAAGTCGGGGAACGCATCGAATCCCCGAAGCCTAGAGGGAGGCATGAGCGTGAGCGGCAAATTCGACAAGCGAAAGAAGAAGAAGAACGAACTCAAGAAGAAGCAGCGCACGCAGAAGGCACTCGACCGAAAAGAGCGGCTCGCCACGGAGCGCGGCGTCATCGCGCGTCCCAAGTCTTGGCCACTCCATGACGCCTTCATCAGTCAAGACCCCACGTCGCGCGGCCAAGCGTGGGTCATCGCCAGCCGACGTCACACCGATGGGCGGATGTGTGGGTTCGCAAGCCTCGTCGACCTTCACGGAGACGGGCTCGTCGAGCTTGAGCTCTTCGATGGTTCATCGCCCGCCGCACTCGGCAACCGCCTCAACGAGATCTCGTCCAATCACGCCCTGCTCGTTCGCGAGGCCGCAGATGCCATGGCATCGCTCGAAGACGCCATCCGGATGCGACGTGACGCTGGTCATGCGGCACATCCCCTCGTCGGCAAAGCGCGCCAGCTCTTTGATGATGTCGACAGTTCTGACGCAGAAAACCCTGTCTTTTTTGAGGATACGGGTGACGAACCGACAGAGGCACCCAAGACGGGCGGCTTGCTCAACTGGATGCTCGGCCGCATGGGCGTCGAGTGACGACACCGCGCCTCATCTACAAGATCGTCGATGCCACGACATGGAACGATGCCGCCGACCCATGGTCGGGTTCAGCAGACGACCACCGGGACGGTTTTATCCACTTCTCCACGAAAGAGCAGGTAGCAGGAACGCTACAGCGGCACTTTCGTGGCAAGCACAACCTCCTGCTCCTCGCCGTCGATACCGAGCTTCTTTCCGCCGAGCTGCTTCGGTATGAGTCCAGTCGTGGGGGTGCGATGTTTCCACACCTCTACGGTGACATGCCCCACGAAGCGGTCGTCCAGAAGACCGACCTTCCACCGCAGGCACCGTGAAGAGAACCCTTCCGAGCGTCTGGGCTGCGATTCAGGCCCATCGCCGCGACGGGCCAATCCGTCCATCATGGACCGTCCGAACCACGGCCGTGGTCGCCTACGTTCGTGCGCGATTCGCCTCCGCGTTGCGTCATCCCGCTCCCCGCGGCCGCCAAGAACTGGACAGGGCTGGAGCACTCGGTGGCCTTCGGTTTCCGGTCACCATCGCACAGATGCGCATTGCGGGCGTCCCATGCGAGTCTGTCGCACCCAAAGGCAAGCCCCGTGGCACCCTGTTCTGGTTTCACGGCGGTGCCTACACCTTCGGGTCCCCGAAGTCCCACAGGAGTCTCCTCGCGGAGCTCGCCCATGTGACGGGGCTCGAAGTCCTCGCCGTCGATTACCGCCTGGCGCCAGAACACCCGGCGCCCGCAGCGCTTGAGGATGCGCTCGCCGTCTGGTCCGCCTGGCGCCGCCTTCACCCCACGCGGCCCGTCGCGTTCGGAGGTGATTCTGCAGGTGGAGGACTGACCATTGCGACGGCACAGGCCCTTGCGGACGCTAAGACCGCGATGCCTGACGCCCTTGTTCTGCTAAGTCCGTGGGTCGATCTGACCTGCTCGTTTCCGAGTCATGTCCGTCACGCCGATGCAGACTACCTGCCCACCCAGCGCATCGCCGAGCTTGCGGAAAAGGTTCGAGGTGAGCTTTCGCTCGACGACCGCCGTCTCTCCCCCGCACTTCACGACAGCCCCCGTTTGCCACCCACACTAATTCATGTCGGTACGGCGGAGGTCCTTCACGATGAGGGGGTGGCGCTCGCCGACAGGCTCAAGGCTGCGGGAACGGCCGTGACCCTAGAGCGGTGGGCCGATCAGGTCCATGTCTGGCATGCGTTCTCTCCGTTGCTTCCGAGCGCTTCGGAGGCCATTGCCCGCGTAGGCCAGTGGACGACCACACAGCTGAAGGGCCCCGCCACATCGCTGCCCTGATCGGATGTGTCCTTGAACGAGACAGCAGCGAAGGTGCTAGACTATGCGGGCACGTCCTGTCCTGAGCGGAGTTCTATGATGTCGCGCCAACTTTCCAGTTTATCCTTGGCTTCATCGCTTGTGCTGGCCCTCGCCTGCAACCGTCCCCCGCCTGTACCGACCGTCACGCTCGGACCCGTCGATGCCAACACCACCACCGACCTCGTCGCCGACGTAGTGATGGGTGACGATGAAGATGGTGACGACGTCTCGCTCACGTACGTCTGGGCGGTTGATGGCGTGGAGCGTACCGACCTCGCAGGCGCCACCATTCCAGCCACCGAGACCGCAAAGGGTGAACAATGGTCTGTCTACGTGATCGCCAACGACGGTCGGGAAGCCGTCACCAGCCCGCCGTCTTCTCTCGTGATCGGCAACGCACCCGCAACAGCCTCCGTCGTGATCGCACCCAGCGCACCCCAGAGCAGCGTTGACCTCGTCGCAACAGCATCGGGCACCGACCCCGATGGTGACACCTTGACGTTCAGCTACGGTTGGACGCGAAATGGGGAGACTACCGCCATTGTAGGCCCCGTCGTTCCCGCAGCAGAGACGCGCCGCGATGATGTGTGGGAAGTCACGGCGACCCCCAATGACGGCACTGACGATGGCACGCCAGGCACAGCATCGGTCACGGTCACCAACAACGCACCGATCATCTCTGCCATCTCGTTCCTGCCAGACCCCGCAGATGTCAGCGACCTCCTTGTCGCAACGGTCGACCTCATCGACCCCGACAACGACGACATCACCCTCGTCTACGAATGGGAGGTCAATGGCACGTCGGTGGCCGTGGGTTCGGACCCCAGTCTCGACCTCTCGCCCTTTGAGCGCGGTGATGTGGTCATTCTCCGCGTCACGGCAACGGACGGTATCGAGGATGCCACACCGTTCTTCTCTGACCCGCTCACCATCGCGAATGCACTGCCAGCCATTGATAGCGTGACGCTCTCCCCCGATCCCGCCTTCGAGGACGACACCCTCCTGTGCCAGCCCAACGGATGGCAGGACGCCGATGGCGACCTAGAGTCCTACGTCTTCAACTGGAATGTGGGTGGTGTGGCCATCAACGATGCTGGCCCCGTGCTCACCGGTGTCGACTTCGACAAAGACACCCTCGTGCGATGCACGGCGATACCTGATGACGGCTTTGGCCAAGGCGAGTCCGGCCTCTCCAACGAGATTGCCATCCTCAACACGGTGCCCTCCATCGCCGAGGCGACGATCGTCCCGGAGAACCCCGTCGCAGCAGATACCCTATCGGTCGATGCCACGATCCTCGAGCCTGACCCTGCCGATACGGCCGTCGTGACCTACGAGTGGTTTGTCGACGACGACCCAGTCAGCACCGATACGACGCTCGACCCGCAGTTCTTCTCCCGTGGCTCTGAAGTGCGGGTCACCCTCACCGTGTCTGACAGCGAAGCGAGCGCGCCACCGCTGGAGCTTCCGGCCATCTCCATCATGAACGCCGCCCCCATCATCGAGGACCTCACCCTCGAACCGATCCCGCTCACGCAGGCTGGAGATGCCGTCGCCGTAGCCACCATCTCCGATGCAGACGGCGACGATATCACCGTGAACTACACATGGACGGTCGACGGAACCGAGGTGGGCTCTAGCGCCAACAACACGCTTCCCCCCGCCCTGTTCTCGCGAGGCCAGACGGTAGAAGTCACGGTGATCGCTGCCGACAGTGTCGGCGACCTCAGCGCCCCCGCCGCTGCAAGCACGGTTGTCGTCAACGATGTCCCCTCGATTACGGCAGTTGAGCTCAGCCCCTCGGACATCAACGAGACCACGACCGTCACCTGTACCCCCATCGGGTGGGCTGACGGTGATGGCGACCCGGAGACCTACATCTATGAATGGACGGTCAACGGTACACCGCTGTCCACCAACGCCGCCCTCAACGGCAACGCGTTCGATAAGGGCGACACCGTACAGTGCAGCGCCACCCCCACCGACGGCTTGGCGACGGGCACCACCCTGTTCAGTCCCGCTGTCATCGTGGGCAACTCGCCCCCAACGGTTGAGACCGTCGTCCTCAACACGTACACGCCACAGCAGGGAGACCTGCTCGTCGCGAATGCGCTCAATCTCGAAGACCCAGACAACGACCCCGCCTCGGTCACCATTGAATGGTACGTCGAAGGACTACTCGTAGGGACCGGCAACACGCTGGATTCCACCACATGGGTCAAGGGTCAGCAGATTATTGCACTCGCCATTCCGAGCGATGCAGAAGATCAGGGGACGCCCGTCGAATCCCTTCCAGCCACGGGCCTCAACACACCACCAAGCATCAGCTTCGCGTCCATCCTTCCGGCCCCGCCTACAACGGTCGATGATCTCGCACTCGATATTGATGCCATCGATCCCGACAACGATGACCTCACGTTCGAGACCACATGGCGCGTCAACGGCAACATCGTCAGCGTGACGTCCGAAGGCACCCTCGCATCCAGCGCATTCGAGCGCGGTGACACCGTCAGTGCACAGATCACACCGAGCGACGATGAGACAGCGGGAAACACATATGCCACCTCAGCCGTGGTGATCGCGAACTCTCCTCCACCCGCACCGCAGGTCCAGGTGAATCCCACGTGGGCCACCCCTGGCCTCGCAGACCTCGTGTGCGCAGTAGTCAACCCCTCGGTCGATGCGGATGACGACACCGTCACGTATTCCATGGCATGGACACTGAACGGTGCGCCCTACAACCCCTCGGGTGCGGGTGCGCCCACCAGCAGCTTCTGGCCCGGCGATACCATCCCGAAAGAAGCCCTCGTGACCGGTCAACAATGGATGTGCACGGCCACCCCCGCAGACCTCGCGGAGTTTGGGGCCCCTGCCACTGCCATGGCCACTGTTCTCGACCTCGCCGTCACCGACCTCGCAAGCGGCGAAGGGTTCACGTGTGGTCTGAATCCCGACGCTACGCTGCGATGCTGGGGCAACAATGATGGGCTGCGTAGCACACCGCCCGCCGGTACCTTCACCAACGTCAGCGCTAACCTAGCGACCGCCTGTGCCGTCGATACCGCGAACAGCCTCCAGTGTTGGGGCGACGATACCTATGGCCAGGGGACACCACCCACAGTCGGTACGTGGCAGAAGGTCGAGACTGGCTTGTTTGACAGCTGCGCGCTCGGGCAGGCTGGTGGCGTGGCCTGTTGGGGACTCGGGACACTCCAGAATGTCCCCTCGGGGTCATGGGACGACCTCACCGTCGGCCTATTCCATGCCTGCGCCATCGACGCCACGGGTGTCGTCTCCTGTTGGGGAGACAACAGCAGTGCCGAGGCGTCCCCGCCAGCCGGTCCATTCCGAACGGTCGACGCCGGCTGGAACACCACGTGCGGCATCAAGCTTGATGGCTCCATCGTCTGCTGGGGCGATGACACCAATGGCGTCATCAGCCTCGCCCCCACCGATGGCGAGTTTGCGACCATCGATGTCGGACCAGCCAACGCCTGCGCGACACGGACCGACGCCAGCGGCGTGTGCTGGGGCCTCAATGCCGCAGGGGAGGCCGACCTGCCACCCGCATCAGGCTGGGTGACCTTCGCCGTCGGGCTGACCCATACGTGTGGCATTGACGACACCGGTGCCGTGCAATGCTGGGGTGACAACACCTACGGCGAAGCGACGCCACCCTTTGGCCAAGCACTCTCGGTCGACACCCATGGCGACCTTACCTGCTTTGTTCGAGCCGACGGCGAGCTCTCCTGTTTCGGCGACAACACGTTTGGGCAAGCCGCGCCCCCGTCGACCAATGGCAGCGCGGTCGCCGTGACTGCTGGAGGCGACCATGCCTGCGCGCGCGACACCACCGGCAACTTGGTGTGTTGGGGCGCCAATGACGCCAACCAATCCTCCCCAGCGCCGGGTGTCTCTTACATCAATGCGTCGGCCGGCCTAGGCGCGACCTGTGCCCAAGATAGCACCGGCCAACTCGAGTGCTTCGGAGACAACACCTTTGGCGTCATCACGGCAGCCCCCACACAACCCGTCGCGACGTATGAGATCAGTGCCACCCATGGGTGCGCCGTGATCGGCGGGACCCTGAACTGTTGGGGGGACAACAGTCAGAATCAAGGTGCCGCACCGGCCGGCGCGGACTTCGTCAACGTGGCCACCGGCGACTACCATAGCTGCGCCACCACCAACACGGGTGAGGTCGCATGCTGGGGAATCGACACCTACGGCAAGGTTGACGATGCACCTCTTGGGACCGGCTATGTCGGTCTTGGGCTTGGCCTCACGCACTCCTGCGCCCTCACCACAACCCAAGATGTCGAGTGCTGGGGTCAAGCGGTCAACGGACGCACCACGCCACCCGCCGAGACCTTCGTGAGTATTGCCGGCGGCAACGGCTACTCCTGCGGTCTCACGACGGACAATGAGGTGCGATGCTGGGGTGATATCGCCCGATAGCGTCATGACCGCTTGAGGCGCTCCGTGCGCTCAAGCCGCCCCGCCTCCAGCTCGTCGAGTGTCTTGGGCCAGTCCCGCTTCATCAGCATGGACATGGCCCGGTCCCTCAGAAGACGACCGCCCGTCTGACAGGATGCACAGTAGTTGGTCTCGCGCTCCGCGTACGCAATCCGCTGAATGGGCGCGCCGCAGACGGTACACGGCTCCTTGAAGCGTCCGTGCACACACATCTCGGGGTGAAAGGCTGTGACCTTGTCCGGAAAGCCCGTCCCCACCTGGTTGCGGAGGCGCTCGACCCACACCTCGAGGACCCCCTGAACCGCGTCGAACAGGCGCGCCACCTCGTCGTCGCTCAGGTTGGTGGTCAGCTGCAGGGGGGAGAGCCGAGCACGGAAGAGAATCTCGTCAGAGTAGGCATTTCCAATCCCACTAAAGATCCTCGGATCGGTCAGCGCGCGCTTGAGCGTATGGCGGCGCTCACGAAGTGCCTGGGCAAAGGCTGACCCATCGACCTCGAGCGGCTCTATGCCTCCGCGGTCAAAGGCCAACATCGCCTCTTGACCCTTCACCACATGAAGGCTCGCCCGCTTCTTCTTGCTGGCCTCGGTGAAGAGGAGCATCCCATGCTCAAAGTGAAATCCTGCCAACCCACCACGCGACGGTACCGTCCGGGTGCGCGTCTTCCAGCGAAGGCGGCCAGCGATCATGAGATGAATCACCAAGAACAGGTCCCCTTCGAAGGACAGCACGATGCGCTTGCCCAGTCGGCGGACCCCCTGAATGGTCAATCCGCGAAGATCGGACAGCGCTGGCGACACCGTACGCAGCACGAAGGGCGATCGCAGGGTCACGTCTTGAAGCACACGCCCCTGCACAAAGGCCGCTAATCGTTCGCAATACACGGTGACATCGGGTAGCTCGGGCACAGAACACTCCGTTCGACGCGTGGGCCGCTTTGTAGCCCACAGCAGGACAAGGCCACATGAACTGCCGACATCACCCTACATGTCCAGGCTGTCCCCTGATGGGAAAGCCCTACGACCACCAGCTCCGCATTAAGCACAAGCGTCTCAACCGTGCGTTCTCCCTCTATCCTCATCTCCCCGAGGTCGAGGAGATCCTGCCCGCGCTTCACACCGATGCGTATCGGCATCGGTTGAAGCTGCCTGTGTTCGTCAGTGGTGAGCGGGTCAACATCGGGTTGTACGAACGTCCCAAGGGCCCGCATGGCCACAAAGGGCCAAGCCGTCGCCACGTGCTCCACACACCCGATTGCCCCGTGCTCGCGGATGGCCTTCGGCAAGCGCTGCCGGCCATGGAAGAGTGGCTCCGCGGTCGGCGTGACATCCACAGCATCGACCTGCGGATCTCTGATGCCACGGGTGAGCTGCAGCTCGTCCTTGCGACCCGTGACGGTGATCTCGAGGGCGGCAAGCGTGCCATCCGCCGTCTTGAGCGGTTGCTTCCACAGCTCAAGAGCGTGGCCATCTCCCAGGCAGACATGGACCGTAAGCGGGTGATGGGCAAGGATCCACGACCATTTACGGGACGACGCACCATCGACGAAGCCATTGGCAAGACCCGCTATGTGCTTCATCCGGGTGCGTTCTTTCAGGCCGATCCCCGAAACGCCACACAGATTCACGAGCTTGTTCGCACGATGGTCGGACCCGCGTCACGCGTACTCGACCTCTTTGCTGGCGTAGGCGCCTACGGCCGTATGTTGGCTCCATGGGTCGACGAAGTCCTCGCGGTTGAAGAAGTACCGGCCGCTGCCGCGAGTGCTGCAGAGAACGCCCCCCAGAACTTTGAGGTGCTCACGGGTAAGGTACAGAACCTCGATGATGAGGACCTCGATGCCGACGTCGCCATTCTGAATCCTGCGCGGCGAGGCGCCACACCAGACATCCTCAAGCGGCTCGCCGAGCGCCTCGATCGCCTCGTCTACGTGAGCTGTGGTCCCGAGACGCTTGCACGAGACCTCGACGTGCTCGCAGCCTACGGACTGCGCGTCGACCGAGCTGTGGCCGTCGACCTGTTTCCGCAGACGCGAGAGGTCGAGACGGTGGTGCATCTGACACGGGGCAAGCCGGTCACAGCCTTTCCTGCCTACCGCGGCAAGGCCACGGGTCCCTGGAGAGATCGTCCCTCGGGCGCACTCGGCCGCGTCGACGAGATGATCGTGATGATCGTGGGTCAGATGCACGGCAAGCGCCTTCACAACGCCCGATGGCACCACCTCGGAACCGTCGCGAGCCATGCGGTGCTTCGTCTTGAGCTTCGCGCATCCCCTCAGCATGTGCTGTCCGAGCTCACGGCCAAGGGACATCCCATCGCCGGCGCCGATCCGAAGACCCGTCGATTCTTCGCAGAGAAAGGCGGCCTCGTTCGACCGTTTGTGCACTACACCCGCGCGGGAGAGACACGCAGTCGCCTCCACGGCGACCTGCTTCAGACCCTCTTCAGCCTTCGCGCGGAGCGGGATCTCATGGAGCGCTTGATGCGCTGACCTCCGACCGCGTCAGCGCGAGGTTGTAGCCATACGTCTGGTTCCCCTCCCACACCTCGGGAACGCTCGCGATCACCACATAGAGATGTTCCGTACCTGCGACCGGAACCACAGTGCTGTCGGACGCGCCCTCAGGGGTCACCGCGATGGGCGTCCACTCGAACCCGTCAGCCGTCTCCATGACCCAACGCAGCTCAAAGTGAGACGCACCACCCGCACTTCCGGTGGCATCACCCTCGAAGTTCAACGTCCATGATGCTGCAGCAGACGTGTCCACCTTGACCACGTTGTACGACCACCCACGGGCCATATCGCCATCCGCCGGACGCCACATGCCGTCCGTTCCTTCGTCGGAGAGCTCCAACACGTAGGGACGTGCGTTCTTGGGGTCGCCGACCCAATCGAACTCTTGCTGGGCACGCGCCACCTGCTCGGGCGTCAAATAGTCGATGCCGCCCGTGGTGCGCGCCGCCCAGTCCGCGAACATGCCCCGAAGTGGTTCAAGCCCGACGCGGTCGGCGTGGTACGCCTGCGGCAGCAGCGTGGTTCCCGAATAAAATCCATCTGTGATCACGTCAGGGTCAACCCCCGCTTGTGAGGTCAGGTAGTACAGCCACGTGTGGATGCCGTACTGCCGGACTTGGTAGTTCCAGTCCGTGGGCTCGCCCGGCACCTCATTCCCAAACGAGTGCCAGAGCGTCAGCTGGGGATTCATCGGCAAGGCCCACGCTTCGATGAAAGCCATCACGTCATCACCCAGCTCGTCCGCCATAAACCACTGCGCCGAGGCTTCCACGTACCATTGGGAGTCATTCGCATATTCGAAGCCGGGGGCTGTCGCCTCATACTGAAAGACGTGAAAGCCCTCGTGAAAGACGTTTCCACGGTCCGTGTGCGCGCCGTTGGGGAGTGTCAAGTAGGGCATTCCAAACTCATCGGTGCCCTGCCCGTTGCCCCACCCCTCCGGAAACGCATCGTCGCTGCCATGATGAATGTAGACGTTGTAATAGAACCCAGCCGCGGGGTTCGGGGGGTCGGCCATGCCCAACTCCGTCAGGCAACGGGCACGAATGTCCTGCAGCTGCTCGCCGAGGGCTATCGCCTCTTCCGCATGGTCAAACTCCGGGTACCACCAGATGGCGAAGATGCCGTCGTAGTAGACCGAGAGCTCGCTCTTCTCCGCAAACGGGACCTGCTCACCGAGATCGCCGTAGGTGGGCAACGTGACCTGTCCAGCATCGGAGTCTACCGGCGGGGTGTCATCGGACGTGGCGTCGGGTGCGGCACACGCCATGAGACCCGCGACGAACAACGTTCGGATACGCATCAGCTTCTCCTGTGCGGCCAGTGTACCCCAAACCCTCCATCAGGGGTGCGCATCACGGTGACGCCGGACGCGCGCCACCCGTCGCCCACCGAACCGCGCCGTGACGCCCGCGAGCGCTTGGGCATCGACAAAAAACCCGGGCGCATCATTGGCCACGCCACGATGAAGCTGTGCCCTCACGTTGAGGTCAAAGCCGAAGGTCGGCCCCACCGGAAGATGTGCACCCGTCTGAACCACCAACGACGGGAGCCACTGCTCCATCGTCTCTCGACGGTCGTCCGCTCCAAGATCTTCGTCGTATTCGACCGACTCGATGTGCTGACGCACGAAGGCCACCCCGAGGCCGCCGCCGAGCGACAGGTCCACCTGCCTGAGCGACCACGTACCCATGGCCACCAGACCCGCGCGCACCATGAAGGCACCCACCTCTGATGTGGCTTCATCCCGAAAGCCGTTCATCACACCTACGTGTCCCTCGAGGGCCAGCCTTGGGATCAGCTGTCCACGCAGGCCGATCTCTCCCCCAGCCACCACCGGCCACCCTTGCAACAAGGGGCTGGTCACACCCCCGCGGAGGGCCAACCGCACCGGCCGTGGACGCCACCCACCACGAGCGAGCGGATCACCGAGTGCAACGGTCGTCATCTGACCGTCTTCCACCCAGCGATCGCCGCCCCAGACGAGATCGAGCTCCGCCACCAAGACATCTTCGCGACGAACCTTGCGCACGATGTAGCGACCACTCGGCAGCGCCACACGTTTCAGCTCTCCGGGCTCCTTATCGATCGCGGCCACCACCTCGCCCGATGCGATGCTGACGACCCGGTACGCACCTTCGGATTCTTCTGGCAAGACCAGCCCAGAGGCCCGGTTGGGAATTCGGGTCAGGACGACATCGCCGCGGCCCTCCAAGTCGATCCGTAGCTCCGGCCGCTGAATCCCCGACGTATCGGCAGCGGTCTGTACAACGGTCTCGGCGAAGGCATGCTGATACGCCTCATCGAGCGTAATGCTCCCGTCACCATTGACGTCTGCCGAGCCCCGCAGCCCTGTCATCAGTGCGCGCGAGAACACGCCTCCGCCGAAGGCCTCGGACTCTCTCGCGACCGAGAGGGGCCCCGTGCTGGCGATGATGGCCAGCCCCGACATGGTGAGCGACTCATCGACAGAGACCTGAATCGCGTCGACGGGTGTCCCCCCCCGGGTTCGGGCCAACGACCCGCTCTCACAGGCATCGACGAAGGCGACACGAACCTGGGCGCGACTCGTCTCCAGCCAGTGTCGTAGGTCCTCCATATCGAGCTGACTACCCGCCATGTGAAGACCAGCACGCGTAGCATGGCCCGAGTAGTAAAAGACCAACATCACATGGTCGCCACGCGCCTCGGCCTCGCGCACTTGCGCCTCAACGGTACGCATCGCTTCCCGTACCGTGCGCGCGGTCTCACCCAAGATCACGGTGGACCGCTGCGGCGCCAGATCGCCCATGTCCTGAAAGAGCTTCGCGAGGTCGCGCGCCTCACGCTCCGCATGGCCGAGGGGCTCATCGGTGCCCATGCCGACATTGGCGCCCACAAAGAGCCCAATACGCACCGTCGCCGCCTCACCGCGGAGTGGCACCAGGATGAGCGCCACCACCATCACAGCGATTGACCACCACGACGTCACGGCTGTCCCTTCAGAAGCAGGACGGAGCGCTGCCCCACATCGTCGCCCAACCCGGGAAGTGCCTCTACATCTGTCAGGGGTGTCGCCCACGATCGCTCCAGCGCGTCCCTTACATCATCCACGGTCACCGGATGGTCCGCCACCAAGAAGAACAACCGCTCGAGGCCCGTGTAGTCATCGAGCACCGCCCCACTGGTGTGAGGCTGGTCAGGCCTGACCTTCACACCATCGACAAAGGCAGAGATGACCTGATCTTCCTGCACATCATACACGTACAGGCGACCGGGTTTGTTCACGCGGACCGTCCACTGCAGGCGATCTCCGGGCTGAACTGTGGTGATGCCGCTCGATGCCTCGGCCTCTCCCAGACGAATACGTACCAGGTCGAGGTCAAATCCACCCCGAAAGACCACCGCGTCTGGTGGCGTGGCGGGCCAGACCACCAACAGCGCTGCCATGGCGACCGCAAGTCCCCCCAGCGAGACGCCCGTAGGTCCGAGTAACCATCGATGCAGGCGCTCCCAGAGGGTTGGCTGGGTCACATCGTCAAGGTCGAGCGGCGGCAGGTCGAGCGAAGCGAGCGCGATGTCCTCCCGCACCCGATCACACCGTGCAGCGAGCTGCGGGTCTTCGCGACACAGCTGCTCAAGCTGCGCCTCGCGATCGGCAGGGAGCTCTCCTAGCGCCCACAGCTCCAGATCGGTGCGCGTCGGTGTCCATGGTGTCGGGTCATGGTCATGCATGGTGTCCCTCCAAGCCGAGGCCCAAGAGGGCTGCAGCACGACGCTCGAGGCGTTCCAAGCGTCGTCGAATCGTTCGTTGTGATGTGTCGAAATGGTCCGCAATCTCGGCGATGCGCCATTCTTCCGCGTAGCGAAGCCGCAGGAGCGCCGCATCCTCGCTGCCGAACTGGTCCAGCAAGCGTGTCGCCGTCACACGGTCCACCGCGGAGCCTTTCTCGGGCGCCGCCAACTTCAGCCATACCGCTGGGTCATCACGCCATGGACGGCGTCGGCGTAGGAGGTCGAGGCATGCGTTGCGCGCGATCGTCTGAAGCCACGCCAGCGGCTTTCGCCCATCGAAGCGCTCGCGAAACCTCCATGCCTTGACGAAGGTCTCCTGCAACGCCTCATCCGCATCTGCCACATTGCCGCACATGGCACGGCAACGCGCTCGAACAGCCCCACCATAGGTGCGGTACAACGTATGCAGTTCGCCAGGAGTCACATGACCTCCGAGTGTTCGCCCCACCTCGGTGAGACGCGTCTACCCTACAACGTCAGGCGTTCAGATTCTGGGGCACATGTTTTAGAAGTCGCAGCCCCACACGCTCACGTGGTCGAACGCCGCCCCGCTCCACACCGAGGCCACGTCGGCGGAGAGGTCATCCCGATGTGTCGCGGGCAGCCCTTGTTCTTCGAAGAAGGTCACATCGGCTTCTTCCACCCCGGCGAGGTTGCCCTCCACACGTCCATCATCGATGACGAGGGGCGAAAAGACCTCCACCCAGCCCTCCGAGGAGAGGTCGTCCGGATCTGACACCAAGTCCTCGAGGCCCTCTTCGCGTTCCTCTCCGAGGGCAAACAACTGAGCAAAGGGCTCGGCGACCCCCCACACACCGTCCATCTCGCCGAGTGCATCGCCCTTCACCATGCCATCCTCGAGCTCCAGTGCGACTTGGTCCACCGCGACAAACAAGGCGAGCGCCCACTCAAACTCGTCCGAGACTACATTCCACGCCCACTCTGGGGGCCCCGCATCGGGGAGTGGGAACCGGTCCGTCCCGGCCACCACATCCTCGAGGGCATCTTCAAACGGCATCGCCTCACACGCAATGCGAAGCTCGCCGTCCACCACCCATCGTGCTTGCCAGGCTGGCTCGGCGAGCTCGACATCGAGACCGAGCTCGCTCTCCAGCTGTGGACCGAACACGAGCGAGTCCCCGCAACCCATGAGCATCAGCGCCAGAAGTCCACCACGCATGTCCACCACCGTCTGCCGTTGCTGTAACCCCACAAGGCGCGTGGGGAGCAGAGAAGCGCCGTGGCCGCGACACCTCCCTGCTCCCGGCCATGCTCAGTCCTCCTCATCCTCCTCGTCCCACAGGTCGTCCTCATCTTCGTCTTCGTCCTCGCCGTCTTCATCCTCCTCGTCCTCGTCCTCCTCGTCCTCCTCGTCCTCCTCGTACGCTGCCCCCGTGTCCTCATCCTCCTCGTCCCACAGGTCGTCCTCGTCCTCGTCTTCATCCTCGTCTTCATCCTCGCCTTCTTCTTCTTCGGCGAAGGTGTCTTCGAGACCAGTGTCGTCCTCACCTTCTTCCTCGTCTTCCTCTTCCTCCATGTCTTCGTCTTCCTCGCCCTCTTCCGACGCGCCGTCTTCGGTCACGACCGTGAACGACGGAACGGTGAACTCGCACCCCGCAAGGCCGAGCACAAGCGCCACTCCGATCGTTGTCATTCTCCACTGATTCCAGCCGGTCATAGGCCCTCCCAACACCGTTGTGGTGTAGAAGGTCAACGACCGCGCGCCAGAAACGGGGCGACTTTTTCGGCTGGGCGCCTGACTAGCTCAGGACAGCGACGAACAACGGTGGCCCACTCGCGTCGCCGGGCATGGGCATTCGCGAAAAGCTGGAGACCTGCATCCCCGCGCACGAGGCCCAGCGCTCTACGGTCTCTCGGGAGAACCCAAGGTGTCGATGCCCCATGGTCCGCCGGTATTCCTCGCGTTCGTGAGGGAGCATGTCGACGAGTAAGAGCCGCCCGCCCGCATCGAGCGCCCGGGCAGCCTGTTCCACCACGTCGGCCGGATGCTCGAGATGATGCAACAACAGGGTCAGCAAGACGAGGTCGACTTCACCCTCACCGAGGGGAAGCTCCTCGACCCGACCACAGCGAAGCTCCACATTGTCGCTATGTGCCGTGATCGAGGCCGCAGCTGCGATCATCGAAGGCTCTCGATCGATGCCAATGACGCGCTTGGCCACGGGCGCCAGAAGCGAGAGCGTCGTCCCGGGGCCACAGCCGAGGTCCGCTACCCGCAGTCCACTGCTACCGAGAGCAGCCAAGGCCGTGCCGAGAAACTCCTGCCCGAACAGCCCAGTACGCACACCATCCCACCTCTCCGCCATTCTCGCGAAGTATGCCTCCGAGGCGACTTCACGCTCCTCCAGGACGGTCTTCAAGCGGCGCGCATCCTCCACGAAGCTCGCGTCTTGGTCGATCCCATCTGCCACCACCTGCCACAAGCGCCGACGCGCCACGGGCAGGTCTGCAAGGGCAAACCAGCTGCCGCTCCCCTCTCGACGGCGCACCACCCAATCGTCATCCAAGAGGCGCTTCAGGTGGCGGCTGACGGTGCTCTGCGGGAGCGCCAAGACACGAACGAGCTCTCCAACACTGAGTTCTTCGACCTCGACCAGCGCCACAATCCGCGTGCGGATGGGCTCCGAGAGCGCCCCGAGCTGGTGAAAGATTTCAGCCATGAAGCGTCTCCGTGCGGTTGTCACCTGATCGTATCGGCCTGCAACAGGAAATCGCACCGTTCTTGGAGGCGCATATCCGTTTATCCGGATAACCGAATATCCCAACCCATGTGGAGGCACCATGAACGCCCCTGACTTGTCCAAGATCGCATTCCTCGACACCGGCCTTCCTCTGTTCGCCGACCTTCCCTACAAGGTCGCCGACATGTCCGAGGCCACCGTCCGTTTCGGCCGGAAAGAGCTCGACCTCGCACTCCATGAGATGCCAGGCCTTGAGGCCCTGCGGCATGAGTACGCAGGCCAGAAGCCACTCGCGGGCGCCCGCATCATGGGTTCCCTGCACATGACCATTCAGACCGCCGTCCTCATCGAGACCCTCGTGGAGCTCGGTGCAGATGTCCGCTGGGTCAGCTGCAACATCTTCTCGACCCAGGACCACGCCGCCGCAGCCACGGTCGTCGGCCCCAATGGCACCATCGACAACCCTACCGGTACTCCTGTCTACGCCTGGAAGGGTGAGACCCTCTCCGAGTACTGGTGGTGCACTCTTCAGGCGCTTGTGTGGCCAGACGGCGGCGGCGCAAACCTCATCCTCGACGATGGTGGCGACGCGACCCTGCTCGTTCACCTCGGCAAGGAGCTCGAGGACAAGGGTGAGATGCCTGATCCTTCGACCACCGACAACGCAGAGTTCAAGTGCGTGCTCGCCGTGCTCCGCGACGTTCGTAATGCCAAGGGCGACCGCTTCTGGAACACCATGGCACGCAACATCCGCGGCGTCTCTGAGGAGACCACCACGGGTGTTCACCGTCTCTACGAGCGCGTCGAAGACAACACGCTCCTCTTCCCAGCGATCAACGTCAACGACTCCGTGACCAAGTCCAAGTTCGACAACGTCTACGGCTGCCGTCACAGCCTCGTCGACGCCATCATGCGCGCCACCGACTTCCTCATCAGCGGCAAGCGCGCACTCGTGCTCGGCTACGGTGACGTCGGCAAGGGCTCCGTGCAGTCCCTCCAGGGCCAGATGGCACGCGTGGCCATCACCGAAGTTGACCCTATCTGCGCCCTCCAGGCCTGCATGATGGGCATCGAGGTCACGACCCTCGAAGACAGCATCGGCGAGATGGACATCTTCTGCACCGCTACGGGCAACAAAGACATCATCACCGTTGAGCACATGAAGCAGATGAAGCACAACGCCATCGTCTGCAACATCGGCCACTTCGACAACGAGATCGACATGGCTGGTCTCGAGGCCATGGTCGACGCGGGTACCGCAGAGAAGATCGAGATCAAGCCACAGGTGCACGAGTTCCGCTTCCTCAACAGCACCACCGGCCCGAACAACGGTCCTCACAGCATCATCATTCTCGCAGAGGGCCGCTTGGTGAACCTCGGCTGCGCGACGGGCCACCCAAGCCTCGTCATGTCCGCAAGCTTCACCAACCAGACCATCGCGCAGATTGAGCTGCACGCCAACGCAGAGGCCTACGGTGACAACATGGTCGCGAAGCCCGAGGGCACCAAGCCTACGGTCATCACCCTGCCGAAGCACCTCGACGAGAAGGTCGCTCGCCTGCACCTTCAGAAGTTTGGCGCCAAGCTCACCGAGCTGTCTGCGGACCAGGCATCCTACATCGGCGTCGATGTGGC
Source organism: Myxococcota bacterium (assembly GCA_049889515.1). Classification (GTDB taxonomy): domain Bacteria; phylum Myxococcota_A; class UBA796; order UBA796; genus JBMHDG01. The sequence continues at coordinate 44,413 of JBMHDG010000017.1, forward strand.
TGGCCCATACAAGCCAGAGCACTACCGCTACTGATCGCGTCGACGCGCTGCGTCATCACCCCCGCGCTGGCACCTGCCACGCGGGGGTTTTCGCTTAGTGGAGATCGGCCTTGGCCGTGAAGCCCGCCGTATAGTGCTCAAAGCACACGGTATCACCGAGGGCGATCTCTCCTGCCTCAATCACCCGTGCCGTTATGCCTCCGTGGCCACGACAGGCATTGAAGCCACCTGGTCCGAGGTTCTCTTCCATGCGACTGCACGGGTCGCAGAGGCCCGTTCCCTCGAGCAGTACCTTCCCGACCCAAAAGCGTGCCTTTCGAAGGGCATAGACGTTGATGCCCTCCACCACGAGGTTTCGGCGCAGGTCGCCGGGTGACACGGGTCTCCCTGCGAGCGAGGAGATCACGGGCAGGTGCTCGGCCTGAATCAGGGTCACCTCGCGCTTGCTCCGGCCCGAGCGGGCGTGCCGGTCCCCGTCGAGACCTGTCCCCACCTCTGCGCGCACGGAGCTCACCACGGTGAGCGGCTCACGCCTCCCAGGCGACAAGCCGATCCATGTCACGGTGCCCTTTCGTGGGAACGTCGCCGTCAGTTCGGCCATCGACTTCATCACGCCCTCCGTGAACCACCCTTATCCGTTCATCTGACGGGAGCGCCGCGTGTCTTCCCTCACCATGTCGTAAACGGGGAGACCGCGAGCTGCGCATTGAAGTAGCGCGCATCGTGGGTGACTTCTGCCCCCAGCCATGGGGGGCGTACAAACGTCTCGTCCTCGTGGTCGAGCTCGATCTCTGCCACCACGAGCCCACGGTTGGCCTGCTCAAAGACATCGAGCTCCCACGTGTGCCCCTCATGCGCGATCACATACCGTGTCTTCGACAGCACACCGTGATCACAGAGCGAGAGCAGTTCTTTCGCATCGGGCAGCGGAATGGTGTACTCAAACTCCGGACGCGACGCGCCCGTCGACGGACCTTTCACGGTCAGTTTCCCCGTGCTGCCATCATGTCGAACCCGAACGGTGGTGCCGTCGCCGCCACGAAGGTACCCTTGCGCCAGGTGCCGTCCTTCGATCCCCATCCAGGGCGTCCCGTGCACGAGAAATTTTCGCTCGATCTCCGTGGCCATGCTGCCCCCGCGGCTCCGCCTAACATGCCTCCAGCCCGGTAGACGTCGGACATCTTGCAGTCCCCAAGGAGAAGCTCACGGTGTGGACGATCGTTCTTCGAAATCGCAGCGGTCAGTCGGTTCGGGCCCGAGAGCACGAGACGATCCTCGAGGCCGCAACACGCGCTGGCATCGCCCTGCAGGCCGGCTGCCTCGTCGGCGGGTGTAGGACATGTGCCGTGCGCGTGGTCCGGGGCTCGGTGTCTCAACCGGAAGGCATCGCACTTCCCACCCCGCTTGAACAGGCAGGCGTGGTTCTCGCATGCGTGGCACGGCCCACCTCGGATGTGGTGGTGGATGTCGGGACGCCGAACACCCCGCTTCTCGCCCCGACCTGGCTGCTTCCCTGGACCGACTGACGCGGCTTACCACGACAGTCGAACGACCCCGCCCTCGCACGACGTGGGACAGCTCGACGTCGAGCCAAAAGCCGCAGCGCGCACGTCGACGTCAGACGACACCGGCGCCTCTTCCACACCATTCACCACCACGCGACCTGCCACGACGCGAGGCGCTGTGGGCCCCTCCAGCGGTAGGCTCACACGGACCACCTGCTCCACCACGCCACCCGTATCGAGCATGTAGCCAGGCCGGTCGAGGTCAGGACCACACGCGATTCCCGACGGCCAGGGTGCGGCTGCACCCTCGGGCACCTGAAACGTACAGGTCGCCGAAAACCCGTCTCCGGTCAGTTCGACAACGGTCGTTCCCACATCCCAGCTCGGCGCCAATACCACCTGAAGGCGCCCCACACAGGAATCCACAGGACAGGTACACGACGCCACGCCACACATCGTCAAGAGCAGCATCCGAATCATGAGGACGCCTCGCCGTTGACTACGGCAACGCTACCCGGTCTCTCGGGCAGGACGCCTTGGTTCAGATGTGCTTCCAACGCCATGAGATCGCGCTCCCGTAGTTCGCCCGCCACGCGGCTCTGCTGCTGCAGATCGGCACAGCCCTCTGCCACAGCGTACACCGCAACATCGGGATGGGTCTTCCCGTCTTGGGTGGGCAGCCGAAACAAGACCACCGGCACCACATCGCCAACCGCCAGCCCCTCTGGAAAACACTCCGAGGGATGAACGGTTCGCTTGAGGTGCCAAGAGGGGCGGTAGCCAGGCAGTGCAAGGTCCACGGCCGTCACCAGGTGTATGGGATTCAACTGTACGACACGCGCCGGACGCAGGTCTCCCCAATGAAAGATCGATCTCATGTGCGCACGGTCCTGCCAGAGCCAGAAGACGCCGCTTCCGAGGCCCACGAGGCCCATCAAGACCAGCCCCGACATCGACGCCGCGTCGCCACCCGCGCGTGATGCGACCGACCCCGCGCCCAAGACCATCGCTGCGCTACACACCGTGGTTGCTGCCGAGATTGCCGGCCAACGGAGGTGGTGGCGATACCACCACGACGCGTCGAACGGGACCCCCGCCTCCACGCGTGGCCCCGCCGCCTCCACCATCCCGGTGTCCCCCGCAGGATGACCCATATGAGCCTGCGGACGTCCACTGTCGACACATACGTGGTCGATCGCAAGCTCCATACGAATGCGCCCCTGGTGCGGGACCAGAAACACCGCGCACGCATGCTCCGAGAGGTCAAAGTCCACCCGAACGTGGGGCTCCATGGTGCTCGGCAGCTCCTGCTGGCGCATCAAAAACCCATCGACCCAGAGGTGGATCCTGCGTGGCTGGCCACGTACCTCGACACGCACATGAAGCGGTGCGTCATCCAGGTTCAGGGTCCATTCACGGTGGGTCGACATGAGACGCTCGGGAGGCAGCCAGGATGGCCTGCCTTCAGGCTAGGGACGGGCTTCGGGTAGGCGGGTGCTCGGGAAGCGTACCTCTGCACAGGCGGTCCGAACGGTCAGCATCGGCTGAAGCACGCCTTCGCGGCCAAATACGGGTACCGGGCCCTCAAGTCCCCATCGAATGGCACCATGCTCGGTGTCCGCCAGATGACCGTCCCCCTCAAGCTTCAAGATCTGAGCGGGTGTCCCCAACTCCAGCTTGGGCGACGGCGTGTACATCCAGTCATGGGCGTCGTCCGACAGCGGCAGGTCGACCTCAAGGCCTGCGGCGTAGGCCGTCCAGACACCGGGCGTCTCCGTCGGAACCAGAGGCACACCCGCCGTCAACATGACATGCGCGCCAGACCCGAGGTCCAGTGACACGGGCTGCGTGGTGACACGAATCAGGTCGTTCTTGGGTACGAAGGACTGCAGGGGGTAGGACTCTGCAGGCGGTGTGCCCGCCACGCATGACCATGCCCCAACCACAGGCACCGACTCCACCTCAGCGAGCGCGTAGCGTTGGGGTCCGACCACCCGGTAGACCGAGGCCTCGGTCGCAGGATTGCGGCGCCCGTCAGGGAGCGCTGCACGCTGGCGTGTGGGGCTGCTAGCTGGGAAGTCTTCACGCTGCTCGGCATCATCCCAGATGACCGAAAACCTCCGAGAAGGCCAGTTATCCGGGGTGCTCTGGGTGAGCGGTGGGGCTGCGATGGCCTCGCTCCATGTGGCGTCAATCTCCCAAGACAACGCGGGCTTGCTCGACTTCTTTGGCAGCTCGACGGTGGTCCGCAAGCTCAGATGCCCGCCCGAGGGCACCACCTCCACGCGCTCCTCGAGAACCTTGTCCTTTCCTTTTCTCTGTACAACGGCCACGTAGACGAGCACATCGCCGTCTTTCGGCACCATACTGACGCGACCCACCCAGGTCTTTCCGTCGACCGTGATCTCCCGCTCGACAACGCCCGGAATCGCTTGCTCTTCGGCCGTGGTCTGCCCATCAACGGTGATCGTCGCCCCAAAGGCACCTTCACCAGCCTGGGCTGTCGTGGCCATGGCACATGCCCACACGCCGCACACGATTGTTCGCCACATCATCTCGGCCTCCACTCGTCCGGCCTATAACCCTCGTGCACAGTCTGCGATGCAGCGATACCGACCCCTGCGTTTCGTGGGAGTTCACGCGATGGGCAGCTTTGTGTGCAGGGGCTCTGTCGATGACGGCTTTGGGCCCGTCGCAGATGCATTTCGAAAGAACTTCGAGCAGCACGGTGAGCTTGGGGCAAGTCTCTGCGTCTACGTAGGGACGCAGTGTGTCATCGACATTGCAGCCGGTATTTCCGAACAAGAATGGCAGCTGCCCTTCCAGCGCGACACGCTGGCCACCGTATTCTCAGCGACCAAGGGCCTCGTCGCCATGTGCTTCCTCAAGCTTGAAGATGAGGGTGGCATCAACCTCGACCAGCCCATTGCCGAGTTCTGGCCAGAGTTTGCCAAGCATGGCAAAGCCCACATCACCACCCGGCACATCCTGAACCACCGGGCTGGCCTCGCCGCTTTGGATATGCCCCTCACCCTCGAGGACTTTCAAGACCCCGCCCGAATCGACACGGCCATCTGCGAGATGCGACCCATGTGGCTTCCCGGCCTCGATCAAGGCTACAGCGCCACATCGTTCGGCGCGACGACCCAGGCCATCTTTCGACGGGTCACCGGAACGACCCTCGGCGCCTGGCTCGCCGAGCACATCACCGGACCGCTCGGCGCAGACGCTTTTCTCGGGACGCCGGACACGGAGCACGCGCGCATGGCGACCACGTATGGCGCCACCCCAGCGATGATCGCACGCTGGGTTCTTCCTCGCCTGGCGTCGGCCTCCTCTCTCGAGGGACAGGTCTACCGACAGGTGCTGTTCGGAAAGGGCTCGGACACGCACCGCGCGTTCACCAACCCGACCATGAAGCCGGGACGCTTCGCGCGTCTCAACGAGCCCGCCATCCGACGGATGGAGCTGCCCTGGATGAATGCCGCCTGTACGGCACGGGGCCTCGCACGCGCCTACGCCCCCTTTGCCAATGACGGGTCGTTCTGCGGGACGCGCATTGTCTCTGCACACGCCATTCAGCGCGTCACCTCCCGTCAGTCGTGGTCCGAGCATGACCGCGTGCTGCACAAGCCACTGGGGTTCAGTCAGGGCTTCTTAAAAGAGCAGCCACACCTGTTTTCACCCCATGAGGCGGCCTTTGGCCACTCCGGTGCGGGAGGCGCGCTCGGGTTTGCCGACCCGACACGCCGCGTCGCATTCGGCTACGTGCTCAACCAGATGCACCCCTTTGTTCGTTCACCCCGGGCTATCGCCCTATGCCGATCGCTGTATACAGTGCTTGGCGACTCCTGAATCGGAGAGTATCCATGTTCCGTACCACCCTCCCTTTGCTGATGGCGCTCGTCGCTTGCGGCACGAACACTCCTTCAGACGCCCCACCCGCGGCAGATGCCGACAACGCTGAGGCCACCAAGGACGCAGAAATGAAAAAAGTTGCAGAACGACGTGCGGCTGACCTCGACGGCAGCAACGCCAAGGTGCCACCTGCAGATCTTCCGACCACCATTCCTGCACCCGACGATGTCGCCGCTGCGCCTGACGATGCGACCAAGACCGAGTCGGGCCTCGCGTACAAGATCCTCACCAGCAATGGTGGCACCGAGAAGCCATCCGGCAACGCCACCGTCACGATCGACTACACCGGCTGGACCACCGACGGCAAGATGTTCGACAGCAGCCTGACCCGCGGTCAGAAGGCCACGTTCCCACTGCGCAACCTCATCAAGGGCTGGCAAGAGGGTGTCCCGCTCATGGCCAAGGGCGATTCCGCACGCCTCTGGATCCCCGAGGAGCTCGCGTACATGGGCCGCCCCGGTAAGCCTGCCGGCATGCTCGTGTTCGATATCGAGCTGCACGACTTTACCGAGCCTCCTCCGCCTCCAGAGACCCCAGCCGACGTGGCTGCACCCCCGGCCGACGCCCAGAAGACGGCCAGCGGCCTGTCCTACAAGGTCCTGACGCCAGGCTCCGGCACCGTTCACCCTACCGCCGAGAGCACAGTCCAGGCCCACTACAGCGGCTGGACCACCGACGGCAACATGTTCGACAGCAGCATCATGCGCGGCAAGCCCCTCTCCATGCCGCTCAACCGGGTGATCCCAGGCTGGACCGAGGGCGTGCAGCTCATGGTCGAGGGTGAGAAGACGCGATTCTGGATTCCAGAAGAGCTCGCCTACAAGGGTGCCAAGGGCGCTCCTGCTGGCATGCTCGTCTTCGACATTGAGCTCATCAAGATCTTGAAGTGAGCTCGCCGCCGGGGGCTATGGATGCCCCCGGCTCGCCCGTCTCAGCCGGCCTCGACGTCGGCTGATTCGAACACATTCGCCGCTCGGAAGCGGCCGTGCAGGTTGTCCCATGCGATCTCAACCTTGGCCCCCGACGCTTCGTGCTGCCGCTGCCAGCTGCCGATGAGCTCCAGGCCCGCATGGTCGATGTACGCCAGTTCGGTGGCATCGACGCGAATGTCACCGGCGTGGGTAAGGCCCTCGAGGCCCTCTGCGAGGAACGGCAGGCTCACGAAGGTCGCAGCGCCCTTAACCTTCACGGTCAGGACGCCGTCATCCACCTCTCCCTCTTCGACCGTGATGGAAGAGACGCGGGCAGCGAGACGCATAATGGCCACCGCCAGCCCAACGAGTACGCCGGTCAGCAGGTCGGTGCTGATGATGATGAAGAGCGTCAAGAGGAGCACCATGGCTTCGCTGCGGTCGAACTTCCACAGGTCGATGATGCCCTTGACATTGAGCAGCTTCCAGCCCGTGAAGACGAGAATCGCTGCGAGCGCACTCATCGGAATCAGCTCAAGGATGAATGGTGCTGCGACGATGAGTGCGAGGAGCCAGATGCCGTGCAGAATGGCTGACGTACGCGTCTTACCACCTGCATCCACATTGGCGCTGGAGCGCACGATGACACCGGTCATGGGAAGCGCACCCACGGCGCCGCAGATCAGGTTGCCCACGCCCTGTGCCGACAGCTCAGCATCGTAGCGGGTGCGAGGCCCATTGTGCAGCTGGTCCACCGCCGAAGCGCAGAGCAGGGTCTCGGCCGAGGCGATGAGCGCCAGCGCGAGCACGTCTGCCACAAACTTCTGGTCCGTCAGCAGCATGAACTTCTCTGCGGGCGGAATGTTGAAGGATGCCGTCAAGTCAGAGGGAACCGACACAAACTGGATGTCGAACCCGAACATCGCCGCGGCTGCAACACCGACAATCACGGCAACCAGCGGGCCCGGAATCGCCTTGAGAACCTTCGGCTTGAAGGTGTTCCACGCCACCAACGACCCGAGGGTCAGCACACCGACGATGGCCGCATGGTGGTGAACGGTCTCTGCCGATGGCGTCAGCCCGAGCACCACACTCTCCGGAATCGACAGCACGTCGACCAAGGCGTTGCCTCGAGGCTTATCATCGACCATGACATGGAACATCTTGGCGAAGATGATCACACCAATGCCGGACAGCATGCCCTTGATGACCGCAGGGGAGGTGGCACGGAAGAACCGGCCCAGGCGGAGCTGGCCCGCGACGAGCTGCAGCAGACCGGACACCAAGACGGCGACGCCGAGGGCCTCAAGACCAAACTCGTTGACGAGATCCCACACGAGCACGGCCAGACCGGCGGCAGGGCCGCTGACCTGCAGGGGCGAGCCAGCAATCCATCCGACGACCAGACCACCGACAATGCCCGTGATCAGGCCCAACGCGGGAGGAACACCGCTGGCGACCGCGATACCCATGCATAGGGGTAGGGCCACAAGGAAGACCACAACCGAGGCGAGAACATCGTCGCCGATGGATGCGCCCTTTGGAAATCCATACTTAATGTGGTCAATCAGTCGATTCACGGCTGAACTCCTCTACAGATGAAACGGTGGGGGGTAGCTTTAGGACGTATCAGGAAAAACGAGATCTGTCGCTCACGGAGACGTCTTCTCCCCGTGAAAACACCCCAGATGACCGCGCTCATGGCTTCGCTGCAGGGCTACCCACACGCAGCGCCACCAGCTCCCGCGCGTCGCGGAGCACCAGCACACCGTCCGACAACGACGGCACGGTCCAGCAGGGCTCGGCACTCACGTCATGACGCAGATTCCCAATGCGACGGAAAGCCTTGCGATCGGTACGAATCAACGCGAGTTCACAGTTCTCGCCGAGCACGATCACATCGTCACCGGCGCCCAGGACGGTGCCCCGCCCAAAGCCATCTTGGCCCCACAGTTCCTCACCGGTCGACGCATCGAGGGCCGTCAACCGCGATTCATTGAAGCCATACAGCGTGCCCTTGTACAGCACCGATGTCGCCATTCGGTTCTTCATCCGCTTCGATCGCCAGAGCTGCTCCGCGCGAAAGGTGCCCTCGGAATGGGTCACCCGCAGCGCCACACCGCCCGACCCGTATCCGGATGCAATAAAGAGGCGGTCGTCCCCCAACAGGAGGGGCGTGGCCGCGTTGACGTCGTAGGACGTCTCCCACGGAAAGCGCCACAGCTCGCGGCCCGTCGCGGGCTCAAGCCCCACGGCACCACCCGAGACAAAGGCCACCACCTGCGTGGTGCCCGCCAGCGTAGCCATCACGGGCGAGCTGTAGGCCGCTCCATCGTCGCCTGAATGCCAGATCAGCGAACCATCGGTGAGCCGCAGGGCCAGCAGCGCATGCCCCCCTGCCCCACCGGCCGCCACATAGATGACGCCGTCTTGTACGAGCGGTGTGCCCGAGTAGCCCCACTGCGGGCGCACCCCGCCATAGGTCTTCACCAGGTCGACGGCCCACACCCGCGCACCCGTGTCGCGCTTCACCACCACGAGTGTTCCCTCGCCGCTCAACGCCACCACGACATCGCCAGCCAGCACCGGCGTGGCGCGGGTCCCCTCGAACCCCATGGAGTCTTGGTAGGGCCTGTCGAGCCTGTGCCGCCACTTCAGTGCGCCATCCGTCGCGTTCAGTGCATAGAGCCAGTCACCGCGCTCATCAGTCCCCGTGGTCCAGACGGTGCCATGCTGCACCACCGACCCGGCATATCCAAGCCCCACACCGCTACGCCAGAGGACAGAAGCAGACCCAAAGCCCCGCGAGATGTCTTCAGCCGAACGGGCATCTCGGTTTGGACCCAACCAGTCTGGCCAATCCCCCGCCCATCCCAATGCCATCCAGAGCATCCACATCATGGGCTTTCCTCCACCTGGGCAGGGACCGTCCAGCTGCCCGCCAACGTGTTCCCCTCTTCCAATCCACCGAGGTGCATCGTCCATGTGCACGCCTGGGTTCCGGCAGGGCTCGGGCTTGTGATCTTCAACATCGGTGACAGCCGGTAGCCATGCGAGGGGCCGGCCCATGTCACATCGTAGCTCTGCTGTCGCTCATTCTTCATGGATGTGGTCGTCCCTGCCACCTCACGCGTGGTCTCACAACGGGTCGTTAGGTCCACTGACCACGTCCCTCGAGGGCCCAGCTGCGGTACCGCAACTTCGGCACGAAGCATGTACTCCCCGGGAGGAAGAACGCCCGCGTCCACCCCTAGGAATTCCTCGCACGCGCGCCCCGTACCGCGGCACACGCCGACCGAGGACTCCGACCACGGACGAACACCCGCTCGCAGGTCCTCCAAGATGTCCTTCAGCAGGACCGCCTCGCGCTCGGAGAGCGGCTCACCCGTCGAGGTTGGCGCTTCTTGGTTCTCCAACGCGGCGTCTTCGGGGTCCGCCGCCACGGGTGCCACCTCTGCCTGCGCGGGCGCTGGGGCTTCCCGTGCGCCACATCCCCAGAAGAGGACGAGGACTGCACAACCGGTCGATGCTCGCATGATTCCCCCGATAGCCCCAGTGTACCACTCCCTTAGGGTTCGACGGGAATGGGGGCGACCCGGCACCGTGAAAACGTCTCCTTCTGACCCACGACCACATCGATGCGAAGACCTGCCCGCTCGACGGGCGCCCACTCGGCGGGCCAGTCCAGCCAGTCTTCGGCCACGCACGCGAGCGGCCCAGTGGCGTGGAGTCTGCGGCGACCATCATCGATGTGCACGTCCAGCCAAGCTGCATCTCCCGGAACCTGCTCCCAAGACACGAGACCCATGGGGTCCACCGACGCCGAGAGTGGCGTCAAGCTTTCGGGGGCATCAAGACCGCCGATCACCCGCTCTTCTCGCGGGTATAAGCCTTGGAACTCACGGCCCGTGTCCCGCACCTGACAGGTCCGAGATGGGTTCCATCCCGCGGAGAGCGCAAGAGACACCTCCTGATTTCCAAGGTCGACAACCGGTACATCACGGGCCGTGTCGACGGACACATCCGCAAGCGTCAGTACGGCATCGAGTCCGTTGAGCATCAGCTGCTGCTCGACACGAACCGTGGACGCACCTTCTGGGAGCGCACCGTCCCAAGGCCACCCGATCAGCAGCTCGTCACTCATCACCACCCAGATCGGCAGCTCTTCGTCCTCACGAAGATCATCGCCTTGCACCACCACGAGCGACGTGACTTCACCTTCTTCCCTCGCAAGCGCCACAAGAACCCATCGAGAGGCCGACGGTACAGGCCCCACAAGCTGCAGAGCGCTCGGCCCGCGACTCACCACCGTCCAGGGCACGTCGGCGAGACTCCCTCGGTCTTCGGTGGGGGCATCAGGGGCAGCAGACCACCAGAGCACCTCCACGTCGACGTCAGGCGCCACATTCTCCAGCCGAACCTCCGCGAGCGCCTGTCCCACCGCACGAGGAGCTGGCAGGTCAATCGCGACGTCTTCGCCACACGTAAAGGCTACAGCCGCTTCGTTCCCGTCCACGACCTGCACCCGGTAGGCCGCCTCGGTTCCGAGGACGCGGAGCACACCTGCATCATTCGTGACATAGGACGCGCCGTTGATGGTGACGGGATGCTCGGCGAGCGGAGCACCGAGCCGACGCACCTCCACACCCCAGTCCGCCACCTCTACCGACGCGGTACAGCCCGACAGGCCCAAGACGAGTGCGAGTCCGGTCCTCAGCGGTCACTCCCTTGAAGGGGGCCATCCAGTACAAAGCGCTCCCCCATCAGGCGCGCAATCTGCTCAACGGCCACCTGGTCCACCACCGAAAAGGCGGCAGGGGCATCCGAATCTAGGTCAATCACAGCCACTACCTCACCCGCGCCATTGAACACCGGCACCACGAGCTCGCTCTGGGTCTGGCTCGAGCAGGCGATGTGATCTTCAAAGGCATGCACATCATCGACCAACTGGGTCTGACCCGAACGTGCTGCCGCTCCGCAGACACCGCGCGAGAACGGAATGCGGGTACACCCATGCCCCCCTTGGTAGGGCCCCACCGCCAAGAGCTCAGGTTCCAGCCGCCGGTAAAAGCCTGCCCAGTGGATGTACGCGAAGGCGCCGAAGAGCTCGGCGGCCACCGTAGACATCGCAGCCACGCCATCGGTCTCGTCGTCGAGTAGCCCCTCGATACGGGTCATGACCTCGAGGTAGTGCTGGGAACGCTCGTCCGACGATGCCTCAACAGAAAGTGGGTGCAGCATGGAGACCTCCAGCGTCTCTCCGAGCGTCTTAACCGGGCGAGCCCAAGGCCGAGTCACGCGATGGACTGGCGAAGACCCACGGAGACGGGGTAGCCTGCGGTGTCACAATTGGAGACATGATGAACCGCGCACTCAGCCTCGTTCTCCTCGCCGCTAGCCTCGCTGGATGTAAGCCTCCGCCCCCTGCTCCAGAGAGCCTCAACGAGGCCAGCAAGTACATGGTCCGCAACTTCTACGCGGACGATGCCACCTTTGGTGCTGGTGTCCAGGGGTTCATGGACTGGTACAACAACGAGGGCTTTGAGCTCGTGGGCCAGAGCTCCACCCTCGACACCACCGAGAGCTTTCAGATCGCCGATCTCACGACCGAAGATGTGGCGCACCTTCCGCTAGATGCCGAGATTGTCGATGATATTGGCAATGTCGATGACCCGAAAGACGATGTCTACATCCCACGTGACCCCACGGCTGCCGCGGGTGTGATCAGCATTGATGAGATGGACTGCACGTGGGTCGAGACCGAGCAATACCTGATCCGGCCCGACCAAGACGCCATCTTCAATGGCGACTGGGATACCTACGAACGCACGTATGTCACACCACGTGAGACCTTCGAGGAGGCGAGCGCCTCTGGACGATTTACGCGTATCAACCAGCCACTCGAGCCCTTCGCCGAGGGCTTCGATCCCGCCGACTATGCCGATACGCTCTTGTTCACGGACAACATGGTCGACCCATCGCCGGTCGCTGGTGGTCTTGGAGACATTGGCGTCTACCCGCTCGACCTCGACCTGCGACATGGCTTCTTCGAGGTGGATGGCGAGGAGCGTGGCGTCTTGTCCGTCATCACCTACAACCGTGCTGCGGCATGGGGCGTTGCTGGTGCCAACGGTCTGGTTCAGTCCTACAGCATCGAGCTCAATGTTCAGCTCGAGTCGGACACCACGCTGCGCATGCTCGCCGTGTGGGCAGAGCCCCGAAGCGGCATCATCGACCCAGACAGCGCCTTTGCACTGAACTACGCCGTCAACAAGTCACTGGCGTCCAGCGAACGACTCTCCGCCATCTGCGACGGCAGCGCGACACCAGGAGACTGAGTTTCGACAGCTTGGGGTCGCCACGGGCCTTGCCTATCGGCTACCGGATGCGCATGTTGCCGCCTCCGGAGGGCCCGTGAACGAACCCAATCCCCTGCTTCTCGATCAGTTTGATCTCCCGTTCGACCAGATTCAGTCCCACCACGTCGTGCCGGGACTTACCCTGCTCCTCGAGACCTCCAAGAAAGCCCTTCAAGGCGTGAAGGTCATCGACGGCGAGCGCACCTGGGACAACACCCTGGCTGCCCTTGAAGAGGCCACTCGCCAGCTAGAGCTGGCGTACGGGGTGGTGATGCATCTGCGCAGTGTCTGCCACACCGACGAACTCGCGGCTGCTATCGACGAGATGGTGCCCCACATCAGCCAGTTCTTCTCCAGCATCGCGCTCGATGCCGAGCTGTATGCAGCCATCAAGGCCTTTGCCGCGACAGATGAGGCCCACGCACTCGAGGGTGTGAGAAAGCGCTACCTCGACAAGACGTTGCGCGACTTCGTACGTCATGGTGCCGAACTGGCACCCGAGCAAAAGACACGACTTGCGGCCATCGACATGGAGCTCGCGCAGCTCGGGAACGCATTTTCCCAAGCGGTGCTCAAGGCGACGGCGGAGTGGGAGCTCCATCTGCCGTCGGATGCACGCCTCGACGGTCTACCCGCATCTGCACTGGGTATGCTGGCTGCCGCAGCTCACCAGAAAGGCCTTGAGGGCTATCGCGTCACCCTGCAGGCTCCCCACGTGATCGCCATCACCACCTATGCCACTGACCGCGCCCTCCGCGAACAGGTCTGGCGGGGCTACAACCGACGGGCCGCGGACGAGAACCCGAGCCGAATCGTGGGTATGCTCGCACTCCGGCAGGAGAAAGCCACCCTCCTCGGCTACAGCGACTTCGCCGACTACGTGCTCGAGGAGCGGATGGCCGGGACAGGCGCGGCAGCACGGACGTTTGTCGACGGCCTGGCCACCCGCACCCGTGATGCCTTTGAGCGGGAGCGCGGCGAGCTCAGCGCACACGCGGCAGCCATGGGTCTCTCCGACCTTCAACCATGGGACGTGGGCTTCGTGTCGGAGAACCTCCGACGAGCACGGTTTGACCTCGATGAGGAAGAGCTGCGACCCTACTTCTCGTTTGAGCGCGTCCGAGATGGCATGTTCCAGCTGGTGAAGGACCTCTACGGCATCGAGGTCCGCCCCACGACACTGCCCGTCTGGCATGACGACGTGGAGACCTATGCGGTTTTCGACGAGTCCAACCATCACATCGGGTCCTTCTACGCTGACTTCTTCCCTCGGGAGTCCAAGCGGGGCGGCGCGTGGATGAACGCGTTCATCACGGGGTCACCAGAGGACTCCGGTCGCCTCGGGCCACACCTCGGCCTGATCTGCGGCAACGTCACCCCGCCGCTCGATGGAACGCCAAGCCTGATGACCCACCGAGAGGTGGAGACCCTCTTCCACGAGTTTGGTCATCTCCTGCATCATCTCCTGACCGAAGTCGAGCTCCGAGGACTCGCCGGAACGAATGTGGCATGGGACTTCGTGGAGCTTCCAAGCCAGATCATGGAGAACTGGTGCTGGGAACGTGAAGCCCTCGACCTCATCGCCGTGCATCATGAGACCGGCGAAGCCCTTCCCGAGGCACTGTTCGAGAAGATGACCCGAGCGCGGACCTTCCGTGCAGCGAGTGGCATGATGCGCCAGCTCAGCTTTGGAACCGTCGACCTCAAGCTGCACACCGAGTTTGACGCCAAGGCCGATGTCTTGACCTGGGCACGCGACATCATGTCCGAGTTTTCGGCGGTTGCTCCTCCAGAAGACTACGCCATGATCGCGAGCTTCGGACACCTCTTCAGTGGCCCGACAGGCTACGCTGCTGGCTACTACAGCTACAAGTGGGCCGAGGTCCTCGATGCAGACGCGTTCAGCCGCTTCAAGCGTGAAGGCGTCTTCAACCGGGAGACTGGAGCGGCCTTCCGGTCGTCGATTCTCGCCATGGGCGATGCAGACGACCCGATGAACTTGTTCCGCGCCTTTATGGGACGGGACCCCGACCCCGAAGCGCTCATGGCGCGCTCCGGACTCTCCTAAGTAGAAAGGGCGGCCGCTGCTGATGCAGGGGCCGCCCTCCTCGTCTAACGACGAGACTTCGACTTACTCCGCGCTCGCCTCTTCGGCTGGCGCCTCGTCTCCGCCCTCTTCAGCAGGTGCCTCTTCGGCAGCTGGCTTCATGGATCGGGTCTCTCTCTCGAGAATGTTGAACTCGACGCGGCGTGCGGCCTGACCGTCCTCGGTCTTCTCGGAGCCATGACCGACCATCGACAGCCGCTCGGCAGCCACGCCCTTCTCGACGAGGTAGCCCATGATGGCCTCGGCACGCGCCTTGGTCAGGGAGACGTTGTCAGCCTCGCTGCGTCGCTCGTTGGTGTGCGCAGCGACCTCGACCTTGGTGAGTCCAGCAAACTCGGTGAGCAATGCTGCCACCTTGTCGAGGCCCTTCTTGGTCGTTGAAGTGAGCGTCGTCCGGCCCGTAGAGAAGGAGATGCCGCGAGCAAGCTGCACGCCCTTCATGCCTACCCAAGCGTCAGCGGCACAGCCGTTGCTGCGTGTCGCATCGACACCTTCAGCAGCCGCATCCTCTGCGCACTCGTCGCGGTAGTCAGGCACGTTGTCGCCATCGCCGTCTGGACAACCGAACGATGCCGCCTCACCAGCTTCTGTTGGACACTCGTCGTCAGGGTCCGCAAGGCCGTCCTCATCGCCGTCTGCACAGCCTTCGAAGGCCTCCGTACCCGCGACGTCTGGGCAGCGGTCGTCCTTGTCGGCGATATTGTCGCCATCGGCGTCAGGACAACCATCGGTGCGCGCCTCACCCGCCTCATTTGGACAGATGTCATCGGCATCGAGGATACCATCGCCATCGTTGTCGGCATCAGGACAGCCGTCTTCGTCTTCGAAGTCGTCTGCGTCCTCGGGCTCCATTGGGCAGGTATCTGCCGTGTCGAGCACGCCGTCTGCGTCGTTGTCCTCATCGGGACATCCGTCATCGTCCTCAAACCCATCCTCGTCCTCTGGCTCATCGAGGCAGAGGTCGAGGTTGTCGTTGATGCCGTCGTCATCCGTGTCGGGAACGAGACCGATGAAGGCCGACAGACCGCCAGTGAAGCTGTAGTTGAGGAATGGGGACCCGAAATCGTCGTCCTCACGTGCCGCAGAGACGTTCATTCGCGCGTCCGTACGGAAGCGAAGGGGCCCAGCGATAGGAATGATCAGGCCGGTTCCGACATGGACCAAGGCCTCGTTGCGGGTCTTGGCGTAGTCCTCACCAAACACACCATCCGCATCAAAGGTCTTGGACATCAAGCCGAGGCCCGTCGACAGAATGGGCTGGACAGGCGACTGCGGCAGAGGGTTGCCCACGAACACCAACTCGGGTGCGATGGCCATGAACCCATGGTCGGTGGCATCTGCCGTGCCCATCATGATGCCCACGTCGAGCTCAAGGCCGACGGTAGGATTGAACCAGTAGCCAATGCGCGGCGTCACCATCCAGGTCGTGTTGGCCTGGTCGAGGTCGTCGAACAACATGACGCCGCCGTGGGCACCAAACTCAATCGCGTTGTCGGCAGCGCGCGCGGAACCCGGCATTGCGAGTGCCGCGACCAGCAAAGCAGCCCCAGACAGCGTGAAAGCGGCCGTTCGAAGTTCCAAACCGTGACTAGATGGATGGGTTGTCATCAATACTCCATGGGGTTGCGCGAAAGGCACATCCCGGCGCAGTGTTATTCCACCCTGTAAGCCCCTTGTCCACCTCTTGGCCACATCCCTGTAGGGTGGTTCGCCATTCCGGACTTTTGATGCCCTCGCATTCCTAGGGCTGTCCCCGCATCACGGGCAGGTCTGCATGCACGTCAACATGGTGTGACGCCTCGATGTTCGTCGGAATCTTCCCGGATTGAAACCGCGCGTACTGCGTCATGGTGGTGCATTGGACCACTTTTCCCGTGCATCCCTTTCCACCGTTTCGTATGCTGCTCGACTCTGGGGGCACCACATGGACCACGACACCACCATCGATGTGGGCTCGCTCATCGACCCGATTGAGCTCGACGTCGAGGATGCCGGGCCAGACCTACCGCCTGTTCCGCCCGAGCAGCGACGCGAGCCTCCACGCCGCCGCCCCCCACGGCGTCCGCCCAACGACGATGTCATCTTCACGCCGGCGTGGACGGCGCTCGGCATCGTGCTGATGCTGCTAATGGGGTCCGTGAAGCTGTTGACCTTTTGGCTGGCATCGCAGGGTGGTCTGACCACAGTCATTTTGGTTTCGACCCTGTTTGCGCTATTCTTCCTGGGGCCCTTTGTTGCCGGGTCTGTGTGGCTTGGTCGCCTACGCCGTTCGTAGGCCCCGTTCTCCGGACTCCGCATGACGCACGCTCCACCCTACGTCACCATCGAGCGGCTCTCCCGTACCGGACCGCTGTCCACTGTCGGTGAGCACGCCCTCATGGCAGACGTCAATGAGCCCGTTGAGGCTTCCGCTCGCCTCATAGCGGTGAAGTCTGCCCTATGGTCCGGACAACACGAGCAGCTTGCCAGCCTTATCGACCGCGCCGACGACAACTTTCAGCATCTGCTGCGTGCAATGAGGGACCAGTTCCTTGGACATCAACAGCAGGCGCAGGCGGCGCTTGACCGGTTCATCGTGCCACGTCCGCTCGCGCTGTATGCTGCTGAGCTTCGATGTGAGCTCGCCATCGATAGTGGGAACATCCCAGAGGCGATCGCCTCACACGCGGAGATGGTGAGCTGCCTGCCACCCGCGAGGCCCGACCAGGGTGCGAAAGGCCGGAGCCTGATGCTTTCCGCACGTATCCACGCCATGAAGGGACGGATTCTCCACGCGAGGTCGACCTTTACCCATGCTCTGAAGGCGGCTCGACAAGCCAAGGATCATGTCAACACGGGAAGGATACTCACCTCCCTCGGACGATTGCTCGTGGACTTGCGCGCCTATGACGAGGGCCGAACCGCTCACCTCTCGGCCTTGCGGATTCATGAGCGTGTCGGCAACACCATGGGCTGCGCCGCAAGTCTCGGCGGGTTGGGACTCGTCCATCTCGGAAAAGGGATGACCGCGGATGGCGCCCAGGCCCTACGGCAGGCGATTCACCGATGCGAGCAGCTTCATGCACTCGCCGCAGAAGCCGCATGGCGTCAACACCTCGATGCTGCGCTGGTGCTCCTCCAGAGAGAGGAGCTGAGAATTCGGGAGCTCCAAGCCTTTATTCGCGTGATCCAGCGCCTTGGCGATACCCAACGCGAAGCCGCGCTCTGGTGTGAGTTGGGCAATACCTGGCGCGATATCCGCGACCCCGACGCGGCGTTGCCTTGCTACGAAGCCGCACTTCGCCTGTCATCGATCACGGCTGATGACATCACGCTCGCGGTGGACCACTACAATCTCGGCTGCACGTACGCCCTGCTCGAACGCCATGAGGAGAGTCGGCAGTCCTTCGAGGCCGCGCTCCATGCAGCACCCGAGGGCCCATTGTCACCAGAACTGCGCGCACGCCTCGGACGCACAATCGCACCACCGGACCAACCGTAGAGCGTTGGACGCCTAGTTGTAGTCGTGGGGATCGAGTGCAGATTGGACCGCAGCCACCACATGACTGCAGGTCGGGTCCTTCTGAACGAATGCGCGGCCTTCGGCGAGCGCACCGAGCCAAAGCCGAATCATGTCTTCGCCATACACACTCGTGCGCACCACCGTCATCGAAGCGGCCGCCGATGCCCGCGCTTCGGCGATGAGCCACCCGCAGCTCTTTGCGTCCACCACTGCGGCCGCCACCAGCACGTCGACCGGGTAGGAGGCCAACAAGTCATCGAGCTCGGCGGTTGTCCGTGCGGTGAGTACGTGGTGCCCAAGGGCGCGAAGCTGACGCGCCACGCGCGATGCGTAGGAAACATCGGCATCGAAGATCAGGACCCGCCAGCACGGAACACCAAGTTGCCGCCCCTGCACCGGGTCCAGCTGAAACACATTTCGAGCGCCATTCGGCTCCATAGAGATGTGCACGTGGTTGTTCATGACTCGCCCTCTCTGCCGCGCGCATTACTCCGTTGCCTGACGTTCGTCCACGGCCAACGCCGGAAAATCTCGCAGGCGTTGCCCGCCGTGAGACCGGTACTCAGCCCGTGATCTTTCTCCGAACCGCTCCAGGACGCAACGCGGGGTCAACATCCACAGAGTGGCCCGCCGTATAGCCCGCGTCACTGTAGCCGTGAATGCGTCCCGGTCTGGCACGCCATCGCACGCCCGCACGCCGCATCCAGCGCTCCAATTCTCGGCGTTGATGGGCAGCGGATGCCGCACTCGACGGGTCATCGTCCGCTTCGGTACGCCGGTCTTCCTTCAGACGGTCCCGGACCCCCATCACGTAGCTGGTGCAGAACACCTCCCGGTGCTCAAGCTGCTGTCGCCGGGAAAGCGACGCCCAGAGGGCTTCCTCTCGAAGGTCTTCCACATGCGACCGCCATCGCGTCACGAGCTCACGAAGGTAGACCGTAAACGTGTACTCCACCTGTGGCAGACAATGCGCCGGGCCATAGGTCTCGACCACATCCGCGTCCTTTTCATACAGCGCGACGCAGTCAAAGTACTCTGCGATGGCATCGACCAACGCCCGGCGCCATCCCTCGTGCTGCCCAAGGTCGAACTGCCGGTGGATAAAGTCGGCTGCGCCCTCGCCGCCGACCTGCACCTGATGTGCTTCGAGCCCATGTCGCGCCATCATCTCCCGCGCACGAGCACGCGCGGCATCGCCTTCTGGCAGTCCATCCTGGTCTCGAGCGAGGCGCAACAACTTCCGGACGCGTGTCAGCAGACGCAGCTTTTTGGCCATCGAATCCGCATGAACTGGCGTGGTGTTGGCGTACATCAGGACTCCCGAAGCCAGCAACATACCGCAGGTCTGGAACTCAACCACAGAAAAGAAAAGCCCCCGAGGGACCTGTTGGGGTCACCTCGGGGGCGTTGAAAAAATGGCCGGCGAGACCTACTCTCCCACACGGTCACCCGTGCAGTACCATCGGCGTGCTGGAGCTTGACTTCCGAGTTCGGGATGGGATC
>JBMHDG010000018.1:0-15709 GCA_049889515.1 Myxococcota bacterium
ACGGATACACCGTTCTTCTGCGGCCTTGTGTCCAGCGGCGCGCCACCGTGCAGCAGCATCACGCCACACGCTTGCATCCTGCGATCGCGAGGCGCGGACCTCTGTCGACCAGGGATCTGTCCGACCGTCCAGCAGGGCGTCAGCGCGTGGGCCTGCACCAGAGGACAGGAGCGCAACGATGCAGGCTTGGGTGAGCGTGCTCGGCTCGGGTACGTCGGCGGGGCGAGGCGGAACGGCCACCTGCTGCAGGGCGCGCGACAAGCGTGATGGCGGTCGCTTGACGGGAGATGAGAGGCTCGGTGGCGGTTCGTTGAGTGCGGTGGGGTCTTGTACGAGTGCAGCGTGCAGCGCTTGATCCCGCTCGACAGCGGCACCGGCACGATGACAGAGTCGCGCGGCGAGCACACCAAGCAGTGGGGCACGCTGGACGTCGAAGGCCTCTGCGACCAGATCCATCGCGTCGTCGTAGGCCTCGTCGTGGAGGGCTAAGTCGACGGCTGAGAGCCAGCGTTCTTCAGGCGTCAGCTCAAGCCATTGGGCCACTCTTCGTGCACGCGACGCTCCAATCATCGGAAGGACGACGCTGAATGCGCCGGACTCGAGGACGGACCGTGCCCCCCCTGCGCGGCGCGTCATGGGACCGGAGATCGGCGAGACGCCATCAGGCCCGTTCTTTGGGTTGGGCTGAAGTGCCACGAGCGCAGCAGCACTGTCACCAATGGCCAGCCGTATAGGGACGCGCCTGACCATGCCATCCATCCCAGCGAGCATGGCTGTGCTCGCCGTGCTCACGGTGGCAAGCCAGCGCCCGTGGGGTGAGGTCTGGACCGCACGGGCGAGTCCGTGAGGAACGTCACGTGCGCCTGGCGCTACGGGCGCTGTATGTGTGGCGGTGGTCCACCCCTGAATCGGAGATTCGGCAGGGTCGATGGGGGCGCCGAGATGGTCCATGACCTCTCGGGTGGTCTTGGGTACGGTGAGTCGCCAGTCACCGATGCAGAGCGTGTCTCTGAGCCAGCCGCGTGCAAGATGGGCTGGCTCGGGCACGCCAGCGACGAGCGGTGCGGTCTCGTTGTCGGGGTCACATGCGATGATCCAGCAGGCACCATCGGTGCGCGCAACCCATAGGGGGGCGGTGCGCTGGCGCGTTCCTGGTGCACCGAAGACCCAGTGGCCGAGCGTTTGTACAGCGCACCTAGGGGTGGCCGCGCAGGTCCGCGAGAGCTCAAGCGCTAGCGCTTCGGGGAGAGGGTGCACCGGGTCATCCGCGCAGGGAAGGGAAGAGGGCCTCGGCGTTCCTCGCGCTGTGGTCCAGCACGTCGTTCACCGAGGTGCCTCTAGCATGGGCGACATGTTCTGCGACGGCAAGAACATCCCGAGGCGCCCCCTGGCCCTGCCCCGCGATCGGCCGGTGCGGTGCATCCGTTTCGAGCAGAAGAAACCGGTCGTCGATGGCTGCCGCGGCCGCTCGGGCTCGTCGCGACCACGCGATGCTTGGCCCAAAGCTGAGGAAGAACCCGCGTGCCGTGGCCACCCGCGCGAGCTCGGCCGAGCCATCAAAGCTGTGCAGCATGCCCCTGATCGCATGGGGCCACGCCGTGAGTTCATCGATCACATGCCCCCACGCCCGCGCACCGTGGACCACAATGGGGAGGTCGCGCGATACGGCGAGGTCCAGCTGGACGCGCAGGACCCGAACCTGCTCATGTCGTGATTCACGCGTCTTTTGGTGGACCCCATCAAGCCCCATCTCACCGAGTCCATGGGGGGTGTTGCGTTGTGCCAAGGCATTTAGCCAGTGGTCATTCTCATGTGGCAGCTCGCTCACCCACCAAGGATGAAGGCCGAGGGTCCACACGACACCTAAACGCTGTGCGACCGCCTGTGTTCGGTCCCAATGGGCGGGGTCGCCTGCGCTGATGACCATGTTGCACACGCCTGCCTGTCGTGCGGCCTCGATCATCGCCGTCCGCGTGTCATCCAGCTCGGGTGCGTCCATGTGATTGTGGCAGTCGTAGACCCTCATGCCCCGCGCTTACCGCTTGATGCGCAGGGTCACCACCGCAGTGTTCGGATGCTGTACGCCGAGTTGTTCAACGGGGCCGATGGCTTGGAGGTGTTCAATCAAGGCAGGCACCTGTGACACGGGCAGGGTGACGCTCACCTCCGGGCTGGACTCCAGCGATCCGCCGATGGCGGCGACGGCTGATGCGAGGCCCTCCATCGTGGTGTGGGGTCCAATGTGAAGTGCACGCGGAACGAACGCCGTGGCCGAGGGCGTCTCGACAGTCGTGGACTGCGAGGCTGCTGGCGCCGTAGGGGGGGCCGTGTCCGGGAGCGCTTGCAGGAGAATGAGCAGTGCTGCGGCTGCAATGGCAAGCCACTCGATCGGAATGGCGGGACGCCAGCTCGCAGACGGCGGCCCCGCATCAAGAGCGTCCATCACGTCATCATGAAAGTGCGTGGGAGCTTGGTGTGTCGAATGGTCGTGCAAGAGGCGCAGCGCGCGCTCGGCATCATCGGCATGGACACCGCTGTCCAGCCACTCGCTGGTTCTTGAGTCGTTGCGTGATGTCATGGGATCCCCACGTCGGTTGGGGTGATGGCCGAACGCACGAGCGCTGCGAAGCGCACTCTGGCCCGATGGAGGCGAGACTTGACGGTCCCCACCTGAAGGTCGAGGAGCTCGGCGATTTCGTCATAATCGAGGTCTTCCAGCTCGCGGAGCACCAAGACCTCTCGATGTGCAGGTTCCAAGCTGGCGAGCGCGTTGTCGACCACCTGTCGTGCTTCACGTTGGTGGGTACGTGATGCGCTGTCCGAGCCTCCGTCGAGGACTTCCAAGAGTGGTCGTGGCCGTTCCGTGGAGGTGTGGTCGATGGAGGTGTGTTTGCCCCACCCGCGTCGTGTACGTGCGTCCCGATGGTTTGCGGCGGTGTTGACCGCAATGCGGCGGAGCCACGTAGTGAAGCTCGCATCGTGCCGGAAGCGCGAGAGGCCCCGCCATGCGCGGACAAATACCTCTTGGGCAACCTCTTCGGCGGATGCGTGGCGGCCCACGAGGCGGAAGCACAGACCGTAGATGCGGTTCTGATACCGCTGCACCAACTGCGAAAACGCGTGGCGGTCGCCTCGTTGTGCTCGAAGCACAAGGGCCTGGTCGGAGTCATCGATCATGGTTCGTGCCAGCGCATCGTGCATGTCTGATCCTCGAGGAGGAGGGACCTCCCGTGGGTAAGACAGCCGTGGCGCATGTAGAGTTCCAAGAAAGTTGGCGTCAGGCGTCGAGACGTCTCATGCTGATCTTTCGACCGGTCCGAACGCTACGGTTGACCTGTTCGATGCTGATGCGTGTCACGGGGAAGATGGCCTTCCGTACCTTCGCACCGCGGAAGGTCGCGCCATCAAGGTTGCAGAGGTCTAGGTCGGTCTGCTCGAGAACCGCACCATCGAAGCAGGCATCTTTGCAGTCGGCGTGCCAAAGGCTCGCATCGGTCAGGTTGGCGTTCCGAAAGCTGGTGCGTGTCAGGTTGCAGCCCGCGAGCTTGGTGCCTGTCAGGTCGGCATGGTCAAAACTGACGCCCGAGAGATCCGTCCCACGCAGATCCATGTCGGCAAGTGGATTTCCTTTTCCGAGGAGATCCAGGACTTGCTTCTTGGTCAGGGGACGGGGCGCTCCCATGTGTCCTCCGGTGGTGAGCGTGGGCAAAGGCTCGTGAGACAATCGATGATGTCTCCGGATGTATCCGACCCGTGAAGCACATCCGTCAAGACTGATCCGCCTGGGTTGACCACATTGACCTCGACGATTTTACCGCCGATAAGGTCAATCCCAGCAAATAAGATCCCCGCACGGATCAGGTGTGGTGAGACCAGATCCACCGCTGCGAGATCGGCGCTTGTCACGATCGTGGGGTGTGTGGATGCGCCTTGGTGGACATTGTGTTGGAGTCGGCCTGGCGCCCGCTGGCGAAGGTAGCCGCCTAGAATCTTGCCATTACACCACAACAACCGCTTCTCTCCCTGGTCCGCCTCCTCGAGGTAGCGCTGGACGACGACGTGTCCGGAGGCCTCTCGGATCGCGAGAAAGGCGTCGTGAAGCTCCGACAGGCGTCCGCGCCCGATTCGCGTCACGCCGCGTCCTCCGGATCCGCGCGCAGGCTTGAGAACGACGTCTGCGTTGAGGTCTTCGGCGAAGAGCTCGGCACGGGAGGGACTCATGGTGATGAGGGTGGCGGGAATCGGCATGTCGCCCAGCGTCTGAAGCCAGCCTTTGTGACTGACCATCGGTAGCGTCCTTGGATTGTTGACGACCACGACCCCAAGGTCGGCCAGACGGGTCGCGAGGGCGAGCAGGTCGAGAGACAGCGGTGCGCTGCGCCACAGCAGCAGGTCGAGGCGCGAAGGGGTGAGCCAGCGTCGTGGAAGCGTCCGCGTTCGCAAGTGCTCAGCGATGCCCTCGGGGGTCTGATCGCCTCCGCCATCGGGATCGAGGCAAAAGGCGCGGGATGCCAGCCGACCATCTTGCTCGATGTCCACGTCGGAGAGCTGGAAGAGTCTGACCTGATGGCCCTTTCGCACGGCCGCTGCCGCGAGATGTATCGTCGTCCACGACGCATCCATCCCGGTGGTGTGGGTGACCGCAATGCCAATGAGCATGGACCTCTCCGAAAGGCGACGCGACCATAGAGAGGGGCCACGAAGAATGCAAGAACAGGGTGCACGGGTTGACCGTGTGCGGGCGTGATGTGTACGTTTCCGAAGCAGGAGCGGCTCATGCAGCGTCACATGACAGTGTTGGGAGGTGGGTCGTGGGGAACGGCATTGGCCTGCCAGTTGGCTCGGATGGGGCATCCCACGCTTCTCTGGGACCGAAATGCAGAACGCTGCGGCCACATCAACGCGCATCATACCAATCCGGACTACCTGAAGGGGATGACGCTACCCGTCACACTCCACGCGACACACCAGCTCGATGAGGCCTTGGATGGTGCGTCGTTGGTGGTGCCGGTGGTTCCTTCCCACGCACTCCGGGATGTCCTGGAGCGGGGTCTTGCGCACATCGCTGACGATGCCGAGGTCTGCTGTGCCACGAAGGGTATCGAGGCGGGCTCGCTCAAGACCATGACCGAGGTCGTCAAAGATGTCTTGCCCGAGAGGCATCACCGCGGCGTGACCGTCCTCTCTGGGCCGAGTTTTGCGCTGGAAGTCGCACGTGACCTTCCAACGACCGTGGTGATTGGGGGGCCTGAAGACGCGGCCCATCGAGCGGCAGAAGCCTTCCATGGCGGAAATTTCAGGGTCTATGACACCCGTGATGCCATCGGCGTCAGCGTGGGGGGCTCTCTCAAGAATGTCATGGCGATTGGATGTGGCATCTCGGATGGCCTTGGGCTTGGCGCCAATGCCAGAGCTGCCCTGATCACCCGCGGGTTGGCAGAGATCACACGACTGGCTGTAAAGATGGGAGCCCAGCCCCTCACGATGATGGGCTTGGCGGGCATGGGGGACCTGGTGCTCACCTGCACGGGTAGCCTGTCCCGAAACCGTCGGGTTGGCTTGGCCCTCGGCGAGGGACGGACGCTGGCGCATATCCTCGACGAGCTTGGAGAGGTTGCCGAGGGCGTCACGACGGCGAAAACTGCGCGCGAGCTTGGTCGATCCCTCGGTGTCGAGCTTCCGTTGACGGAAGCCGTCTACCAGATCGTGCATCAGGGTCTCGCGGCATCGGACGCGCTGGGACACCTGCTGGGACGGGCGCGAAAGGGGGAGTAGGGTGCAGATCGAAGTGTTCACGGTCGGGGCATTTCAGGTGAATACCTACCTGCTGACAGACGAAGCCACGGGGTGGTCCGCCATCGTCGACACGGGCGAGTCTTCAGAGCTCATTCAACGGCTGACCGAGCGGCGACCCTCGCCCGACATCAAGATGATCTTGCTCACCCATGGCCACCTCGATCATGCGGGGGCCCTCTCACCTCTTCAAGATGTCTGGGATGTTCCTACCTACATGCCGAGGGCAGAGCTTCCCCTCTTTGAGACCCTACCGGTCCAGGGCACGATGTTCGGCATGCCGCACTTGAACCGCCCCTGTGGGCGCATCGACCATCTGATCGATGATGGCTTCGAGATCGCGTTAGGAGAGACAACGCTGAGGTTCCTATCGACGCCTGGTCATACGCCAGGGCAGGGCTGTTGGGTGGGCCCTAGCGATGTGATTGTGGGGGACACGCTCTTCGCGGGGAGCATCGGGCGCACGGACTTTCCGATGTCCGATCCGAACCTGGCCAAGGAGAGCCTACGACGGTTGTTGGCGCTCCCTGCAGAGCTTCGGGTGCACTCGGGCCATGGACCGGTCACGACCCTAGGAAGGGAGCTACAGACCAATCCCTTCCTCGGATACATCCGAGAGGAACGTGGCCTGCCTGTCGGGCGGTCGATTCGGTGGTGGTGATCAGGCGGCGAGCGTTTGAATGCGCTGAACCATCGACGCGAGTCCGTTCCGGCGGGTCATGGACAAGTGTCCTTCAAGCTGCAGTTGCGCGAAGATGGCTTTGTGATCCGTGCTTCTGATCTCGCTGGCGCGTCGGTTGTTGTAGATGGCCATGAGCAGCGCGATGAGGCCCTTGACGATCACGGCATCGCTCGTGGCCGTGAACGTGACAATCGGATCATCGCCGGATGCTCGCGTCGCAGCCATCCACACTTGGGACATGCACCCATGGACCTTCGCCTCTTCGGTCTTGAGGGACTCGTCCATGGTCGTCAGCTGCTCGCCGAGGTCGATGATGTAGCGGTAGCGGTCTTCCCAACCGTCGAGAAACGACAGGTCATCAAGGATTTCTTCGAGATTCATGGGGCCCCCTCAAGCCAACGCCCTAACGCATGGTGTCTGGGATGGCATGGGGAATGGTGGGGCAGAGGGGTGTCGGATTCGCACAGGATCTGGCACGGCGTGGTCGTTGCGTTAGAACGGGCGTCGTGCTCGTTCGGGGGGCGCGGATTCTGGAGGCAGACCATGGCTGATCCGTCAGAGGCTTGGGAAGACAATGTGGGCGGAGAAGTCACCATTGGTGGCAAGAAATTCTCGTTCTATGTAGACACCGAGTGCATCCTCTGTTCGGTTTGCTCCGATGCGGCGCCGAACAACTTCCGCATGTCCGACGACGAAGACCACGATGTGTGCTTCAAGCAGCCCGACAACGAGGAAGAACTCGCACAGTGCTACGAGGCACTCGAGAACTGCCCCGTCGAGGCGATTGGGGACGACGGTCACGCGGCCTGATTCAGTCTTGATGCGCCGGCGCGAGGGCAGCGTCGAGCGCAGGCCAGAGCCACGACGCGGTAGTGCAAAGCCGCTCGGTCGCATGGGCCATTCCGCCCGGTGCGGATAGCTCCGCTGGGCTGACCGATAAGGTGAGATGAAGCTCCCCGCTCTCGGGGTCAATGCTCAAGCTACCTCGTTCGAGGTCATGGTTCAGGGCCGCAATCTGTGTGAGTACCCTGCCCACCATGTCGGGCGGTGCTGTTCGTGGCAGGGCAAGCCAGCCGCGTGTTCGCAGGCGCGCCGCAGTAGCGCCCGGCACCACCGTAAGTGCGAGTGCACCGTCTGGACAGGCGCCCGTCAACGGATTGCTTCCGATGGGAACACCGGCATGCTGGAGGGCTGCGGCCAGCGCGTCGATGTCAGAAGGGTCGACCTCGGCGAGGTGTGGCTGCGGCGTACCACAGGCGACCAGCGCAACCAGTGGGATGATGATTCTCGACCGCATGAGACTCCGAACCTGTGGAGTGTGGTGGTGGAACGGAATAGCGCTCCACACGGAGCTCGACCATGGAACGCTTGATTGTGGCGACAGCAGGCCATGTGGACCACGGAAAGACCAGCCTGGTTCGTGCGCTCACTGGTGTTGAGCTCGATGCGCTGCCGGAAGAACAGCAGCGTGGCATCACGATTGACCTAGGCTTTGTCCCTTGGCCATTGGCTACGGGTCGCGTCGTCTCTGTCATTGACTGCCCTGGACATGAGAAGTTTGTGCGCACCATGGTGGCTGGAGCGCATGGTGTAGATGGCGTGCTGTTGTGCGTGTCCGCGGTCGACGGCATTATGCCGCAGACCAGAGAACACCTTGCCATTCTCGACCTGCTAGGGGTGCAACAGGCGGTTCTGGTCTTGACGATGGCCGATCTGGTGGACGAAGAACTGCTCGAGCTGGCCGCCGAGGAGCTGCTTGAGTTGGTGGAGGGCACCTCTCTCGAAGGGTCACCGGTGCAGGCCATTAGCTCCGTCAATGACACGGGTCTGGCGGACCTTGCCTCGCTGGTCGGTCGGTTTGTTCCTGCGTCGCGGGAGCAGTCGGGGGACTTTCGTTTGCCCGTGGACCGGGTGTTTGTGGCGGATGGGTTTGGAATGGTGGCCACGGGCACGGTCATCGATGGGCAGGTACAGGTCGGCGATCAGCTCGCGCTGTCGGGCTCTGGGGTCTCTGTGCGGGTGCGTGGTCTTCAAGTGCATGGCGAAGGCGCAGAGGTGGCGCGGATGGGCCAGCGTGTCGCACTGAACGTGGTGGGGGCCGACCGGACGCAGCTTGGACGGGGTACCGTGGTCTTTGGCGGTCCACCCAGTGAGACGCAGATGATGGATGTGATGCTGCGGTGCGTTCAGTCTGATGTCCCGATGGAGGACGGGATGCAGGTCCGGCTCCTTCAGGGTTCGGCGTCGGTGCTCGGGCGGGTGCACCTCATCGACCACGACGCTCAAGAGGCTGCAGCGCTCGGTGAGGGCGAGCATGGCTTTGCCCAGATCAGGCTCGAGGCACCCCTCTGGGTCGTTCCAGGCGATCGCTTTGTCGTGCGGCGCGTGTCTCCGGAGACGACCCTCGGGGGTGGGGTGGTGCTCGACCCATGGGCTGCACGCTTTCGCACCAAACATCGAGCACGATGCCGCGAAGAGCTGGTCCGGCTCTCCGAAGGGGACAGCATGGTCTGGCTGGAACGTGCGGGAGATCTGGGACTCGAGGCGGGCGCGTGGGGCGTTCGTCGGAGCTACGGACCTCGGTTGGGTCCTGCCGTGAACGATGGGGCGGTGGTGTTGGCCGGAACCTGTCTTGCGCCTGGCGTGGTGGAGCGGTTTGAGCGGGTCATCATCGCCGAACTTCGTGCCTTTCACGGTCGCGAACCCCTCGCACTGGGGATGCCGGCCCGATCGATTCATGGGGCTGCGTTGGGTCATGTCTCCGAGCGTGTCTTTGATGCCATTGTGGCGCGTATTGTCGATGCTGGACGGGTGTCGCGGACCGGCGCCCTGCTGGCGGATGCGGACTTCGACGTTCGGCTGACGGATGAGCAACATGCAGAGGCGCGATCGATCGAGCAGACGGTGGAGAAGGCCGGGCTGGTCGGACTTTCGCCCAAGGAACTCCACGAGCTGCACACGGGACCTGCGACGCTTGCCCTCGTGCACTGGTTGGAGCACGAACAGCGGGTTGCGCGCGTATCTGGCGTGGGGTGGGTCCACCGTAGCGTCCTCGATGATCTCGCTGCGCGCTTGATGTCGTACTTTGAAGGCGAACACGTTCTGTCGCCAGTAGCGTTCAAGGATGTGACGGGTCTCACCCGGAAGACAGCGATTCCATGGCTAGAATGGACGGATCAAGAACGCTGGACCAAACGGACATCGGAAGGGCGGACGCGGGGAGA
Source organism: Myxococcota bacterium (assembly GCA_049889515.1). Taxonomy (GTDB): domain Bacteria; phylum Myxococcota_A; class UBA796; order UBA796; genus JBMHDG01. Next base: position 9,700 of record JBMHDG010000018.1, read on the forward strand.
TGCGCTGCGGCGACCCCGGGATGGGTGAACTTCGAGCGCCGATTGGATAGTCGGGGCGACCCGGGCGGCAGATGCCCTACTGGAGAGACGATGCTCGAACGACGCACCCACACTTGCGGCACGCTCCGATCGGACAACTGTGGTGATGAAGTGGTGGTCCAGGGTTGGGCCCAGGCCATTCGCGACCGCGGTGGTGTGGCATTTATTCTCCTGCGAGACCGCAGCGGTGTGGTTCAGGTCACGGTGGACGAGCGCAGCCCAGACGGCGTGAAGGAGGCGGTCAAGCGCCTTGCGCAAGAGTACGTCATTCAGGTCAAGGGCACCGTGGTCGAGCGGTACCGACCCAACGCCGACCTCCCGACCGGTGAGATTGAGATCCTGGGCCGTGAGATCGAGCTCCTCTCGCCCACGCGCCCCCTACCGTTTTCGCCTGCGGGCCGCGTCGAGGCTGGCGAGAACACCCGGCTTACGTACCGCTACCTCGACCTTCGTCGCCCCGAATTGCAGAGCAAGCTCATCGCGCGACACCGCGCGGTCATGGCGGTGCGGCGCATGTGCGATGAGCTCGGGTTCCTTGAGGTGGAGACGCCGATTCTCACCAAGGCGACGCCCGAGGGTGCGCGCGACTACCTGGTGCCGAGTCGGGTCCATCCCGGCGAGTTCTATGCCCTGCCGCAGTCGCCACAGATCTTTAAGCAGATCCTCATGATCAGTGGCTTTGACCGCTACGTACAGATTGCGCGGTGTTTCCGTGATGAAGATCTGCGCGCTGATCGCCAGCCAGAGTTCACCCAGATTGACCTCGAGCTCTCGTTCGTCAACCAAGACATGGTGATGGAGGCTGCCGAGGCCATCGTCGGTGCGATGTGGCAAGAGGTGCTCAACCACGACATCGGCGACGTGCCACGCTTGACCTTTCACGAGTCGATGGCACGCTTCGGTGTGGACGCACCAGACCTGCGGTTTGGGATGGAACATGTCGACCTCACGGATGTGGTGGCTGCGTCGACCTTCCCACCCATCGCGAATGCCCTCGCGTCAGGCGGCATGGTCAAGGCCTTCGTGGTGCCCGGTGGCGTCGAGGGAAGCAGTCGAAAGGTCCTCGATAGCTACACGGCCTTCGTCCGGAACTACGGCATGGGCGGGCTGATGTTCGGCAAGGTAGCTGGCACGTCTGTCACGGGACCTGTGGCCAAGGTGCTACCGGACAACATCGCCGCGATCCTCGAAGCGACGGGCGCATCTGACGGCGATCTCATCTTGCTTGGCGCGGGCGAGCCCAAGCACGTTCATGCAGGCTTGGGCCGTCTTCGGGTTCATGTGGCCAAGGAACGAGACCTCATCCCCGCCGGTCAGTTTGCCTTTTGCTGGGTTGTCGACTTCCCCATGTTCGAAGAGGACGACGAGGGCGGGTGGACCCCGATGCACCATCCGTTCACGGCGCCTCGTGCCGAAGATCTCGACCTCTTGGGGACCGACAAGATGGGCGACATCCTCTCCGATGCCTACGACTTGGTCTGCAACGGAAGCGAGATTGGAGGCGGATCGATTCGTATCCATCGCGAAGATATTCAGCAGAAGGTCTTCGAGGCCCTCGGTATTCCCTCCGAGGAGCAGACCAAGCGCTTTGGGTTCCTCCTCGAGGCATTGGCCCATGGCGCCCCGCCGCATGGTGGGCTCGCGTTTGGGCTGGACCGCTGCGTGATGCTGTTGACGGATGCGGAGTCTATTCGAGACGTGATCGCGTTTCCGAAGACCACCTCCGCGCAGTGTTTGATGTCGGGGGCGCCCAGCACGGTGCCTGTCGAGGATCTCGACGTCCTGCACGTTGCGACAGCTTCCCCCGACGACGCCTAATACGACATGCACGCCTGACCGCTGACGCCGAAGACAGGCCCAGCGGTCCGCTCGGTCTAGCCTAGGGTGAGAAAGACGCTGCCCGCCAAGATGAGGGTGACGCGTAGCAGCGTTCCTGCATCCACGGACTCCTCGAACCAGTACCAGCCATTGAAGACGGCCATGGGTAGGCCCACGCCACGCTTGATGCCTTCAATGAGGCCCACCATGACCGTGGTCATGGCTGCAAGCTGCGAGGTGAAGGCCACGGCGAGGGTCACCACGGCGCCGAGCAGTGGGAGACGGTCGCCGGGCTTGACGGGCAGCTGGGATGCGTGTCCTCGCGCGATGATGATCACGAGAAGCAATACGACAGCTGTCGACGTGGAGAGGCACCCATGGACCTGTAGGGATGCGTGGCTGAGCGCCATCTTGTCGACCACGCTGTTGGCGGACCACAGCACCGCAGTGGTGCCCATGGCGAGGGTGCCACGACTGAATCCGAGATGGGCTCCATTTTCGGAGAGGGCATGCCACAAGGAGCCGCCCACGATGAGGCACAGACCGAGCAACTGAACGCCTGCGGGCTGCTCGTTCATGCCGAACCAAGCGAGCATCGTGGAGATGGCTGGGGTCAGCGATAGCATGGGGAGCACGACGGACATGCCCGACCATTTCAGGGCCAGCAAGAACAGCACTTGCCCGGTGAGGCTGAAGACGACGCCGGAGACAAAGGGAAGCGCGTATCCGGGCTCGGGCAGCGAGGATGCTGTCCACCACCACCAGACGCCATAGAGGGGAACCATCCCGAGATTGAGCCAGAGCGCGAGGACAAAGGAGTCCATTGTCTGGGCAAGTCGCTTACGCAACAGGTCCATCGTGACCCACCCGAGGGCTGCGACCATGGCGAGGGCGTAGCCGGTGTTCACGTAGGCTCCATCTGTGGCGCACCAGGGAGCCGTCCTGCGAGGAGCTCCGCGAGGGGGCGGGTCGTCTCGAAGCGCTGCATGGCGATCTTCATGATCGCTGTCATGGGCGTTGAGAGCAACATGCCCACCGGGCCCCAGAGGAGTCCCCAGAAGATGAGGGTGAGGAGGACCGTGATGGGGTGAAGGTCGAGGTTCTCACCCATGACCATCGGCTCGAGGATGTTGCCGATGCCGAACTGGACGATGCCGGGAAGTACGATGCACAGGGAAACCCAAAACATGGACTCAAACTGAAACAGAGCGATGGGCAGCGGCAGGAGCATGGCGATAATGGAGCCAATGCTGGGAATAAAGTTGAGGAGAAACGCCAAGACGCCAAAGACGAGTGCGAGGTCGAGCCCCAGCAGCCACAACACGACCGTGGTTCCCACACCCGTCATGGCGCTCATCACGAACTTGGCGCCGAGGTAGGTGCGCACGTGCGACTCGATCTCACCCCAGATGCCCGTCTGTTGTTCGTGGGGGGCTCTACCCGCGACCAAGATCACCGTGAACATGACCACAAGAAGCCCATTAGATACCAGAGAACCAAGGAATCCGGCAAGGTCCCCAACGCCAGACGCCACAAATCCCAAGATGGGCTCGAGGTCAATGGTGTCCATCACGTCCGCAGGTCGAAGCGTCTCACGGTTCCAGCCTTCTGGGCGGACGTCAGAGGGTAGCTGCTCCAACAGATAGATCAGGGACTCGGCGAGCTCGGTCGCGCGTGCATTGTAGTGCTCTGCGTTGTCGTTGAGCCGTAGCATCGAGCTAAAGAACAGCAGATTGAGGAGCGCCCAGCTCACGGTGGTGACGAAAAAGGTAGCAAGGATGGCGATCCACCGTGGGGCGCGAAGTCGAATCTGCAGGGTGTCGACCAGAGGCATCAGCACCATGGCGCTCATGAGGGCGAGCACGAACGGTATGGCGACAGAGCGTGCGAACGAGAGGGCGAAGGCCACAGCTACGGATGCGAGGATGAAGAGGGACCCAGTGATGATGGACGCTTGCTCGCGGTTGAGCTTGGTCATGGCGGGACTCCTGATGGTGGGTCGGGTTTAGCATGCTGGCTCGAACCGAAGGCGGGAACCTTGTGGTCTGACGGTGTATGGTACGGCAGCGGAGGGGTTGATGCGGATCATGCGTCCCATAGTTCGGACGGTCGACGGCGTTCGGCACGGCGTGCGCGACCTGACACGGCTTCGTGAGGTCGCGACCATTCTGGCCAGGCATGGATTTGGGCTGCTGGTGGCGGGCCTCGATCTCCCAGGGCTTCCGAAGGCGTCGAAAGAGGAGGCTCTCAACGCAGCGCCTAGCCGAATTGCAGAGGTACTTCAGGAACTCGGACCCACCTATGTCAAGCTGGGCCAGGTGCTCTCGACACGCCCAGATGTGCTTCCGCGCGAGTATTGTGACGCGCTGCAGTCGCTGCAAGACGACGTGACCCCGCTGCCCAGAGAGGTGATCGAGACCGTGTTGTCCAAGCAGCTCGGTGCACAGTGGCGCAGTCGCGTACGGTCCTTTGATGATGAGCCTCTTGCGACGGCGAGCATCGCTCAGGTTCATGCCGCCGTGTTGGATGACGGGCGCGAGGTCGTCTTCAAAGTCCAGCGCCCGTCGATTCGTGCCATCCTAGAAGCCGATCTGTCGATCTTGCGGTTGTTGACCGCGCGGATCGTCTTTGAGTTTCCCGAGATCAAGTCGCTGGGCCTACTTTCATTGGTGGAGGAGTTCGAACGTACGGTGTTGTCCGAGCTCGACTTTGACAATGAGCGCCGCAACATGGATCGCTTCCGCGAGTGTTTCTCCTACGACTGGGTGGTCATTCCAGAAGTGGAACAGGACCTGTCTACTCGCGCAGTGCTCTGCATGCAGCGGCTTCATGGGGTGAGGATCCGAGATGCGAGGGCAGCGGGATACGACATGTCTGCAGTGGGCGATCGGTTCTTGACGGTGGCCTACGACATGCTCTTCACGCATGGCCTCTTTCATGGAGACCTTCATCCCGGCAATGTGCTTGTCCTGCCTGGAGAGCGGCTCGGGCTGCTCGATTTTGGCATGGTCGGCCGCCTATCGACGGAGATGCGGAATGATGTGATCTTCATCATCTTCGCGCTTCAGCGCGGGGATCATCGGACCATTGCTCGCCTTATGTACGACATTGCGATCAAGGAAGAACGCATCGATTTTCGGGAGGTTGAGCGTGACACGCTCGAGCTCGTGGAGCGGCACTGGGGTGATGGTGGGTCGGTTCGTGACATGCAACTCGGTCCGTTTGTCATGGATCTCGCCCGAAAGGCAGCACAGCGTGGCGCGAGGGTTCCACCCGACTACACGATGTTCTTCAAGGCGCTCGTGACAGCGGAAGGTCTCGCCAAGACGCTGATTGAAGAAGTCGACCCGATTGAGGCTGCCCGCCCCTACGTGGAAGCCATGCTGTTGGAACGGTTGGACGTGGATCGGATCCAGGGAGAGCTGCTCTACTCGGGGCTCAGTCTCTCCGCAGTATTGAGGCGTCTACCGATCTCGCTGTCCCAATTGCTTGACGACCTCGATAAGCAACGATTGCGGCTTGAGATTAAAGAGATTCCCGACGAAAACGCGGAACAGGCACGCAATGTACGCGCCCGCAGATTGGTGTTCGGCATCGGCAGTGCAGGACTCTGCATGGCAGGAGCTCTCATGGTTGGCGCGGTCGATCCTCAGCTCCATCCAGTTGTGGTCGGCGTTCCGCTGATCAGCTGGGTGTGTTTTGCTGGTGCCGTGCTGATGTTTACGCGGACTGCATAGACTCGGATCTGCTGATTCGTGGTGAAACGAAGGCTTGATGATCGGGCTTGCCCGCGGATCTGGGTCCGATCGAGGTGTGCAGAATCTCGATATTGGGCATGGGTTTGCTCGGTTGGATCCAAAGATCCGGATAAATAATAACGGTTATATCATTATTTTGAAGTCCGGCGTAGGATTGGGCAGGTGTTGGCTCAACATGATGGGAAGATCATTGCACAGTAGTCCTTCGGAGATCGGCCTTCCATCGTGGAGTACGTTTGGCACAAGACCTGCCGATGTGCTGTTCGAGTGACGCCGCAAGGTGTCGCACCGAGGAAACATCCTCGCGATGTTCTTTGACGTACGAATAAGTGTGGAACACAGTTCATGCTGTTGAGGCGACTGCTTGCAGTCGGGGCGGCAGGGACGCACGGAGG
>JBMHDG010000019.1:0-35392 GCA_049889515.1 Myxococcota bacterium
GGAGTGGATGGGTCGCATGATCCGTGTCAACAAAGCAACCCCCCGTGAAGGCGGCGGCGGCGGCGGTCGTGGCGGCTACGGCGGCGGCGGCAACCGTGGCGGTTACGGCGGTGGCGGCGGCTACGGCGGCGGCGGTGGCGGCGGCTACGGCGGCGGCGGCGGTGGCGGCTACGGCGGCGGCGGCGACCGCTGGTGAGCTACGCTAGCTGGCGGCTATAGCCGCCAGCACACGCGTTCGCAGCGCGATGGGAAGCACCCGGGCCAACCTGATGAGCCATGCGATGCGACGCGGAAACATGTGGTGGGCCACGCGATGGCGGTAGGCCCACATCATCTCGTTGACCGCTCGCGATTCCGAGATGATGAGTGCTTGGTAGGGAATGTCTTCCCGGCTGAGGCCTGGTGTGTCCGCAAAGCCTGGATACACCGCGACCATGTCAATGCCGGAGGCGTAGAGCTCTGCTCTGCAGGTGTCCATAAGCATGCGGCCGGCGGCCTTTGCGGCGCTATAGGCCCCAGACTTGGGCAGCCCGAGATAGCCGGCGGGTGACCCCGTGTAGGCCAAGACGCCTTTCGAGCGCTGTAGGTGTGGGAGCGACGGGACGAGGACATTGACCATGGTGTCGTAGTTCGTGCGCATCAGCCAGGTCAGGGTGTCCGCCGTGGTGGTCTGTAGCGTATGGGCGACGCCACCTCCGGCGTTCAGCCAGACCAGATCGAGTCCTCCGAGTGCTTCTGCTGCGGCATCGACGACCTCATGCGCCCGTTGGGCGTCGCAGAGATCGGCCGGGAGAACGATACATCGACGACCGAGCGCTTCGATCTCGGCTGCGACCGCTCTCAACAGTGGCTCTCGGCGGGCGGTCACGGCCACATCATGTCCCTCCCGCGCGAGCTGGAGCGCCAGCCCGCGTCCAAGGCCCGAAGATGCACCGGTGATGAGGCTGTTTGGCATGACAGTTGACTCCGTTCTGTTGGCCGATGGCCCCCGAGATGCTGGCAGTGCGTTAGGGTGGTCAGTCACCACTCATGCCACAGGCGGGTCGTCGATGTTGAGAACAATTCTAGTGTTGATGGCTGCGCTGGTGGGCGCGGTGGTGCTTGCCTTGGTCATGCCCTTTGAGGTGCGGCCCGAGCAAGAGGTGGCCTTTTGGCATGTGACATGGGTGTATCTTGCGTTCACCCTGACGTGTGCTGTCGTCGGCGAAATCACGGGGAATGTGAGTCAGGTAGACAAGTCGTGGAGCGTCGTGCCGTCGATCTATGCATGGCTCTTCGCACTGGAGTCATCGTGGAACCCGCGCGTGGTTCTGATGGCGGTGGTCATTACGATCTGGTCCATTCGCCTGACGTACAACTTTACCCGTCGTGGTGGCTTCAGCTGGCCTCCATGGTCTGGCGAAGAAGACTACCGGTGGGAAGTGCTTCGCAACATCCCGCTGTTCAAGGGGCACCGGTTTCGCTGGACCCTGTTCAATTTTGGGTTCATCTGTGGCTACCAGATGAGTCTGATCTACCTCTTCACCTTGCCAGTACTCTTGGCATGGACGGATCAACCGCTCGGCATCTTCGATGGTGTGCTCGCAGCGGCGGTGGTGGGGCTCGTGGCCATCGAGTGGTTGGCAGATCAGCAGCAGTACGACTTCCAAGAAGAGAAGTGGCGCCAGATCCGTGAAGAGGGTGCCGCACGGTTTCCGTGGTCGGTGGGGTTCACCCACCATGGGCTCTGGGCGTGGTCGCGGCACCCCAACTATGCGGCCGAGCAAACGATCTGGCTCTGCATCTACCTGTTCTCGGTCGTCGCGACGGGTGCGCTCTACAACCCCACGGCGATCGGTATTGTGCTTTTGATCATGTTGTTTGTGGGCTCCTCGGACTTCTCCGAGGGCATCTCGCTCAAGAAATACCCCGCGTACCAAACCTACGTGGACGCCCTTCCACGGTTTTGGCCAATGCCTTGGTCACGGCCGTGGAAGCCCTCAGAGCCCAGCGTCGAGTAGTGCCTCGTGCGTGGGGAATTCCCGCCAACCGGGTGGGCGCGCAGCATCCAGTGCCGACATTTGCCCTCCAGAGCATCGCGAGAGGGAAACGTCTGTGGTGCCCGAGATGGGGCGAAAATTTAGGGCAAGGTGAACGTGATCCCGGTGAGCTCCTCTGAGACCGTCCACAGCCGCTCCGCGAGCGCCGCATCACGACTCTGCCGGGTCCTACCCACGGGGCCAGCGGGCCCCTTAAGCTCCAGCCATCCCTTGGGACCGTAGTACGCACCGTGCTCGAGGTTCTCTTCGGTGGCGGCGAGGAGGGTCGACCATGCACCCTCGGCCGGCGTGGAGCCCAGCCAACCGGCAAAGGGAATGAGCCCTTGAATGAACCTCGGGAAGTGTCGGGTGAGATCTGTGAATGACACACCCGGGTGCACACCAAGGACCAAGAGGTTGGCGGAGGACGATGCGACGCGGGGAAGGAGGGCCTGCAGGTACAACAAGTTGGCCAGCTTACTCATGTTGTAGCGGTCTGTACGACTGTAAGATCGCTCTGCGTTCAGGTCATCGAAGCGGATCTTACCCTGCCGGTGCGCGATGCTCGAGGTGATGACCAGCCGTGCGCCCGGTGTGTCGAGGAGCTTGGGGAGGATCAACGCATTGAAGGCAAAGTGCCCGAGGTGGTTGATGCCAAACTGCTGCTCAAAGCCCTGACGTGTACGACCGAGTGGCGGCATCATGACGCCAGCATTGTTGACCACGCAGTCGAGGCGGTCCCGCTCCAAGACCTTCGCGGAAGCGGCCCGAACGCTGTCGAGGTCAGCGAGGTCGAGTGCGAGGTGTTCGACGGAGGCGTCGGGATGAAGCTCCCGTATACGCGCCATGGCGGCTTGCGCCTTGTCAGGGTTCCGACAGGCGAGAATCACATGCCCCCTGGCACCCGCGATGACACGTGCAGCCTCGAACCCAAGGCCAGTGTTGGACCCCGTAATGAGGAAGGTCTTGCCTGACTGATCGCGTACATCCGCTTCGGTGAACTGCATCGTGCCTCCTGGAGCACAGACGTATCCGACAACTCACCGAATAGGGGCAGAGATTGCGTCAGTTCACGTCGACGAGCCCGCGCATGTCACCCCACAGGGGTCACTTGAACACGGGCACCACGTCGGCGGTCTCACCAGGCTTGACCATGTGATCGGGACCGCTCTCCCAGAGCTTGTCGGAGGCGAGCCACTTGTAGGCCAGGGGCTCTACGACGCCCTGAACGGTGAGGGTCCATTGGTCTGCCTTGGTTCTCACCGCTGGCGTTCCTTGCCCCCAATGGAGGGGGTACGCCCGACCACGAACGGTCATCTGCACATCAGGACCGGGGTCGAACGTGGCCGTGAGTGTCGTTGTGGGTGGTGTCGGGATGGGGACGTTGTCGTCAATCCAGACTTCCCATCCTTCGATGGTGACCCGCGAACCATCGATCTCGAGAGTATTGCTCCACGCACCGGGAAAGGTCTTTCTCCACCAGCCGACACCCTCGGGGACCATAGATACGACCTCGCCCATGCCGTGGCCACGGTCGATGCGGAGCACGGGCATACCGTCGTCTTGCTGGATGTGGACCGTATGGAGGCGAAAGACCTCGACGGCATTACGCACGGTCAGCGCGCGAAGCTCGTCCGTCGACAGGACCCGACCGGCCTCATCGATGACGTTGTCCCAGGTGACGTCGCCGTCCCATGGGGTGGTGTAGTGTTGAAGTCCGCCCGTGCTGACTTGGGTACCAAACATCAGCCGCTCGATGCCGACTAGGTCGATAAGGCCGGCCACAGTCTCCACATCGAGACCAGAGGTCTCCATCCAGACGTTGCTTCGGCTGTTCAGCACACTGATAGCGGTCGCTTGCCGCGGATTGGCACCGACGTCGTAGAGGATGATGGTGGCGTCGGGGTGTCTTCCCGCGAGTGTGCCTGCCCTCGCGGGGCTCGCCCAGTCTTCGCTGCCGGTGTGGACAATAATCGGGACGTCATAGTCTACGGCGAGGTCTACCAGCGGGTCCATCTGCGCGTCATCAGCTGCGATGGTGGTCCATGAGGGAAAGACCGCGAGGCCGGCGAACTGGCTGTCACGAAGCCCGGTCTCCGCAGCTGTGACGGCATCTTTTGCGGACGGGTCGACGGCGAGAATCGGGACAACCTGTGGAACCTCGGCGGCGAGCTGCACGGTCTTGGATGCGACGAAGGCTGTGGACTTGCTCTGCAGGGGCACCCATGCGAGTGCGGTCCCGATGTTTTGCCGTGTCATGGCGACTTGCATCGTGGTTCCGTCGTCGATGACCCTCGCGCCATCCTTGTTGAGTGCGTAGGGGTGGGCATGGACGTCAATCACCGGGAGAGAGAGGGGGCCCCAGTCCGAGAGCGGTGGATGCGAAGCGTTCGGTGTGGAATCGTTGCCGGCACTATCCTCGTCATCGGTCTCGGTCGTCGGCTCCGTGTCCGTCATCTCGCTCGTCACGGGCGGACTGACCGCTGGGGGAGGGGCTGCACACGCCACGCAGACCACCACGGAAACCCATCGACCCATGACCCTCATGTGGCGTCGCCCGGGGGCGGGGTCAACATGGGGAACGGAGTGACCTCTGCCATGGGGGCGTCTTGGAGGCGGACCGTACCGACCTTCTCAACCTCATCGATCCGCAAGATGGCATTGATGGGGAGATAAGACCGCTTCACCCCTTCAAATTCAGCCTTCAGCCGTTCTTCAGCAGGGTCGAGGAGCGTCTTGCTACGTTCGCCAAAGACAAGCTCCCCAACTTCTACAAAGCCAAGCATAGAAGCGGGTCCTACCGAACGCGCATAGACTTCGCAGGTCTGGTCATGATGTCGAAAGACCACCCGATAGATGGGCTCTTGGGTTTCATCGGACATCCGTCGGCTCCTCGAATGCGTCTGGAGAACAAGACCAAGTCTCCGACCTCGCCATATTACTTAACCGGCCTCCCTTGTGGGGTCGGACGGATCATGGATAGGATATCCCGGAACGCCATCCGGCCAGGTTACAGCCGGACTTGCCAGAGCGCCATGAGCAAACTTCGCCGCCAACTCGAGTCGGGCACCGTCTGGTCTGCCAAGAACGACATGTCCCCCCTAGAAGGTCTGCGTCGAGCCGCCGAGACGGCCTCCCATGGTCAACGCAGGATCTGGGCGAAGGAACTGCTCGGATTGCTGAGCGAAGCCGACCTCGTCTTGCGCACCCGCGCGATCGCCGCTCTGGACATCCTTCCGGCGGACCCCGAGGCTGTCCTCGACACCCTGCGGTCCTCGCCCAGACTGTTCGACGATGTGGGCGAGGGCTACCCCTTGTTTCCTCCGCGTCTGGACGACGCGGTGTGGTACTGGCTGGCCGACAAACCCCAGGTGATCAAGGCCGTTCGTGAACGCTTGCCAGAGCAACCCGACCTCGTGGTCTTCCTGGCCGAAAACGACCATGAATGGGTCCTGGAGAACGCCCGGAAATGGGTCGATCGACTGGTCCTGGGGGGAGTGCTCCTGAGCTTCCCCGCCGACCGACGAGCAGACCTTCTGCATGCACTCGGTCCGTGGAAGGACGCCTCGCAGGTTCTGAGCGAGTCCTGGTGGAGGCGGGTGCCCGACGCCGACGCCCTCCGCGAAATCGTGGCTCGTGGATGACCCCCCAGGCCACCGACGACGGCTGCCGCTTCTTAATGAAGCTGGCGTCGCATCTCGACCCCGGTGAGCTCACGGCGAAGCGTCCTCCCGGGCGGGGCAGCGCACCGTGCAGGAGGCGCAAGTAGCCGCCTACGCCCGCACCGAGGACGATGCGATGTTCTTCATGTGGTCGGCTGCGTGCGACAACTTGAACCGGACGAACGACCCTGCCTTGAAGGCGCTTGTGAAGGTCCTGACCGCCGAAGGCGCGCCGCATGGGCTATGTTCTCGCCGTGAGTGGAGGCTCGAATGAGGCGTTGGAAAACAGCAGGCATTGGTGCGATCTTCGGTCTGCTCTCTGCGTGTTCCGTGTCGTCGGACGAGCCTGAAGGCAAGACCGTGACCGTGACCGTGAATGGTGGCAACTCGGTTACGGTGCTGGGCGACGGTATCCCGGGTAACGGCGACGTGATCACGCAGCCGCGCGAGGCGAGCGGATTCGAGAAAATCTCGATAACCGGGGCGATAACCCTACGGGCCAGCGCGGGTGGTGCGTTCAGCGTGACCGTCGAAGTCGATGAGAACCTGCAGACCTACGTGGTTTCCGAGGTGTCCGACGGCGAGCTGAAGCTGCGTACCAGCGAGCCCATAAGGCCGAGCACGGACATCATCGTCACCGTTAGCGCGCCCACGCTCAGTGGGGTGGCCATGAGGGGCTCCACCGACGCCACGGTCTCGGGGCTCACCGGCGATTCTTTCGTGCTCAACGCCAGCGGCTCGGCTAGCGCCACCCTTTCGGGCACCGTGGCCGCATTCGAGGTCGATCTTTCGGGTTCGACCGACCTCAACGCCAGTGATCTCATCACTAAGAAGGCCGAGGTCACCGTCAGCGGCTCCGGCAGCGCCGACCTGCACGCGACCGAGGAGCTCGACGCTCGCGTCTCCGGCTCCGGTGACATCACCTACGCCGGAAACCCGCCCAAGGTCGAAACCAACCTCTCCGGCTCGGGTAGCGTCGAGCCGAAGAACTAGAACCTAGGGCGACTTCTCTCTTGAAGGAGTGCATATGCGTGTGATCAGACGTGGGCGAACAGCAGGTATTGTAGCGATCTTCGGTCTGCTCTCTGCGTGTTCCGTGTCGTCGGACGAGCAACCGGCAGACACCAGAGATGAGGTGACACTGCCGACCTTTGCGGCGACGGGCCAGCCAGAGTCCTACGCGGTGGAACAAGAGGTCGATGGTGGCATGGTCGAGCGCTCGTACTGGGTGCAGCGACCCGAGGGTGTCGAGGCGCCACTGCCCACCGTGTTCTACCTGCACGGCAATGGCGGGACGTCCGCAGACTGGAGACGTCCGGGGAATACGATTGACCGCCAAGTTCAAGAAGGGCTCTTTGTGGCCGTCTACCCCGACGGTCACTTGAACTCGTGGAACCTCGGCGCAGAAGACTCCACGGCAGATGACGTGACGTTCCTATCCGACCGTGTCTCGGAGCTGGTGGCGTCGGGCGTGAGTGACCCAGACCGGGTGTACGTGTTCGGATTCTCCAATGGGGCAGGGATGGCACAACGCTTGGCCCTTTCAGATGCCGGGTTTGCAGGCATTGCCAGCTTTGCATCCCAGATGATTGAGGGGCAGCTTCCTGATCAAGAGACGCCTGCCATCTCGGTCCTTCAGTTTCATGGAACAGACGATGGCTTAATACCCTATGGCGGCGGTTCGTCTCCCGTGGGGCATAGCTTCCTGCCGGCCGAAGAGAGTGCGCAGATCTGGGCATCGCACAACGGGTGTGAGGCCAAGCCTATCGAGACCACCCTCAGCAAAGAGCTCGTACGCCTGCAGTGGTCCGGTTGCGAAGACGGTGTTCGTGTAGAGCACTCCCGCTGGGTGGGGGGAGGCCACGCCTTGCCTACGGAGCCCGACCCCTTTGTGATCATCTGGGCCTTCTTTGATGCGGTCAAGCCATGAGTCGTTGGATGATGATGCTTGCGCTGACGGCGTGTCAGCCAGGCCCCGAGCAGCTTGCCGAAGACATGAACCTCACGCGCTATCTCGGTCAGGCGAGCGTGTCGGAGCTGAGACCGACACCAGAGCTCGGTCAGAGTACGACCTACACCTTCGAGGTGGGCAGCGGCCCCTCTTGCATGCGTGGTGATCCGTTTCAGATGGCGACCCGTGATCGTGAAGGGTCCAACGATGTGGTGGTGTTTCTTCAGGGTGGGGGCGCGTGCTGGGATGAGTTCTGTCTGGCAGTGGTGAAGGCGCCAGATGGCATTCCCGACGTGGACATCCTTCGAACCGATCTGTCCAACAATCCTGTCGCGGACTGGAATGTGGTGTACTTGCCATACTGCGATGGCAGCCTGTTTGCTGGAGATCTCGACGTGGATGAAGACGGCGATGGGGAGGCGGATCGCTACCAGCGGGGCCTGGCAAACCTGTCCGCTGCGCTCGACATTGCACGGGAGGCTTACCCAAGCCCCGATCGCGTCTTGCTCACCGGAAGTTCTGGCGGTGCACTTGGGGCCATGCTGAACATGCCGCTGGTTCGCCACGTCTGGCCGGATGCCGAACTCATGGTCATGACAGACAGTGGGGCAGGCGTGGCGCGGGGGCAGCAAGAGCCTGGCTTTGTCACGGGCCTCGCGGAGGCCTTCAACGCAGACGGTTACCTACCGCCGGACTGTCCGGACTGCTTCGATGAGGGGCACATGGCACCCTTCGTGGACTGGTACCTCGAACACGACGCAGGCGTGCGCTACGGCATGTTCTCCTCGTGGTACGACACCATCATCGGGGACATGTTTATGGACGTGCCTGCCGACCAATTCCGTGATGACCTCGCGGGTGAAACGGGTCGGACCCATGCGCGATTCCCTGATCGTTACCGACGGTTCATCGTCGATGGTGGCATGCACACCACGCTGCTGGGCAACCCCATCGGCATCATTGGCGACGATCTCTCGTCGCTGGAGTTTCCGCTCGATATCTTCTCGGCGCTCTCCAACCTCTCGTTGGGCTCCCTGGAGACGACACAGACCCAAGCGGGGGATCGGTTCGACGCATGGCTGCAGGGCCTAATAGACGGCGAGTCGGACGGTTGGCAAGATCTACAAGACGAGCCGGGGGAGGCCCCTGTCTGGGAGAGCAACAACGATGACGATGACTAGAGTGGGGGTACTGGTGTGCTTGGCCGGAATCGCGTGCACTACGCGCGTGGAGCCTGCTCCCGAGCCGGTCCCATCACCCAACGATCAGCTTGCCGCCATGGATACGCGTGCCCCAGTGCCGCTTCAGCCCATGATGGCACACCACCAAAAGCAGAACATGATGGAGCACCTCGAGGCCATCCAGCAGATTGTGGATGGCGCGGCGAGGGAGGACTGGGCGCAGGTCAAGTCGGCCGCTGCGCTGATTGAGACCAGCCCACAGATGTCCCAGATGTGCACGCATATGGGCGCCGGCGCACCAGGATTCACCGAGCTGGCGCTCTCCTTTCATAAGGCGGCGGACACCATCGCTCCGGCAGCGGACGCGGCGGATGTTGGCGCCGTATTGTCGGCGACTTCAGCTACGCTCGCCGTCTGTACCCAGTGCCACGCTACGTACCGCCAGGAGGTCGTGTCGGCGGAGACGTTTGCGGCACGGACGGGCTCCGACCATCAGGCCGGAGCCCACGCGCCATAATCAGGGCAGGGCACCTGCGTTGATCCATGCGCGGATGGCATTGATCGACGACGCAGGCAGCGGTGCGCCTCCAAGTGGCATCTGACTGCCAGAGCCACCGACCTGTGGGGCGGTATGGCTGCCATTGACCTTGTGGTACCAGTAGCTCTGCAGGTGGTTGCCGGGCTCGACGAGGTTCCATGCGGCTTGACCTGCAGGAACACCGACCAAGGCACTGGCTCCTGCCGCCCAGTTGAGCCCACCGCTCGTGCCATTCACGTGGCAGCCGGTGCAGCTTCCGAGCAGAGGCTCAATGTCTGCAGCGAAGCTGATGATAGGTGAGGTCGTGGACCCCGTGTCAGGGCTGAGTCCGGTCTCGGAGGTGTCGATGGCGAGGCCAGAGTCGACAGCACAGTCGAAGGTCCACGTGTCGGTCTGCACATCACCGGGTGGGTCGAGAAGGGTGTTGGTACCGATGACGTTGCCGTTGGAGTCGTAGAGCGTGTAGGAGCCGCCGTGCCAACCGTCACCGAAGGTGTCGATCATGGTGAAGCTGATCTGCCCTGGCAGCACGTTCTGAACCACGGTGGTGTAGAGCGTAAAGTTGGTCAGCGGGCCTGGCGTCACACTGGCGGCGAGTGCACCCGAGCCGTCAAACAGCTCCCAGCCAATCTCATTGGCCCAGGTGAAGGTCTGCAGTTCGACCGTGATGTCGCAGCTTGGAAGACCGGTGTCGATGACCACCGGTGCCGTGTCTTCGAGGCAGTCTACGCTGAACGGGAAGGAGCCGGTCGAGCCGGATGCCAATGTGCCGTTGGCCACCGCGTCGCCATCGAGGTCGAAGATGCCGAGGTTGCCACCATTCCAGCCGTCGCCCCAGCTGTCGAACATCTCGACGGTGTAGTCGCCGGGTGCGAGGGTCACGCTGTCGGTGACGGTCGAGAACTGGACGGCGCTGCCGTAAGCACCTGATGGCACCGAGTAGACGACCTGGCCCGAAACATCGACCACCTGCCAGCCGATCTCGCCAGGGTACTGACCCACGCCTTGGATGAAGGTGTAGTCGCAGGTAAAGGCGGTGTCGGGGTACATGAATCCGGGGCCGGTGTCTACGACCGGGCCGCCTGCCGTGTCGGTGTCACTGTCGATGAAGGTGCCCGTGTCGCCAGCACAGTCTGCATTCTCTGCGGGGAAGAGCCCACAGTTAAAGAAGTCGGGGTCACCCCAAGACTGGAGCGTGCCGTCGTCGCAGAAGCCGTCGCCCACCCAAGTGGCGAAGTAGCAGGCACCGTTGCAGTCTTCGATCTGGCCGGGAGGGCAAGACGCGGTGTCGCTGTCGCCAATGAACCCACCGGAGTCGTCGGTGTCGATCGGGAAGTCAGTATCCGAGTCGGTGTCGACGATGGGGTCACCGGTATCGGAGTCGACAATGAAGCCACCGGAGTCAGAATCAGAGGTGTCCGCGAAGACGTCGGTGTCGGAGTCGACGGCGGTCTCGCTCGTGAATCCATCGGTGTCGGAGTCGGAATCCGAATCGACGAAGAAGTCAGTGTCGGAATCGGAGTCCGAGTCGATGAAGAAGTCAGTGTCGGAATCGGAGTCGGAGTCGATGAAGAAGTCGGTGTCGGAGTCCGAGTCCGAGTCGACGAAGAAGTCAGTGTCGGAGTCGGAGTCGATGAAGAAGTCGGTGTCGGTGTCGGTGTCCGAGTCCGAGTCCGAGTCGATGAAGAAGTCAGTGTCGGAATCGGAGTCGGAGTCGATGAAGAAGTCGGTGTCGGAGTCAGAATCTGAGTCGCCGAAGGTGTCGATGAGGAAGTCGGTGTCGGAGTCCGAATCGACCACAGGGAAGGTGTCGATGTCGGTGTCGACATCCGAATCCGAATCCGAATCGCTTGGCACGTCGGTGTCGGTGTCGGTGTCGAGCCCGGTCTCTGCCTTGACGTCACCGGTATCCGTGGTGTCGGTCGTATCCGTGGTGTCGGTCGTATCCGTGGTGTCGGTCGTATCCGTGGTGTCGGTCGTATCCGTGGTGTCGGTCGTATCGTTGGTATCGGGATCAACGATGGTGTCGGTTTCGCCGGCAGTGCCGTCTTTCTCATCGCCGCTGGTGCAAGCGGAAAGAGCGAGGCCGAGGCCGAGAATCATTAGGGCGCGCATGTAGGTGCTCCACGTTCAAAAAGAGACACCGAGATATAGCCGTTTTTCGAGCGTTCGGGAAGGCAATTGTTGACCGTTGGTCAAGCAACGGACCGACAACGGTCGCGCTACAGCCCTACCGACGAGAGCAGTCCATCTCTCACGATGGGATTGACAGCACTCGCGAGAACGAGGCTGACGATTAGGCCGATGGTCGCGAGGCCAGCGTCCCGTCCCATCATCTTGAGGGCATCGGCCCAGCTGCGCTCGCCCACATTGCGCAGCGACATCGCAAGCTCTCGGCCGCCGAGCAGTCCGAGGAATACCCAGGTCGTCGACATTGGAAACTTGGAGTACAGCTTGAAGTAAAACAAGATGACGGCGTAGATGAGGTTCACAATCGTGGACGCGCGTGGGTCGAAGATGTCGCTCTTCTCGTCAACGATCTCCTGAATCCGCTCTCCACCCATGCGGAACAAGATGCCCAGACCGACGAAGATGAAGCCGGCAAAGAACATAAACTCCATCGCATCGAGTTTCCGTGGAAGATAAACGGCAATGTTGGCCGCGTCCTGTTGAATCCACACCGACCAGAGCAGCCCCGAGGACACCCAAAGCGCCACCTGCCAGAGCGGGTGAGGTGCACCCTTAAAGCGGCGCTCAAACACCTTGGCCATCGACATCCACACGATGATGGCCAACACAAAGGCCACGACGTAGCCGAGAAGGCTCTTGGTCAGCACTTTTCCGATGCCCGATCCGGAGGTGGCAAAGCTGGACAGCAGCAGCAGTGTCGTACTCACAGGCATCTTGAGCCGTGTGAGAATGATCAGGAAGATGGGTGCCGCGACCATCAAGAAACTGAACTCGGTGGGTGCTGTCTCGAACCCTTTGGACGCAAGGCGCTCAAAGGTCACATCCCCATCGAAGACGATCCATGAATAGGTCACCGTGGCCAGAAAGATGCCCCCGATGAACAGCCAAAGAACCCACCATTTCTGGGCCTTGTTCGCCGCAATGAACGTGCCGATCGTCTGAATACTGTCATTGGCCACGGCCGCATAGCCGGCCAACATGAAGCCGACCCATCGGGCGTAGGTCGGCTCCGTGTAGGTCGAGCCCGCCGCCAAGAACATGATCGACACCAAGATGAGAAAGGTCCGCTCGCGCGCAATCAGCTCGAGGAATGTCGTGCGAAGGCCAGTGGGGCCGGCGTTCATAGGTGCGGGATGGTTGGCCATGGCGTGCTCCTCATCGCGGCGGAGCGTAGGGGCACGACGACACCAAATGCAAGCTACGATTGTGTGAGCAAGCCACGCTAGTCGATGTGGACGGCCGTGGGCGACGCTGCAGGCGACATGAAGGCCATCCACGCGACCGGCACCACAAACAGAGTCATGAGCTCTATGGCCATGCCGCCCGCAATGGGAAGCGCCATGGGCAGCATGATGTCTGCGCCGCGCCCATCGGACATGAGGACAGGCAGGAGCGCCAAGAGCGTAGTGGTGGTCGTCATCAGACAGGGGCGAACACGTCGCTGTCCCGCCTCGAGGATCATCTGTTTCAGCTGGTGTTCGTCCTGCGGGGGATCGCTGTCGAGACGCTGCTTGAGGTAGGTTGCCATGACCACGCCGTCATCGGTCGCGAGGCCGATGAGGGCAATGACGCCGACCCAGACACCGACGGAGAGATGGATGGGGCCGACATGGAGGAGGTCACGAAGGGTTCCGCCGTCGCCGATCTGCAGGAACCAGGGCTGACCCCAGAGCCACAGCACGGCAAAGGCACCGCTGACAGCGACCAGCACACCTGATCCGATAATTGCAGAGATGCGGAGGCTTCGAAACTGCCCGTAGAGAAAGGCAAAGACGAGCGCGAGTGCGATGGGGACCAAGATGGCCAGGCGTTGTTCAGAACGGATCTGGCTTTGGTACGAACCGGCAAACGTGAAGCTCACGCCTGTAGGGAGCGTGATCTGGTTACCGGCCAAGGCGGCTGCGATGTGATCTCGCGCGCGGTCCACCACCTCGACTTCGGAGAGGTCAGGGGTACGGTCGAACAGGACGTAGCTCGTGAGAAAGGTGTCTTCGGACCGAATGGTCTGGGGGCCGGGCGTGTAGGCGATGTGTGCCAGCTGGGCGAGCGGGATGTGCTCACCTGACGGCGTGGGAATCAGGGTTCGATGGAGGG
This sequence comes from Myxococcota bacterium, assembly GCA_049889515.1. Taxonomy (GTDB): domain Bacteria; phylum Myxococcota_A; class UBA796; order UBA796; genus JBMHDG01. The sequence goes on from JBMHDG010000019.1 coordinate 13,635, forward strand.
CTTCGACCGAATCCCGGTCTTCTCGCGCATACCGCACCCTCACCGGATACCGCTCGCGGCCCTCGATACTTCGGGTCAGTGTCTGTCCTCCGAGGGCAACCTGCAGCACGTTCTGTACATCTTGGATGCGGAGCCCAAAGCGCGCGAGGGCTTCACGGTCCAGGTCGATCTCGAGATAGGGTTTGCCGACCACGCGGTCGGCGAAGACGGTCTCTGCGCGCACGCCCGGCACCTCACGAAGGGTCTCCTCGACGGCGAGGCCGAAGGACTCGATGGCTTCGAGGGTCGGCCCCTGAATCTTGACGCCGAGGGGGGCGCGCATGCCACTCTGGAGCATCACGAGGCGGGCCTCGATGGGCATAAGGGTGGGGGCCCCCGTGAGACCCGGCAGCGTTGCCGCGGTTGTGATCTCCTTCCAGATGTCGTCGGGCGAGTGGATGTGATCTCGCCAGAGACGCACGCGCTCACCGTCTGCTCCAGTGGTCCACTCGGGATGGTAGGTGATGACCGTCTCGATCATGGAGACCGGGGCCGGGTCGAGGGCGCTCTCGGCCCGACCGAGCTTGCCGACGACGCGGTCGACCTCGGGAACGTCGGCTATCGCGGCATCCATGCGTGACATCAGGTCCAGCGACTCCCCGATCGACGCATGGGGCATGGTGGTCGGCATGTAGAGAAAGGCGCCTTCGTCGAAGCTGGGCATGTACTCCCGTCCGAGACCTGGCAGCAGCCGCTCTGCGGCAGCGATGGGTGACGCCTGTCGAAGCGTGTCGGGCAGCACGGAGGTGAGGGGGGTGATGCCGACCGCTGCGGTCCACCCGAAGGCCACGACGAGTATGGGGGCCCATACCGCACGGCGCCGGTTGTCGATGGCCCAATCCAACAGCGCGCTGTACCGGCGCTCGACGGCCGTCACCCCGCCCAAGACCGCGGCGAGTCCCGCTGCGGTGACGAGTCCGTTGACGAGCCATCCCGAACCTGCGCCGAGCGGCTGCCAGTCGCGGACGAGCAGCACAAAGGCGAGGAGCCCCAGTCCGACCATGACCGCCGAGCGCGCTCGTGGGGAGAGGGCATGCGGACGTGCTCGGTACAGGGTGGCTGCGGCCACGGGGAGAATCACCATCGCCAGGCCGAGGGCGACCAGCATGGTGTAGGACTTTGTCCATATGAGGGGGCCAAAGAGCTTGACTTCGCGGGAGGTCAGCCCGAGGAGCGGCAGGAAACTGACCACCGTGGTCATGACCGAGGTGAGGACAGCGGGTGCGACCTCTGCGGCACCGTCGCGTATGGCCTGGGTGCGCGGGACGTGGGGATTTCGTTGAACGGTCTGGAGCATGTTCTCGACAAACACGATCCCGATGTCGACCATGGAGCCGATAGCAATGGCGATGCCGCCGAGGGCCATGATGTTGGCGTCGACACCGCTCCAGCGCATGACCAAGAAGGTACCCAGCACGGTCAAGGGAAGCATCGCGCTGATCAGTGCAGAGGACCGCACATTCCGAAGCATGACGAGGACCACGAGGATCGTGATAAGGACCTGACGGTAGAGCGCCGTCGAGAGCGTGCCGAGCGTCTCTTCGATGAGTGTGGAGCGGTCGTAGAAGGGCACCAGTGTGACCTGACTCACCGTGCCATCGTCGAGCACCCGCTTCGGCAGTCCGGGCTGCAGCGCCTCGATCTTCGCTTTGACACGGCCAAGGACCTCGGCTGGGTTTTGAAGGTAGCGGGCGACCACAACCCCACCGACGGCCGGTGCTCCTTCATCATCGAGTGCGCCCCTGCGAAGTGCGGGACCGAGCGCGACATTGGCGACGTCCTTGATCCGAACGGGTGTGAAGTCCCGGGCATCGACGACCGCCTGCTCAAGGTCTTCAACCGTCTCGATCAGGCCGAGGCCTCGGACCACGTACTCCACGCCGTTCACTTCGAGGGTGCGCGCGCTGATATCGAGGTTGGTGCCGCGTACCGCATTGGCGACCTCGGCAATGGTCACACCATGGGCGCGCATCGCCTCTGGGTCCACATCGACCTGATACTCACGAACAAAGCCTCCGACCGAAGCGACTTCACTGACGCCCTCTACGGACTGAAGGGCATAGCGGACTGTCCAGTCTTGGATGGAACGAAGCTCGTCGGCATCCCAACCGCCAACCGTTTTGCCGTCGGGGGCTTGACCTTCGAGGGTGTACCAGAACACCTGACCGAGTGCCGTCGCGTCTGGGCCCAGGGTCGGCGTCACGCCATCGGGAACGGTCCCTGGAGGAAGCGACGCGAGCTTTTCGAGGACACGAGATCGTGACCAGTAGAACTCGGCGTCGTCCTCGAAGATGATGTAGATACTTGAGAATCCAAGGGCCGACGTGCTCCGGATGGTCTCAACCCCGGGAATGCCAAGCAGGGCGGTCGTCAGGGGATAGGTGACCTGGTCTTCGACATCCCTGGGAGAGCGACCCGCCCACTCGGTAAAGATGATCTGTTGGTTCTCGCCAATGTCGGGGATCGCATCGACCGCGATGGGTGACCGTGGGATGGCGCCGTCGGTGGGGTCGAACGGGGCGACGACGAGTCCGCCGAGGATGAGCAGGGCGGTCATCACCCACACGATGGGGGGATACCTGAGCGGGATGCCGAGCAGGCGGCTCCAGGGCGAGGCTTCCGTCTTGGCGATCTCGGAGCTCAAGGGCGATCCTCGGAGGCATCGAGCCAGGTGGCTGGCGCGACGGCATCTCGGATCTCACCACAGCGCAACATCGAGGCGCCGAAGTAGCTGTTTGCGATCTCGGTGCCAGCCTGGATCCAGGTTGCACCACGGTTGTCGAACGCCATGGGACAGAAGGCGAGGTGCAGCGGAACATCGAGCGGGTTGCCAAAGCTCTGCAGAAGCACAGTGGCATCACCAGCTAGCGGCTCGAAGTCGGTGCGCATGGCTGCAATGTCTGCTGCGGCCTCGATGCGCTCGGCCGTGAATCGCATGTGCTGCGAGATGTCGCGCCAACGGGCTTGACCCGGGCCGGTCCAGAGCGCCGTGTTGAGCTGCGCGCCGAGGGCCGTAGCCGCCTCGCGTGCTGTCTCGAGCTCATCCGCCGCCAAGGCGCGCTGAATGGCGAGGTAGTGACCGAATACGTCACGAAGCACGGGCTGCATGCGTTCGTCGATGTCGGGAATGACCATGTCGCGGGTCGGGGCGGCGTTGCGTCGCATCATGGAGTGGCCACCACGGATCTGCAGGTCTGCGTCGACCACGAAGGCGCCACGACTGACGACACGCTCGCCTTCGATCAGGCCAGACATCACGGGGTAGACATCACCGAGCTTGGTGCCGAGACGCACCTCTCGTGGCGTGTAGGCGGGTCCTTCGGCCTCCTGAGTCTCGACGTAGACCACCGAGCGTCGTCCGGTAAATAGGGGGGCTGTCGCCGGGATCACGAGTGGGGCCGTCGCGCCCGGTGCCGCGGCGTTGACCGTGGCTTCGGCGAACATTCCTGGGCGCAGAACCCCATCGGGGTTGGCCACAACCACCCGCACCCGTGCGGTGCGACGCTGGGCATCAATGGTGGGCTCGATAAAGTCGAGGGTGCCCGTAAAGGTGGTTCCGGGAACAGCCTCGACGTTAAGGGAAACCGTCTGGCCAACCGCCAGACGCCCGAGGTCCTGCTCGTAGGCATCGAGCTGCACCCAGAGCGTGGAGAGGTCTGCGATACGGTAGAGGGTCTCTCCGGTCTGGACATAGGAGCCCTCGGTGGCGACGCGCTCGATGACGGTGCCGGCGTAGGGCGAACGAATGCGGATGGCTTGGACAGGCTCTGTGGCGTTGGCGAGGCGCTCGCGCTCTTCACGGGGGATGCCGAGGAAGTTGAGGCGCTCTTCGGCGGCGCTGAGCGCTGCACGAGCCGCCGAGGTGGCCGCCGGGCCATTGGTGCCCACGCGTTCGAGTTGGCGCTTCGCGCTCAACAGGTCTTGATGGGCGGCGTAGACCTCTGGGCTAAAGAGCGTGGCGATGGTCTGCTGACGACTCACGGTCTCCCCGGTCGTATTGACGGTCAGATCATCGATGCGACCCGTGATCCAAGAGACGACATTTCGCATCTGGGTCTCGGCTGCTTCGACCCGCCCCAGTAGGCGAAGGTCCTCGGTGGCGTCGGCTTGGCGACGGACCTCGGTGGTGCGAATTCCCGCGAGGGCGCGTGCACGAGGCGACAGCGTCAGCTTGTCGTGCGTGTGTGCCGAGCTTGTGCTTGGGTCGGCTTGGATGAGGTCCATGCCGCACAGCGGGCAGTCCCCGGGGTCAGGCTGCCGGACGTCGGGGTGCATGGAGCAGGTCCAAGCCTCGTCGGCGACTGCGTCGGACGCGAGGGGGGCCTCGTCGCCTACGCTTGTGAGCACGGCACCGGCGACGAAGCCGGCGAGCGCTATGGCGAGTCCCACCCAAACGCGTGGTGAGCGTTGTGGAAGCGCATCGTTCACGGGGATGACTCCGAGCTGGTGGTGAACTGGAGGCCGCTCCAGCGGGTCAGTGTAGCAGCGGTCTGTTCTGCCGCCGCACGTTCTGCGTCAACCTCCAGCCGAAGGTCATGGAGCACCTGCTGCGCGGCGAGGACCTCAGAGACCGTGGCCTCACCGGCTGTGTACGCGCCTAACAGGGAGGTGTACGTGGAGGCCGCCTGTGGCTGAAGGGTGTCTTGGAGGAGGGTGAGACGTCGGTGTTGGTCTGCGGCTTGCACCCAAGCGGACTCGATGCGGGACCGCAACAAAAGGAGCTGCTGTTCACGCTCGAACTCGAGTGCGCTGCGTTCTGCGAGCGCCGCATTCACGGCACCCGTGGTCGCTCCATGCCATAGGGGGACGCGTACGCCGACGGTCACGCCGAGGGCATCTCGGCCAGACCCGAGGTCATCGGGCGTCGCCGATGGTCCGATCATCGTCCAGTCAGCACCCAGCTCGAGTCCGGGACCACGCTGGCCGCGGGTCGCACGGAGGTCTTGGTCCGAGGCTTCGAGCGCGGCATCGATGGCTTGGATTGTGGGGTGCGATGTGAGTGTGCCGAGCAGATCGTCGAGGGTCAGGTCAGACGGCAAGGGCTGAAACACGGGCACGGCTAGGGTGATTGGCGCATCGAAGCCGCCCATGACCTGCTTGAGGGAGGCCTCATGGACCTGCGTGTTGGCATGGTGACGCGCCACTGTGTCTTGGACGCGTGCACGCATGAGTTCCACTTGTTGCAGGTCGCTCAGTGCCGCAGCACCGATCTCGACACGTGCACGGAGGGTCTCGGCGAGGTTGTCCATGAGCTGTCGATGGAGCGCATGGCTGGTCTGCTCGGCGCGATGCTTCCAGAGCGCCCAGTAGTGGTGCGCGATGGCCTCGGACAGGGCCAAGGCTCCGTCTTCATGGCGTGCCCATGCCGCTTTTGCCCGCGCTGCCGCAGCACCACGTGCGCCGAGAAGCTCGGTGGGCCAGGGGATGGCCTGTTGTAACGACACCCGCGCCTGTTGTGGACCCACCCGTGTCTCGATGGGGGCGGGAAACGCACTGACGGCGACACGTGGCTCTGGCGGCACGCCCGCGGTTTGGATCTCGTGCACGGCGCGCTCCCAGCGAGCGCGTAGCACCCTAATCTGGGGGCTGGACGCGAGGCCGATCTGAATGGCCGCAGCACAAGAGCCATCCCAGCTAGCCGGCACGTTAGGCGTATGCGAAGTCTGCAGCCGCGCGCGCTCTTCAGCGCCCGGACCACCAGCGAGCGCAGTTGCGGTCGATGCAAGCAACAGTGTGAGGAGGAGAACCATCGGGGCTGTGACCTATTTGGGCCCTCATAACACGGCGAGCATGCCGCCGGAAGCGAGGACTCACGGGGATACCTTGCCGCGGACTCGGTAGAGCCCCACCACGGGATGGGTGGACAGCACCACGGAGAACTCCAGGTTGCCATCGGTCGGAGGCAGCGGGACTTCGACAATAGGCTCAAGGTCATGCGCCGACTCGAACGACTGGCAAGCGGGGTCCATCCAGCTGGCGAGGTCCACGCGGGGGTCGTCTGGCCAGTGCCAGTACGGCTGCGTTGTGGTGACGGCCCACGGAGGGGAGTGGTCTCGGTCAATCACGGTCTCTGCAGGGTAAGCGTAGGCGGTGAGCGTGTCTCCCTTCGTGCCCACGAGCGGTCGGAAACAGGCGGCCGGGCGCAGGTAGAGATCACCGGCACGGGGCTGTGCACTGAGCGGGCGCACGCGGCCGTCCGGAAGAAGGTGTTTGAGGTGCTGCCGGTAGGGCACCTGAACCTTGGGGTGGAGCGCTGGTGGGATGTCGGATGCCAAGAGCGTATGCAGCGTGGTGTGGTCGCCTGCCTCTGCTCTTGCTCGAGTCACGAGTCCCCAGACCACCTGATTGGGAAAGACGTGACCCAGCCATCCCGCGTGGGCACAGGTCAGCAGCACCATGACACCGGGGAGGGCGAGCGTGCGTGGTCCGACGCCTGCGAGGCGCGCGTGGAGCCGCTGAAGCCCAAGGCCTGCGGGCCATGCAAGCATCCACACCATGGGGAGGGCGAAGCGTACCGAGCCAAAGTGTCCGTCTTGGTTGAGGCCAAACAGGAGCGCATGCGGTGCCCAGATCGCGAGCACCCACGACACACCACGTTGGTGGTGGAGCGATGCGAGACCGGCACCAACCACCAGCCACCACAGGGGATTGGCGCGGTTGGTGTCGAACAACGGCACCCAGTAGCCAAGGGCTGCGCCAAGGTGTGTGGCTTCACCATCGTCGAAGCACGCCGCGGACGCGGCGCCGACCAGAACGGCGAGGCCACCGGCTGCCATCCACATCCAGGAGGCACTGGATGCATGGGGTTCTGATGGTTTGGCGAGCCGGCGGGACAGGAGCCACATCAGTCCGGTGGCGACCATGATGACGGGTGCGCCCGGGTGTCCGAGCGGACCCATCTCCTGCCATTGACCGGCTGCTCCGACCGTTCCAGACGCGACCACACGGGTGAGCAGGGCTGGCGCGGCCACCAGCCCGGCAAAGACCAACTCTCGCGTAAGCGCTGTGATCCGCCAACCGGACTGGTGAACGAGGGTCAGGCCGATCACGTAGGGAACGAAGACCGCTGCCGCGCTGTAGGTGTGCGCCGCGAGGCCAATCACCGCCCCGAGGCCCAGCGCTGGTGCCCACTGCGGCGTGTCGTCGTCTCGCGCGTCCACGTGTGAGGCCAAGGTCCGGGCGAACCACACGCCAGCAGCACACAGGGCCACGTAAGCCAGCATGAAAGTGCCTGTACGCGAGAGCCTCAGCGTCACGGGAAACAGTGCCCACCACCATGCAGCCCAGTCTCCCGTCTCTTCGTCGGACGCCATGGCACCGACCGCAGCACCCAAGAGCTGTGTGCACACGAAGGCGAGCAGCAGCTGCACAGTGGGTGGGTCTGCGATGGGGGAGAGCCCCCGAAACAGGACAAACAACCCCTGGCCGTGGGCGTGCCCGAGCGATGCTGGTGCCCAGAGGGACTGATCGAGGGCATCGAGAAAGACCTCAATACCGTGATGGTTGGGGTGCCACGGGCCTGGGTGAACGAGCAGCAGCGCAAGAACCATGGAGACCACGCCCGCCGCTACCCGGCTCGGGCGCAGCGACCGTACATGCCGAAGAAGGAGGACGACCCCGAGCAGCCCGTAGGCGAGCGCTGTCACGCTACTGAGGAGGGAGGCGTCGGGCCACATCGCGTTCAGCGTTCCGAGCCGAACGTGGGGACAAGGCGCGATCCCACGACAGACTCCACCTGCCGCCACCGGTCCGAGAGGAGCTCGATCCGTGCTTGCGCCGCTCGGACCTCTGCAGGGCTCGATGCGTGTTCGAGTTCCGCGTGTGCGGCGTGCAACGCTTCGCTGGTCTTGACCACCCGAATGGTGGGGGAGGGGTGCACAATTCGGCCCGCATCATTCTCGGTCCAGAGCGGGATGGCCAGCACATTGGCGAGCGCCACCCGCACTTGCGGCTCACCCGATGCATCGGGCCCGTAGTCCTTCTTCACAATGTCGAGAGAGAGCGCGAGTCCATCACGAGGGTTTCCATGGTCGAGCGTGTGGGTGCCATGGCGGTAGTCGTAGGCTTGATTGGAGATGAAGTTGCCCAAGCTGTAGGCGGTGATCGCCACGCGGCCATCGGGGGTGTCGCGGATCTCGACCGGCTGCACCACATGCGGGTGGTGACCGAGAATGAGGTCGACACCGCCGTCCATCAGTCGCCTGGCATCCTCGACCTCGGGGGCACTCGGCGTCAGGTGATACTCATGGCCCCAGTGCAGGCTCATGATCACCAGCTCGGCCCCGTCTTGCCGCGCCGCAGCGGCCTCTTGTAGCGCTGCTTCGACATCGAGCTCGAAGGCACACGCCTCATCAGGGCCGCGGTTCATGTTGTCGTTGAAGACCTTCGACGCACCGATCCATGCGATGTCTATGCCCTTAACTGTGGTCCGTCTCGCCCGTCGGGCATCGGCGCAGGTCTGGCCCGCTCCTATCCAGGTCATGCCGGAGGCATCGAGGTTCTCTATCGTCTCTATGAGTCCTGCTCGACCTTGGTCGTAGACGTGGTTGTTGGCAAAGCTCAAGACGTCGAACCCGGTCTGCTGAAGTGCCGGAAGGAGCGCTGGGGTGACGTTGAACACCATGCTGCGCGTTCCGCGGTGGGCGGTGGGGGCGACCGGAGTCTCGAGGTTAGCGAAGGCGAGATCGGCGTCTGCGACCCATGGTACTCGCTCAAATAGCGCAGCGTACCCCTCGTGATTCAGGGATGCGCCAGCATCATCAACAGTATTCGCGGCTCGTGCGGCGTGCTTGACATTGGTGTGCATGAGCAAGTCGCCCACGGCGATGAGGCTCACCCGGGAGAGTTCGGCGGGACCTGCCCACCGTGCCGGCAGCTCGGGGACAGGGCCCGTGGAAGCCGGCAAGTCAGGCGCCACGGCGGGACGCGGACCACACCCGGCCCACAGCACTGCAAGACCCATCCAACGCATCAGTCCTCCGAATCGGACACAAGAGATGCGATCAACGTATCGTGAAATGCGGGTCGAAATGTCTTGATGGCCACATTTTCGCGCGTCGGAAATACCCTGTTGGTGAGGAGTGCCGCGCTAATTCGGCGGTCGAGGTCAATCCAGAGGCTGCATCCTGTAAATCCGAGGTGGCCGACGGCACCGAGCGGGCCAGCCCCGAACCGCGTTCCACAGCTAGAGCGGGGAGGCGTGGCGCGGTCAAAGCCGAGCGAACGGATGGGGTGGAGGTGAGGGGCGTCGATGGCGAAAAAGGTGCGTACAGTGGCGGAAGACGCGAGGTGTGACGCTCCTTCAAGGTCCTCAAGCAGGCATGCGCCAAAGCGGGCCACATCGCGGGCTGTGGAGAACAGGCCCGCGTGGCCGGCCACTCCCCCCATGGCCCACGCATTGTCGTCATCCACTTCGCCTGGCACGAGCGCGTCGGGCTGTTCCGGCACGGTGTAGAGCGCCTCCTGTCCCGGAGCTGGCCTACGCGGCCGGGTCAGCCCGGTTACCGCAATACTCGGGTCTGGGGCGCTCGACGCACGTGGACGGTATCCCGTTCGGGACAGTCCGAGTGGCAACAACACCAGCTCCCGAGCTGCCATGTGGAGCGGCTGTTGGGTGACGGCTTCGATGGTCGCCCCTAGGAGGATGAACCCGAGGTCGCTGTAGACGCGGCGTCGGTCAGCGTCTGCGCGCGCGGAGCAGACCTGCGTCAGCACCGATGCGGAATGCATGAAGAAGGTGCCCCAGGCTGGCAGCCCCGAGCGATGCCCGAGGAGCTCTCGGATGGTCGGGCCTTGAGGCGCATTGGGAACGTAGCGGGTGAGGGGGGCATCGAGTGCGACCTCGCCTTGGTCGACAAGCGTCATCAGGCATGCCGTCGTCGCGAGGACCTTGGTGACGCTGGCGATGTCAAACAGGGTCGATGATGTGACGGCGGTGCCGCCTGGCTGCACCAGACCGTGTGCACTCTCGTGGACGACCTGGCTATCGCAAAGGACTGATGCTTGCGCGGCTGGAAATATACCGGCCTCGCGACCGTTCTCGAGCAGAGTAGTGATGGCGTGCTGCTGCATAGTCTAGGCAAACGCCTGCTGTAGGATGCGCTCAAGGGCGGCCGCATGCTCCGCAGAAACACCGTCGATGTGCGTGGTGACACGGCTCTCGGCACGACCCAGTATAGTGGTGGCACTGGAGCTGGGTACAACGTCGCCGAGGGACCATCGAATGCGGGCCTCTTCGCTGTGCGTTTGGAACAGCAACTGGACCGTGTGGAGCGTCTCTCCCATGTGACCGTCATAGCTGTGCGTCACGGTGAGTGTTGACGTCAGGCCTGTTTGCCGCTGGACGCATGCGTAGCGCGTGAAACAGGTCGCAACCCAGTCGGGGCCCTCCTCCCAAGCGTCAACCTCCCAAGACGACACCGCAACATCAGCGGCGGTCCAAATGGAGGCGATCTCAACGAGGATGTTGCCCGCATGCGCGACGATATGCCTCGTCGTTGCTCCCATGTTCTCCGGCAACACGGAGGGCATGAACGCTTCACGGGCTGACGTCATTCGGGACCTCCGAGGGGCGTGTAGAGAGCCTAACATCCCGTGGCATTTCCTTATGGGATAGTAACTGCAATCGGGTTGCAATAGCGCCGTGGTTTGGATAAATGCGGGTTATGATCCGACGAACAGTCCCTACAGAGTGCCGACGACCGACGCCGCCGCTGCGACAGGCCAAGCGGGATGTTTCGGTAGGCTTGAGGCTTTGTTGCGGGATGTTGTTGTGCGCCATGTGTGGCGGCGCGCGGGCCAACCCGGTGCATGCCGATATCGCCGCGGGTGTAAAGGCCGATGAGGTGCCGCCGCAGCTGCTTGAGAAGGTTCGTCTGGTCTACCCTGTCGAAGCCTTGGAGAGTGGTCGTCACGGGACTGTCGTGCTTCGGGTCGTGGTGGCGCCGACGGGCGGGGTGTCGTCGGTAGATGTGGTCTCCGGCGATGCGATCTTCCATGCGGCTGCGCTCGAGGCTGCGACCCTGTTTCGCTTCGCACCGGCCACGCGAGCGGGTGAGCCCGTCACGGGTGTGCTCCGTGTCTCGCTCCATTTTGCGCCGCCCGATCCCGAAGACACGGATGACGAGGTCGCTCTCGAAGTGGTGGTGATCAGTGAATCCACTTCGGCACAGAACACCCGTCCAGAGGCGGTCCTCGGGACACGCGAGCTCGATCGCAGCGCGGGGCGGGGCGTGGCAGAGTTGGTCAGCGAGGTGCCCGGTGTGATCGCCGCCTCGGGAACGGCGGACGTGGCCAAGCCCATCATCCGTGGGCAGACGGAGCGGCGTCTGTTGATTCTCCAAGATGGGGTGCGTCTCGAGGTTCAAAAGTGGGGGGTGGACCATGCGCCCGAGGTCGATCCCTTCGCTGCCGGCGAGGTCAGGGTGGTCCGCGGTGTGGCTGGAATGCAGTTTGGTCCCGACGCGATGGGGGGTGTCATCCTCGTCAACCCACCCGCACTTCGTGACACGCCGGGCGTCGGGGGACGCGCGCGCATGGGCTTCGCCACCAACGGTCGGGCGCCCTACGGTGCGCTCCGTCTTGATGTGGTGCCTGCGAAGCTGCCCGCGTTGAGTCTCCGCGCGGAGGGCAGCTACCGACGCGCTGCGGCCATGGAGTCGCCCGGTTATATCCTAGGTAATACGGCGAGCGAGCACTGGAGTGCGGGCGCGACCGCAGGCTATCGGTGGGCAGGCGGTGCGTTGCGGGCGCGGTGGCATCGCGTGTCCCAGCGCTCTGGCATGTTCTACGGTATTCGTTCGGACTCGCCGTCGAGCTTTCAAGAAGGGCTTGTGCTGGACAGACCAGCGACTGCGGACCAGTGGACGGTGTCCTACACGATCGATAGGCCCTACCAAGAATCTACGCATGATGTGGCTTCCGTCCACGCAGACATCGAGGCGGGTGAGGTCGGTGACCTTCAGGTGGTCTATGCCTACCAGCACAACCGACGCTTTGAGTACGAACAGGTCCGGCGTTCCGAGGTGGCCGGACCGCAGTACGACTTTACGCTGCGTACCCATACGCTTGACGTCACACTCGACCACCATTCAGTCGAGGCCGCGGGAGGCCATCTCGAGGGGTCGGCGGGTGTGTCCGGGCAGTTCCAGGAGAATGTCTACCGGGGGTGGTCACTCATCCCGAACTACCGTGACTTCTCGGTGGGTGTCTTTGCGCTGGAGCGGCTCGTCTGGACCCGCGGCGCCGTGGAGTTGGGAGGCCGGTATGACCACCTCAACCGCAACACCTTCGTGTTCTTGGACGATTACGGGAAGCACCTCTCACGAGGGACGCTGAACGCGTCGTTGTGTGAAGAACGAGAGACCGTGGCGCGCTGCCCGTCGAGCTGGCACACGGGCTCCGTGGCGCTCGGTGGTGTGGTGCGTGCCGTTCCAGACATTCTCGAGCTGAAGTTCGACCTGTCCTCGGCATCGCGGTTTCCAGACGTCGATGAGCTTTACCTGACCGGCGCAGCGCCTTCGCTTCCGGTCTATGCCCTCGGCGATCCACTTCTCGGTGTGGAGACGGCATGGTCGCTCGCCCACACGATTGGATTGAAGCTCCCTTGGGTTGAGGCAGAGGCCTCGGGCTATGGCGCGTTGGTCGACAACTACATCTACTTTGCCCCACAGCGGGGACCGAGTGGTGCGCTGGCCTATGACGTGACCATCGAAGGCACCTACCCTCGGTTTTCCTTTCGGTCAGTCGATGCGTGGACCGCGGGCCTAGACGGGGCGCTGTCGCTCGGACCGCAGTACTGGTTGGGGCTCGATGTCTCAGGTTCGCTGGTACGCGCGGTAGAGCGCGAAACCGGGTCCACTATTGTGGGCACACCCGCAGACCGCATGCGTGCGACGCTGGTGGGCCGTCCGCCGGGCTTCAAGGCGCTTGAAGACCCGTACATCGGCGCACGGGTCGATGTGGTGGGGCGCCAGTCGCGTGTCGATCCTGCAGACGACTTTGCGCCCCCTCCCGACAGCTATGTGCTGCTCGGTCTATCCGCCGGCGTGGCGGTCGTGATGGGCAGCACCCGTTGGCGGATCGATCTCGAGGCCAACAACATGTTGAACCAGCGGTATCGGGAGTACACGAGTTTACTTCGATACTTTGCAGATCAACCAGGACGTGATGTGCGCGTGCGCGTCGCGCTCGATTTCTAGAGACAGAGGAGAGGAAAGATGTTTCGTGCTCATAAGATGGCAGCCGTATTCGCACTCGCGCTGGGCGGCTGTGGTGACGTAGAGGGCGATGGTCACGACCACGACCACGACCACGACCACGACCACGACCACAACCACGGCGTGATCACCACCGTGACGCTGGAGTTCACACCAGATGGAGGTGGTGATGCTCTATCGTTCAGCTGGTCGGATCCTGAGGATGACGGCTCACCAATTATTGATGACATCAATCTAGCAAACGGCACATCCTACGCCGTGAGCGTCAAGCTTATCAATGACCTTGAGGACGGCGAAGACGTGACCGGAGAGATTCTGGAGCTGGCCACCGAGCACCAGTTCTTCTTTACGGGCGCTGCGGTCCAGTCGCCTGCCACGGGCGACAACGCGTCGGCCTTGGTCGAGCAGAGCTACGCGGACGAAGATGCCAACGGGCTCCCCGTGGGTCTTGAGAACACCGTCACGTCCCTCAAGGCGGGCAGCAACACCATGAACTTTGTCTTGCGGCACCTGCCACCCGAGGATGGCACGGCAGTCAAGGTCGAGGGTCTCGCGGACGATGTGGCAGCCAATGGCTTTGGGGCCATTGGCGGCGACAACGACATCAACATCGACTTCACGGTGAACGTGAAGTGACCACGTTTGAGCCACGGGCTCATCACTGGGGCATGTCGCCCCACATAGGAGAAGCACAATGAAGTTGACCTACATGTTCCCGCTCGCACTTGCTGGTCTCATCGCTGGTTGTGACGGTGCCGCGCTCGGTCAAGCCGGCGAGGCTTGCAACACCGATGCAGACTGCGAAGAGGGCCTCGAGTGCCACGAGCATGACGGTGAGATGGAGTGCGAGGCGCACGACGACGAAGAGGGTGATGAGGAAGCCTCTGACGACGCCGCCGAGTGAGTTGTCTTGCGCCCGGAGGTGGTCTCCCTCTGGGCGCGCTCTACGGACGCCGCGACAGGCTCGCGTCGTCCGTTTTTCTTTAGGATGTGCAGCAGCCCTCAAGCCCAGCCTGAAGGGCCGCGTGATTGAGTCGCTTGCCGATGATGACAATGTGTGAGGTCGATACCTGCACGTCTTCGTCGATGTAGGGCGTGACGTCTACGATGCGACGTACGGCCTGCATCACAAATCTACGAGATTGGCCCTCAAAGTTGAGGATCCCCTTCATCCGAAGGATATCCATCGACGGGTCATTCAGCAGCTCGCCGAACCACTTGTCGGCAGCCTCAAGGCAGAGGGGGACGTGGGTGGTGACGCCCACGGACGTGATGTCGGTATCGTGGTGGTGTTCATGGCCATGATGGTGATCATGGTCATGATGGTGTTCGTGCGGATGTTCTGACGCGGTCCGCTTGTCGAGACCATAGACAATCTCTGGGTCGATGACCGCATGTGTGGTGTCCACCACACATGCAGTCGGTGCCCACGTACGGACCTTTTGGCGCCAGGCATGGACAACCGATGCATCGACGAGGTCGGCTTTGTTCAGCAAGACGAGGTCGGCGAAGCACAGCTGGTCGGTCCAGATGAGACTGCTGCCTGACTCCTCATCCGCATGGACGAGGTCGACAAGGGCGACGACCCCATCGAGATGGAGCGACAAGCTCATGCGCTCAATGATCCGCATCACTGGGACCGGGTCTGCGAGACCTGATGCCTCGATGATGATGCGGTCGGGCGGCTCAGGTCGTGTCAGCACCTGGGTCAGCGCATCGACGAGGTCTTCGCGCACGTCACAGCAGATGCAGCCTTCGTTCAACGCCACCACGTCATCAGCGGTCGACGCAATGAGCTCGCCATCGATACCAACGTCACCGTACTCATTCTCAATGACAACCACGCGGCTTTGGGGTGCGGCATGGAGGAGGTGGTTGAGTAGGGTGGTCTTGCCCGCACCTAATGCACCGGTCAGGATGGTGACTGGAAGCGTTCCGCTCACGCGTGGCATTCCTCATGGCATGCACGGCTCACACGAATGTTGGCGAGGTGAGCGCTGACAAGCACAAGGCCCCCGAGAATGGCAAACACGGGGCCATATTCAGTGAGCTCATAGGCTTCAGAGAGACGCGCCACCACCAGAGCGCAACCTCCACCGACAAACGCCAGCGCGATGTGGCGATGCTGGTGGGCGCGGTAGCCGGTGGCACCGGCCATCCCCGCAAAGAGGAGGGCGCATGCGAACAGGCCCCATTCGACGACCTCGTTGCCGAGAGACTGGAGTCCCAGCACCGCGACGATCGCGGGTGCAAAGGCAAACAGGCCGCAGTGCAGCGCACACGCCAAGCTCGTGGCGCTTCCAAACCGATCCATCCACGTCGACATCGGGCCTCCACCCGTGCACATAGCATTGATGCAATTGACTTGCATCTGTGGAGGCGATTTGCGGAAATAAAAAAACCCAAGCTCGGAAGCTTGGGTTTCGGGAGCGCGATGCTGGAGGCGGGGCTGGCCGAACGGCTCTGACGCCAGCGAGCAGGCCGGCTCTCGGCCCAGAGCGGATGTCGTGTCGATGTCGTGGTTGACATCTACTATCGACGGTCGTAGTTTGTCCACTGCCGGTCCTCCGATCGGCACGATTCCGCGTGGAGGCTGTCGTGAAAGGCATCCGAATTCGACCCGAACAAGATGGACTGCGCACGTCGCTTTTCGATCTCGAGGCCGAGATCATGGAGATCGTGTGGGAGCAGGGTTGGGACGAGTTCGCCGTGACCGACGTCCACGAGGTGCTCGAGGGCCAGAGAGAGATCGCCTACACGACCGTGATGACCACCGTCAGCCGGCTCCACGACAAGGAGCTGCTGACCAGGCGCAAGGATGGCCGACGCTACCTCTACCGTTCGACCATGACCCGGCCCGAGTTCATCGAAGCGATGACCCGAGAGGTGCTGGGCAGCTTGCCGCCCATGGGGCAAGAGGCCGCTGTGGCGTTTCTCGTCGAGCGCGTCGCCGACGCCGACGAGGGGGAGCTCGACCGCCTGGAGGCGCTGATCCGGAAGCGAAGAAGAGGGGCGCATGGATGAGCTCCTCTTTCCGCTGGCTGCGGTAGCTACCACCTTCTTCCTTGTGATCCCGTTGCTCACGCTGGTGAGCCGCGGCGTGCTCTCGTTGACGCGACGGCGCACATCGTCGTGGGCGAGCTTCGGCTCCGAGGTGACGTTCGCCTGGCTCGTCGCGCCCACGCTACTGCCGGTTCTGTGGCTGACGTCCTCAGCGCTGCACCAGAGCGAGCCGATGCGCACGGCCGAGTCTTGCTTCATCGACCACGTCGAGGCGACCACGTGCATCGACACGCTCATATTGCTCGGGTTGATGATCGTCGGGGTCGCCGCTTCGGTGGGGATTCGGCTCTGGCGGGAGCGCCCCCAGGTCGTGCTCCACCGACTCGGGAGCGACCACGAGCTCGTTCGACGTGTGGAACGCCTCATTCGAGACGACGCTCACCTCCGCGGGCTGCGAGTCGTCGTCGTCCGCGAGTCCCCAGAGCCCATCTACACCCTCGGCCTGCTTCGCCCGATCGTGGTCGTTGACGCCTGCTTCATTCGCGAGGCGGACGAGCAGATGCTTCGGGCTGCGCTGCTGCACGAGCACGCGCACATCGCAGGGTTCGACACGCTGCGGAGCTTCGTCGTGCGCCTGTGCCTCGGCGCCAACCCGGCGGGCAGCCTGCTCGCCGCCGACTTCGAGCGGTGGCGCAACGCCCGAGAGGCTGTCTGTGACGGCGAAGCCGTCCACCGTGGTGGAGAACCTCTGGCCTTGGCCGAGGGGATCCTCAGAGCGGCGCGGTTTCGCTGCGGTGGCCTCGTCCCCGGTGCGGCGCTGTGTGGTCACGGTGGCGCCGCCCTCAAGCTGCGGCTCGCGCTCCTCATGCAGGGTCCTCCCGCGCCGGTGAGGACCATCGGCCACGTCGTCCTGGCCGTTGGGGTTTTCGCCGCGCTCACCGTGCCGCACATCGACAGCCTCGGGCTGCTCGAGCACTTCCACTTCGAAGTGGAGCGCCTGCTCCACTCCCTGCTCTAGGTCGAGGTCCGCATGCGCTGCACATTCCTCGGTCGGTTAGCACTTCTAACTACTATCGCAGGTAGTAGTTGCGTGACCGCGTGCGCGTCGACCCACGCTACGAGCACCCTGCCGGAGCCAGGCGTCTACGCTCCCGCGCAGCTCATTCAGCCCTACATCCCTTCGGGAGATCCGGTTGACCCGTCGAGCACGTCCACGCTGACGCTCGAGCAGCTGCTGGTCTACGCCGACTCGCACTCGCCAGCGATCCAAACCGCCCGAGCGCGCGTCGGGCTCGCCGAGGCTGGTGTCATCGGCGCCGACATCGTGTTCCCCGCGAACCCCCAGCTGAGCTTCGGCGCCGGGGGACGGACCATCGCCGGCACGACCGGCTTTGAGTTCGAGGTCGCGGTTCAGCAACAGCTCGAGATCGCCGGGGAGCCTGGCCTTCGCCTCGACGCTGCGGAGGACCAGCAGCGGCTCAGCGAAGCGGCCGTCAACGAGGTCCGATGGAGCGTGCACGTGGAGGTGCACCGGCTCTTCGTCGACATCCTGCTAGTGCGCGAGCGGCTCGCGCAGGCGGAGCGTTTCGTCGCTTTTGCGCAGTCCATGCGCGACATCGCGTCCCGGCAGGTCGAGGCGGGCGAGTCGTCGCCGCTGATCTTGCTCGTCGCCGACGCGGATCTGGCGCAGACGCGCGAGGCCGTCATCGAGGCGCAGCAGGCGGGCGACTCCCTGACAGCCAGGCTGGCGGCGGTCGTCGGCTGGCCGGAGGCGACGCTACCTGATGTTCACGGCACGCTGCCCGACGTTCGGCAGGCGCCGGACGCCAACTCGCTCTTGGCGATGATGGCCGAACACCACCCCTCCCTCCGCACCCGTGAGTTGGCCGTGGTGGCAGGTCAGAGCCGACTGGCTCTGGAGGACCGGGAGGCGTGGCCGGAGCCCACCGTCGGCTTCTCCTATGGCCGTGAGGCCGCCCCGGGTCCGGAGGCGGAGGCAGACGTCTGGCTCTTCAACCTGACGTTCCCGAACCCGCTCTGGCGGACCAACCAGGAGGGTCGGGCCCGCGCCGAGGCCGAGCTGGTGGTCGCCGACAGGGAGCGCGAGGCGACCGCGACGAGGCTTCGCGGCGAGCTGCTTCAGGCCTCGATCGCGCTCAACGCGGCCGTCGAGCGGGTCGCCCTCTACGAGACCGGGGTCGTTCCGCAGCTCGAGGCGAACCTCTCGCTCCTGCAGCGCGCCTACGAGCTGGGCGAGGTCGACGTGCACCAGGTCTCTCAGACGCGTGAGCGGCTGTTGACGGCGACCGGCCAGTACATCGACGCGCGCATCACCTACTACGAAACCGCCGCTACCCTCGAAGGCCTCGTCGGCACCGAGCTGTGGCCCGAGACGGAGGGCACCCCATGAAGCGAACCACGTTGCTCGTACTGACTTGCGTCCTGGCGATGGGCCCAGGATGCAAGGACTCCGACGGTCACGATCACGGGGGCGAGTCCCACGAGGAACACGCCGGCCACGACGACCACGAGGCCGACGAGCAGGGCCACGAAGAACACGCCGGTGAAGAAGAGGCGCACGACGACCAGGACCACGGTGAGGAGGGTCACGACGAGCACACTCAGGGTGATGAACATGGCGAAGAGCAGGTCGTGCGGATCTCGCCAGAGGCGCTCAGTCGGAACGGCATCCGCCTCGGGACGGCCGAGGCCGGTGTACTCGCCAGTGCTCTCGAGGTCCCCGCCGAAGTTCAGATGAACCCGGACCGGGTCGCCCACATCAGCCCACTCGTAGAGGGGCAGCTACTCAGCGTCGACGTCACCTTGGGCGACCGGGTCGAAGCCGAGACCCATCTCGCGCGGCTGAGGAGCGTCGAGCTCGGACAGGCACGGGCAGAGCTCAGCCGCACGACCTCGCGCCGGGACGTGGCGGAGCAGAACAGGGACCGTCAGCGGCGCCTCCGCGAGGAGGGCATCAGCTCAGAACGCAGCCTGCTCGAGGCGGAGCTGGCCTACGAGCAGGCCAATGCGGAGCGGGATGCTGCCCGTTCTCGGCTCCGGGTATTCGGGCTCCGTGGCGGCAGTGGGCCCGACATGACGCTCGAGAGCCCCATCGCTGGAGTCGTGGTTGAGAGACACGCGACGCGGGGTGAAAACGTGTCGCCCGACGACACGCTCTTCATCGTGGCCGACCTCTCGAGGGTGTGGGTCATCGGCCGGGTGTACGAGCAACAGGTCGCCCAGGTCGCATCAGGCATGAACGCGACCCTCACGCTAAACGCCTATCCGGGCCGCAACTGGACGGGGACCGTCGACTTCGTAGGCGCGACGCTGGACGAGTCGACGCGCACCCTGCCCATCCGTGTGGAGATCGACAACCCCGACGGCCTGCTGCGTCCCGGCCTCTTCGGTTCGCTCCGCCTGGCGTCGGGCCAGCCGACCAGCACATCGGTGGTCGTGCCGCTGTCAGCAGTTCAGACATTGGACAACCGGACGGTGGTCTTCGTGCCCGGCGATGAAGATGGCGAGTTTGCGGCACATCCCGTGACGACAGGTCGGGAGAACACGCGGCAAGTCGAGGTGCTCGCAGGGCTCGAGCCGGGGGCTCGAATCGTCGTGGAAGGGGCGTTCATCCTCAAGTCCGAGCTGATGCGTGGCGAGCTCGGCCACGGTCACGCGCACTGAGGAGACGAGATGGACGGCTTCATCGCGTTCTGCGTGCGACATCGCTTCCTCGTCATCTTCGGGGTCCTTCTCATCGGGGCGCTCGGCGTGCGCGCCGCGCAGCAGCTCCCGATCGACGCGGTGCCCGACGTCACCAACGTGCAGGTGCAGGTCCTCACCAACGCCCCGGCGCTCGGCCCCGTCGAGGTCGAGCAGTACGTCACCGTGCCGGTCGAGACGGTGATGAGCGGCTTGCCGCACGTAGAGGAGGTTCGGAGCCTCTCGCGCTTTGGCTTGTCGGCTGTGACGGTGGTGTTCGAAGAGGGCACCGACATCTACTTCGCGCGTCAGATGGTGTCGGAGCGGCTGTCGGAGGCTCGGGAGACCATCCCCGAGGGGTACGGCTCGCCTGAGATGGGGCCGATCTCGACCGGGCTCGGCGAGATCTACCAGTTCGAAGTCCGTGGTGACCCGATGTGCCCGGCCGAAGGCCCGGACACCGACGACTGCTACACCCTCATGGAGCTACGGACCATCCTCGACTGGTACGTCGCGTTCCAGCTCCGCCCCATCCCTGGAGTGGTCGAGGTCAACCCGTTCGGCGGTGAGCTGAAGACCTACGAAGTTCAGGTAGATCCCGCTCGCCTGAACGCTCTGGGGCTGAGCCTGGGGGACGTGTTCGAGGCGCTCGAAGCGAACAACGCCAACGAGGGAGGTGGCTACATCGTCCGTGGCGGGGAGCAGCGCGTGATCCGGGGAGAAGGGCTCATCGCCAGCCTCGATGACGTGCGCAACGTGCGGGTGGCAACTCGCAACGACGGTACGCCCATCTTCGCCCGTGACGTGGCCAACGTCGCTTTCGCGCCCATGGTCAGGCAAGGGGCGGTTACCCGAGACGGTCGCGGCGAGGTTGTTACCGCCTCGGTCATGATGCTGATGGGTGCCAACTCGGGCGAGGTCTCACGGGCGGTCCGCGAACGCCTCGATGAGCTGGCGCCTGGGCTACCGCCAGGGGTGACGATCGAGACGTACTACGACCGCTCCGTGCTGGTGGATCGCACGATCCGAACGGTCGCGGTGAACCTCATCGAGGGCGGGATCCTCGTGATCGTCGTGCTCCTCCTCATGCTCGGCAACCTTCGCGGTGGCCTGCTCGTCGCCGCGGTGATTCCGCTATCGCTGCTCTTCACGTTCATCTCGATGCGCTTCTTCGGCGTGTCGGGGAACCTCATGAGCCTGGGCGCGCTCGATTTCGGACTGATCATCGACGGCGCGATCGTGGTCATCGAGAACGTGTCGCGGCGGCTATCCGAGAGCGGGGTCAAGGGCCGCGCGGTCAAGGGCGAGGTGCGTCGCGCGACCACGCAGGTGCTCAGGCCGGTCCTGTTCGGGACGGCGATCATCATGATCGTCTACGTCCCAATCCTCTCGCTGCAGGGCATCGAGGGCAAGATGTTCCGCCCGATGGCGATCGCAGTGCTGTCGGCGCTCGCGGCGGCCCTCGTGCTGGCCGTCACGCTGGTGCCGGCGGCGTCCACGTGGCTCTACCGCGGAGGGCTTTCGGAGAAGGAGCCCGTCGTCGCTCGAGTCGCGAGGTGGCTCTACGAGCCGGCGTTGAGGGCTGCACTGCGTTTCCGACCGCTGGTCGTCGCCATCGCTGTCGCCGCGATCGCTGGTGGAGCGTGGCTCGCGTCCACGATGGGGGCGGTGTTCATCCCCACGCTCGATGAAGGGGCCATCGCCATGCAGGCGATACGTCCTCCGTCGGTGTCGCTCGAGGAGTCGGTGGCCGCCACCGGCCGAGTGGAGCAATCGCTCACCGAGGCGTTCCCGGAC
>JBMHDG010000020.1:0-103305 GCA_049889515.1 Myxococcota bacterium
GAGGCCGTGTCAGCCCCCGGATCGTTCGCGTTCGCTCCCAGATCCGGCTGAACCAGAAGCGGGCATCACGGCTCGACTCGCCGGAATAGCGGACCAGGACCGGGGCCAGGACCAGGACCGGGTGACACCGGCGGATTCGGACCAGGACCGGGGCCAGGACCAGGACCGGGTGACACTGGCGGATTCGGACCAGGACCAGGACCAGGACCAGGACCAGGTGACACTGGCGGATTCGGACCCATCCTTCCGCCCATCGACACTGGAATCTTCCTTCCTACGCCAGACACCGGAAACTGATCGACCAGTTCCGCTGTTCGGAGTGCGCGAGACCTAGAATCGCCACTCCCAAAACAGCTGTGCCCACGTCAGCTTGTCGCCGTACGCCGCCGAGAGCACCAGAGACGGCAGCAAGGTCCACTCCCCCTCCACGGTGATGATGTTTTCGTCGATGTCAGGACGTGGGGTCACCGTCGACTCCACGAAGATGTTTCTGCGCACGGGAATCCCAACCACGACCGTTCCGTCCGCATCGACACTCACGGCACCGAGGTTCACACCGCCGAGCACGCTGTCGAGAACCAGCCCCCCCAGCGCATCGAGGGCACCTTGCTGGCCCGTGAGTTCCTCAGGAGCCTGCCCCGTCAACAGAACCGTCAACATCTGATCCTCACTCAGGTCGGACGGGCTCGAGAGTTCTAGCTCTGGAATTTCCGCTGTTCCCGACAGCAGGAGATCGAGCTGCGTGCCACCCGTGACCATCGACCCCTTAATATCGAGGTTTGGGTCATAGACGGTACGACCCGTGAACCCAAGATTTGAGTCGCTATCCAAGCGGAATGTGGAGTTGAGAATGCTGACCTCTCCCTCGATGAGGCCCACGTTCCCCGCCACATCGATCTGGCCGCCGTCGTAGCGTACGCCGAGCGACTCGCCTCGAAGGCGAGCCGACACATCGGCTTGGGTGAGTTGCGCTCCAATCACCCCCAGATCCTCCAGGATCGGCACCGAGATATCCAGCCGGGTCGCGAGCCCAAGGTCGACCGTCATCTCGGCCTGAAGCGCGTCGAGCAGCCCCTCCTCCTCCGGCTCCCTCAAGACCATCGCCCTGCCCTGCCGCGACCGATGAATCTTCAGCCGTTCATCCAACTGCCGCCGAGAACTCGCGAGAAGTTCAGCCGTATCCAATGCGATGTATCCCGTATCAATAGCCAGGTTGCTGCTGCTCATCTGGAGGAATGGCCATGCCTCTGCCGAGATGGCGACGTCGCCCGAGGCGCGTACTTGTAGATCGTCGGTGTTGGTCAACCAAGCGCGGTTAAGCGCTACGTCAAGGCCGGGAATCGCGAGTCCGCCACGACCGTACGCGACCTTCCCATGCGCGGCTACCCGCGACTCGCCACGCACGGAGGCCAGGGACACCAGTGGATGGGTTCGCCCCTGCAGTTGCTGGATGTCGACCAGCATCAACTCACACCCATATCGGTCTTGGCCGGACCTCAATCGCGAGGCCAGGGATAGATCATCCACCTGCACCCCAAGCGGGTCATACGCGAGACGACCACCGCTCAACCCGGCCTGAATCGCCGGAGACGGCTTGAACAACTCACCACCGAGGTGGCCGCTCACCGTCAATCGTCCCTCTGCGTCGCGAACGCCAGCATCGAGGAGCTGCGCCAGTGCCATGGGAATCCCGTCGCCATCGAGCTCGATCTCCCACTCGCCCGCCCCCCAGTCGGAGACCTCACGCGACAGGTCAATCTGGACCGGGAGATGACCATTCGCTGTGAGCCAGGGGGTACGCGCAGGTCCAAAGCGACTCGTGAGCACGTGTCCGTCGACCTCGGGTTCATGGCGCACGGACACGACACCCTGGGTCTCAAGGTCACCTACGGTTCCATTGAGCTTGAGATCCGCCACGATGTCGGGACTGAGAACAGCCCCGCTCAGGTCCAGATACCCGCCCAGATGACCAGCGGCGGATTCCGTGGGTAGGCCTGCAAGCGACAGCGCCGTCCCAAAGGGAAACGCATCAAGCGCGAGGAGAAGGTCGACGTCGTCTACATAGGTAGACAAATCATCGAGCGCGACAGGCGCCCCATCCAAGACCGCCCATGTCATGATCTCTGACAAGCGGGTACGCCCCGTGCCATCCACCGTAGCGAGTGGGCGAAAGCCCTCGAAGACCTCGACCCCCGCAGTGAGTCGACGCCCCACACGGGTCAGCTCCAGCTCCACACGTCCCTGCTCGTCGAGGCCGTCAATCTGCGACATGACCGTGGCTCGGAGTTCAAATTGGGGATCAAGAACCTCTCCCCGTACGTGCACGGCCCCAGACGACCGACCCTCGGGCAAGTCGACACCTTCCGCGAGCAACTCGACGGTCGAAAAGGACAATGGTTCGAGCACTAGGTTCATGTCCAACGCACCATCCGGGCGTGGCGCCATGTCAAACAGACCGCCGCGAACAGGAAGCATGAGGTCGGCATGTGCCATCTCCACGCCATCCACGCCAAGATCCGCGTGTGCCTCCACCATGGAGGCATCAAGACTCACCGTCCCCGACACGTCCATCCATCGAAGACCCGTCACCGTAGGCTCCCCGTCATGCGGGTCCGCTTGTGGTTCACACCGCGATGGCTCATCCGAGACAGCGCTACCCGCCTCGCTGGTCTCCCCCAAGATACCGCCCTGAAAGGGCACGAACAGATCCGTGCCCTCCACATCCAAGGTCATGAGCGGTTCTTGGACGGAACCCGCTGTCATGAGGGTTGCGTCAAGCATGCCGTACGCCCCACCCCACTCCCACGGAAAGAGCTCGGCGAGCGCGTCGAGGTGAAACTCACGGACCTCGACGGCACCCATCATGTCACCGGCAAAATCGAAGGTTCCGAGAACCGAGACCTCACCCAGCCGGCCGAGCAGCGACAGCTCTGCATCTTTGATGCCGTTGTCGAGCAGCTGCAGCTTCCACGGACCACGACTGGCCCATCGCTGCCGATGACTCGGCTGAATTCGCACCTGCTGAACCGTCATCCAACGACTCGGGACGTCCAACCGGAAACCCTCCATCTGTAGCCAGTCACCTACAAAGGACCGCAAGGTCAGGTCTGCCCGCAGCTCATCTCCCTCCATGGTCATCGCGAGATGCCCCGCATCACCCGGAAGTCCGAACAGGTCATGCCCACCAAGGTCCGCATCGACATCGACCCGCATCGGCGACTCATCGAAGGGAACGTGCACGGAAAGCGGCGCCCGCACATCCGTGACGCGAAAGATCGAAGGGTAGGACAGGTTCGGTGACCCCACTTCGGCCTCGACAGATACGCCGTCTTCTGCGTCGACCGTAAAGGTCAACGGCCAGATGCGCGCCGTTGGCGCACGGACCCCGTACCCGCGGAATGTATCCAATCCAAGATCAAGGCTCCCCGACACCACGCCTGCGTCGACACGCACGGAATATGGGCCGCTCAGGCGGTCTGCCGCGAGTCCATAGAGCGCCACGTCGCGGGCCCTGATCCGGCCACGAATGTCGATCGGCGCACCGGGGTCGTAGAGAGCCCCCTCCACCCCGAGCGTGAGCGTTCCGCCCCCAGACACATCTGTCAGGCCCACATCGTTCAACATGTCCAATTGCAACGGTCCCGAAAACGACCCTTCGAGGTTTCCGTCCATCAGGTTCAGGCTCGCCGATCCTTCAAGCTCACCCGCCACGGCCACCGCCTTGACCCGCGGAAAGACCAACACGCCGTCCTTCAGGATGACCTCATCCAGCTCGGCATGACGCAGCCTGACACCGTAGAGGTCGATGTCATCTGCCACCCATGAGGCCGAGAGAGCCGTCCCGGTCGGCCACGCCCCCAGCTCACCCGATGCCGCCAATGTGCCTTCGAGGACTAGCGGTCCGCCGACGACGGGGAGGAGGTCCTCAAGGTGAACGCCATCGGGGCGCAGCGTGGCGTTCCACGTCATGGGACCGCCGGCCTCGGGAAGCACACGAATCGCGCTTCCCTGCTCGAGCTCCAACGCTCCTCGGGTCTCCCCCGTGCCCTCGAGACGTCCCGATACCCCGAGGTCTTGCAGTCCTCCCTCGACCTTAAGCTGCCCCGTATAGGTCCCTGCGAGACCCGATGCGGCGAACGCGTTGACCACGGAGAGATCGAGACGCGGCACATCGACCAGCAAGACACTGCTTGGGTTGTTCCCCAGGCCCAACGCGCCCTCTAGCCCCAAGTTGGAGTCATTCACGGCCACTGTGGTCCGCTCAAAGAAGAGTTCGTCCAACCTGTAGACGACATCGCCCGCCACGTCGACGTCGACCGCGCCGGGCTGCTGCAACACACCAGACAGTCGTGCGCCCGCTATCCTCACCTCGGGTACGCCGCGTGGAAGGTGAATCTGACCCGCGGCAGCGATGAGATCGGCCACATCCACCAGCCGCCCTTGATCGTCCTCCAGCCAATAGATGCCGCGGTTCAGCCTTAGATCGTGGATGCGGACGTCGATCGGCAAGCCGCGCCACGGTCCCTCATCATCGTCCTCCGGAGCCTGTGCCGTGACTCCAAAGGCAGACGCGAGATTGAACACCCCATCCGGGGCAAATCCTGTTCCCACCGTGGGCCGCTCGATCACAAGCGACTCGAGCACCACCTCGCCCCAGAGCAGGTTCGTGAGTGCAATATCTGTGCGAAGTGAGGGCACGACAACGCCCGGCTGTCCCTCAGGATCGCGGAGCACGAAGCCATCGAGGTCTACCCCACCGGTCAGCCGTAGCCGCAGTCGGTCCACCGAGAGATGCCACCCTGGCGCGAGCGCATCCGACACCACACCCGTAACCCAAGAGGTCACCAGCGGTGACCCCCACTCGCTCGTCACCACACCCACGCCCGTGGCGAGTGCCACACCCAACAGGCCGAGTCCCGCAGCAAGGGTACGTCGTCGAAGCATCAAAACGCCTGGCCGATGGCAAAGAAGAGGTTGATCGCGAGCGGCGGGTGTCGCTCCAATACATTGAACCTAACATTTCGACTGCTGCTCATCAGGTCGAAGGGACGCGCCAAGCGATCCGCTGGCAGACATCCGAACGCATTCTCGGGACCAGCATCCTCGGCGAAAAGCGGTCGAAATCCGAGGTCAAACCGGACAGGACCGATCAGGCTGTCATAGCGAACCCCCACACCGCCCCCGTATCGCAGGTCCTCGAGGCCCACGTCAGTCCACTGCCGGGACAAGATCCCTACATCCCCGAACATCGCGAGGGAGATCCCGTAGACCCAGTCCCATCGAACCTCTGCGGCTGCTTCGAGCGACACCACACCACCATGTGGCAGGTACGTGCGCGCCACACCGGTGTTCTGTCCATTATTGTGCGGAGGACTCACCGCGTTGGGATAGGTACAGACGCAATCGTAGGGTCCAACTTGATTGGTTCGGAACCCGCGTAAGCTACTCGGTCCACCGAGAAAGCCAAGATCGACATACGGCACCTGCCCACCATCCCAGCCCCTCGGAAAGAGGCTGTCCCACGGCAGGATGAGGGTCCCGGCCAGACGTCCCATGCCCACAAAGGGAAAGGTCCCTTGACGCTTGGATAGCCGAAACGGACGGTAGAGCCTCACTTCTCCATCTGCACGGGTATACAGGTATCCCCGCTGGGCATAGTCCGCAGATTCCCCCAGCCGGAAACCGGGAAGCGGCAGACTCTGCCGGAGCTCCGCACGCCAGAGTGAGCCCCGCCTCGTACGCAAGGCGTCATCACGCCAGTCTCCCACGTACCGCATATCGAGAGAGAGCAGGCGGTAGGTTCCGCCAGAAAAGTCGCCGCCAAACTGGAGGCGTCCAGCGTTTGTCGAGGTGTTGTTGAAGTTCAGGTAGTCGAAGTACTCGAATGCAGGCCCAATACCGAGGCTGATGTGCTCGCCTGGCTTGTAGGCGAGGGCAACGTCCGCCTCGAGAGAACGGTACGGTATCGAGCCGAACTGGACGTCCTGCTGAAAGGTTGCGCCGCCAGTCAGCGCAAGCTTCCGCTTCAATGCCCATGGATAATCCCCTCGGACACCCACCATGCCCGTGAGGGTGACAGGCTGCCCATCATCGTCGGCCAGCACGCCGACGAGCGCACCGAAGGCGGCAGCAATCTCCAGCTGCATGAGCGAGCCACCCACATTGGCATCTCTAAACTCGGCCTGAAGCTGCGGCGTCACGGTGAACAGGTCGTACTCAAGGGCCGCGCCAAGACGCACCCGGCGCGACTTGGACTCCGTCAGCTCGATCCGCACAGGCACCGCCGGTACGGTAGGGTCGCTGAGGTCTGGCTCGATGCTCACGAGCGAATAGAGTCCGGTATTGAACAGCGCCTGCTGGTTTTTTCGAAGCGCCGTCAGAGAGAACTGCAGGGGTTGTCCCTTCGTATCGGAGAACCTCAGCACCTGGCGCGCCCGGAACTCTGGCACGCGATCGGCCCCAAGCACCGAGATCGTGCCGAAGGGTAGCCGAGGACCCAACTCAACCTCGAAGGTGAGGTCGACCGCACCTTCTTCAGGGAATGCATTCATGTCGGCCTGCACCTTGGCGAACGCATAGCCCTTCTCTTTCAGCGCAGCGGTCATGGCCGCCACGCCTGCGTCCACCTCATCGAGCGAGAACTGGTCGCCTTCTGCGACACCCGATCGCCGCTTCGCCTCGGCCAACAGCAGTCGGCCCACCGCTCCCAATCCGTCGAACCCGAGAATCTCTACCTGACGGACGGTAGACCGACGCCCCGGCTCTACCACCCCCACAACGTCGACCACACCAGCTAGGCTCGTGGCGCGAAAACGACCCTTGATGTCAGGCCCTGCGAAGTAGTCTCCCGGAAGGAACGAATGTTGCAGCTGCGCGTTCTCCGAGCCCGCTTCACGCACACGGCGAATTTTCCACCCGAGGAACCTGGCATCAAACCACCCATGATGAGCATACCAGACCTCGATGGCGCCGACATCTGCCGCCAAGGCCACCGGATCTAGGGTGACGGGCGTCGCGAATCGATCGACAGGAAAGGTAAACGCAAACCGCGGAGAGCGTTTCTGCGACATCACCAGCTGGAGTTGCAGGTCGTTATGGCCGGAAAAGAACCCGCCATTGCCCTCGAAGGTCAGCCTTCTCACGGCATCACCACGAACCCGTGCTCTGCCGGGTGCACACCCGATGAGAACAAGCACACACAATGCTGCTAGGGTTACGCTCCGCACGGCTTCGTTCCTCTCCGTTGGGTGAGGCTACACATGCCATAGCTTCCCGAGGTACCCACCTGCATGTTTGGAATTCTTCGATACGTCCTCGTCGCGACACCAGCCTGTGTGCTCGTCTTTCTTCTCACCAGCGCGTTCTTTACGCAATGGTCGGGGAAAGCCATCAGCTTTCGCCCCAGCCAAGCGGAGGAGCCCACGAACTTCCGGGTGCTGATCCTCACAGACGACAATGAGCCCCTCGAACAGGTCTGGCCAGCCGACCTCGTGCGAGAGCTAGACTTGAAGGCCAATCCCCTCGCACTGCCTCCGCCAGAAGCGCCAGAAGATGCACCCACAACGACAAAGGCGCCATACACCCTTTCGTTTGCCGTCACCAAGGACAAGAAGACCACCGTGGTCCCGACCAACGCCGCCAATGCACTCGGGCTCTCGATCTTGCTCTGGATTCTCGGCCTGTTTGGACGAAACATGATGGCGACCGGCTCACCCTTCAAGCTGATTGACGATGGGAAAGGCGTCGTTCCTGACCTCCGATCCCAGGCGCCAACCACAACCGCACCAGAGCAAGCCCCTCGGCGGGGCCCCCAGAAGACGCGGCCCGGTGGCAAGAAGCGTCGTGGGCAGGGCCGGCGACGTTGACGGACGCGCCCCACGCTGACGCGAGGCCCTTCGTCTTCTGTCTCGGGCCTTCAGGCGGCGCGTGGCAGGCGCGTATCCACGCTGCACTCAAGACCATCGGACTCACACCGTCGGCCCCGCGCCCCGGGACAGTTCCCCACGCGAGCCTCGACCCGCAGACCTATTCCACAGGTGATGGACCATCGGCCCTTCATGGACCATCGGCCATCGTGCGGTGCTTTGGCAGGCCGCGTCCTGCACGAGACGGCGTGCCCTCCCAAGAGGCGGGCCAAGCCCTCATTCATGCCTATTGGCGCCAACATGGGCTCGACCTGAGTCAACACCTCGTGGGTGCGTACTCGTGCATCGTTTTCGACGAAGCGAGCGGAAGCCTTCATGCCATTGCAGACCCCACGGGCCGTCATGCGCTGTTCTGGACCCAGGCCGGTTCGCAGATCACCGTCTCCAACTCGCTACGAGCCTTGACCGCCATGCCGTGGGTACGTCGCGAGGCAGATCCCGAGCAGATCGCAGAGTATCTGTCGTTTGGCGTCGTTCACGCCCCCAACACCCTCCTCCCAGACATTCAGCAGGTCCCTGCGGGACATCGCATGCGCTTCTCGAAGGGTGCAGTGAGCACCTACGCATGGCACACGCCGAGCTTCCCCACCCCAATGGGGTCCACGCCCCCCGACGAGAACGCCCTCATCGTCCAGCTTCAGCTGGCCCTCGACCATAGTGTTGAGCGGATGACCCGTGGGCGGAACCCGGCGGGACTCTACCTTTCCGGGGGTATCGGCTCCGCGACCATTCTTACAGCCGCCAGAAAGGCGGGACGGCGCCTGCAGACCTTCAACGTGGCCCTTGATGACGACCTCCACCCCGAGTCTCCGTTTGCAGGCCGCATCGCACGCCTGATGGGCGCGACCCATCACACGGTCCGAGTCCGAAGCACCGAGCTTGTCGATGCGTTCGATGGGGCCGTCACCGCTATGGAACAACCCGTCGCCCACCCCAGTGTGGTCCTCCAGCTTCTGCTCGCTCAGACGGCCGCCACGGAAGTCCAGACCGTATTGACCGGGGATGGGGCAGATGATCTCTTCGGGTCACGCTTGCATGCGCACGCGACCCAGCTCATCCACCGGAGCCAGCGCGCCCATGGCATGCCTCGCTTCCTCCATAAGCTGGGGCGCCTGGCTGCACCGCGGCTGGGCAGAACGGGCCACCGGCTGGTCCCACCGCAGGAGATCGGACCCCGCCTCGGGCTGGGCGGCCGACAGCTGTTTGAAGCACCGCAGATTCAGGACCTGATGCTGGACACCGTCCTTGCGCGCCCCGAACGGCGGCAAGAAGTCCTCGCTCGGTACTACGCGAATGTCCACACCGACCCCCACAACGCGATGCTTCATGCGTCCTGGTGCAGTCGGTTGGTTCATGACGTGGTGCCCCGCGTCGAGCGCACGGCATACCGTGCGGGTCTCGACATCCGGCTTCCGCTGCTCGATGCAGCCGTCGTCCAAAAGGCCCAGCGCATCCCAGGAAACATGAAGTTGCAGCGTGGCTTACTCCCCAACCGACGCCTGCTTCGGGTCGCCTTGACCGGCAGCTTGCCCGCACCACTCATCGAGCGGCCCGATCGAACCATGCCAGCCCCGCTCGACGCGTGGCTCACCGGACGCGGCCAGCTGTTCTTCGAGGACCGGTACCAGCGACTCAAGAACGATCCCCTGGGACTATTCCATACCCGAGGTCTAGACAGCCTTCGGGCATCCATTGGACGTGTGCCAGGCGCCGCCTCCCGCATGTGGGCACTGATCATTCTCGACACCTGGCTTCAACAGGTGGGCATTACCGGGCCGGCTCAGGACGGATAAGTGCGGTACCCTATCTGGGTCTGGAGACGTCGACGTGACCTACCTTGCCATCGCCCGAAAATACCGGCCAGCCACCTTCGATGAGATCGTCGGCCAAGCCCATGTGACGCGTACCCTCTGCAATGCCATTGAGCGCGACCGCATCCACCACGCCTACCTGTTCTCAGGTGCTCGTGGTGTGGGCAAGACCACCGCCGCACGTGCGCTCGCCAAGAGTCTGAACTGCCAAGAGGGCCCCACCAGCACCCCATGCGGTTCCTGCAATAGCTGCGTGGAGATCGGACAGGGCTCGAGTCCCGACCTGATCGAGATCGATGGTGCGAGCAACAACAGCGTTGAGGACATTCGCGGTATTCGCGACAGCGTTCACTTCGCCCCCGCGGGTGGCAAGCGGAAAATTTACCTGGTGGACGAGGTGCACATGCTGTCGCGCGCAGCATTCAATGCACTGCTCAAGACCCTCGAAGAGCCGCCGCCCCACATCGTGTTCATTTTCGCGACCACCGAACCCCAGAAGATCCCGGACACCATCCTCTCACGCGTTCAGCGGTTTGACTTCAAGCGCATTCCCGCCACTGGTGTGGTGGAGCGACTCGCGGAGATCGCTCACGCGGAGGGTGCCACAATCTCCGAGGCAAGCCTCAGGCGCATCGCGCGTGCAGGCGAGGGCTCCATGCGGGATGCCCAGTCCCTCCTCGACAAGGTGATCAGCTTCGCCGGTCCAGATATCAATGACGAGGAGGCCGCGGAGATCCTCGGGCTCATCGATCGTGGGCTGCTGACAGGCATGCTCAAGGGTCTTCTGGATGGCGACCACTCCGCATGCCTCCAGATCATCGACCGCGTACATGGCTTCGGATTTGACCTCAGCCAGTTCACTGGCGAACTGATGGACATGATGAGAGACGTCACGCTCCTCACTCTGTCCGAGTCCTCGGCCGCACTGCTCGACCTGCCAGACGAAGAGATCGCCGAGCTCCGAGAGCTTGCCACAGATGTCGCACCCAGCGCGCTAAGTGCGCTGTTTCAAGCCATGACCCGCGTCGAAGAAGAGGTGGCCCGCGCCAGCCGTCCACGTCTCCACCTCGAGATGGCCATTGCGCGCCTCGCAACCCTCCGCCCCGGGGCACCCCTCACCGCGATGGTCAACCGCCTCGAGTCGCTTGAGCGTCGACTTCGGCAGAGTGGAGCCACCCCCGCGTCCGGCCTCCGACGCAAGGGGCAGGAACGACGCCAGCGTGCGACCTCTCGACGTACGGCCCGACGTGCGCCCCCACGAGACGTGCAGGCCAAAGCCCCCCCACGGACATCCACACGTGCCGCCCTTCCCTCCTCGACGCCCATCTCCGAGCGGCTTGCGGCCTTTATGGAGGGCCTTGAGGGCCTGAAGCCCCCGCGGCCCACGCTGCTGTCACCGCCACCGCAGTGGACCGGTGCTGCGGTGGTCTACACCCGTCCCGAGGGACGCGCGTTGGCAGAGGCGCGGCGAGAGGCACGACACCCCGATGTCGAAGCCCTCGTGCACGCGTGCTTCGGACCCAAAGCGGTCATAAAATTTGAGCCTAGTCTTGCCTCGCGAAGCGATACAGAACATCAATCCATGGAACAGCAGGTTCGCCAAGACCCTGCCGTGGTTGCCATCATCAAAGAGCTCGGATTGAAACTCGTCCACATTGAATCCGATGCCGCCCCGGAGGCCCCTCATGAGTGACTTCGATATCTCTGGACTGACCGATATGCTCGGTGGCTTCGGCGCCAGACTTGAGCAAATGAAGGCCGATGCAGCATCCACCCGCGTCACGGGTCAAGCAGGCGGGGGTCTCGTCGAGGTCACGGCCACGGGTGACAACCAGATCACCGGCATTGTGATCTCCGACGAGGCCATGACTGACCGAGAGCTCCTCCAAGATCTCGTCCGCGCGGCCACCAATGAAGCCCTGCGGCGCGCACAAGAAGAGGCCGCGGCAAAGCTGAGCCAGCTGACAGCGGGCCTCCCGCTGCCTCCTGGCATGCTCGACCGCTGACGTGAGCACCAACGACCCCATCCGCGAGGCCGTTCGAGCGCTTCGCCGTCTCCCCGGCATTGGCGAGAAGACGGCCACTCGGCTTGTCTATTGGCTCCTACGGGCGCCAGATGGAACCGTACCAGGCATCGCCCACGCGCTGCAGACGCTCGTCGCAGAAGTGCGACAGTGTCAGCAGTGTGGTGACCTCTCTGGCACCGATCCTTGCGCCATCTGCGCAGATGGCCGCCGCGACAGCTCCATCGTCGTCGTCGTCGAGCATCCTCAAGATGTCCTCGCCTTCGAGCGCAGCGGAGAGTACCGAGGACGCTACCACATCCTCCACGGGGCCATCTCACCCCTCGATGGCGTGGGACCGGCCGACCTCAATATTCGGCCACTGCTCGAGCGCCTTCGTGAGGGCAGCATCGAAGAAGTGGTCCTCGCAACCGACCCAGACATCGAGGGTGATGCGACCGCACTCTACCTCGGGCGCCTCCTCTCCAACCTCGGCGTGAAGGTCACCCGCCTCGCGCACGGCATCAGTGTGGGTACCGAGATTGAGTTTGCCGACGCCGCAAGCCTCGCACAAGCGCTGCAGCATCGACGCGAGCTCTGATGGGCATCCACTGGACCGAAGTCTGGCGCGATGAGGACCTGCTCGTCGTCCACAAGCCCGCTGGGGTACCCACCCAAGGCACCCGAAAGGGTGAGCCCAACTTGTTCGACGCGCTCCGAGAACAGGAATCTGGAGCCGTCTCGCTTCACCACCGCCTCGACCAGCCGGCGAGTGGTCTCGTGCTCTTTGGACGAAAGACCAGCCTCGATCGCGACATCACCGAGGCCTTTCGAACCCATACGATTCAACGCCACTACGCGGCCCTTCTGGTAGGACGCCTTCCCAAGGCATCACTGATCTGGGATCAGCCCATCGACGGCCAAGCCGCGCAGTCGTCGGTTCGGTGTCTGGGACACGTACTCGACCTCGTGTGCGTGCACCTCCAGCTGACCACGGGGCGCACGCACCAACTGAGACGCCATGCCGCCATGGCTGGCGTCCCTATCGCGGGTGACCGCCGGTATGGCGGCCCAGCAGGGGGCCGTTGTGCACGACTTGCCCTGCACGCGGCCACCATGTGCTGGCAGCATCCACGCACGGGGCAGCGGCACACATGGCATGCACCACTGCCCGAGCCTCTGGCGTCCACCTTCGCGCGTGCGGGTGTGGACGGATCTTTGTTGACGGCGTGAGTCAGACCGCCTCGGGAGAGGGCCGGGTAACCCCAGGACCCCGGGACTTACGCTACCGTTGCTTCCTCTCGGACCTGGCGGGGTTCACGGGCCACGGTCCCTGGGACCCGACCCTCACCCGAAACGGACTGACTGGTCACTACGAGAAGGTGGGATGGGACTGCGAGGGACCCGTAGGACCCTCGCAGTCACCGTTGTGGCGGAGAGAGGGGGATTCGAACCCCCGGTACGCTTTCACGCACACACGAGTTCCAGTCGTGCACCTTCAACCACTCGGTCACCTCTCCTAAATCGCACATTCCGCTTACCCCACACACCGAAGGAGCGGAGAGAGGGGGATTCGAACCCCCGGTACGGTTGCCCGCACAATGGATTTCGAATCCATCGCCTTCAACCACTCGGCCACCTCTCCTCATCTTCGACGAAGAGCGCGGAAGAAATCTCGTAGTAAATCGCTGGACGCCTCTGCGTGAACCCCGCTTCGAACATCGAAGGCATGATTCAACTCTGGAATATTGGACAGGTCATGAAGGGTGCCGCAATAGCCACCCTTGGGGTCGGTCGCGCCGTATACACATCGTGAAATACGGGACTGAACCATGAGCCCTGCACACATGGGACAGGGCTCCAGCGTGACGTAGACCACGCACCCTTCGAGTCGCCATGAACCCAGGGCTGCTGCCGCGCGCCGCATCGCGATAAATTCCGCATGCGCCGAGGGGTCTTGGTGATGTTCCCGAAGGTTAAACCCCCAAGACACCTCGATCCCATCACGGGTCACAACCGCACCTACAGGCACTTCGCCAAGCCGAGCGGCTTGCCGCGCACGCTGAAGCGCACGTCGCATATACCGATCATCATCCAGGAAAGACGTTGGAACCGTCAAAGAACACCGCCCCAATCCAACGATCTAAGGCCCCCGGCACCTATCGCCCCATGCTGGCAGGGTCAAGCATGGGACCAGCGGTCCAGAACAGGCAAGAATCGTACGAACATGGCTCAAAGGGTTGATCGCACCGTCAGACAACTGCACAGTAGCATCAATCCAACTGCACCATCCTCACTCGAGCGCGTTCATGTCCTCTGTTCGTTCCTTCGCTGCAGCACTCTCTCTTGTTCTGGCGATATCCCACGCCCAGGCTGCCCCCGTCTCCATTCCCGTGCCCGGTGCCGCGCCGTTGTCGGGCGACCACACGGGAGCCGGCACCTCGGGGGTTGTGCTGATCCATGACGACGCGCGTTCAAAACTGGACTGGAAGGACCTCTCGAAGCGCCTTGCGAGTCGTGGCTATCAGCTGCTGAGCGTCGATCTGCGCGGCCATGGCGATACCCCCGGTACGCTCACGGACGACAGCTATGCGCCCATGGCCACCGACATCGCACACGCCATCGCATTCCTCAAGGCGCAAGGTGCATCATCTATCAGCCTCGTCGGCGCCGGGTTCGGAGGCAACCTCGCCCTTCATGTCGCCGCCGAGCATCCGGAGGTCATGGGCGTCGGCATGCTCTCCCCCCGACTCTCCGCCCATGGATACCGCTCCACCACCTCTGTGGCCATCTATGGGGATCGCCCACTCTTCCTCGCTGGCGGCGAAGGCGATCAGTCCACCGCACGCGCCATCAGCTCTCTTCAGGTACGCGCCGGGGGGGACGTGACTGTCGAGCTCCTCAGCTCAAGCGCCTCTGGGGCGGCCTTGCTCAACGTGAGCTCACGTCTCGAGAGCGCACTCGCGTCATGGCTCCACGAAGTCTACAAGACATCTGCACCGACCCTCCCACAAGCCGAGCGTGGAGGCGCCGTCCTCGAGGATGACAACATGTCCACCACGGGCCGGAGATTCGGAGAGGAATGACGGCCGAACTCCCGCTGCCACCTCTCGTTCGTCGTGTCGGCGAACACGTCGCTGCGCGCGGGGGCAGAGCCCTCTTGGTCGGGGGGAGCGTGCGCGACCATCTCCTCGGTCACCCCCTCAAAGACTGGGACATCGAGTGCTACGGGCTGTCTCTTCGTCAGTTGGAAAGGGCCCTTCGACCGCTCGGACGCATCAGTACGGTTGGGCGTGCATTCTCGGTCTTGAAGCTCCACACACGTGAACTCG
The DNA here is from genome assembly GCA_049889515.1 of Myxococcota bacterium. GTDB lineage: Bacteria > Myxococcota_A > UBA796 > UBA796 > JBMHDG01. The sequence continues at coordinate 15,072 of JBMHDG010000020.1, forward strand.
ACCTCGACATCTCCCTGCCCCGACGAGACTCCAAAGTGGGCCCCGGACACAAGGGCATTCAGGCCGTCGGCGACCCCACGCTCGACCCCGCCGAGGCCGCGCGTCGACGGGACCTGACCGTCAACGCCATCATGGTAGATATCCTCGATGGCCACATGCTCGACCCATGGAACGGCAAGGCCGACCTCGATGCGGGCATCCTTCGTCCTGTCGACGTCGACACCTTTCTAGAAGACCCCCTGCGCGCCGTGCGCGCGGTCCAGTTTGCGGGCCGCCTCGGATTTGAGGCCACGGACACCCTGAAGGAGCTCTGCCGCCGCGCCGCACTTCATGAGCTGCCCAAGGAACGTCTTTTGGGAGAGTGGCAGAAGCTCTGGCTGAAGGCCACCTCACCCTCGCTTGGGCTCCGACTCGCAGAAGAGACGGGCATACTCCAGCAGATCTTCCCCGAGGCCGTGACCTGGTCCACACCCCAGGCCCTCACGCGTATCGACCGCGCTGCCGTGCTTCGTGGCACCCTCGAGGGGCCGGGTCGCCAGTGGGTCCTCATGACCACGGCATGGCTCTATGACGCCCCAGCAGCGGTCGTTGAGGCCTTCTTCGACACGCTCGGGCTCCAGCGGGTGCGCACCTACGACGCCCACAGAAACACTGTGGCATGCCACGCCGCGCTCGATCGGCCCTTTGATTCGCCTCGTGACCTAAGGTGGCTGTCCACCCTCACCGAGGTGGACCTGATCTGCCGGGTGCATGAGGCCGCGGGGCGAGACCACACCGAAGCGGCCAGACACCGCGCCGCCGCCCTAGGCGTACTCCACGACGCCCCCCCCCCGCTCGTGCAGGGGCGTGACCTCTTGAAGACCGCGAACATGTCCCCAGGTCCCCACTTGGGAACCATCCTCAAAACGACGTACGCCGCCCAGTTGGACGGCGTCGTTGAAGATGTTGCCAGCGCGCTCGACTATGCGATCGCACTGGCCGCTGAAGGTCGACAAGCGACCTAGAAGGCACCCGGACGTGGCGTGTCGTTCTCGTCACCGCAGAAGCAGTGGGTGAACCCTTCTTCGTCGAGCCCAGGGCCCTTCTCCCAAGAGCACTGCAGTCCAGCCTCAGCCACCGCGTTGCGCTCCTGACGACAAGACCGGCGAGCATCCTCTTGGCAGTAGGCCAGCTCAAAGTCGATGTAGCCTTCCCAGGTCGGAGCCTCGGACAGCCCCAGCCATGTCTGCGTGGGCAGACCCGCAGCAGACGCGTTGTCGCCCGTGACGCCAGGTGCGTTTGGCACAAGGGCCTCACCGCGAATGACGCACTCTTCTTGGACGATCTCGACACCATTCTCGAGGTCGCGCCACGCATCCAACAGCATGTTGTTGCACGGGCCGTCAAAGACGACGAGGCCACCGGAAATCCGGCTGTCATCAATCGGGAAGTTGAAGGCTTCAATCACAGCAGTGTAGCTGATGCCTGCAACGGTGTTCTGCACGGTGCACTGCTCGGGGAAGCCTGCGCCGCCGCTCTCCTGAACACCATCACGCACCGACGACTCGGCGGTACAGAGGGATGCAGACAGCGGGACCACGTTGCCGAGCTGGTCTTCGTAGCGGAGCTCGAAGTTGCCCATCGTCTCACCGGGCGTACCCGTGTAGTAAATGGTCTGGCCGGCATCGAGGTCGAGGTCAGCATCATCGAAGGGGTTGTCTGGGAAGCTGTACGGTGAACCACCCGCAGGGTCGATCGCCTGGTTCCAGCTGACCGACTCGGGGTCAACAAATAGGCACACCGAGTTGTTCGTACCCTGGAAGGTAAACGACAACCCAGAGAACAAGGCCGAGCCAGACGGCCCGATCTCGAAGTAGATGGTGTTGTCTTCGATCAACTGCCGACGCGCCGCAATATCGGTCACATCACCAAACGAGAAAGGTGTGATCTGGCCCAGATCGACCACGGACGGAATGCCGTCGACAGGTCGAGGGAACAAGAACTCCCCGGAGAGGTCACAGCCGCCGAGACCAAGCGCGGCGAGCATCAAAAAGGTGCGGTTCATGTTCACTCTCCCGCCGAGACAACGTCATCGATGACAAGCGAAATGGGCGACTCAGGGTCCGTCCAAATGGACCCTTCGGAGACCACCCAGTCACCTGACTGGATACGAACCTGTGGCGAATTCAAGATGTCGGTAAACTGGAGACCAGCGTTGTAGTCGGCGTCGTAGGTGTTCTCGCCGTAGCCGAGCGTTGGATTGCAGGAGTCGAAGCCGTACTCGGTCAGACCCGGCGTGTCCATGTAGGCCCAAACGTGCATGCCTTCGTAGAAATCAGCCTGCAACAGGTCGAACGATGCACGGAACACTTCTTCGGCCTCGTCGTAGACAAAGTCGAGGTCGAGCTCGTTGATCTCACCGTCGTCGTTGCGGTCCTCAAAGGCCGTCACGCGAATTTCCGCATCGTTCGTGTATTCGAGCAGGTCGAAACAGGTCTGCCGAACGAACTCGCCCACAGTGATCAGGTCACCCTGGGCGTCCTCGACAGGCGCGCCGACGATGTTGTTGAACCAGTCCAGCATGCCGTCGAAGTCCACAAAGCGACCCGACGTCACGCGGCAGGCGAGGTCCTCGATGCAGGCGTTCCGAAGGTCGCCGATCGTGGTGCCGCCGTAGGGCAGTGCGATGTTCCGGAACGGCTCACGCACAGGAAGCGTGTACCCCTCGAACTCATCGAACTGGGTCTCTGGGTAGAGACCGATGTAGACCGGCCCAATGAGACGCACATCAGTGATCTCCTCGGTGATGGGCTCACCCGAAGCGTCGGTCTTGATGTTGCCGTCCGCATCACGGACTGGGATGGCGCGGGTTCCTGCGGCCTTCGGAAGAACAACTTCTCCCTTGAGGTCGTAGATACTCAGGCCTTCGTCATAGCAGCCAGCTGCAAGAAGCAGTGGCACGAGCGTATAGGTGTGAATGCTGCGCATGGGTGCCTCAGAACTGGTAGCGGATACCGAGCTGGATTCGGAGCGGGTCCTGCCGGCTCGCAATCAGCATGCGGTTCTCTTGGTTGACGAAGTTGGTCAACACGCCAAATCCGGCGCGGTTGTTGAGCAGGTTACGAAGCTCGATATCTGCAATGAGCTTGCCCTTGCGGACATCGAATTCCTGCTGGAACTTCAGGTTCATGAACCAGACATCTGGGTACTGGGTGTAGAAGCTACGGTTCCGGATACGAATGCTGTATCCGCCGCCGAAGCCGTCACCCCAGTAGCGACGCTCGATTGGCTCGCCAGAGATGTACTCTAGGAAGAAGCCGATGGTCTGCGTCCATGGGTCGGTTGGGAGCTGCCAGTAGCCCTGTGCCTTCACCTGGTGCATCTGGCTGGTGAAGATCGGACCGTAGTTGTACCGGGTCTGCGGGTCGTTGGCGAAGCTGCCGCTCAACGAGCCGAGGCTCGTACCGTTCGAGAAGACGAACGAGTAGCTGGCATTCGCTGCCCAGCGACGGCTCTGCACCTTCGCGAGGCTGACGGTCGCACGGTAGTAGTTCCGGCGTGCCTCTCGAGGGGTACGCAGGCGTGCGTAGCTGACTGCTGGGTCACCGGTACGTGCGCCGATGATAGCCGAGCCGTCCTCATCGTAGATGAGGTTCAGCTCGTCGTACTCGTAGAGGTGACGCGTGAAACGGGCGGAGAGGTCTGCACCGAGTGCCACGTCAGGAACAATCTGACGCTGGAACAACAGGATGAACTCATCGAGCGATGGCAGACGGAGGCTCTCGTTGGCGGACGACGTGTTCACCCGTGGCGACACGGAGTACACTTGGTCCGAGGATGCGACATAAGGGTTGTCGATACCGCCGCCATCGAAGAACTCACCAAGCCAGAGCTTGCTCGCGAACGCGTTGATATTGGTGAACGATGCCACCGCCTGACGGCCGCTGTCGTTGAACCGGCCCCAACCACCAGCGATCTTGGTCTTCTGGTCGCCGAAGGGGTCCCATGCAGCGTAGAGGCGTGGTCCGAACAGGTTGCCCGTGATGGTGGGCTCACCGATGTCGTTTCGGAGAACGGTGCTGTCGAAGCGCGTACCGTACTTGATGGTCAGGTTGCTGACGGGCTTGTAGCTGTCCTGCAGGAAGAAGTTCCATGTCGAACCGCTCTGACGAGACCGGAACGCACCACTGGTCTCAATCCAGTAGTAGTTGGACAGCGTCGTCGGGTCGAACTGCGACTCGTTGAGGTCGTAGTAGAGCTTATTGCCCGAGTAGCCGTTGATGTAGTCGTTGATGAACTGACGGGTCTCCACACCGAACTTGAAGTCGTGGGTTCCGCCGAGGGGGTCGGTGATGCCAAGGACAGAGGCCTTGGTGCTGGCGTTGAAGGTCCAGCGATCGTCGAGGTAGAGAGAGCCCCAGTTCACCGAGTCGAAGGCACCGAAGATACCGATACGACCAGGGGTGAGCCAGTCGACCTCGTTCTCCATCTCGCCAGGACGACATGGATGCTGGTCGCGGTCCCGGTTGTGGGTACAGGGTACAGCGCCCTGCTCAATGTAGATCTTCTGGAGGCTCAAACGGGTGTCGAGGTTGACCTCGGGGGTGAGGAACCACTGCCAGCGCGCTTGGGCCACGAAACCACCCTGCGCCTGTCGGCCCTGAGCCTCATCCTTCACGAACGGGTTGCCCTGGAGGATGTTGTCGATGCTGGTGGGGTTGGTCTGGAGGAGGATCGAGAGTCGGTGCTCACTGGTAGGCTGTACCGTCAACTTCGACAGCACATAGTGCCCATCGAAGTCGCGGCGCTGTGGCGTACCTGTCGTCGCGATCAGCGAGCGGCTGTGCTGGTAGCTCAACACGAACCACGCCTTGTCACGGACGATTGGACCCGAGACCTTTCCTGCCACCTGCAGGGTCTGGAACTGCTGGTCGAAGCCTGAAGGTCCGAGCTGGAACCCGTCTGCGGTGAAGCGCGCGTCCTTCTTCGGGAACCAGTTGCCGTTCGTGTAGAACACCGAGGTGTCGAACTCGAGGTTGTTGGTACCCGACTCGGTCACGAGGTTGACGATACCACCCAAGGAGATGCCGTACTCGGGCTCATAGCCACCAAGAAGGACCTCGATCTGCTGGATTGCGTCGTAGTTAAAGTTGAGCGAGAAGGTACCCGTGACTGGGTCGGTGATCGTCGCACCGTCCAACATGTAGGTGTTCTCGTTCGAAGCCGAACCACCCATGTTGGGGTTGGACCCACCGGTGACACCCGTCGCCGTCCGCACCGCCTGCTGGTACGTACGACCTGTTGGGATGCGCTGCAGGAAGTCCTTGGTCAACACCTGCCCCACGGTCGTCGACTCGGTGTCAACAACCTGCTGGCCCACAACGTCCACGACCTCGGCCTCTTCACCGAGGCGCATCGTGATGTTGTTGGTCGTGGTTCGGTTGATGTTGACCTGAACCCCTTCGAGGGTCACGGTCCGGAATCCACCCTTGACCGCCGTCACGGTGTACACACCGGGGAGCAGCTCGATGAAGCGGTAGTAGCCGCGTCCATCGGTGGTGGACTCCTGCGCACCACCGATAAGGGTGGCGCCCGTCAGGGTCACAGTGACACCAGGGACTTCGAGACCGTCCTCATCGAGAACGGTGCCCTGGAGAGAACCAGTGGTCTGCGCGTAGGCTGTCGAAGAACCGACGAGAAGCGTGCCGAAAAGCACGACAAACATCGCCAGGTAACGAACAGGGACGCGGATCAGTTGGGTGAACAAGCTTGCCTTCCCGTGGATAGCCAGCGTTAAAGCCAGAGAGTTTTGAAAAAACACGCCGAGGCGGATGCTGGAGTCGAACGTCGTAGGGTTACAAGACCGGCTGACGAAAGTCAACCGCACCTGTCCCCCTTTGCGGCCCTCCTTACCGGTTCTGCACAATGACGCACGGAGCGATGAACATTCTCACGCTCTCCAGACAGCTTGTAGTTTCCGTGCAACGTCGTAAATGTGAAACGGTGAAGCGTGCGCAACGTGCGCGTCTGTCGATCCGGTGCCGGCACGATATGAGCTCCCTCTCGCTCTTCAACCCTAGGTGGATCAAGATGTCGAACACCAAGCCTTGCGCTTCTGCCCATTTCCCGACGTGGCGTCACGCATCCATGGTCCTGCTCACCTGTGCCGCGGCCTGTTCCGGATCCCCCAACGCCACCAGCTCGCAAGCGCTGACGGCAGACGGGCCTACCGTCGATGCATCCACCGCCGTGACCTACGCACTCTCGGTCGACGTACCCTTCTCCGAGCTCACGATTCCGGACCACGTGCGATCCGGAGACGGCATTCCGCCTGCGCAGATTCCCCTGCGCAACTGGCGACAACAGAACAAGTCCCATGTGACTCGACTCCCGATTCGCACACGCAACCTCTATTTCCACCGGCCCTCACCGGGGATGGTCGTCCGAAACGCGGCGGGCGAAGAGGTTCCGCATCGAAGCATGGCACCCGCCGCACCCGTCACCTGGACCTACGATGCACGCTCGTTGATGATCCATGGTCACGCCGGCGCGATCGGCCCAAGCGACTACACCTTCACGTACCCCAAAGCGACGGAACGTGAGGCACGCCTCAATCGCCTCACTGCTCGAATCGCCGACGATGGTTCCATGTCACGGGAACCCGATGCCGAGGCCTTTGTTCGAACGCGGATTCAGGTGGGTGCCGAGTCCCGGAGTGGTCTGTTGCTCCCCGCGCCCTCTGTCGCGGCATGGACACTCGACCCCATCCCGCCGGCGGCAGACCTTCACGTCGAGATCGGCCTGGTGGAGCCGGAGGTCTTTGACGGCGAGGCTGGCGATGGCGCCTCGGGACGGCTCACGCTCGACGTGGGTGGGGAGACCCATGAGCTCTGGTCCGGACGGATCACCTCTGGCGCATTCACCCCACACACCATCGGTCTTGACGCGTACGGAGGCCAACAGGGCACGCTGCGGTTCGAGGCGGACCCAGGCTCCTCAACCCTCTACGACTACGTCTTTCTTGCCGACCCGGTCGTCGCGAGCCGAAGCAAGAACCCGAAACGCGTCGTGTTGGTCTTCATTGATACGCTTCGCTTCGACCACCTCGGCATGTACGGCTACGGGCGCGACACCTCTCCGGCGCTCGACAAGCTGGCGTCGCGCGGCGTTCGGTTTGACGAGGCCCGCAACGTGGCACCGTGGACGCTTCCATCCACACGGTCAGCCGTCACCGGTCGCCACCCCGAGTACTTCTTCGACAGCCCCACCCTTCAAGGCATGCTGCGAGCCGAGGGCTTCGCCACGGCCATGTTCGCTGGCAACCTCTACCTGGGTCCGAACTTTGGTCTTCACCGAGACTGGGGACTCCATCATGTGGAGCTCCTTCCCCACGCCGTCGATCAAGTCGACAAGGCGATCGCGTGGCTCGAGGACCATGCTGGACGGGACAGCCTGCTCCTGTTGCATCTCATGGACCCTCACCTTCCCTACAAAGAGCCGCAGGAGTACCGGAACCGCTGGACGGACACGCGACCCGCGGGTCTGAAGAAAGAAGTCTTTCATCGCGCCGACGTCGTTCGCGCCAAGCTTCGTACGCCCGAGGAGCGCCAGTACGTCCGCGACCGCTACGACCAGAACATCCGCTACACGGACGACCAGCTCGCGCGCCTCTTCGAGCGCCTCTCCCCGCAAGACACGGTGGTGGTCTTCTCGGATCACGGCGAGGAGTTCTGGGATCACAACGGCTTTGAGCATGGCCACACCCTGTACGACGAACTGCTACATGTCCCGCTCATCATCACGTCTCCAGACCTGAAGCCGGGGGCGGTCACGGCACCCGTGTCCCTCCTCGACGTGGTGCCGACGGTGCTCGACCTGATGGACGTCACCACCGACGCGCGCTTTGATGGACAGTCCCTCGTGCCCGTCATGTCTGGTAAGCCCGGTGCCGCTGAGACCCTTCAGCAACGCGATCAGGCCTTTGGCCGACCGCTCTACGGAAAGGAGCGTTGGGGCGTGTTGCATGGCACCACCAAGTACATGACCCATGAAGGTCGGCAGCAGGCCTATGACCTCGCTGCAGATCCGGGCGAACAGCAAAACCAGCTGGTCGGAGAGGGACCTCGCGCCCAAGAGATGCGCGGCTGGCTGGGCTCTGCCTTGGGTCGCCCCGTCGACATTGCGCTTCGCCTGTCATCGGCAGGGGTTCGCACGCCCCCCACTGAGGATCTGATCGCAGAGCTGACCCTGCCCGGAGGCATTGCGTCGGCGTGGGTGGGTGAAGATCCCACCCGAGGCTCCCTCGCAACCATCGAGACCCTCGATGCCTCCCGCATCGTCGTACGATGGCCACGTGGATACCGCGGGTCTCGCGACGTCTGGATCGTACCGACACAGACCCTGCCCGAGGCCACCTCCTCGGCCGTCCTGCGGGCATGGTCCTCCGCCGGTGGCGAAGCCTCCGCGACCGTGACCGGCCCCCGAGACAAGGCCACATCCCTCGGCAAGGGGGCCAAGCGGATCCTCACGGCCAAACCACCCACAGGGCGCTCGGTCAGCCTCTCCCTCGCCATCACCCCAGCCTTCGATGCTGACGCAGGCAGCCTTGACGCGACCGACCCCGAGAACACCGCAGCCCTACAGGCCATGGGCTACCTCGAAGAAGACGAGTAGCGCCTAGGCGCTTCCTGCGATGACGAGGGTGACATTGTCACGCCCACCACCGTGGTGGGCCGCCCGAATCAGCTCCCGCGCGGTAATACGGGGGTCGCTGTAGGTGGTCATCAACGACGCAATGTCGCTGTCCTCAATCTCGCCCCACAGTCCGTCCGTGCAGAGCAGCATGCGGTCACGCGGCTCGAGCTCAATGCGGAAGATGTCGATGTCGACATCCCGTTCGGTGCCCACCGTCCGGAGCAAGATGTTGCTGTGAGGGTGATTTCGCGCCTCTTCGGGCGTCAACCGCCCCCGCTCCACCATCTTTTGCACCAGACTGTGGTCCACACTCACCTGATGCAGCGCGCCCTGACGAATAAGGTAGGCGCGGGAATCGCCCACGTTCGCAAGAAGCCCCACATTGTCGTCGAGAAGCATCAGGGCCACCAGGGTGGTGCCCATGTCGGTACCGCGCCGGTCTGCCTCGGCCTTGACGGTGTTGTTGGCGGTCTGAAACGCATGGTCAAGCAGCTGCTCGAGGGCGTCAACATCATGGCCCGCAGCTGCTGCACCATCACGTGCCACCCGGAGGAGGGTCTCTACGGCCAATGCGCTCGCGACCTCACCGCCTTCGTGGCCACCCATGCCATCTGCCACCACGTACAGCCGAACGCGGTCGGTGAGTCGCGTCCATCCCCAGTTGTCTTCATTGAGGCCACGGGTCAGCCCCACATCGGTGATCGCGCTGCAGTGCGGTCGAAAAGCATGCGCAGCAAAGGCGTCAAACCTCGACTCGATGGCCCGACCGACCTCCATGGCCGTCGGGTAGTCCCCCGAGGCCACGACCGTCAGAAACTCATCGAGGGAAGTGGCCTCCACGTGGCAGTAGCGCCGAAACAGCTGCCCGACCCGCACGACAAGATCGCGCATGGCTGGGGGCGGCAACGGGTTTTCACTCACCTCGTCGACATCGAGGTCGAACAGACGAACGTTGCCGTCTTGGGAGACGAGGAGGTTGGCCGGCCCGATAGGGCCCACCCGAAATCCATGTTGCGCAAGGTAGACCAACGTGCCCACAACGCGCTGCGCCAGCTGTAGGACACGCGCATTGGGGAGTGGGGCTGCCTCATCGAGCATCAATCCCTCTCCATTATAGGGAATGATGGACAAGAGCTGCTCTTCGTGCCGGATGCAGTCGACCGGCATGGCCAATCCGGGATGTGAGAACTGCTTCTGATGCAGCGCGAGCGCGTCATCGAAGCCATTCTTGCGCCAGCGAGATGACATGAGAAAGCGACGTGTCGTCAGCGGCGCCCCACAACTATGGCAGACCTTCGCGCTCGCCGGACTGTCTTCATGTCCGCAGGACGTGCACCGTCTCGTTGCTGCGTCCGGTCGGTCATCGTTGACGAGGTAAAACATCCGACCCTCGGACAACCGGACGAGCCCCTCGACCGTGTAGTGCCGTCCGATGGGGGTTCCGGGTGGAAAATGAGAGGGTCTGGGTTCCGCCATGCCACCTGCCAATGCAACCGCCACACGGGCAGCGTTGCGGGGATCTGGAGTCGTTGCATCCTTCGGAGTTCACGAGGATGACACCGCAGAGCGTTGCATCCTTGTCAGCCACATGTAACGGGCGCGCGCATGACAGCCCAACTTTCCCGCGGCGTCAACGAGGAGACTCCCATGCGCATTTCTTCCTTCAGCCTGATGGCCGTTCTTACGCTCGCGGCATGCGCCGGCAGCCGGACCACGGATAGCTCCGACGCGACCGACACCATGGACACGACCGACACCACGGATACGACCGACACCACGGATACGACCGACACCACGGACACGACCGACACCACGGATACGACCGACACCACGGATACGACCGACACGAGCGACCTGCCCGGCCTCACCACCATTCCAGACATCTACGCGGGCAAGATTGCCGAAGACTCCGTGGTCAGTGTCTCCGGCGTCATCGTGGTCGGCATCGCTGGAGCTGGCGACCGCGTCTACGTTCAGGACCCCACCGCAACCATGAACGGCGGCATTGAGGTCTACCACAATAAGGCGCTCGCGGGCACCTTCGCCCTCGGCGATATTCTCGATGTCACGGGCGAGTACTACCGGCCCTACCAGTTGCGTCGCATCGGCAATGGCACGACGCTGACCGTCACCGGTTCCGGTGCGCTGCCTGCACCCATCCCGCTCGAGATTGACGACATCGTGGGTACCGGTGCCAATCCGGAGCCCTACGAGTCGATGCGCATCACCCTCACCGGTTCGATCACGGTCGACAGCCTCAACGCGGACAGCACCGACTACGGCGAGATCACCGTGACCGATGGAAGCTCGAGCTTCCGCGTGGACGACCTCGGGTACAACGTCGACGATGGCTTCCCTGGCTTGGCCGTGGGTGACACCTTCACGACCATCACGGGTGTCCTCGGCCACACCTTCTCGAACTACAAGCTCTGGCCCATGGCTGCCTCCGATTTCGTTGGATACAACGGCCAGACCGACACTGGTTCTTCCGACACCGGCAACTGAGCAGGAGACCCGCTATGCGCGCCTTGATCATTCCATCGCTGCTGCTCCTCGCCGCCTGCGAACTTCGCTCTGACGCCGAGGACTGGTCCGCTTGGTACGATGAGGGCGTCGCATACGACGTTCAGGAGCCTCTCTCGTTCACGACCGAGAACTATGGGCTTCCACGGTCTGGCGAGGGTCTCACCCCCATCGCCGACCTCCAGAACGCGACGATCCCCGAGTCGTATGGCACGCGGATCGCCGCTGCCGACTACGGCGCGCACCTCGCCAGCTGCGGGTGGGATGCCACCCCCAACCTCCCAGCGGTCATCGAGGGTGTCGTCACGGCGCACCCGCGCATGTACTTTAAGGCCATCGGCTGCACGCCCGACTCCGACCCGTCCAACAACGATGAGAAGTATTACGGTAGCTTCTTCATCGAGGACGACTCCGGTGGCATCTTTGTCTTGGGTGATTCCAAGGTCGCACACTTCGATATGGGCGACACGGTTCGCATGACCGTTCGTGGTGTCCGTCGCGACTACGGCCTCAACATGGTCTACGTCCACGACGTCGACCTCATTGAGCGAAACGCCGCACCCATCAAGTATGTCGAGGCCACCCGACCGCTCTCCGACGCCGACCTCGGTGAAGTGCGACGTGTCACCGGTACGATCGTCTCGGAGCCTACCACCTTTGGTGACCTGATCCTCGACCTCGACGGTTACGGTGGATGCACCACCGAGAACGAGTCTGCAGACTCCGATGAGTTCGACGACGACTGCATTGTCGTCTCTGTCGATATGGAGCTCTCGGGCCGCGGCGTCACCTTTACGCCCGGAGAGCGTGTCACGCTCACTGGCCCTGTCACCTACACCTTTAGACATCACAGGGTGGTGATCACCCGTGTCGGCCAGATCGAACGCCACACGGACTGACTCCCCCGTTTTCACAGTTTCTCGGAGAGACCATGACCCGCCTCAGCTTGCTCGCACTGTGTGCACTCCTCACCCCCTCGGTGGGCTTCGCACAAGACGAGGACACCATCATCGCCCTCGACATCGAGGACCGAACATCCGACCTCGAGGAGCAGGACAAGAAGCTGGAGACCAAGGTCTTTTTCGAGACGGAGTGGCACGAGTTCGACAACCTCGACTTTCGTGCGCTCGACGAGTCCTCCGACCAAGCCATCCTCGACAGCGACGACCGAAACGGATTCGCCTTCACCGGCATCAGCCTCGAGCTCGGCTATCAGATCGAGAAGAGCACCCGTCTCGTCGTGGGCACCAGCTACCGAGGGCTCTGGGGCAACGACCAGATCGGCAACATCAACCGCTTCGGTGGCTTCCTGTACTTCACGTCGCTCTACGTGGAGTACGAGCCAAAGCACTGGTCCTACAGCCCCACCTTCCGTCTCGGACGTCAGCGGTTCGACCTCGGCGGACTCGCAGGTGCGCGTGAGTACGTGCTCGGTGACATTGTCGATCAGCTCCGCATCGACTTCCCACTCGGCAAGCTCGGCAAGCTCATCACCATCCCCATCAATGTCGTAGGCCTCTCCGCCGACAACGACGACGTCAACTTTGTCGGGTTTGTGGGCCAAGCCAACACACAGACCTTCGGGTTCCGCGGCGATCGGATGACCCGACGCCACGGCGCGGTCCTCGTCATCAATCCCGAGAAGGTGCCCAACCTCGACGCACGGGCCTACGCGTTCTACACCGACGTGGGCGCACTCGGCTCCGGCTCTGACATCACCTACAACGGCCTGCTCGGAAACTTCAGCGACAACGACTGGGTCTTCAATGCAGGCGTCCGCGCCAGCTACCGGATCGCTGACCTCATCACGCCATGGGCAGAGTTCGCGGCCTCGACCGGCGTCGATCGCAAGGAACTGGTCGCCGTCGACGTCGACGCCACGGGCTTTGCGTGGGGCGGCGGTGTGGTCATCAACAAGAAGAGCGAGGGCAAGACCTGGGGTGGTCGCGGTGAGATCACCTACTGGGAGTCCATGGGACCAGCGTACGGCAACGATGGACTGCTCCGAAGCCACGGCTACGTCGGCATGAAGGCACGCCATGTGGGCGGACTGCTGACCAACCGATTCTTGGGCTGGCACCCCAGCGCATACGTCGGCTCCTTCGGCCTTGAGAACATGCCGCAAGAGACCTCTCGGAAGTCCGGTACCCGCGTGATCTCCGCAAACGGTCACGTCTCCTTCCCCGCACCGATCGAGCTCGGCCTCGGCTACTGGTTCCTCCAGGACACCGGCGTCACCGGCCTCGACTTGGCCAACCTCAACAGCATCACACCACCATTCGGCTACTCGCGTGAGGAATTCGCCGCGCAGGACCGTCTCGGTCGCGTGCTCGGACATGAGATCGACGCCACACTCGGTGTCAAGGTCTCCGAGTCGCTCAGTGTCTACGCCCAAGGTGCGGTGTTCTTGCCGGGCGGGTTCTACAGCATTCCCGTAGGTCGCATCGCAGGTACCGCCCTCGGTAGCAACGATCCCCAGATGCTCTGGGACGCCAGCGCCGGCGCCAACGTGAGGTTCTGATGCGGCTCCTCCTCCCTCTTCTGGCCGTCATGGCCTGCAACACCGACCCGTCGTCACAGCTCGACCAGTTCGTCGACTACCGCGATGGCCTCGAGGGCGGCGCCACCAGTGGTGAGCGTGGGTCCATCAAGATCACCGAGGTGCTCTGGTCCGGTACCGTCCGCGAAGACGGCTCTTGGGACCCCTCCGACGTCTTCTTCGAGGTGAGAAACGAGTCGGCACGCCCAGCCAACCTCACGGGCTGGCGGCTGACCGTCAGCGGCGTGGTCGAGCAGGAGTTCCGCCTCCCTGCGATGGCCGACATCGATGTAGGCGACTTCGCTATCGTCGCCGCCAAGAACACAGGGTGCTTTCCTGATGCCGAGGCCGTCCTCCCCGGACTGGCCCTCAGCCAGAACGACCCGTTCCGCATGACCCTCCGCGATGCCGACGAGCGTCTCATGGAGCTTGCGGGCGACCGCTACGCGCGGCCGTTTGCGGGCGGCTACGACTTCCGAACGTCGCGGTCCATGGAGCGCGTGAACCTGATGTTCGGTGGACGCGGCACCGAGCCCACCGCGTGGCACTTCGCGACGCGCGAAGACTGTCCCGCAGCGCTGATCGTCGACCCCGAGACCGATGCGGGTCTGTCCTGCTACGAGGGAATCCCCAACAACGACAAGATGCTCGCCGGCTGCCGCGCGCACACCCACGCCACCCCCGGGCGCCCCAACTCTCCGGACTACACCGGCGCTTATGCCAGCGGAGGGTTCGAATGATCCGCATGACCCCCCTGCTGGCCTTGATGGCCTGTGCAGCCCCAGAGACCGATGCGCTGTTCAACCGCCTTGAGCTCTCGACACCGGTGACGGCCGCTGATGCCAACGAGATCTTCGTCGAGACCGTGGAGGCCGCGAGCGACGAGGTGCGCATCGCGCTTCCCACGCTCACCGACATGACGCTTGCCACCGCCCTCATCGATGCCCACATGGCCGGCGTCGAAGTGCTCGTCACCACGGATATCGACCAGGCTGACGATGAAGGGGTCATCGCACTTCAAAGCGCTGGCGTGCCGGTCCAGCTTGGCGACGCGGGCCTGACCTACTTCGAGTTCAGCCTCAACGACGACGTGACCTGGCCCAGCGAAGACATTCGCATGAGCCACGCCTTTGTCGTAGCCGACCAGACCGAGGTCGTGATGGCCAACCAGGCGGGCGATCTCACGGATGCCCCCCGCGTGGTGGTGAGTGGTCACTCTGAAGATCTCGGCCAAGACCTGAACATGGAACATGTCCAGTTGTTCGGGGGAGCAGACGCCACGGCCGTCACGGCCTTCGACTCCATGGCCAAGTCGATTGCTGACTTCCGATGGAATTATTCGACCCAGTTCGCGGACCAGTTCGAGCTCTGGCTCGGCCCCCAAGAGCGCGTCGGTAAGCGTCTCATCGACGGGGTCTACAGCGCACGATCGGGCGACATTCGACTCATGTCCGATGATGTGGCCGACGAGAGCATCGTGGCCGCGCTCGAGGCCAAAGCCGCCGATGGCTTTGACGTTGAAGTCCTCGTGGGACCAGGGTTCGGTACGATCAACCCCGCGCTCTCGAACCGCCTCGAGAACGCCGCCGGTGTACGCGTCCTCCAGACGACGAGCACGGCACCCCTGCCGACCATCCTGTTCCTCGACTACGAGCGCGGTCCCGATGGTCGCTACCACATGCCGAGAGCCATGGTGGCCACCCACGAGATTCTGAGCGCCTCACGACTGTTTAACGACACCGAAGTCGTGACCGACCAGCTCGTCGATGGTGCCCTCTACATGATCGCTGTCCCCGATGCCCCCAGTCCCTGGCTGCAGCAGCTCGCCAGCGTCTATCTTGATGCCGTCGCTGCTGGCGTCACCGAGGTGAACTGATGAACAAGCTGGCAACCTTCCTGCTCGCGGGCCTCTTGGGCTCCTGTGCGCCAAGTGCGGCGGACCTCGACCAGACCCGTGGCGGTCAGGTGGAGGTCTACTTCAATGAGCCCGGGACGCGTATCGAGAACATGTGGGAGCCCGACGTCATCGACGTCATGATCGAGATGATCGACTCCGCCACGGCCACCATCGACTTTGCGGTGATGGGCTTTGGGCGCGATGAGGTCATCGACGCCTTCATCCGTGCGCATGACCGCGGCGTCAAGGTCCGCATGGTCGGCGATGCCGGGCATCTCTACAACAGCGGATACCGCCGGTTCATCGAGCGACAGATCCCGATGCAGTCCGGCAACCTCAATCACATCATGCACAACAAGTTCATGGTGGTCGATGACCGCTTTGTGTTTGCAGGCACCGCAAACTGGACCGACACCGACCTGCGCCACAACTCCAACAACTTCGTGGTGATCGACTCTCCTGCTGTCGCTGCTGACTTCGATGCCGAGTTTGAGCAGATGTTCGCCGGCAAGTTTGGCCACGACAAGGAGATCAACGACAACGAGCGCATCTACACCGTCGGCGACACGACCGTTGAGGTCTGGTTCTCCCCTCAAGAAGACGCCATGGGCCGTATCTTGGAGTATGTCGACGCCGCGCAAGAGTCCGTCAAGTTCACCATCTTCGCGTTCACCAAGGACCAAGTCGGCTCCGCATTCATCCGGAAGCAGGAAGAGCTGGCGGCGAAAGGGATTCTCGAAGGCGATGACCCCGAGTGGCCGCGCTACGGCATCGCGGGCATGATCGACCAGTCACAACTCCATTCCAATGGTCAATATCACGAAGTCTACCGACTCATGGGTGCCGGCATCCCCCTGCGCATGGATGCCAACGACAACAGTCAGCAGCCCGGTGACTACCAGGCCGGTGGCGGGCGTTTGCACTCGAAGACCATGGTGATCGACCCCTACGGCGAGAACCCCACCGTCATCACCGGCTCCTTCAACTGGTCCGCCAGTGCAACACGCTCGAACGACGAGTACCTCATCGTGATGCGTGGAGCGCGTGTGGCCCAAGCCTTCGACAAGTACTTCTATGACCTCTGGCGCGATGGCCGTCGCATGGGCAACGAGCGGCTCAACGAACAAGGGATCACGCCTGGCTCCATCCGCATCGACGAGGTGATGTGGTACGGCGCCCACGAAAACGACCCTGACGGCTTTGACCAGTACATCGAGCTTCGCAACACCCTCGACCGGCCCGTGAGCCTCGACCTTTGGCAGATCGGCAATGTCGATGACTTCGTGGTGGGGCTCCCGCCCGGAAGCACCATCCCAGCCAATGGCCGGTTCCTCATCCTCGATCACGTGCTTGAGCCCTACACAGACGGCATTCCTCAAGATGAGGTCAGCGCCTTCTGCTGTGGCGACATGGTGGTCAACGTCTTCAACGACAACCGCCAAGCCCGCCTCTATCTGAAGCAGGGCGCCATGGAGCTGTTCCTGAAAGACCCGGCAGGCCAGGTGGTCGACGTTGTCGGTGACGGGGCACCACCCTATGCCGGCGGATTCGATGACGGCACGCAAGCCGCATTCAGTATGGAGCGCCTGTCTGATGGCGAGGATGGAACACTTCGTGAGAGTTGGCAGGCATGTTCGCTCTCCGAGGGGGGTATCAATGTCAATCCGCCCTACCGGGCCGTGATGATTGGCACTCCGGGTGAACCCAACTCTGCGCCCTGACCGAGCGGGGCGCTCCTCCAACAGGCGAGCACACCGATGATCTTCCTACCGCTGCTGATGAGCACTGCCATGGCAGGCGCCCCCGACCTTCCGGAGGCGACCTGGATCGACGTCGATGACCGCCTGACCTGTCTCTCGGGTGTGCCTGGTACACGAAAGATGCGCGGCAAGGACCGCAAGGTACTCGCGCCGCTGCTCCACAGCATTCGCGAGAGCGAGACCCCTCGCAAGACCTGGATGGACGCTGCGGATGTTCGGGCCGGCATGAAAGACCACCCCGCGCTCACCGCCATTACCCTCGCGTTTGAAGGCCTAGATGGCACACCCACAGCCATCAGCGCGCTGGGCTTACTGGCCGACACCCAACCCATCGATGGGTGTCTTCAGATCGCCGCGGGCACTGCGGCTGCAGTAGCTGGGGACGACGAGCGTTACCGCAGCCGCCTCGGACGCGCATGGATTGCCGCCCCTGGCCCAGAGACCGCTGCGCTACTGGCCGAGGTTCTCCTCAAAGATGGTGAGTCCGAACGCGCCATGTCCGCGATCAAGCAGGGACTCCGAGCACGCCCAGACGATCCCCGTCTCCGACGCCTCCGTGTACGGGCCGCCTTGACGGGCAACAGTCAGACCGGCCTCGTCGATGTCGTCGAGGACCTCGAGATGCTCTGGTCGAGCGGCGAGAAAGATGTCGGGCCGACCCTCCGCGATGCCCGGTTTCAGAGCGGCGACATGGATGGCTACGTGGCTCTCGCTGCGATGCTCGGAGCACCCACGGCTGGACTCGACCTCGCCGACTCCACCTCGCCGTACACCGACCTCTTGACGCACCTTGGCGCCCAGAATGGTGAGGTCCAAGCCGAGCTCCGTACCTCGGAGGGCACCCTCACGTGCACGCTGTTCGCCGACAAGGCCCCGATCACCGTCGCGAGCTTCATCGGGCTCTCACGCGGCGATCAAGCGTGGACCGACCCCAACACGGGCCGACCTGGCACCAAGCCCCTCTACCCTGGAACGGTATTTCATCGCGTCATCTCCGGATTTATGGTGCAGGGCGGCGACCCGTTGGGCTCCGGCATCGGTGGGCCCGGCTACCGCTACCACGATGAAATCAGCAACGACCTGCACTTTGACCGACCCGGCCGACTTGCCATGGCCAACGCAGGACCCGGTACCAATGGCAGCCAGTTCTTCATCACGGTGGCACCCACCCCCCACCTCGAGCGTCGACACACCATCTTCGGTCAGTGCGAACCCTACGCGGTGACGAAGAAGATCTCCGAAGTTCCCACGGACTCGGGGGATCGCCCCACGGTCGATGTCGTTCTCGAGTCCATTACCTTCTCTTCCCGCTGACACGGTAGGCTCATGCGCGCTCCCATCACAGATCCCGAGCTGCTGGAAGGCTACCTGACAGACGCCAGCAATGTCCGCGGGCATGCAGAGGGGCTGTTTCGGCCCAAGACCGCACGCGAGGTCGCCGAGATCTTGGGTGCAGCCCAAGCAGACCGTACGCCCGTCACCATCACAGCAGCACGAACCTCGACCACGGGAAGCCCCGTGCCGTTTGGCGGCTGGCTGTTGAGCGTGGAGCACCTCAAGGCGATCGAGCACATCGGCGAGCACACCGCCACCGCAGAAGGGGGGATCCTCCTCGGCGAGTTCCAAGAAGCCATCGAAGCCACGGGAAAGTTCTTCCCTCCCGACCCGACCAGTCGACATGACTGTACCCTCGGCGCCGCCATCGCCTGCAACGCCAGTGGGGCACGAAGCTTCAAGTATGGCCCGACACGCGACTGGATCGAAGCACTCGAGGTCGTGCTCCCCAACGGCGAACACCTGACGGCGCAACGCGGCCAACCCATTCCATCGGACTGGCCCTCCTTGACGTGGGAACCCCCGAAAGGCCTGAAATGCGCGGCTGGCTACGAGCGCCCGGCCGACCTCGTCGACGTCTTCGTCGGCAGTGAGGGAACACTCGGACTGATCACCAAAGCCACAGTACGGCTCACGACGCTCGCAGCAGGTGTGTGCGGGCTCGTCGTATTTTTTACCTCCAGAGCTTCCGCTGTGGCCTTCGTCGAGCGTCTCCGGACCCCACTTCGGGCCGGCGAGGATGCCGCAGTCTCCCCTCGATGCATCGAATACCTCGACCATCACTGCCTCGCGCTAGCCCGCGCCCGTGATGTCGACGTGCCAGACGGCGCATGCGCTGCACTCTTCTGTGAGCAGGAGTTCACCGACGAAGAAGACCTAGATGCCCGAATCGCGGCATGGTGGACGCTACTCGAGTCGAGCGACGCACTCGCCGATGACACCATCCTCGCCACGGATCCCTCTGGCAAGGCGGACCTCCACGCACTTCGCCATGCGGTACCCGCAGGCATCAACGAACAGGTGGTGCGGAATGGCATGCCCAAGGTCGGCACAGACCTCGCGGTTCCCGACGCCGCGCTGTCGCGCATGATGGATGCCTACGAAGCGGTGTCCTTGCCTCATGTGCTGTTTGGACACATCGGAGACAACCACCTCCATCTCAACCTGCTGCCTACATCGCAAGAAGAGTTGGCCACCGCAAAAGCCACCTATGACGACCTCGCGCGGCTAGCCCTGTCTCTCGGCGGCACCGTGAGCGCAGAACATGGCATCGGTAAGCTGAAGGTCCATCAATATGACTGGATGATCTCGGACACCCACCGCCGTGAGATGTTGGCGTTGAAAGCACACCTTGATCCGGGGTGGATTCTCGGCCGCGGCACGCTCTTCCGAGATCCAGGCACCCTGTAAGGCGACCGGGTCCTACCCGTTACCACGGCCCCACTTGCGGAGTTCCGCCGTGTACGCCATGCTTGCGCCCAAGTCACCGGAGCTTTGTCTCGTGTCGCAGCGCGCCCCGACATCCTCGTCCCGCACCGACGTATCCCTCGAGCGGGAGCAGGATGTTGTCGCACGGATCCGACAAGGCGACCGCGCAGCGTTCGCGACGCTCTACCAGTGGTACGGCGACACGGTGTACCGCGCCATCCTCGCGCGGTGTCCAGACCGGCCCGCAGCCGAAGACGCGCTGCGAAACACCTTTCGCAAGGCCATGGAGAAGATTGAGCAGTTCGAATACCAAGGGCGGTCCATCGTTCATTGGCTGCGTCGCATCGGCATCAACGAAGCCATGGATGTCCACCGACAGCGCAACCGAGACCGGAGACTCTCCGAGGCTGTTCAAGCAGAGCCCGTGCCCTCGACCCACCACACCTTTGCGTCGCCAGACCGCGGATTGCAGGTCGAGGACACGAAACGCGAGGTCGAACAGTCGTTATCCATGATGAATGAACGCTATGCCCGCGTCTTGAAGCTCCGGCTGATCGAAGAGCGCCCGCGAAGCGAGTGCGCAGAACTTCTCGACATCACCGTCGGCACGCTCGACGTCCTCTTCCACCGTGCCTGCAAGGCCTTTCGAAAGGTGTACCCACCATGAACGAGCAGGAACAGGCTGAAAAGCTGGCGCTCTGGTTGGATGCGCCCACCGGTCCCCCCCCTGAAGGCATCGACCCCGATGTTCTCGCGGCGGTCTACGCCCTCCGCCCCGAGCTCGCTCCAGCACCTCATCTGACCGCAGACCAGATCCTCTCCGAGGTCGAGACCGGTCCACTGGCGACCGACCCCGCCTCAAACGTTGTGAGCTTTCCCACCCGAACGGGGCTCGAATGGCGACCGTGGGCCTCCGGAGGTGTGATGGGTGCACTCGCTGCGGCCGCCGCGCTCCTCATGGTGGTGCAAAGCGATATCGACAGCGCGCCCTCCACACTCAAGAAAGAGGTCGAGGCACCGTCCTACAGCGACTTCCAGCGACGCGGCACACCACCCGACGCGCTCGACGCGCTCGACACCCTCCCACGCCCACCAGCAGAAGAAGCTGCTGCTGCTGCTGCGCCCACCGGCGCGGAGACGCCCTCCGATGACGCCGTGAGCGACGAGAAGGTTCGCGCAAAGCCCGCGCCCACTTCGGCGCCCGCAAAGACGCGGCGCAACAGCGTACCCACACCGGACACGACGCTAGATGACCAGCTGCTGGGGTCGAAGGACGGTCCAGCGGTCGCGGGCCTACCGAACGCGCCCGAACCAGCACCCACGCGTAAGGGCGGCGCACCGCCTGCTTCGCCGGCCCCCGAGCCAGCACTCATGGAGGCCATGGACATGGACATGGCCGAGGACGAGCCAGAGGCCCTCGCCGACGCAGAGGTGTTCCTGAGCACAAAGACGCGGGCTATGCGGTCCGCGCCACGGAGCACGGGCTATGCCGCGGAAGATGCCGCCCCCTCTGCCGCAGCACTCGGGGGCGGCGCCACGGAAGGCGCTATCGCCCCACCGAATACGCTTGCTGGCCTGCGACAGATGGCCGCCGAGGGACAGCCACGCGAGGCCGCCGCGCGGGCACTTGCCGAGGTTGAGCGCAATGGCGCTGGCGCCGTATCCTACGCCATCGAAGCCGTAGGCTGGGCCCTCGACGCTGGCGATTCGACCCTGGCCAATCAGCTGCTGAGCGCCGGCCTGTCCCTGCCAAACCTGAGCAAGAAGGATGTTCGGAGGCTAGAACGCTGGAGAGAAGACCCGCGGCTTCAACGCTAGCGGGCTCGGAGACCCGTCATGCCTTTTCCTCCTGCTGTTGCGCGGGCCCTCACCAAGCTTCTCGGTGATGAGCACACGCTACGTCGCGCCGACACTCTCGTTTTTCCGGATGCGGGCCACGGCTATGACAGCTTTGGAATGCACCCGGACTTCGTAGCCTTTGGCGATGCACTCTGTCGGGGACTCTACGAAGACTACTTCCGCGTCAAGTCTTACGGTCACGAGAACATCCCAGCCGTAGGACCGGCCATTCTCGCCGCCAACCACAGTGGGACCCTGCCCTTCGACGGCAACATGGTGTGGAACGATGTGCTGCGAAACACGCACCCGCCGCGGGTGTGTCGTGCCATCGCCGACTATTTTGTGAACAGCCTTCCGTTTGTGGGCACGCTGTTCAGCCGCGCAGGCATGGTCGGTGGAAGCCGAGGCAACGTACGAAACCTCCTCGAGAGTGGCGAACTCTTGCTGCTGTTTCCCGAGGGCACACCTGGCATCGGAAAGCCTTTTCGCGACAGGTATCAGCTGCAAGACTGGCGAAAGGGCCACTGCGAGTTCGCGATTCGCTACGGCGCTCCGGTGATTCCCGTTGGCATCGTCGGTGCCGAAGAACAGATGCCGCAGATCGCACGCATTCCGCTCGCATGGACGGGCCTGCCCATCCCGTATCTTCCCGTGCCCGCGACCCCGTTCCCGCTACCGGTGCGGTACCACATCCACTACGGCGCACCGCTTCGATTCGATCAGGAATATTCACCAGCCCAAGCCGATGACCCCGAAGTCGTCGGCGAGGCTGCAGCGCGCGTAAAGGCTGCCGTCCAAGACCTGTTGGAGAAGGGTCTTGAGATGCGCGAGGGGGTCTTCGCGTGAAGTCCGTCCTCGTCACGGGTGCGACCACGCCGCTTGGCGTGGAGCTTGTACGGTCCCTGCTGGCAGACACGAGGATCCGGCATGTCCTCGCCGCAGATCGCCACCCTGCGGACGGTCCCCTCCCCATCGGTCCGCATCAGCGGCTCACCTACGTTCCCGTGGACCTGCGTCGCACCCGAAAAGTCCGCGAGTTGTTGTTTGGACCTGCCCGCAAATACAACTGCGAAGTGGTGGTCCACCTCGCAGAGGACGCCCGCGGCTATGGCGCTGGCCGATCTGCCTACGCCGCCAATGTCGAGGCCCTTCGCTCCATCACCAGCCTCGCTGACCGCCATCCCTCCATCAAGCGGCTGGTCGTTCGAAGCCACGCGGTGGTCTACAAGGTCAGCCTTGATCTCCCTGTCCGCGTCATGGAAGACCACCCCCTCAACATGGCACCCAGCGCCCCCCAGTACGTCCGAGACCGCGTAGAGGCAGACCTGACCGCATGTGCACGCATGGGCCTCATCAACTGCGAGGTCGTGGTGCTGCGTATGGCCGAGGTCCTGGCCCCCGGCTTTGGTAGCCAGCTCTTCGACTACCTGAACGCCCCTGTCGTGCTTCGCACCATGGGCTTTGACCCCATGATCAACGTGGCCAGCCCCAGCGACATGGTGCGTGCGCTCGAACTCGCCACCCACGGAAGCGGCGAAGGCGTGTTCAACATTCCCGGCGCCGACACCCTTCCGCTCGCCGAGGCCGCGCGGAAATTTGGCGCACGTGTGCTTCCTGCACCTGAGCTGGCCATCCGTCCGCTCTATCGATTCCGTCACCTGCTGACGGGCAGTGATTTCTCCTATGGCATTAACAGAAATCAGCTTCATTTCGGTCTTGTCCTCGACGGTCGGCGTGCCAAGGATGTCCTCAACTACCGTCCGATGCATCCCATCGAATGGCCGTCTCCCTAGGTCGCTCCCCGCGTGCGCCCTCGCGCCATGCACCACCATGGAACGGCCTCTCGGGTTATGACCACCCCATCAGAAGGCAGCCATGTATGTGATCATCATCGGAATGGGCCAGGTTGGCCGCCACGTTCTTCGAACGCTGGAGGTCGACCGCCACAACGTGGTCGCCGTGGACGTCTCGGCCGATGTGGTTCGGGACGTCGAAGAGCACCACGATGTGGCGACACTCCTCGGCTACGGAGCCTCACCCCGCGTCCTCAAGCAAGCAGGTGCAGCGCGCGCCGACCTGGTCGTCTCGGTCACCAACAACGACGAAGTGAACCTGCTGGCAGCGATCGCCGCAAAGCAGCTTGGCGCGAGGCGTGTGGTCGCCCGCGTCCAAGGAGATGACTGGGCGGCCTGCACCAACGAGACGGGTGTTCAATACGGCTTTATGGGTGTGGATGTCATCATCAATCCCCGCGTGCTTCTCGCAGAAGAGATCACCAAGATCGCCCGGAGCCACGGTGCGCTTGAGGTGATCGACCTCGCAGCAGATCGCATTGAGCTCGTGAAGATGAACATCGATGAAGGCAGCAGCATGGTGAACCAGCCGCTGTCGACACTGAGCATGCCCGAGGGCACGATCGTTGCCGCCTTTGTTCGTGAAGGGCGGGTCACCGTTCCCGGTGGCGCCGACATCCTGATGCCTGGCGATGAGGCCTACATCATGGGCCTCCCGGAAAAGATCCTCGATGCTGAAGACCTCTTCTCCACCCAACGCGAAGCGAGACGCGTGACCATCCTCGGTGGTGGCGTCATCGGCAAGACACTGGCCAAGCCCCTCGCCCGAGACGGGACGCGTGTGACCATCATCGAAAAGCTGATGGACCGTGCGACCGCCCTCAGCGAGACCCTCGACAACGTGACCGTGCTCTGTGGCGACGGGACCAACCTCGACCTTCTCGAAGAAGAAGAGATTGGTCGGTCTGACCTCTTTGTGGCCGTCAGCCGCGAAGATGAGGTCAACCTGATGGCCTGCCTGCTGGCCAAGCGCATTGGGGTCGACCGCACCATCGCCCTCTGCCATCGCCCCGACTACCTCGAGCTGTACCGACAGCTCGGTGTCGACATCACCTTGTCCCCACGTCTCGTCGCTTCGGACCACGTGCTTCGCTATTCCCGGTCCGCCGAGGTCAAGTCGCTGACGCTGCTCGAGCAAGGAAAGGCCGAGGTCCTTGAGATGGTCGCGCTGTCGACCTGCCGCGCCGTCGGCGTCCCGATCCGTAGCCGGCAGGTCCAGATGCCCCGGGGTGCGATCATCGGTGCCATTGTCGGACCGGACCGCGCCATCATTCCGCGCGGCGACGACGTCATCCTACCAGGTGAGACCGTCATTATTCTCACCACCCATGAAGCACGGGCAGCCGTGTCCAAGCTCTTCAAGGGAGCTTGAGACCCCATGCCACGCGACGCACATCGCCGAAGCATCACCACCGAGGTCTCGGAGGTCCTCAGCCGTGTCGCCCGCCCTGTCGCTCTTGTCCTAGGCGGAATGGGCGTCTTCATGGCGCTCTGCGGTGTCCTGGGTCTCCTCTTCGAACTCGGTGGGTTCACGCGACCGCTCGACGAAGGGGCCGCCATGCCCCTGCTGCTCTCCGCACTCGTGACCGTGTCCTGCGCAGGCGTCGGCAGTCAGCTCGCGCGCCGTGCGCCCGAGCATCGAAACCTGTCACGTCGGGACGCTACCCTTGCCGTGGCGATGATCTGGTTGGGCGCCGGTCTCTTCGGCGGGTTGCCCTTCATTCTGGGAGCTGGACTGTCGATCCCCGACGCCATGTTTGAGGCGCTGTCCGGCTTTACGACCACGGGCGCCACCATCCTCGGTGACATCGAGGGCACCCTGTCGCGCCCACTCCTCCTCTGGCGTTCCATCATCCAGTGGCTGGGCGGCATGGGGATTGTGGTGCTCTTTGTGGCTGTCTTTCCCAACGTCGGTGTCGGCGGAAAGCACATGTTCAAGAGCGAAGTTCCCGGCCCCACCGCCGAGGGACTGCAGCCAAGAATTACCCAGACCAGTCTGACCCTCTGGGGCCTGTACACCGCGTTTACCGTCATGCAGGTGATCATCCTAGCCTGCCTTGGGGCGCTCATTCCCCCCGAAGAAGGCGTGGCACGGATGACGCTGTTCGAGGCGGTCTGTCATTCGCTGACGACCATGTCGACCGGTGGGTTCTCGACGCAGAATGCGAGCATCGCCGCATTCAACTCCAGCCTGATCGAGTCCGTCATCACCGTGTTCATGCTTATCGCCGGCGTGAACTTCGGCCTCTACTTTGGGGCCCTCCGCGCTGGCAGTCTCAAGGGATTTCTTCGCTCCGACGAGTTCAAGGTCTACATCGGTCTCGTCATGGTGGCGACCTGTCTGTTGACCCTCGGCATTCTTGAGGCCCACGGGCACAACCCCGTCGAGGCCTTTCGATACGCAAGCTTCATGGTGGCGACCACCATCACCAGCACGGGCTTTGGTACCGACGACTACATGGCCTACCCCGCGCCAGCGCTCACCATCGTCCTCTTGCTGATGTTCGTGGGCGGCATGTCCGGCTCCACGGCCGGCGGCATCAAGGTCAGCCGCTTCGTGCTGCTCACACGGACCACCGTCACACAGATTCGAAAGACCATGAGGCCCAGTGTGGTCCAGGTCGTGCAGATGTCAGGTAGGGCCGTCCCGCAGCCTGTACTCACAGAAGTGGCGGTCTTCTTCTTCGTCTACATGAGCTTTCTGGGCATGGGAACCTTCGCCATCTCGGGCATCGAGGGCGTCAGCGTCCCGACGGCATTTGGAGCCATGCTCACCAGCCTATCCAACATGGGACCAGGGCCCTTCTACGAAGGCGTCGACAACTTCGCCTCGTACTCCGACCTGTCCAAGGTGCTGTTCAGCGCCGCCATGGTCCTCGGCAGACTGGAGTTCTTCACCCTGCTCGCGCTGCTGCTTCCAGACTTCTGGCGCCGATGACCTAGCGAACCACTTCTCCGGGCTGGGCATCGACGCCCACGAGGTCGACCACTTCCTTGGCCCCGGCAGCCAACAGCATGCCTTGGCTCTCCACGCCGCGAAGTGTCGCGGGTGCAAGATTGGCGACGATCACAACATTGCGCCCGACCAGCTCATCGGGCGAGAACCGCTTGGCAATGCCGGCCACGATCTGACGACGACCATGCTCGCCCACATCGACCTGCAGCACGAGCAACTTGTCTGCATCGGGGTGAGGAGCAGCCTCGACCACCCGTGCCACCCGCAGGGCCACCTTCGCAAACTGCTCGTAGGTGATGAGGTCATCCACGCCGGCCACCTGCGGCTTCTGCTTGGCCTTGTGCGCGAGTCGCTTTCGCTCTCGCCGCGAGAGCTTCGGCTCCTCGCTCTTGGCTTCGTCTGCGGGCACCTCGAACAGTGCTGCGATCTCTGCAGGCTGCTTTCGATGACGCGGAAAGAGGGGGTCCCCGACCTGCAGCGAAGCACCAGCCGTCAGGTGACCGAGGCCAACCTTCTCGCCTGCAGACGTCGCCTTCACCCAGCGGCGTAGAAGCGCGCTAGCCTCTTCTTCGGTGCGGCCGAGCTTCGTCAGCATCTCCATCGACTTGGCAGGCATGACCGGTAGCAGACAGCAGGCGGCTACATGACCGATCTCAAGGATGTGTCGCAACACGGTCTTCAACCGCCCCGTCTCACCCGCCTTGTTGAGCGCCCAGGGCTTCTGAGCATCGATGTACTTGTTCCCCGCCGAGATCAGCTGGAACAGTGCCATGAACGCAGCCTGGAAGTTCATCGAGCCCAGGCCGTTTTGGAAGGCCGCGACCGCCTCATCAGCCAGGGTGTGGAGCACGAGATCGTCTTCGGTGAGCTCACCCATCTCTGGGGTCTCGGCATTGAGCCAGTTGGTCGTCATGCTCAAGCCGCGGTGTGCCAAGTTTCCGAGGTCGTTGGCCAAGTCCGTGTTGTACCGCGCGAGAAAGCCGTCGTAGCTGAACTGACCGTCGGCCCCAAAGCTGATCTCCCTCAAGAAGAAGTACCGTACAGCGTCCACGCCATAGGCCTTGATCAGCAGATTGATGTCGATGGTGTTGCCGAGCGACTTACTCATCTTGGCGCCATCTGCGCTCATCCACCAGCCATGGGCGAACAGGGTCTTGGGCAGGGGCAGCCCGAGCGCCAACAGCATGGTGGACCAGTAGACCGCATGGGTGGTGAGGATGTCCTTGCCGATGAGCTGGACGTTCGCTGGCCACCACGCCTCATGGGCTGTGTCACCAGGGGTGTAGCCAATGTTTGTGAGATAGTTCAGGAGCGCATCAAACCACACGTAGGTCACGTAGTCGGTATCAAACGGAATCTCGATACCCCAGCTCATGCGTGACTTTGGCCGACTGATACAGAGGTCAGCGAGCGGCTTTCGCAAGAACCCGAGGACTTCGTTCCGACGGCTTGTCGGCTTGACGACATCGGGGTGTGCCTCGAGGTAGTCGAGGAGCTCTTGCTGGTAGGAACCCATCTTGAAGAACCAGTTCGACTCTTCGATCTTGGTGACCGGCTGCCCCGTGTCCGGGCACTTGCCGTCGACCAGGTCTTTCTCGGTCCAGAACCGCTCCGCCGACTGGCTGTACCACCCCTCGTAGGAGTCTTTGTAGATCAGGCCCCGGTCGTAGAGGTGCTGAAGAACCGTCTGCACGCGGGTGATGTGATCGGCATCTGTCGTGCGCACAAAGTGATCGTAGGCGATCCCGAGGTCGGACATCATCGCCTTCCAGTGGACCACCATGTCGTCGCAGTGCGCCTGCGGTGTCATGCCGCGCTCATTGGCCTTTTCAAGGACCTTCTGGCCGTGCTCGTCCGTGCCGGTGACCATGCGGGTCGGCACGCCGAGCAGCCGATGCCAGCGCGCAGCTGTGTCTGCCGCGATCGTTGTATACGCATGACCAATGTGAGGACGGCCGTTGACGTAGTAGATAGGTGTCGTGATGTAAAAGCGATCTGCGATGGCCACGTGCGCCTCCAGCGCGACTCTGGTATCCGGACCCACGTTCCCGTCCAACCCCAACGGCCTCCATGATTCAAGCTCTTGGTATCTCTTCGACGCTCTTTGACCCCAAATCGCCTGGGCGACTCTGTCGCGGGCGTGAGCGGTGGATTCAGCCGTTCGAGCTCACCGAAGATCTCGCGCCCATTCATCGGGTCGTGGTGTCGGGCGCAGAGTTCGTGGACGATGCAGCGGCAAACGCGACGCGAGGACTTCCACACTCGAAGGTCGACGTCGCTCAGGTGGTCCAGGCCCTGTTTCCACGCAAGACGCTCGTGGCCTTCATGGAGGATGGTCACCCCGCAGACATCCCGGACGCCGCCGAACATGTAGAGATGTACACCGCCAACCGCGCGGGGGGCCGGACAGAGGAGCTCGCCGTTCGTTGGACCCGTACGGTGTCCGGACTCCGAGAGATCCGCGAAGTGCTCGGGCCAGAGACCCAGCCCCGTGCACTCGGATTCCTCCTCCTCGATGCCGATCACACCATCGATGACGACGCGGTCCGAGAGGCCCTCTTCTTGTTGGTCGGCATGTCGACACTCGACAGTCCACCCGCACAGTTCCAGCCCGCCGCGCTCCCCCACCTGCTCACGATGGCACGAGCGGTGATCCTCTTGCACCGTGACAAGCACGGACCGGCGATGGGCGTCTACAGCCATGAGCCCGTTGCCATCGAGGGACGCCTCGAGCCCCTCTGCGCCAAGGCGGAGAGCCTGCTCGTCACCTTTGGTATTCCCCCCATGCTGGCCCGCTGGGACCGCGCGCTCTACGAGCTACGCGAGCGCTGGGATGAGGACGAGCTCGGACCGTTTCCTGTACCCCAAGCACCGGAGGGGCAACGTTGGCAGCCACGTCGCCGCTCACGACGCAAGCCCGAGCCTGTGGTCGAAGATACGCCGCCACCCGCGGCATCCGATGAGGAGTCGCCGGTCGACCCTGCAGTAGACGACACCGAGCCCGATGAGTTCGACGCCCTCCTCGAGGTCAGCTCCGAGGAGTAGGCGGGTCGAGATGCCAGCGTCCCTCGCGACCGGGCGCGTCGACGAGCGAGCTGACGGCACCGAGAAACACCCGACGCGGCACCTCGGTCGCGCCAAAGTTCTCAAGATGATCGGTGTGGACCTGACAGTCCACCAACGGAAATCCCCATCGCTCGAGCTGGGCGACCAGCGTCGCAAACGCGACCTTGGACGCATCAGACACGTGAGCAAACATCGACTCACCGCAGAACAACCGCCCCACCGCGACACCATAGAGACCGCCCACGAGGCGCCCGTCTAGCCACGCCTCCACCGAGTGTGCATGTCCCTGACGGTGAAGCGTGGTGTAGGCCGCGCGCATATCTGGCGTAATCCACGTGCCCTGCTGGCCAGGTCGTGGGACGGCTGCGCACGCCTCGACCACGTCATCGAACGCTTCATCGAGGGTAATGGTAAACCGCTGCTGGCGCATGACCTTGGCGAGACTGCGCCGCACACGGAGCTCCGACGTTCTCAGCACCATCCGCGGATCGGGGGACCACCAAAGCAGCGGCTGGCCCTCGCTGTACCAGGGGAAAATGCCGGAACGGTAGGCCAACAACACCCGAGCAGGGTCGAGATCCCCGCCCACTGCGAGCAGACCATCGGGATCCGCCAGCATCGGGTCTGGAAACACATGCGCATCGGGTAGTCGGAAGACAGTCACGGGACCTCGTACATCATCCACATCAACCTGACGAGGCCAGATCTGGCATGTCGCACGGACTCGGTCTATGGTCTGCCCTACCACCTGTCATCGTGTTCGGAGGAACCATGCGCCCCACCACCACCCTGATTCTTGGTCTCATGCTCACCGCCTGCGACACAGACACATCGTCCGACAGCACGGACGGCACCGACACCGATGTTGTCGATACCGATACGGACGCCGGTAGCGATACCGATTCCGACGCCGACACCGATAGCGATGCGCCAGACACCGACCCACCAGACACCACCAACTCCCCGCTGTACGGCACACTCCTCGATGAGAGCGGGGCTCCGTTCAGCTCGGCGCGCGTGCAGTACTGCCGAAAGCTGTGCTTCACCGCACCCGTCAACGACAACGGCGAATTTGCATTTGACCCGATTGTGCCGGGCCCAGGCTCCTTTGAGGTCGTACCACTCTCCGGTGGGGCCGGCTACGCGACCCCCTTCGTGCCCATCGAGCTCGTCGACGGCGAGCCACGCGATCTGGCCGTGACCATGCTTCCCCTCGGCGCAGCCGCCACCCTCCCCAAGACGGAGACCGAGCTTCGCGTCGTGGACGGGGTGTTCATGACGCTGAGCGATAGTACCCTGACGCCACCGCCCTTCGTCGACGCGGCCACAACGGTGTCAGGTGTCAATGCAACCGCGGATGCCCTGCCCATTGAAGGCCTCGACGGCGACATTCTTGCCGTTTGGTACCTCGACCCTATCGAGCATAGCGCCCCAGACGGCATCGACTTCCGCCTCACCGACAACTGGACATTGAAGAGCGGAGAAGCCAGCCTGTACGTCGGTGACTACTACACGCAGAGCTGGGAGTTCGTCGACACACTGGACAGTGACGGCACGAACCTCACCGCCACCACGGGCGGCAAGCTCCCGCGCATGTCGACCCTCGTGCTCGTGCGCAACCCCTAGGAGGGGTCGCGCCCAAGCGTCACGGAGTGAAGGTCACTCCTCGGACGCGTCGTCCGAGGAGGAGGCCTCCTCCGCGGCAGGTGTTTCCTCTGCAGCAGGTGCTTCCTCTGCGGCAGGTGCTTCCTCTGCGGCAGGTGCTTCCTCTGCGGCAGGAGCTTCCTCTGCGGCAGGAGCTTCCTCTGTGGCGGGCGCTTCCTCTGCAGCAGGTGCCTCCTCTGCGGCAGGAGCCTCCTCTGCAGCGGGGACTTCCTCTACGGCAGGTGCTTCCTCTGCGGCAGGAGCCTCCTCTGCGGCGGGCGCTTCCTCTGCGGACGCCCCGCCATCCACCGAAGGCACGGCAGCCGTGAACTGGTTCGCGATGAGGTCCTGCAGACGCTTTTGCTCCAGCTCAAAGGCCTGTCGCGAGAGGCTATGCGGACTCGTACGCTCCACGGCTCGCATCAACTCTGCATGGGCGGCCACATACTGCTGGCGCGCCTCGAGCACCTGGGCCATGGCAGCACAGACATGGGCGTTCCAAGGCTCCTTTCTAGCGATAGCCTTAAGGGACCGCTCCGCATCATCGATCTTGCCATCTGCAAGGTTCAACAGCGCTGACTCAATAATGAACCGACTACCGCGTGCCGCGCGACCTGCGAGCTTGGTCGCCTTCTTGAGGAAGTAGCGTGCCCGCTCGAGATCGCCGCCCTCTTCGCGCAGTGCTTGCGCGTAGAGCACATGCACCTCGGCGCTGCGCTTCTCTTCGACCAGCAGCTCGTCGAGGAGCGTGCGAATCTCTTCGCGAACGGCATCACGCCGCTCTGGGACGCCTCGCGCGATGTCGAGAAGCAGCGCCACCAAGCGGCTGACCTGCACCACATCTTTTGGCGCGAGACGGACAGCTTCCCGGAGAAGGTTCTCTGCGTCCTCGAGGCGCTCCGCACCCTCTTCGCGCCGGGCCATGCCGAGCAGACCGTACGCATCGGGAAGCATGGGGTCGAGTTCCATCGCCTGTTGGAGCAGCTCGATCGCCTCGGGTCGGCGCCCTTCGCGAAGGAGCAGACTTGCGAGACGTGTCTTGAGACGGGACTGGTCGGGCAGCAGCGCCACGGCATCCTTGAGGATGTTCACGGCCTTCGCACGAGAGCGACGGGACAGGTGGAACCCGACCGCTTCATGAAACACCTCGGGGACCGGTGCGTGCTCGATGGCCGCATTCAACGCAGCAATCACGTCTTCGTTCTTCGCTTCGGTCCGACGCAGGAGCTCCAGCTTGACGAGGTGCGCATCGGCGTTGGTCGGGGCACGCTTCAGCACCTCATTGACGCGTGAAGCTGCCATGTCGAACCGCGGGTTGGTCTTGGACCGCATGAGTCCAAAGCAAGACTCAATCACCGCATCATCGTCGGCAAACTCAAGCTCGACACGGGACCGCTGCTGTCGGCCCATCGACAGACAGTGGTTCGCCGCCTGCTGAAGCGCCAGCTTCTCCACACCGTCCGCTTTCTCGGCATCGCGAAGGTAGCGCTGGCCGAGGGTTCCCATCCAACGGAAGTCGCTGACTTCGCGATACGGGAAGGCCCGGCGCACGAGCGCATGGACGTGGTAGCGCTTGCTCTCGTTCGTCCCCACCATGTCGAGCAACCCGGTCGCCAGCAGCTTGATGCGGTCGCGGCGTCCAATGCCGAGGTCCGCGAGCTCTGCACCATCGACGGGCCGCGTCAGGTGTGCAAGGCGCGCGAGCGCTTCACGGGCAGGCTTCTCCAGCTTGTCGAGTCGGCGACCGACATACCGTGTGAGTGTGTCCTGGTCGTCGAGACCCTTCATCTTGAGGAACTTGGCGTCGTCGAGGACGGTCTCACCCTGACGGGCCACTGCGAGTCCAGAGAATCGCACGGCCATTGGGTGGCCATGCAGCCGCTCGGAGAGTGGCCCAAAGCGCTCACGCGCCACTTCTGGCACGTGGTAGGCCTCGTAGATCTCGTGATAGTGGCGCCCCATGATGCCGCCGACCTCTAGGCGCCGAAGCGATGCGTCGCGACCCTCACGGTAGAACACGGGCTGCTTGGTCGAGACGAAGACAAGGCGGAGCGCGTAGGTGTGGGTGAGTAGCGCCTCTAGCAACAACTCAAGCCGGCTCTTGCGGAAGAAGTCCGCCTCGCGGCCCGCCACATGCTCCAAGCCTTCGATGACCATGAACCGGTCTTCGAGGCCCGTCGCGGCCTCGAGCGATGCAATGGCCGCCTCGACGAGCTCGTGTGGCTTCTTCCCTTCTTTCAGCGCTGTCGCAAGTCCGTCGTTGCCCCCTTCACGGGTCACGGCCGCAAGCCGCCCCAGCAGGGTGTCGGCCCCCACACCCCGGTCAAACCGAAGCGGTGGTAGCGCCCTAAGCCCCACGGCCGATGCGGCATGCTCCAGCAGCCACGTGCGGCCCACACCGCGAGGACCCGACAGCACGATCGGCCCACCGCTCCGGAGCATCTCGGAGAGTGTCTCGAGGGGCTCTTCTCGCCCGACCATCTCGAGCTTCGGCTGCTGCCCATCCTTCTTTTTCTTGGCCTGCTTGAGGTCTGGCGCCTCAAGCTTGACCTCGGACATCTCAGCAGGGGGAACCGGGAGACCGAGCGCAAACGCTTGTCCCTTGGCCTTGACGTGCACAAGCTGGCAGCCCCGGAAGGCCATACGCATCATGAGCTCGTTGTACTTTCGAGACACCACGACAACCGTCGGCTTGTGGGTCGCTCCACCTACGAGCGTCGCGAGCCGTGTGATGCCCGACTGGTCTGCGGGACCCGGCTCGATGAGAACGAGAACACCCTTGGGTTGTCCCACGGCACGAAGCACACCTGCGTCGCCTACAGGAACCACTGGCGAGACGGCAGGACCCGAGAGCGCCATGGGCGCGAGCGCACCCCGCTCCCGCATCGCGAGCATGATTCGAGCATCCTGCAGCAGGGCACCGGACACCGCCAGTGCCGCACGGCCCTCATTGATTGCAGCTTGAACAAGTGCTTCACCCGACGTCATGTCGTCTCCACCATCAATTTGGTCCTCGGGGTCCCGGGACCTGCCTCACGCATACAGAGCCTGCCGCGCCTAACCACGGCGCGACACGGGATCAAGGCAGCAGATCCGCGTCGTTGCGGTGCACACGCCTGCAACACCGCAGGACATCCGCTAGACGACACCCACCCAAGGTTGAGTAGATGACACAACGCCTGAGAGAAATGGCAGCGCAACTGCCGCAGTCCGCGGGTGTCTACCTCTTCAAGAACCCCAGGGGAAAGGTCCTGTATGTCGGCAAGGCTGTCGACCTTCGCGCCCGCGTTCGTCAGTACTTATCTGGAACCGATGAGCGTCAGATGGTGCCGTTTCTCGTCCATCATGCAAGCTCGGTCGAGGTGATCGTCACCACCACCGAGAAAGAAGCACTCCTGCTCGAAAACACGCTGATCAAGAAGCACCGGCCGCGCTTCAACGTGAAGCTTCGTGATGACAGCAACTACCTCCACCTCCGTCTCGACCTCTCGGAGTCATGGCCCCGCTACCGCGTGGTGCGCCGCATCAAGCAAGATGGCGCTCGGTACTTCGGCCCGTTCGCCAGCGCTGCGAAAGCACGGCAGACCCTCACCTTTACCCAGCGTGCCTACCCCCTTCGCACCTGCTCCGATCAAGTCCTTAAGACGCGTCGACGCCCCTGCCTGCTCCATCAAATGGGGCGCTGTGTCGCACCCTGTGTCGACCTTGTGGAGCCCGACGCTTACCGCTCACTCGCCGAGGCCTCGACCCACCTCCTCGAGGGCCGAACGACCCTCGCCATGAAGGACATCAAAGCCCGGATGTTCAAGGCGTCCGCCGCCGAGGACTTTGAGACGGCCGCGCGTTGGCGCGACCTCATGCGCTCCATCCTTGAGACCACCGAGCGGCAACAGGTGGTCGATCCTCGTCTGTCAGACAGAGACGTCTGGGGCCTTCATCGACAAGGGTTTCATGTGGCCGTCGCTGTTCTCCCCGTTCGGGAAGGCGTGATGTCCGAGCCCATCGTCCAGCTGGCCGAGGGCGTGATCCAGACCGACGCCGAGTTCTTGTCGAGCGCCATCAACCTCGCCTACGCGAGCGGCGCACCCATTCCCGCAGAAGTCCTAGTCCCCGTCATGCCACCGGACGCAGCGAGCCTTGAAGACGTGTTGTCCGAGCGACGAGGGCGCCGCGTCCGGATGGTACAGCCGCAACGCGGAGAGAAAGTCAGGTTGCTGGGTCTCGCGCAACGAAATGCGAAGGTCCGTTTTGAGCAAGCGCATGACGCAGACGCGCGACGTATGGCCGCACTCGAAGAGTTGGCCCAGCTCCTCAAGCTTCCTGGGCCGCCGCACCGCATGGAGTGCTTTGACAACTCGCACCTCGGTGGCACCCACCCCGTGGCCGCCATGGCGGTGTTCATCGATGGTCGTCCCGACCGCGCCGAATACCGAAACTATAAGATCAAAGAAGCGATGGGCGGCGATGACTACGCAGGAATGAGAGAGATCCTCACCAGACGGCTTCGTCGGTGCCTCGAGTCGAGCACGTTTCCCGACCTCCTCGTCATCGATGGTGGACGTGGCCAAGTGGGCGTCGCATGTGCGGTGCTCGAAGACCTTGGCCTCGACGATCTCCCCGTGATTGGGCTCTCTAAACCGAGAACAGAGCGAAGCCGTGGTGACCGGAGCGCCTCGGACAAGATCGTGCTTCCCCATGCCCGCGACCCCATCCGGCTTCCGAAGACCAGCGGCGCCCTTCGCATGCTGCAGTACCTTCGCGATGAGACCCATGCACATGCCGTCACCTTTCAGAGGAAACGCCGCAGGGGTCAGACCCTCAAGAGCGTTCTAGAAGCCATTCCTGGTGTGGGCGCGACCCGTCGAAGCGCCCTCCTCAAGCACCTTGGTTCCGCGTCAGGCGTCGCCAAAGCTTCCGTGTCCACGCTCATGGAGGTGCCAGGCATCGGTCGAGAGACCGCAGAGCAGATCCGACAGGCCTTTGCGCCTCGCACAGAGAAGCCCCGCGGCGACACTTCCGAATAGCCTCGGTCACACCATCACTTCCAAACCTCATCTCGGCTCACACTCTCCCATTCATCGGCAGGGTGCTTGACATGTGCCCAGACATCCGTAAAACGTGATCCAGTGAGTCGGCGGAACCCGCCCGACCCACCGCTACGCGCCCCGCGCGTTGAAACGGTACCAGCGCTTCTCGCGTATTCCACGCAGAGCCTGCTTGATGATGTGCTCCCCGCGTCGCTGCGTGGGCCGACCACCGTCCGCCCCCTGCATCGGCACGCCCACCACGTGGGACTCCGGAGGACCCCTGTCCATGGTCCATCTATGCAAATGAACCCCGCGAACCCGGTCATCGTTCAAGGCGACGGCAAGGTTCTCCTCGAAACTGATCACGCCTCCTTCGAACAAGCCCGCGACTTTCTCGGACGGTTCGCAGAGCTCGAGGCGTCGCCCGATCGTCTTCACACGTACAAGATCTCCTCGCTCTCGCTCTGGAACGCAGCCTCTGCTGGAATGGGTCAAGACGAGATCGTAGAGGGCTTGCGCGCACTCTCCAAGTTCGACATTCCCGCCAACGTCCTCGAGAAGATCGAAGACACCATCGGTCGGTACGGGTTGGTCAAGCTCGAGCGCCACCCCACCCGTGAAGGCGAGCTCCTCCGCGTCACCTTCGCCAGCACCTACATCGAGAAGCTGGTGAAGCGCACCGAAACCGGCCGCGAGATGCTTCAGGCCGATGGGCGCCGCGACACTGCGATGGATGCTGGCCTTCGCGGGCTCTTCAAGCAGCGCATGCTGCTCGAAAACTGGCCGGTAGAAGACGATGCTGGCTTCCTTCCAGGTGACCCCCTCAGCCTCACACTGCGCGAACACATGAAAGGCAACGGCAAGCCCTTTGGCCTGCGTCCCTACCAAAAGCAGGCCGTCAGCCGCTGGTACATGGACGGTGCGCCCGCCGGGGGCCACGGCGTGGTCGTGCTCCCGTGCGGCGCAGGCAAGACCGTTGTCGCCCTCGAAGCCATGGTTCGCGCCCAAACGCATACGCTGGTCGTCTGCAACAACCAATCCGCCGTCACCCAATGGGTACGCGAAATTCTCGACAAGACCTCGCTCCGCGAAGACCAGGTCGGCGAGTACACGGGTCAGAACAAGGTCATCCGCCCCGTCACGGTGGCAACCTACCAGGTGCTGACCTGGCGACGCTCCAAGAAGCACGACTACGAGCACTTTGGCATCTTCAGAGACCACAACTGGGGTCTCCTCATCTACGACGAAGTCCACCTCCTGCCCGCGCCCGTCTTCGGCGCCACTGCAGAGCTACAAGGCTGCAGACGGCTGGGGCTCACGGCCACCTTGGTTCGCGAAGACGGTCGCGAGGGCGATGTGTTCAGTCTCGTCGGCCCCAAGCGTTTCGACCTGCCATGGCAGTACCTTGAAAAGCGCGGGTTCGTCGCAGAGGCACGTTGCTACGAGGTTCGCGTGCCCTTCGGTCGCAAGGCACGCGCCCAGTACGAAGACGCCGATGAGATGTCCAAGTTCCGAATGGCCAGCGAAAACCCGGCAAAGCTCGATGTCGTCGCAGACCTTATTGACCGCCATTCAGAAGACAACCTGCTGATCATTGGCACCTACCTCGGCCAACTCAAAGAAGTGGCCAAGATGACGGGCGCACCCCTCATCACCGGAAAGACACCGCAAAAGATGCGAGACGAGCTTTTCGGCAAGTTCCGCAGCGGTCGCATCAAGCTGCTGGTTGTGAGCAAGGTGGCCAACTTTGCCATCGACCTTCCCGACGCCAACGTTGCCGTGCAGATCTCGGGCTCCTTCGGCTCCCGTCAAGAAGAGGCACAGCGCCTCGGACGTATCCTCCGACCCAAGGAACGCGACGCATTCTTCTATACGGTCGTCACCACGGACACGAAAGAGCAAGACTTTGCCGTGAAACGCCAGCTGTTCCTTACAGAACAGGGCTATCGCTACCATATCGAGGACCGTGCCGCGAAATGACGGTACCCCTCACTCGACGGAACGGAGTTCCGCATGTCTGAAGAACCACAGACCCAAGAAGACCCCACAGCCGCCCCCAAGCGCCGACGGCGACGTCGCAAGCGTAGAAAGCCCAAGGCAGATGCTGCGGCACCCCAGTCACCGTCATTGGCCACACGGGAAGGCTCCCGCGTCGGCGGACGTCGCCAAGTCTTCGAGATTGAAGGCCCCGCGGTCTCCACGCCTGCTAGTGGCCGCAACCCTCACAAGAAGAAGCCGAGCCGCTCCAAGCGTAAGCGCCCCGGCTCCGTCAGCGGACGCCGACGCCGTCTCTCGCGCAACGAGATGGGCTCCATCACCGATTGGATGGCCGAGCTGCCTCCTGCACTGCTGACATCGATCTACAAAGGACTTGGGGGGCAACCCAAGCGGGTGACCGAAGAGGGTCGCATGGTGCAGCTCGCCGTGCGCGCGCTCGCCCAGGGCAACCGCGTAGGGGCCGCCGTCCGCGGGCTGCATCAGCGCGATCGCAAGACGCTGTCGGTGCTGCTGCAATGCGGTGGTGTCGCCCATGCCGATGAGCTCAAGACAGAGCTTGCGTTGACCCTCGGTGGGCACGCCCGTGACTGGAACCGGTCGCTCATCTCGCTGGCCGACCGTGGTCTCGTCGTGGCCTCCCAAGAGCAAGATGGCCAGTTCTTCTACGTGATCCCCGATCCATTGGTCGACGGTCTTCTTGCAGAGATGGAGAGCGACATGGCGCTCCCCACCTTCGAGCATGAAGATGTTCGCATCATTGATCAAAAGCCCTTTCAGCCGCCGCTGGACTTCTCGATCGTCACGCTCGCCACCTACTTGTCGCAGCACACGGTCCGGCTGACCCAGCGACATGACATCCACCGCAACGACAAAGAGACCCTCGACGCCTTCTTTGCCCAGCTCTGGGATGCAGACAGCGAGCTCTTTGCCTTCCATCTCGACTTCCTGATGATGCACGGCATGGTCGAGTTCAAGGGCGACCACATCGGCATCCACCGAGACGTCCTTGAAGAGTTCTTGCAGCTCGAGCATGAAGACCAGCGCGACCTGATCTTCCGAGCTCTCGACAAGCGGTTCGAGATGGCAGAGTGGGTCCTCTGGTCCCTCTCCGAGGTCGCCGAGGATGCTTGGGTCGCCGAGCGCCCCCTCGTGGCGCTCTACCGTCACTGGAAGCGCGGTGCCGACTGGCAGGCACGGTTTAAGCGCCTCGCATTCAACCGGACCCGAACCTCAGAGCGAGACAGCTACACCTTCGCCGCGCTTGTCCACTGCGGGCTTCTCGAGCTCGGCCAGTGGGGCCGTGAGAAGTTCTACCGCCTCACCAACCGCGCACGGGTCCTGCTCTCGCCCCCCGAGGATGAGGGGTTCCGGCAGTTCTACTTGACCCCCAACTTCGAGATCATGGCGCCAGCGGGCCTTGCGCCGGTGCTGCTGTTCCGCGTCGGCGAGCTCGCAGACCTGACCGGCTGCGACCGCGCAAACACCTTCCGCATCACCGAGATCAGCATCGAGCGTGCCCTCGATGCTGGCTGGAAGCGCGATGATGTCATTCAGTTCCTTCGCGACAATAGCCAGCTGGGTCTTGCAGAAAACGTTGAAGACACCCTCAAGGGATGGATTGGACACCGCGGAGATGTGGAGTTCCACGACCTGTTGATGATCACGGTTCACCGCAGCCAGATTCGAAAGCTGGAGTCGAACAAGCGTCTGAAGCCCTACGTGCTGCACCGCTTCGCCCCCGGCATGTACGCGATCGACAGAA
Source organism: Myxococcota bacterium (assembly GCA_049889515.1). Taxonomy (GTDB): domain Bacteria; phylum Myxococcota_A; class UBA796; order UBA796; genus JBMHDG01. The sequence continues at coordinate 55,372 of JBMHDG010000020.1, forward strand.
GGAAGCGCGCCGAGGTCCAGCAACTTCTCGAAGAGACGGGCTTCTCACCGTCGCGTGACACCCGAGGCTACCCCGGAAACCCAGAGACCGCGGATGCTCGGGCGAATCTCCACAAGCTTCTTGGCGAAGCGCGCGATGCTGCGCGCGACCCCGGCAGCCGGGCAGCTGGGCTCGTCAAGCCGTCCACACTGCGGGCCGTCCCCGGCAGTCGCCAGCCCTCCGGAAAGAAGGCTGCGGCCAATGCGCCAGCTGCGGGTGCACCGGTCGTCAACGAGGCCGAGATTCGACGCCTCATCGATGAAGCCATGGACGGCGAGCTCCTGCTCGACATGGTCTACCTGGCCAAGAACGGGCAGCGCCTGCCCTGCCGCATTCAGCCCCAGCGACTCGCCTTCAAGGGTGAGCATCCGGTGCTCGTGGGCCTCGATGTCGATGCCGACAAGCGCAACACCTTCGTTCTCGAGCGGATAGAGCGCATGAGAATCTGGGAGGACACATGAGCGAAGCCAAGACCGAGTCGTTTGAGACCGCACTCTCCGAGCTCGAAGACCGTGTTCGGGCCCTCGAAGCCGGAGAGGTGCCACTCGACAAGGCCCTCGAGCTCTTCGAAGAAGGCGTGGCGCTTGCCAGAACCTGCCATGAGCACCTCGATGCTGCCGAGGAGCGCGTCGCGCGACTCAGCCGCGGTACCGCAGGAATCGAGGAGGACCCCCTCCCCGAGCCCGACGTTCGCGATATCTAGCCCCGACGTGTAAGCTATTTGACCAATGCGCATTGCTGCGCTGGACAAACCAAAGTGAGCGTGCTGATCGCACCTCATCAGCCCCCCTTTCCTAGGAGCTGCCATGTTTGACAACATCGGCGTCGACCCAGACGAAGAAGCGATGAAGCGCCAAGCGACCTCCGCGCTTCTCACGACGCTTGGCCTCGGTGCCATCGCCGCCAGCGTGTTCGTCTACGGTGCCATCAAGGTCAAAGAGGCCGTGCTCGATCCGATCATCGATGATGAGCTCATCGAGATCGCGATGGAAGAGGACATGATGGACGAGGCTCCGCCTCCCCCTCCGCCCCCACCTCCCCCACCTGCAGCCGCACAAGATGAGGAAGAAGAGGACGAGGAGGACGAGGACGAGACGCCCGAAAACGACGAAATGGACGAAGACATCGAGGAACTCGACGACAAGGTCGAGGACGAGATCAAGACCACGGACCGTCCCAAGGGCGCTGAAGGCGGCGTTGAAGGCGGTGTCGAAGGCGGCGTGGTCGGTGGTGTGATCGGCGGTGTCGAGGGTGGCGTCATCGGTGGCCAGCTTGGTGGTGGTCCCCGCGTGTTCCACCACTCCGAGCTTGAGGTCAAGCGCCGCAGCCTACCCAAGTACCCTGCGCAAGCACGAGGCATGGGCCTCGGCGAGCAGCGCTGTAAGGTGCGGGTCTTCATCGACCAGACCGGTACACCGTACGACGCGAAAGTGGAAGATTGTCCCAAGGTGTTCCATGCGGCCGCAAAAGAGGGCATTCTCAAGTGGCGGTGGTATCCGCCCAAGGACGGCAAGAGCAAGGTCAAAGCCCAGACGCTCATTGTCGTACGTTTCCGCGAGCAGTGATTCGGCAGCGTCGCCCCGTGGGCGGCGCCACACGCAACGCCAGGGGCCTCCGTGTTTGATTCCAGCCCTCGCGACCACGCCGAACAACGACGACGCGACGCTGCGGCCGGCATCCTGACCCTCGCGATGGCGACGCTCTGCGCCCAGGTCGCCGTGTGGGCGCACGATCAGCCGACCTTCCAGCAAGCGCTAGAGGGTCTCGATGACGATGAGGAGATCATCGAGATCATGATCACTGAGCACGTCGATACGCCAGACGCCGCGGACCTCCCCGACGCACCACGTCCACCTCCGCCCTCGCCAGATGCCGTGCCTACGGACACGCCGGCCGCCGTCGCGCCGACAGAAGCGCTCCCCGAGGACATACCGCCAGAAGAACCAGATGCTGCCGAACCGCCCGACGCCTCGGACGAACCGGAGCAAGCCGAGCCGTCTTCGAAGTTTCGGACGGCGACACGTCAAGATGCGCTCTCCGGACTGTATCGGCTTGGCGCCGCGTCCTCCGACGAAACGCCCCACCCCCTCGCCCACACCGTCGACCCTGACGCAGAATACGAGCTGCCGTCCTCGGGGCTTGCGGTTCGCAAGCGCCGCTACCCCGAATACCCCTCCGCTGCGCGTGCCATCAAGGGCGTGGAGCACCGGTGCCTGGTACACGTCGCCATCGCAAAGACAGGCGTCCCCTACGAAATTGAAGTGTCTGGGTGCCCCGATGCCTTTCATGACTCCGCACGCACGGCCGTCATGCAGTGGCGCTGGTCTCCCCCCACACTGCACACCGTTTCGGTACGTGCGCGTACCACGGTGGAGATCAAGTACCGAGACTATGTCAGCACCAGATAGGTAGGTGCATCGATCAATCATCACTGGTAAAAGCGTGTTCACAACTCTGGAGGGGAGATCCAGCGTCGAACCTGTTACGGGCCGACGACGGACGACCCAACCTTGGATGCCACACCGGCCACGAGAGGAAGAAAGCCAATGATCCTGCTCGCCATCGCTCAAGCCTTCGCCGAAGAGGCTGCTTCTGGCTTCACCATGCAAGAGATCTGGGACCACTCTGGTTTCATTGCACGAAGCGTCATCATCTGCCTCATCCTCATGATGCTGGCGTCGATCTTCGTGTTCGTCGAGCGTCTGATCGCCTTCCGCTCCGCCCGACTCCAGTCGATGGCGCTCGCTGGCCAGATCGTCAAGAAGCTCCAAGCCGAAGATATCCCAGGCGCGCTCAAGATCTGCGCCGATGAGGAGTACAAAGCCGCCTACCTCGGTGCGCTCCTCCGCGCGGGGCTCACCGAGCTCGACACGCGACGTGACACCCATGGGCTGGCCAATGCCAAGCGCGCCGTGGCCAAGGCCGCAGCCGAAGAGTCTTCCAAGCTCCGCCGCGGCATGACCATTCTCGCCACGGTAGGCTCCACCGCACCCTTCGTCGGTCTGTTCGGCACCACCTTCGGCGTCATCAACGCGTTCCAAGGCATGGCGAGCGCCGGCTCCGGCCTTGCGGCCATCTCCGCCGGTATCTCCGAGGCCCTCATCACCACCGGTGTGGGCATTGGTGTGGCCGTCCTCGGTGTCTGGGCCTTCAACTACTTCAACCTTCGCATCGAGAAGGTCAACGACGAGCTTGCAGCGTCCGAGGCCGACTTGATCGACTGGGCAGAGAAGCTCCTGCAGGGCGGCTCCGCGACGGCAGCCAAGTAAGCCATGGGTGCTAAACTCGGAAGCTCCGGCGGCCCAATGGCCGACATCAACGTCACACCACTCATCGATGTGGTGTTGGTGCTCCTCGTGGTGTTCATGGTCATCACGCCGATGCTTCAATCGGGCATGCCGGTCGACCTGCCTGAAGCGACGCAGTCCACCACGCGCAACGATGCCGGTCAGTACATCGTCATCAGCGTAACCGAAGAACGCGGATGGTGGGTCGAGCAGGAGAACGTCGAGGCCGACACGCTCATTGACGCCATCAACATGGAGTTTCGCAAGGATGTCGGCCGCGAAGAGGCGCGTACCCTCTTGGTCAAGGCTGACCGCGATCTCGAGTATCAGCAGGTTCGTGAGGTCATGGACATTCTCGCCGAGAACAACATGACCACCGTGCTGATCGCCGCTCAGAAGGAGGAGTAGGCCATGGGCGCCAAGCTCGGCGGTGGCTCGTTCACCGAAATCAACATGACGCCACTGATCGATATCGTGCTCGTCGTGTTGATCATCATGATGGTCAATATTCCGATCCAGGTCGAAGAAATGGGCGTCAAGCTCCCCAGCGTGACCACCAATACACCGCCTCCTGCCACGAAATCCGAGCAGCTCGTCATCGCCATGTACGAGGATGGCTCCATCGGGCTCAACCGCGAGCTTATGGGCGAAGACACCCTGTTCGGTGAAGTCACCCGTCGCTTGCGTCCGATGGAGAAGAAGATCGTCTTCATCGATGCCTTTCCCACGACGAACTACGGCGTAGTGGTCGACATGATGGACCTCGCCAAAGAGGCCGGCGCCGCAAAGGTCGCCTTCGCAAAGATGAAGCCTGCCGGCCCTGCACCAGCGACCAAGGTCCGCCAAGGCGCCATGGCGCGCGGCGTCACCCTCGGGTCTCCCGCAGTCGTGGGCGCCATCACCGAGAAGAAAGCGGATGAGAGCTTTCAGCCGCTATTTCCGACCGTTAAGGCCTGTTACAACAGCGTGCTCGCAGCCGCGCCACAGACCTCCGGGCGCTTCATTCTCCGCATCACGGTGGGACCGCAGGGCGAACAGCTCTCCGAGCCCGAGATCATTAGCTCCACGGTAGAGTCTCCAGAGCTTGAGGCCTGCGTCCTTGAGAAGGCCCCCGCGATCGCGTACGAGCCACTCGGAGAACAAAAAACAGCACTCATTCACTACCCGATGCTGTTCTCTCCTGGTTGAACGGCACGTCACGCCGGAGATGGCGCCTATGAGCTTCGACCTCACGACATGGGCCACCCAACACCGCGCTCAGCTCGATGCCTTTCTTCATGATCGGTACCGCGACGCATGGCCACCCGCCTTCGATGAGGCCCTCCGCTACCCCGTCTTCGGGGGCGGAAAGCGCGTGCGCCCACTGCTCACGCTCGCTGCGGCGCGTGCACTTCTCGGCCCAGAGGCTTCGCTGACGGCCGCGTACCATGCCGCATGGGCCGTGGAGCTCATCCATACCTACAGCCTTGTTCACGATGACCTTCCCGCCATGGACGATGACGACATGCGGCGTGGTCGTCCCACCGTTCATCGCGCATACGATGAGGCCACGGCCATCCTCACGGGTGATGCCCTCCTCACCGATGCTTTTCGTTTGCTGACCGAAGCGGACCTCGCGCCCCATCACATTGTCAACATGGTCCGGCGCCTTACGGATGCTGCGGGCCACAAGGGCATGATCGGCGGGCAGGTGGCCGACATCCGATGGTCCATGGCCCCCGGTGGACTCGACGCCTTGACGGCCCTTCATGCCGGAAAGACGGGCGCGCTAATCCGGTGTGCCGTCGAGCTCGGTGCTGTCTGCGCCCATGCGAACGACGAGACACTCACGCGTCTTGCCGACTATGGCCGCCTCGTAGGCATGGCCTTCCAACTCGCCGATGACGTCCTCGACGCCGAAGAGGATGAAGGCGATGATGGGCCACCGAGCTTTGTGAAGCTGCTCGGTGAAGAAGAGACCACCCGACGTGCCCACCAGATGGCGCATCAAGCCATTGACGCTGTGCGCGATCTTCCCTGCCCTGATGCCCTCATCGCGCTCGCGCACTTCACCGTTGAGCGGACCGTCTAGATGGGCCGCCTCCTCCGCCTCGACAAGGTGCTCGTCGACCGCGGACTCGCCGCATCCAGGCAGCGTGCTCGAGCGCTCATCGAAGAGGGTGTCGTGCTCGTCGATGGCGTTCCCGCCAAGAAGGTCGCGGCCCAGATTCGGCCTGAGCAAAATGTCCACCTCGCCAAGCCTGACTTTCCGTGGGTTGGCCGCGGCGCACTCAAGCTGATCGGAGCTCTCGATGGCTTTGAGGTGTGCCCCAAAGGACGGGTAGCCGCCGACCTTGGCGCCAGCACCGGCGGCTTCACAGAGGTACTGCTCCACCGCGGAGCACATCGAGTCTACGCCATCGACGTCGGTCGAGGGCAGCTCGCCTGGCGCCTGCGAACAGATCCCCGTGTCGTCAACATGGAAGGCACCAACGTACGCCACCTCGAGGGGCTGCCCGAGCCCGCATCGTTGATCGTCGGAGACCTGTCGTTCATCTCCCTTCGTCTCATCTTGCCCGCCGTCGCGCGGCTTGGTGCCCCGAACGCAGAGGCCGTGCTGTTGGTGAAACCCCAGTTCGAAGTCGGTCGCTCTTCCGTGGCCTCAGGCGGTCGCGTCTCCAGCCCCGAGGCCCGAGAACAGGCCATCGCGCGGGTACGCGAGGACGCTGTCAGCCAAGGGTTTGAGGTACTCGGGAGCAAGGACTGCGTGCTGCCTGGCGCCAAAGCCGGAAACGTGGAGCACTTCCTCCATCTCCGCCTAAACCCCCGTCGAGAAGATCTCTCGATCTGAGAGCGCACGAAGCCGCCGACTCGCGGTATGCTTCGGGCCTGGAGGCAAACGTGCGTTGGATTGCTTGGGCCTTGGTGCCAATGCTAGCGGGCTGCTGGGTCACTCCCGAGATGGTGTCGGAGAAACGAGGTGGCCTCGATCCCGATGGTGACGGTTCTCCCAATCGTGAGGACTGCGCCGATGAAGTCCCAGAACAAGGCGTAGGCCTCCCCGAGATCCCCTACGATGGCTGGGACAACGACTGCGCTGGCGGAGACCTTCTCGACGCCGACAGCGATGGGTTTCCTGGTATCCGATACGAGGACTGGATTGTGTTGGTTGAAGCCAACGGGAGCCAGTTGAGCTGGCCAGCCTCACTCGACCAGAAAGCACCGATAGACTGCAATGACGACGATGCCTCGATCAAGCCAGGCGCTGTCGAGATTCCCTACGATGGCGTACACACCAACTGCGATACATTGAACGACTTTGATGTGGACGGCGACGGGTACACATCACTTGAAGCAAAGAATGTAGACTACGACGCCTACTTGGCTGCATACCCAGATGCAGACGTCACCGGCGTGGGCGACTGCGACGACAGAGACAGTGGGGTCTTTCCCGGGGCTGCTGACGTCTTTTACGACGGTGTCGATGCCGACTGCGGCTTCGACAATGACTTTGATGCTGACAATGACGGTTTCGTTCCTGCCGAATTCTACAGTGACTTCCTGCTCTACGCTGCCCGGCCTGGCTATGGCGACCTGACAGCCCAGAGCGGCGACTGCCTCGACATGGACATGGCCATCGATGGCGCCGTCGAGGTCCCCGGCTTCGTATGCGGGGGAACATCCCCATTGAGCGGAGGCGTTGTCCTCGGTGCGGCGGTGAAACCCGGCGCCTGCGATGAGCCGTTGGATGGCATTGACGCAGACTGCTTGGGTGATGATGACTTCGACTATGACGAGGACGGCATCACCTCGGAGGCGTATGCCGCCGAGTTCAATGACTACGTGACCGCCTGGGGGCTCGATCTCGTGCTGCCTGCCCTCTTGGACTGCGATGACTACAGCGCCGACGTCTACCCCGGTGCACTTGAAATCCTCGGAGACAATCAAGACTCGGACTGCTTCGGCGTCGATGAAGCACGACTCACACCGAGCGAATATGCGTGGACCAATCCTGGAACACCGGTCCTCACCCTCCATTCGGACCGGCGGTACTCGCTGGTCACCTACGCCGATGAGCTGCAGGGCACGCTGGTGGGACAGTCCAACCTCGGGTATCGGATCCTGTCCTTCAACGCGCCAGATCCGGGCGAGCCTCGGATCGTCAACGACGCGATCGAGGTCTTCTCCCAGCCTGCTGCACCACTGGCCATGTCACGCCATGCAGCCGCCTCCGTCGGCCTCGCCAATGACGAGCTCTTTCTCGCGGGAAGTGCGGTGACCAGCGGCGGCAGCAGTGCACTGGTGCTGGGGAGCTTAGGCTGGACACCGACCTTCCAGCGCTTCACCACCACGGATGCTGACATCCGTCTCGGTGAGGACGCGACCACACCGTACAGCAATCAAGATGTCCTCGTCACCACGACTGACACCGTGTTTTATGCGGCCTGCCGAGCGGGCGAAGTGCTGTGGCGATCGACCACATCTGGCGGTCCCACCACCTCTTCGCAGAACATTCTTGCAAGCGATACGGCATGCAGCACCAACAGCGACTGTGTTCTCGGCGACACCTGCGCGCTGTTTACCTCTCCCACGGGTGTGGACAGTGCCATCCTTGTCACCTGCGATGGGAACCTCTGCGATGGATGGACCCTCGACGCCACGACCTCCACTGCCACACTCGAGAGTGGCTTCGTCTGGGGCAACGTCGCCGCAAGCCAGATCAGCTCACGAGATGGCGTCACCGCTAATGAGCGCGTGGGTACGTTCGTCGCTCCGGATGGTGACGCGTTCGTGGTGCCACCGACCGGCTTCGGCCTCATCGAGGTCGACATCCCCGGCGTAGACATCGTCCGTGCCGAGGCGGCCTGGAGTGATGACACCATCCTGTTGGGGGTCGTCGGCGATGATGCCTCCGGCACGCGAAACACCTGGTTGGTTCTTACTGACAACACGGGGGAGCTCCTGTATGAGCTCGATCTCGATACGGCTGGGACCTTCCCCGGACTCTCCGCCGTGGACATCACCCTCGAGCTCGCCCCTGGCGAAGTCGGTCTCGCTGTCGTGCTAGATGGTGCAAGCGCAGGTGATGATGGTCAGGTCGCATGGGCCTTCTGGTCGTGGAACGGCTGACCGCTAGCGTTCCACCCAGACGCTTCGGGTCAGCCGCTCGACATGCCCCATCGCGTCGACGGCCGTCACCGAGACGGTGTTGTTTCCTTGCTCGAGCCGAACATCCATGGTGGCGTCGATACCGCGCGCAGCGTCGAAGTACGCCACCTTTCTCTCGTTGACCCAGACCAGCACGTGCCCAATGCCATCCTCATCGTCGACGAAGAGCTGGGGGCTGATGTTCGTGGTTCGTGAGGTCTCATCCAGCCCTTCCCACCGAATGCGTGGGGGTCGCAAGGTGCGCCGCTCCCCAGAGAGCGGCAGTGTGACCTCAAAGGCGTCGAGTTCACCCAGCCCATCAGCTTCGACCACGAGCTTGAGCGGAAGCGCCTCACCGGAAAAGCCATCAAGCCCGAGCCGTAGCGACGTCGACCAAGACGTCTGTTCTGGGTCCAGCTCAAGGCGTGTCGCCGCATCAAGGAGTTGGATGCCCTCGTCTTCTGGGGCGACGAAGAAGAGCTCCAGCGCCTCAGGAATCGGCCCTCCAAGGTGCCGAATGGCAACCTCTGCGACAGCCTCTTGTCCCTTCTGCCGCGCAACCACATCCAACGCGAGGTCTGGTAGGTCACCACTCTCGACATGAAGCTGGGACGTACCGACGGTCATGGTCGGGCGCTGATGTGCAAGCAACTGCACCGCCACACGATCGGTACGGGGTTGGACCCCCGCCGCGAGCTGCAACTCCAGCGTCCCCGACCCCACGCTGCCCGAGGCTACCCGACCCACCGGTACAACAAGGTCGTCCCAGAACCCAAAGTACTCACTGCTCAAGCGCACCAGCGTCCGGTAGAGATCTGTCGGTCCGTCGTTCGTGACCTGCGCATCGATCCGGACCCGAGCCCGCCCATCGGCATCGACCGCCACCGGCGCCACCTCCAACGCCACCCGAGCTTCTGGCTTCGGAAGACGTACCACGGCAGGCTGCCAGTCGACCTCACGCGCCGCCAAGGCCTCCACCAAGAGGGACTCCTGCTCGGCGCCAATGACAGCAGCCTCATCGCGCAGCGTCTGCAGAAGGCTGAGGCGACTGGGCCCACCGTCATGGCGCTCCAGCACGCGGCGCCCCAACTCGAGCGCCACATCCGTACGTAGCCCAGCCGCACCGCGCCATCCCGATCGCTCATCGACCACGGGGACGAACGCATCCCACGACGTGCCCTCCCGCTCCGGGTCCCAGTCGAGGTACCGGATGCCCGAGGCATCGAGCCGAACCTCTCCAAGTGTCACATCGGGATGAACGCCAATCTCATGCACCGCCGTGTCGCCCGCGAGTCGGTACTCCGCTGCCGTCACGTTGAGCTGCACGCCCGGCTCAAGGCGCGTGAGCAACTGCACCGCGCCCTTCCCATACGTTCGCTCCCCAATCAACACGGCACGTCGCAGCGTCTTCAGCGCGCCCGCGATGATCTCTGCACCACTGGCGGAGGCCCTATCGATCAAGACCACGACCGGAGAGGTGATCTCCAGTCCATTGTCACGCGCGTCGATGCGATGCATCAAGCCCTTCACGGGGCCCCCATCCGAGCCCGACGTCCGCAACAAGAGGCCCTGTTTGACGAATACATCGGCCACGCGTGCGGACTGTTTCATCGACCCGCCGGAGTTACCGCGAAGGTCGAGCACAAGACCGCGGTCCATGGCACCCTCCTCCAGCAAGCTCGCGAGCTCGCCATAGAGGTTGTTGACCGTACGTTTCGAGATGTGGCTGATGTGGATGTAGCCCATGCCACCCTCGAGCGAACGGCGACGCACATTCGGCACCACCACGGTTCGTCGTACAAGGGTCGTCGTCTGGGAACTGCCCGCGCGGGAGGTGACCACATCGACCGAGGTGCCCTCCGGGCCCTTGATGCGCTGAACCACATCTTTCAGCGGGAGATTCAGGGTGGAGACGCCATCGACGGCCGTGAGGCGATCTCCCGGCCGAAGACCCGCGACATCCGCAGGAGCGCCCGGAACCACACCAACAATGATCACCTCACGCTTGGAGCGTCGCAACGTGGCACCCACGCCGGTGAGCGTGCCCGAGAGCCGGGTCTTGAAGCGATCGAGCGCATCATCGGCGACCACACGCGTAAACCGATCGAAGGTGTCGGTCATTCCGCCCAGAAGGGCCACCCGAAGCGCTCGCCGGTCGAGCGCACCATCCCGCGCACGCACATCCTCCAGCATTCGGGTGAGGACCTCGGGCAAGTCCGATGTCGTCGCGACCGTGTAGCGGCCCACCACGTCCTGATCGTGATGACGGAGGACCACCTCACTGCCGTCTCGCGCCACAAACAGCCACGGTACGTCGCGTTCCAGACGCACGGCAGCATGCCAGAGCATCTCTTCTGCGTTTAAGTCTTCCGGCTCGAAGTAGACCTCATGAAGGCGTTCGATAAGGCGGCCATACGCGAGAGGCGGCTCCACCGCATCAGCACTCGGGCACCAGCCACAGAGCGCCAGCAACGCCGGCGCCCACGCCCACACCCTCAACCGCCCAGCCCGCTCACGGAGATTCCGTCGAGCAACCCTTGATGCCGCGCCACAAGAACGGCGAGCGCCGTCAGCACATAGAGGCCCACGGTCGCGATCAACGGCATGTCCCGAAGTGCGGTCTCATCTGGGGCTCCGCCCTCTCCCCGCTGCTCCACCAGGTAGACGTAGCGAAAGACGCCATAGAGCACGAAGGGAATCGTCAGCGCCATGACTGGGGTCGGGCCAAGCACCGCGTAGAGGCTGTAGCAGAGAATCGTCGAGGTCGTGGTGATGCTCTGAAACGCTTCAAGCATCTTTGGACCGTATTCCGCGAGGTTCTTGCGGGTGCCGCCGGTGGCACCGAGCTCGATGAGCTCTGCCCGTCGCTTGTTGAACCCGATGAAGAGCGCGAAGAACGCTGTACAGAGGAACAACCAGGGACTCACCGCCACACCGATGGCCAACGCTCCCGCGACCGCCCGCCACACGAATCCGGAGGCCAGAAACATGACATCGAGAATCACGATGTGCTTGAAGAAGTAGCTGTAGGACAGCGTGGTCACCAAGTAGGTCATCGCCACCGCAAGAAACCATGACCCCAGCGACCAGGACAACCAAGCGCCCGCCCCTAGACAGACCACAAAGGCCACGATGGCCAATGACTCGGGCAAGGCCCCACTCGCGATGGGACGAAACCTCTTCTTGGGGTGCTTTCGATCGGCCTCACGGTCGAGGTAATCGTTGAGGATGTAGCCACTGCTCGCCAAGAGGCAGAACGCCCCAAAGCCCCAGAGCGCCAACATCACCGATGACGGGTTGAGGAACTCACCAGAGAAGACCAGGCCCGCAAACAGAAAGGCGTTCTTGGTCCACTGCTTGGGGCGTAGCTGCTTGACGGCAGCAATCAACACCGAGACCGGTGTCCGAACCGGAGCTGTGGCGCGCGTGTTGTTCACGGATCCTCCGCAGGCGTGATGGACACACCCAAGTCATCGTCATTCTGCATCGTCAGCCGGAATGTCAACCGTCATGATGCGGTGCTCACCGGCCGTCAGGTCGAGCTCAAACGAGTAGGCACGACCAGCCCCAGACCGGATCTCTACGGTGTGCTCGCCCGGCGTGAGCGCAGCCGCCCCCTCCATCGCCTCACCATCGACCGAGACCTCAACCTCTTCGTCCGCAAGCACACTCAGGCGCGCCGCGGGTGCGACCCCCTGGTTCTGGGCAATCACCAGCCCGCCCGCACCGAGCAAGCTCCCCATCACCAGCAATACAATGCCGAGGACGACCTGAAGCGACATGCTCGATGTGGCTGGCGATGAGGGTGTGCCCGCCGATGCGCTACGTCCAGAGCGCACACGGGTCTTGTCATCACCCGACCAATCGCCGCGGTCCTTGAGTTCACGCAGACGGTTGGCAAGCTTCGGATTGACCACCGTCGCTTTATCCTCGGACCACTCCGACGTACGTTGCAGTGCCCGCCTCGCGGTCGGATTGACCACGGTCTTGCTGTCACCGATATCATCCTTAAAGGTCAGCACGGGCCCTTCGCTCGCCCCATCCTCCGCGGGTGCTTCAGCATCGCTGTCACCGTCTGGGCCGCCACTGAGCGCGCCGGGAAGCGCCGTGGGCTCGTCCGCATCCTCAAACACATCGGCATCGGCCTCATCATCGCCAAACAGATCGGCCACCGCTGGTTCGCTGTCTTCCTCCGACGCCTCGAGGACAGCCTCCAAGACGGGCTCGGGCTCTACCTCGACCTCATCGTCGTCTGTCGACGCTTCGGGATCTGCACAGAGTTCCATCACAAAGGCCGCGAGCGTCTCTTGGGTGAACACAAAGCCTTGCGCCACAAAAAAGGTGTCGAGCGCATCTTTGAATGCAGAGACCCCCTCAAAGCGTCCCTCCACGTCGGGACTCATCCCTTTGCGGACCACATCGACGAGGTCGGAGGGTAGCGACGCTCCAGCCGAGACGAATGTAGACGAGGCGAGATTGCTTCGCGTCTCTTCTTCGGTCTCACCTCGAAACGGGTGCTGGCCCGTCAACAGTTCAAAGAGAATGACCGCCATACTGAATTGATCGGAGGCAGGCGATGCCTCGCCCTCGAGCTGCTCGGGTGCCACATAGGCCGACGAGTAGGGCGTCAGTTCGGGATGAGCAGCGCGGGCCTTTGTCGAAGCGCGCGCCACGCCGAAGTCGGTGAGCTTCACCTCTCCCCGACGCCCCACCATGATGTTGCCCGGTCGCACATCGCCATGCACCACGGGCGTCTCCCGCTGATGCGCATGCTCCAGGCCCTTGAGCACTTCGGAGACCAGATAGACCGCATGCGGAACGGGAAGCACCAACGCCTTCTCGCGCAACATGGCGATCAGGTCGGCGAGATCCCATCCATCGACAAATTCCATCGCGATAAAGAGCGCGTCGTCTTCCTGTCCGAGATCGAGCAGTTGGACGATGTTTCCGTGGCTGAGCAAGCCGGCGGCACGAGCTTCCTCCTCCACAAAGCCCGCGTAGGCTTCTCTGGCCGGATTGTCCTTCTGGATACGCTTGATCGCGAAATTCCTCTGGAAGCCACCAATTCCTTCAAGACAGGCCTTGAAGATGTCGGCAAGATCGCCAGATGCGATACGCTCTTGGACACGGTACTTCCCGATGGCGTGTACAGCTGGTTCTGTCACGGCACTTCCTCTGGCAGGGGTGACTGCCGGAAGGTATCGCACCACGTGAATTAAGACAGCCGTTTTTGGAGTCATCATCGACCCGCAACAGATCATGTACCTGATTCTCGGCGCTGGAATGCTGTACGCCGCCATCAGCGACATTCGCACCAAGAAGATTCCCAACGCACTCACCTTCCCCTTGATGCTGGTGGGTGTCCTGGCCAATACGGCCACCGGAGAGGGCTGGCAGTTCGCGCTCACCGGCCTCGGTGTCGCCTTCGCACTGCACTATGTCTTGGCGAGCCTCTCGCTCGAGGGGGCTGGCGATGCCAAGTTGATGATGGCCGTCGGTGCCTTCCTCGGATGGGAGACCATGCTTGAAGCCACGGTCTGGCGGTACGTCTTCCTCTTTCCGTACGGCATCATCGCACTGACCGTCATGGGACGCTGGGCTAACTTCATTGCGGCCTCACGCTGGACACTGCTCAAAGCCCAAGGGGTGGACGCAGGAGAGCGCCCCGAGCCCACGTTGCTGCCCTTTGGCCCCTTGCTGGCGCTCTCGGTTCCACCGGCCATTCAGACCGACTGGCTGAACTTCTTCGTATGAGCACCCTGCTCCTCCTAGGCTTGGGACTGGCCGTTGCCGCAGCCCCCGAGGAGGAGACGCTCCCCGCCACAGCGCCCCCACCCGAAGCCAGTGACGGTTCGCACTGGGGCTGGGCCGGACTGCCCTATGCCAGCTACAACTCGATCGATGGTCTCGGCGTTGGCCTGGGTGCCGAGGTCTTTGAGCGGCCTGCAGGAACCACCTCTGGCTTTCGGTACAAGGCGACGCTGTCCACCTTCTTCACCGTCACGGGCAACTACAGCTCCACCTACCTCCAGCTGATGCGGCAAGACAAGCACCCATGGGTCGCCCGCTTGGTCTACCGGTATTGGAAGAACCTCATCTATGTGGGTGCTGGTGGAGATGATGTCGTCGTGCGTTGGGCCTCCAGTCCTGTCGCCGTCGACGATCCCCAGAGCGCCGCGGATGACCGCGCCAACGCTGATGCCCGTCGAGAGTTTAACCAAGCCTACCGCAACGAGATCTACACGCCCTCTGCGTTATTCGGGGTCTCTCGCAGCATTCGAAACACGCCACTCCTCGTGTGGGGGCAGGCGTACACGAGGTTCGCAACGGTCGAGCCCCATCCAGGAGGCATGCTTCACCAAGAAAAGCCCCTCGGTGCGGACTGCGAGAAATGGCGCTGCGACAGCCTCTACACCGACTTCAGCCTCGGCCTTTTCTTGAGCGAACTCGACAGATTTCCACTTCCCAACCGGGGCATCCGCAGTGAGCTCGACACCCGTGTAGGCTTCACGGTGGCCAATGGTGAGGTGACACCGCTCGTCGGCCTGCACGCCGAGGTCATGGGCTGGGTGCCCCTCTACGGGTCTTGGCTCGTGCTCGGGGCTCGTTCGGTCTTCGACAAGACCTGGGGACAGCGGCCGTTCTATGAGCAAGAGCAGGTCGGTGGACAGTGGCGAGACGAGGTCGGCTACGAGCAGCCACTGACGGGCTATGCGCGCACGCGAAGCCGCGGAGACGGTCTCTGGGCGACCCTCGTCGAGGTTCGGCCCAAGATCTTCGATACGCAGGTGGGACGCACCAAACTAGAAGGCCATCTGTCGCTTTTTGCGGAAGCCGCATGGCTCTTTGAAGGAAACGACCCCGGACCCGCGCTACCTTCGCTAGGATTGGGTCCAGAGCTCTTGTATCAGGGCGCCGTACAGGTTCGTCCCTTCCTTTCCTTTGGATGGATGCGTGACGACCCTGGCGACATCCGAAAGCCCACTCCCCAATTCAACCTGAGCCTGATGGGACCGCTATGACACGTTTCTCCCTGAAGATGATGATGATGCTCACGATGGCGTGTAGCTCCTATGAGGAAGCCTGGGACGCCGATGGAGACGGTTGGGGCGCCATCCAGGACTGCAACGACAACAATCCCAACATCTACCCTTACGCGCCCGACTACCGGGGTGACGGCTGCGACGCTGATTGTGGGCTTGCCGAGAGCAGTGGAGACGTCGACGGCGACGATTGGCCCGATGAGATCGACTGCGCGCCCGAAGACCCCAACATCTACCCGTGTGCGCCAGGCTCGGCCGATGCCGAAGACAAGAGCTACTGGCAGTGTGGCATGTCTGAAGAAGACTGCGCCGCTATTGTCGTCCCCCCTGGCGTCGATGCCGAAGACGCTCCCGAGATCTCTGCGGCGGACTGCACACCGTCGGCGGCCGAATGACCACGGTCTCCGCCCCGCCCTCGGGTGTTCAGGTGCTGGCCTATACCGACGGCGGCTGTCGCGGAAACCCAGGCCCCGGGGGATGGGGGTTCGCCCTGCTGCACCTCCCGACGGGCACAACCCTCGTGCAACGCGGGGGTGAACCCCACACGACCAACAACCGCATGGAGTACACGGCAGCGCTCCGCGTGCTGCAGGCGCTCAAAGACGGCTCGCACGTCGAGATACGCACCGACTCGCGCCTTCTCGTCCAGACCGTCACCCAGTGGATGGCCGGCTGGAAGCGTAGGGGGTGGAAGAAGGGTGATAAGAAGCCCGTGGCCAACCTCGACCTCGTGCAAGCGCTCGACGCCGAGCTGCAGCGGGTTCACGCCCAGTTCACGTGGGTCAAGGGTCATGCCGGAGAGCCGGGCAATGAACTTGCCGATTCGCTCACGAATGACGCCATGGATGCCCTCGCGGCAGGCCTCGACCCCGAACACGCCGAGCGGCGCGATTCCCTTCCCTTTGCCGTCGGGCGTCCGTAGCGCTTGTCAGCTGGCCAGGTGCCGCGCCATCACCGTCGCGAGGGCCATGGTCGTAAGCTGCGGGTTGACGCCAAGTGCCGTGGGGAAGATCGAGCTGTCTGCGATGTACAGACCCGCGAGCCCATGAGCCTGACCGTCTGGACCGATCACGCTGGTGGCGGGGTCTACCCCCATGCGGCACGTCGCCATGGGATGTGCCGCATAGAGCACCCGGTAGTCTGTGAGCGATGCGCCGAGAATACCCGCGCGCGCCTCTTCGAGCGTGTCACACCATCCGACCCCGTGAACCGGGACCAGCAACCGACGCGCTCCCCCAGCAAGGAGGACTTCGCAGGTTCGAATCAATCCCTTCCGCATATTGTCGATGTCGACCGGGGCGAACTCGTAGGTGATGTTCGCGGTACCATCCGCGTGCACACCGACAGTCCCTTCGCCCTTGTCTGACACCATCACGAGGCAGCCACACATCCGTGGGGCCATGGCGAGGTTCTCCTTCGCTTCCAGCCCCACGCGTCCCATGGCGAGCGCCAACGCGCCGGGGGGAAGGTTCAGGGTATGCGGCAAGACCCCCGGCAGAGCGGGGTCCTCAAAATAGGCGCCCTGTGTGGCGCCACGCCACATGAAGACCTCATGGTCGCAGAGTCCAAATACACCATTACCCGGGTGAAGATGGAGTCCGCGTCCCACTGCAGGCCCGAGACGCCCAGCAAGACCTGCCTGGTGGAGAAGTCGTGGCGTACCGATGGCTCCGGCCGCCACTATCACGCGTTTCGCACGCACGGTCAGGCGGCCGACGACCTCTCGCGTGTCCGTGTGCTGAACAGTGCCCACGACCCCAACCGCTCGGCCGCCCTCGATCAAGACGGTCTCTACCGTGCAATCCCCTTGAACAATGGCACCGGCAGCCCGCGCCATGGCGATCAGGTTCTTGTCGACACTGGCTTTTCCGCCGCTTGGACAGCCGTAGTTGCAGATGCCACAGCCGACACAGAGGGGAGCGTTGCGGTGAAGCAGGCCCCCCTTCAAGCCAAGTGCCTCTGCACCCCGCACAATCAGCTTGTTGTTCTCTCCCGCAATCCCGTCCCAAGTCTGGGTGATCTGCAGCAGGTCTGACAGCTCATCAAACACCTCGGTGAGCACGGCCGGGCCGTAGCGGTTGTCGCCTCCAAGGACCTCGACCCAGCGCTCAAGCACATGCTCGGGCGTCCGCCAACAGATCGCCGAGTTGATGAGCGAGCCGCCCCCCACGCCACGTCCAGCCGCAACGCTCACTGGAGCGCTGCCCATGGCCACCATGCTCCCGCCTTCTTGCATGTGGTACCGCATGGTGTGCGCCATGTTGGGCCGAAAGTTCGGCTTCGAAGGCCCCTGCTCCACCATCATCACCCGGCGACCACGTTCCGCAAGCACGCGCGCCATGGCCGCACCACCAGGACCAGAGCCAATGATCACATCGTCGACATCATGTCGAACCTCGCCCCGGGTGTCTTCGTGGCTCCAGAGCGTCATCGTCCATACCCACAGCCAAACCAAGGTCGGACTTGGTCGGTCACAATGGGGTGCATGGTCCACCCCATACTCATCAAGACCAGAAGCGCAGAGACCGGCTGACGCACTGCAAAGCGGGGCGAGTCCACCCAAGACTGCAGGACGCGCGTTCGCTCCTCTCGGGTCAAGAACACATAGCTGGAGCCATGCGTCACGAGGGTCGACGCATCAAGGGCCTGGATCAACAGCTTCAACAACTTTCGTTGCGCGGGAACCATCTGAAGGAGGACTTCATCAACAAATGCGCCGATGTTTGCGTCTGCACCCGACAACGATGGCTCTCCACCAGCGGGCATCCACGCTTCTGACAAGGCTTGCACCATCTGATACTCGTCGCCGGAAAGTGCGGTTAGACCCTCGCCCGGGGCGCGGTCCCACCAAGACACACCCACACCCACAGCGCCTACGGATGCGGCCGCAACCAGCGACGATGAGACCGCCAGCACGTGTCGACGCGTAAGATTCACCTGCCCCCCCGCACGGGAAGTATTCCCCGAAGGGTCCTTCGCAGCAACACCCTCGAAACGTGTGCGACATAGAGCCGATGGACGACGACACTCAACCCCTTGAAATCTACGAGATTCGTGTCGGTTCGGTGATTGACGATCGGTACGAGGTCTCGTCGCTCATCGCGCGCGGCGCCATGGGCAAGGTGTTCCTCGCCACTCAGCACCCGCTAGGCCGCCAGGTCGCCATCAAGGTGCTGGCCGTACGTGAGCCAAGCTCCGACCAGACCGGCGCCTTCGACGCGAGGTTCCTGCGCGAGGCCAGCATGATGGCACGCCTGAACCATCCGGCCACGGTGCGCATCTTCGACTTTGGGGTCTTCAAGGGGCGAAAGTACCTCGTCATGGAGTACGTCGCGGGCCAGACCCTTCGCGAGCACCTCCGAGACGGGCCCATGGCCCCCAAGCGCGTCGTGAGCTTCGCCCTCCAGATCGGCCGCTCTCTCATCGAGGCCCATGAGAAGGGGGTGATTCACCGTGACCTCAAGCCGAGCAATCTGCTCGTGCACACCACCGAAGAGGGCGAGTCCATCAAGGTCGTCGACTTTGGACTCGCGAAGACCATGGACAGCGACACCGAGGTCACCAAGACCGGTGTCATCCTCGGAACGCCCATGTACATGGCCCCCGAGGTCGTCAAGGGTCACGACGGCGATGGTCGCGCAGACCTGTATGCCCTCGGCGTGGTGATGTTCCGTGCCCTTACCGGCATGGCACCCTTTCCCAAGGGAACGACCGCGCAGGTGCTCGCTGCCCAGCTCTCGCGCGACCCGATGACGCTCGACGAGGCTCTACCAGACCACAACCTTCCCCCCGCACTCTGTTGGGTTGTGGCCACCTGTCTCAAGAAAGACCCCGACCAACGCTTCGCATCCGCACGACAGCTCGTTCATGCCCTCCGCGCCTGTCGACGCATCCTCGACGGCAATGCCCCGTGGCGCGCGGCGATGTCTCTCGACATGGGTCATGTCGTGCTGCCCTTCGAGATGGGGGAGTCCAGCGGCTCCACCCAAGCGCATGCCCTGCCTCCCCCGACAGAAGCAGAGACGACCACAGCCGTCTACCTCGAGCCTGTCCCCTCCGGATCCCGCTGGGTGCTGTGGGCGCTTCTCGGGATGTTCGCCGTCTTGAGCGTCGGGTTCGCCGTGTCGATCGCGCTGGGACTCGACGCCCCTCCCCCCGACACCACCCCTGTGACGCGCACCGTCACGCCAGCGCCTCCTGCTCCCGCCAACAACCGGGTCGTGGTCCCACCGCTCAAGCGAAAGCCCGCCGAGGACGCTCCCGACAATACCAAGGACTAGGCCGTCTTTTCTGCGACCAGCGCGAGGTAAGGCGCGACCCCCTCGACCTGCGGGGCGACGCGGCCAAGGCCTGCATTCAGCCCCAGGTCGAGCAGCGCTTGGCACCCGCGCAGTACGCGAAGCAGGTGGCGCTTCGGCCCCGGGCGCGTGGTGAACCCTGCGAGGTTCACAGTTCCGTAGGGCGCACAATGAAGAAGACGGGCTCGCGCCGTGTCGAGGGTGGCCCGTAGGGCATCCACGCGCATCACATCCAAGTTGTGCATCTCCACCAGCTCGGGCCAGAAGAACGTCATGAGCGACAGGTTGAGCCCCACGTACGCAGGGACCGTCACCACGAGCAGTCCACCGGGCTTCAAGAGGTCGAGATGCCGAGAGACCGCCACCGAAGGGTCATCGAAGTGCTCGATGAATCCCATGGAGAATGCCACATCAAACGTTCCTTCCCACGCCTTGAGCGCCTCAGCGTCAAACACATCCGCCTGAAGGATCTGGTCGGGCGCGCACCCGATACGCTCGAGTCTCGCCCGAGACGCTGCGACCCCAGCCTCGGTGTACTCCACCCCCCAAGGGTCGAGGCCGAAGCGCTTGTGAAGACGGAGCAGGTTCCGAGCCGGTGCTGCGCCCACCTCGACCACCTTCTGGCCGGCCCGCTTGTCCAAGAACTGGGGAAGCAGGCGTTCCCAAAAGGCTGCGTCATGCCATGCGCGCCACCGACGTCGATCGCCGGTCTCGGCATCAAACTGGTCCCAGGTGCCCGAGCTGTAGCCCGCCTCCCAAAACGACTGCTCTGTCAGACGGCTCATCGCACCTCCGACTCCCCGTCCGCGCGGGGCCCCATCCCATGATAGGACGCAAGGCGTCACGCCGCATGGACACGACTGAGGTTCTCTATGAAGCCCACGGCCTTTTT
Source organism: Myxococcota bacterium (assembly GCA_049889515.1). Taxonomy (GTDB): domain Bacteria; phylum Myxococcota_A; class UBA796; order UBA796; genus JBMHDG01. The sequence goes on from JBMHDG010000020.1 coordinate 76,058, forward strand.
GCCTCTCAGCATTCTCTTCGCCACCGCATGTCCGTCGGCGTCCCCCGAGGCCCCGACCGAGGCGCCCCCCGTCCCCCTCACGGCCGGCGCACCCGAGGTCGGCGCCGCAGAAGGCGTGCTCGAGCTGCCGCTAGGCACACCCCTCGCCGGCTACACCAGCCGGTGTCTCTGCCTCTTCGGGATTGGGAGCCCAGATGACCGGGAGAGTCACTTTGCGACCGGCTTCGTGCCGAGCAGCGGCGTGCAGATCCGACCGACCATCAAGGTCGTCTGGATCACCAACGGTGACGAGCACATGGTCCTCACCAAGACCGACAGCATGTCCTCATGGGACGGCCTGCCCCAAGCGATTGCCCAACGGCTGTCCGAGGAGACAGGCCAGGACCTGACAGGCCGCGTCACGCACTCCGGAAACCACAACCATTCCTCCTACGGCACCGTGTCTGGCCATGTGGGGCTCTACCTCGGCAATGACCAGTTCCTGCCGGAGAACCACGCGGCCTTTGTCGAACAGGTCGTCGCGGTTGCGCTCGACGCGTATGCCGACCTTCAACCTGCCAAGATGGGCATCGGCTGGGAGAAGGACTGGGATCCCGAGAACCAGGTCTACAGCGATCGACGAGGAGAGAACAACGAGCTCATGGTGTTTGCCGACGAAGGTCCCGAGCAGGGTGGCAAGGACCCACACCTTCAGGTCTGGCGCTTTGATGCCCTCGATGACACCCCTCTCGCGATCATCATGAGCTGGGGTATGCATCCCATCGTCATGCCTGCCACCGAGTCCATGGTCAGCGCCGATGCGACCTTCTCCGTAGAAGCCGAGGTCGCCGAGTCCTTTGACCACGAAGTGATTGCGATGTTTCTCCAGGGCTCCGGAGGCGACGCCAGCGTCCGCGGGCGAGACGATGGCTACGCCCGCATGGAGACCGTGGGCATCTTGGCAAAGGACGCCATTCTCGACCTCTGGGAACAGACGCCCACCAGCGCTGCCCCCCTCACCCTCGATGCCGTGACGCGCAGCTTCCCCATCGGACGCAGCGATGTGCATGTCACCCGGGACGGCACGGTCGACTGGCACTACCCTGACCAGCCCGACGGCCCAGTGCCCGCCGATGACATCATCTACAACACCGATGGCAGCCTCTCGAGCCCCCTCGATGAGTGGACCGCCGAACATGGCGCCGTATTTTGCGGCCAAGGCCTGCCGCTTTTTCCCACAGACCTCCTGACGGAGGCCGAGGAATATGGCGCGTGCGTGGAGATCGATGACCTTTTGGGCCTCCTCGAGTTCGCGTTCGATGTGACGCCCACCGACCTCGAGCTCCCGCTGCCCGGAATGGAAAAGGTTCAGACCGGCGTGGCGAGCATCGGCCCGATCCCCGTTCGAGCCCCAGACGGCTCCACGGCAGAAGAAGACGTCCTGCTGGGCTTCTTCCCTGGGGAGTCCACCCACTTTTACCACCACCAGTGGCGACGTCGCGCGGCCGACGAGCTCGGCGTGCCCCACGCACTCGCCTTTGCATACAGCATGGACCACGAGGGCTACCTGCTGCTTCCCGAAGACTGGCTGATGGGCGGGTATGAGTCCGACATCAGCTTTATGGGCCCCCTCGCTGCAGAGTATCTCCAAGAGCAGATGTTGCTGACCGCAGGCGACGTGCTTCTCGATGAGCTCCGGCAACCCGACGATGCGCGGTGGGCACCCGCGACCTACCCGGAACGCGCCTTCCGCTCGCTTCAGATCGATGCCACCCCACAGGCCGGTCAACTCCTCTCCCAAGACGACCTTCCCGACACCCTCTGGATTCCGCCCGGATTTGTGGCCTCGGTGGACATGCCCACCGAGGTGCCACGCGTCGCGGGGCAGGTGCAGTTCGCCTGGCACGGCGGCGACCCTGCGGTGGACCAGCCTGACATTCACCTGGAGCGCCTGGACGATGCGGGCGCATGGCAGCCCGTGACCTCACGGTCCGGTCGTCCCATCACCGAAGACCATCCCGATATTGTGCACACGCACACGCCCGTGCCGCTCGAGCCTGTCGATGCGCCCCAAGAACACATCTGGTGGGCTGCATGGCAAGCCGTGGGCCACATCCACGACCGCGCGGGCCTTCCCTCCGGCACCTACCGGTTCCGCGTGGCCGGCCACCACCACCCCGGCGGCATGGATACCTGGCCGTGGACTGGCGTGATGCCCTACGAAGCGCTCACACCGAGCTTCGAGGTGCGACCGGCAACGCTCACCCTCGAGCGCGCCGACGACGGGTTCTGGGTAAGCCTAGATGCACCCGAGGATGGGTACCGGCTGGTGGACATCGACGGATCGAGCACCGGCTCCAACCCCGTGCGTGGTCCACTCACGATCACGTGGACCCTCGACGCCAACACGGAGGGCGCTACAGAGGTCGTGGAAGCTCCCGCACCTTCCGGTGGACGCACATGGCTTTCACTCAAGATTCCCAAGGACAGCGTCGCCGTAACTGTCACAGACCAGTATGGGAATACGGGTTCGGTCGGTCTGGATTGAGGAGAGGTCATGGCAGACAAATTCATTGCTGTCGCCGGCAATATCGGCGTGGGAAAGACCTCGTTGGTTCGCTACCTCGAGCAAGAGTACGGCCTGACGCCTGTCTTTGAGCCCTTCGCGGACAACCCCTACCTCGACGACTTTTACGGCGACATGAAGCGCTGGTCGTTTCACTCCCAGATGTGGTTCTTGGCGCACAAGACCCGCCTCCACCTCGACCTTCAAAACCAGTCCGGCACGCTGGTTCAAGACCGGACCATCTACGAAGATGCCGAGATCTTTGCGAAGAATCTCTACCGGTCTCGGCGCATGAGCAAGCGGGACTACGAGACCTACCAAGAGCTGTACCGAGGCGTACGCGACACGCTTCAGCCCCCCGATCTCCTGATCTACCTGCGATGCAGCGTCCGGGCGATTCGGAAGCGCATCAAGCAGCGCGGTCGGCCAAGCGAACAAGCCATCCCCGCAAGCTACCTGCGAAAGCTCAATGGGCTCTATGAGGAGTGGCTGGAAGGATGGACCTCGAGCCCCATCTTGATTTGGGACAGTGAGCGCATGGACTATCTGACCGACATGGTCGACCAGCTTGAGTTCAGAAAGAGCCTCAAACCATTTGTTTAAGCGACTTCGAGCCGTCACACTGAGAGGTTTCTGCCCGAGGCGCCTCGCCACAGGGTACATCGATCGGTTGACGAACGCTCAACATCGCGAATAAAGCCCCAGAGCTGCCGAGAACAGCACCGAGGAACCATGAAGGTCGTCTGCGATCAGTGCGCCGCCGTCTACAACGTGCCCAACGCACGGCTCACCAAGCCGATCAACAAAGCCACCTGCCGTCAGTGCAACAGTCGACTGTTGATTCCGCGCCCCCAGCCGGGTGCAGATGAGGATGAGCGGCTGATTGTCCCTGCTGTACCCCCCGCAGGCGAGACCGGTGCGTCATCACCCGCCACGAGCGGCATGGGTCGCCTCCCCTTGACGCCAGCCCCCGAAGAAGATGCCGACAAGACGATTCCCGTCGTCAGCACCAAGCGGTCCGGCGCTGGCTCTTCTCCCCAAGGTGAACAGCTCAACGCCGAAGACCGCGCCCGGCTCGCACGCCTGAGCAGCGCCGGGGGTAACGACCATACCGTTGCCCGCATATCGTCACCTCCCGTCGTCGTTCGCCGAACCTCCGGGGGGGGGGCCGAGGCCCCGCCAGCGGCGCCATCCGCAAGCCTCGTGATGAATGCTCGAGCACTCATGGCCGCGTCGGGCATTCTCGCCTTTGGTGCCGTCCTCTTGGCGACGTCCGGCGGTAGCATCGTCGACCCCGTAGGGATGGTCGGGCTCTTTTTCCTGACGACCGGCGTGTTTCTCGCCATGTTCACCTCCATCACCTCCGACTTCGGCACCCGACCGATGCACCCTGCTGGCTCTGCATCGGGCGCCCTTGTGCTCGGTGCAGCCATGGCCGTCTTCGGTCCCATCATCGCATCGGGTCTGAGCCAAGACCCCGCATCCGGCAACACCACGACGGCCACAGCAGCCGTCACGGAGACCACCGAGGCGCCCGCTTCGACCGCGTCCGAAGAAGGCGAGAAGCCAGAAGGTGACCAGAGCAGCGAAGCGGCAGAAGCAGAGACAGAGGCAGAGGCAGAGGAGGCCCCTACCGAGGCCGCCAAGCCAGTGGAGCCCGCCGCCGTCGAACCCGCGCCGGCCCCCAAGACCGAGACGCGCTCCAGCGCACCCAAGACCACCGCGCGCGCCACGACCACCACACCACGTGAGTCGCGGGGACGCACCTCCACACCTCGCGAGACCACACGGTCTGCACCGCCGGCACCCGAGCGTGAGGTTCGCGGAACCTCCTCCCAGAGCGCTGCCGTGGCGACCCCAGCTCCTGCGCCAGCCCCTCGGCCGGCGCCAGAGCCCGTTCGTCAGGTCGACCCCAACCTTCCCGTCCAGGTTCCCCCTGCCGTGGTCAAGACCATCCTCACCTCCAACCAGGGTGTGAAGATGTGCTTCTACGAGGGCCTCAAGGGCGGAGAGATCCGCAAGCCCGTCACGGTCACCACGCGGTTCAAGCTGTCCGCCTCCGGCAGAGCCTCCGGAACACGAGTCCTTGAAAGCTCACTTCAGGGCTCTGGGATCGAGCGGTGCCTAGCCTCCGCCATCTCTCGCGCGACGTTCCCGCCCGCGCAAGAAGACACCTCCGTCACCTACCCATTCAAGCTGTAGACCACGACGGTGATGTGTGACGTCCTCGTGTGATTGCGGGGAATTTCGGCACCTATCTCCATGATCGGTTAGCTCCGCGCGCCAGAGGTCTCGACCCATCGAGGCCCGCTGACCCGAGGTTGCCGTGGAGTTCCGAAACATCGCCATCATCGCTCACGTCGACCACGGCAAGACCACACTCGTGGATGGCCTGCTCAAACAGTGCAACGCCTTCGCGCAGCACGAACAGGTCGATGACCGCGTCATGGACTCCATGGACCTCGAGCGTGAGCGTGGCATCACCATCGCGTCGAAGAACACGGCGGTCACGTACAACGACGTCAAGATCAACATCCTCGACACCCCGGGCCATGCCGACTTCGGCGGCGAGGTCGAGCGTGTCTTGTCGATGGTCGAGGGCGCCATTCTGCTCGTCGATGCCAGCGAAGGGCCCCTGCCACAGACACGCTTTGTGCTCCAGAAGGCCATGGCCAAGGGCCTCAGCATCATGCTGGTCCTCAACAAGATCGACCGCGCAGATGCTCGCTGCGATGAAGTGCTCGATGAGGTCTACGATCTCTTCATCGAGCTCGACGCGAACGAAGATCAGCTCGAGTTCCCCGTGTACTACGCCTGCGCACGAGATGGCATTGCCCACGCCGAGCTCGGCGATGGCAGCACGACTCTGAAGCCTCTGCTCGACGGCATCCTCGAACATGTACCTGGCCCACAAGACCCCGAGATCGAGGGCGACGGCGCACGTCTCCTCATCACCAATCTCGGCTACGACCCCTACGTCGGCCGTCTTGCGCTCGGACGCCTGTTTGGGGCACCGCTCCGCAAGAGCAGCCAGGGCACCGTGTTCGGTGAAGACGGCCCACGGCGCGCCCGCGTGGCACTCCTCTACACCTGGACCGGCCTCAAGCGCGAAGAAGTGGTCGAAGCACAAAACGGCGACATCGTCGCTGTCGCTGGCATCGAAAACATCACGGTGGGCGACACCCTCGCCGTTGGCGAAGAGGTACACCCTCTGCCCCGCGTGAAGGTCGATGAGCCCACCATCGGCATGGTCTTCAGCATCAACAGCAGCCCATTCTCTGGCAAGGATGGCAAGTACCTGACGGCCCGCCAGATCGGAGACCGCCTCGACAAGGAGCTGCTGTCCAATGTATCGCTCCGCATCGAGCAGACCGATGACCGCGAGTCATTCCGGGTGTTCGGCCGTGGAGAGCTTCAGCTCGCCATCCTCATCGAGCAGATGCGTCGCGAGGGCTTCGAGCTGACGGTCAGCCGACCCGAGGTGGTGCGCAAAGAGGTCGACGGTCAGACCGTGGAGCCCTACGAGCGCGTTCACCTCGACGTCCCCGACGATTTTGTGGGCACGGTCACGCAGATGCTGGCCAACCGCAAGGGGCGCATGCATGACATGGTCCAGGACGGTTCCGGTCGTTCGCGGCTCGAGTATCGAATTCCTGCGCGAGGCCTCATCGGGTTCCGCGGCGAGTTCATGACCGAGACGCGTGGACAAGGCATCATCAACACCCTCTTCGACGGCTGGGACGAAGACGCGGGCTTCATCATGGCGCGCGCCAAGGGCGCGATCGTCGCAGACCGTCCCGGTAAGACCACGGCCTACGCCCTGTTCAACCTCCAGCCTCGCGGAACCCTACTGCTGGGCTCGGGCGAAGAAGTCTACGAGGGCATGATCATTGGTGAGCACATCCGTGAGAACGACCTCAACGTCAACGCCGTGAAGGCAAAGCAGCTGACCAACTTCCGCTCCGCTGGCGCCGATGAGAAGAACGTCCTGTCTACGCCGCGTCAGCTTACGCTGGAGTCAGCCATGGAGTTCATCGACGACGATGAGCTCATCGAGATCACGCCCAACCACATCCGTCTACGCAAGCGTGAGCTGGCCACCAACAAGCGCTCGATCATTCGTGGTGAGCGCAAGAAGCCCTGATCAGCCAAGCGCCTCATCCGGCGACGGGTCGGCCCCTCGGGCCGCGCCCACCGCTTGCCACACCACACCGCCCGAGATGATGACCGCCCCTACCACCGCGAGGGTGCTGGGTAGCTCTCCGTGCACGCCCCACGCCCAGATGGGCGAGATGGCCGGCTCCACCATCAGCAAGAGCGCTGTCTCGAGGGCGGGAAGGCTCGCCACGCCTCGCGTGAGCAGCACATAGGCCAGTCCGATCTGTGCCACCCCCAGATAGAGCAGCAGGCCCCAGTCTACGGGCCCTCCGACCTCGAGCGGATAGGCCATCGTAAGGCCCGCGGCAGCTGCACCGAGGTTCCCGAGAGCAGCCCCCCAAGCCGCAGATCCCGGGCCTCGCATGGCAGCCATCCGACGTAAGCCCATCACCGTCAGGCCCCATGCTGCACCGGCCCCCATGGCCGCGAGGTTGCCCAACCACGGGTCTGTCGCCACGGCGCTCGGGGCATCCTCGGCCCAGACGAAGCACCCCATGCCGAGCGCCATCAGCACCAACACGGGCACTTGCCGGCGGGTCATCCGCTCTTGAAGCAAGAGAGGGCTCAAAAGCACGATATAGAAGGGCGATGTTGACTGGAGAAAGATCGCGTTGGCCGCCGTGGTGAGCTTGTTGGAGAGCACAAACAGCACCATCATGGTCGCGTACGCTGCGGCAACCCCCAGCGACAGCAGGTCAAACTGACGTTGTCGTCGCGGTACGAGCCACAACAAGATGGGGACCGCAAGCAGGGACCGGATGCCCGCCACCTGCCATGCACTGTAGGCTGTCGCCTTGATCGCGGCGCCACCCGTGCTGAACAACACGGCCGCTGCAAGGACCATCCATCGCGCGCGCGCGGCTTGGGTCAACCGGACACCCGAGGGAGCACGGGCGGTGCTCCGACTTGGCCACGCCAGCGGAGCCAGTGGTCCGCCAGCACGAGACAGACCATCGCCTCGACCATGGGTACGGCCCGCGGCAGCACACAAGGGTCGTGGCGTCCACGTGGCTTGAGTTGGGTGGATGCCCCTGTCCGGTCGACGGTCGCCTGCGCTCGGAACACCGTCGCCACGGGCTTGAAGGCGACCGAAAGGGTGATGGGCATGCCATTGGAGATGCCGCCCTGAATGCCCCCGCTTCGGTTGGTGGGCGTTCGAATACCGCCCTCACCGTCGGGCTCAAAGATGTCGTTGTGCTGCAGGCCGGTGAGCCAGGTCCCCTCATAGCCGCTGCCACTGGTGAACCCTTTCGCCGCCGGCAAGGACATGAGGGCTTTAGCGAGGTCGGCCTCCAGTTTATCGAACACGGGCTCTCCCAGACCTGCTGGAATACCGCGCGCAATGCACCGGATCTCTCCGCCCACGCTGTCACCCTTGGCTCGGACCTCCTTGATACGGTCGGCCATCTGAACCGCCATCTCGGGGTCTCCACACCTGACGGCATGGGCGTCGACGGCCGCTCGCGTGATGGTGTGCGGGTCGACCGCGGCCACAAGATCTTGGACCCGATGCACCCAGGCCACCACCTCTACAGGACCCAGCGACGCCAGTACCTGCCGGGCCACGGCTCCACCGGCCACCCGAGCTGCGGTCTCCCGCGCAGAGGCACGCCCCCCTCCAGCCCAGGCTCGGCGCCCAAACTTTGCTTCGTACGTATAGTCTGCATGGCTCGGCCGGTATTGGTCCTTGAAGTCGACATACGCCCTCGGATCGGCGTCCTTGTTGGGAATGGAGAACCCCATGGGCGTACCCAGCGTCTCGCCCTCGAACACCCCCGAAAGGAAGGTGATGGCATCGGTCTCGTTGCGCTGCGTGGAGATCGACGACTGCCCTGGCCGACGCCTATCCAGCTCCGCTTGCACGGCCTCGATGTCGAGCGCCACACCCGGCGGACACCCCTCGATGATGCCACCGAGCCCGCCACCGTGCGACTCGCCGTAGGTTGTCAGACGAAAGGCCCGCCCAATGCTGCTGCCCATGTCGCGCCTCCCCATACCCACCATGTATCGGGCCGGTGGATTTAGAACAGCCCCAACTGCAGACCGTGACCTGGACGCCGAAACGGACTGGGCCCAGCAGACTCGGGCTGCCTCGCATGGAGCCCGAGTTTTCTGCACCAGAGGTCGAAGAGATCTTGCGTGGCTTGCCACGCCGGCCCCGCCCCCCGCAAGCGTTCACCAAACCGTGTATCCGCGCGACCCGGCCCCACTTGGGCCGCCCGCAGCGCCTCGAGGCGCGCCCGGAGGGGTTCGACACGACGCGGCAGCTTCTGGGCGAGGCGGTCGTAGAAGACCTGCTCGACAGCACCAGGAAGCCGCAGCAGCGACATGATGGCCCACGAAGCCCCCGCATCGGCTGCAGCGATGAGCGTCTGGGGTATGACGGCCTCACTGATGCCAGGCAGGACCGGCGCAAGACTCACCCCCACTGGAATGCCCGCATCTGCCAACGCCCGCATGGCCCGGAACCGTGCACGAGGTGGTGGAGCGCCAGGCTCAAGGGCCGTACAAAGCCCCGGGTCGCCGACGGGTATCGACACCTGGACCCGCACGGCCCCATGGGCAGCGAGCGGCGCCAAGAGATCGAGGTCACGCACCACCAGTGGCGAACGGGTCAGGATGCGGACGGGATTGCGGTATGCCGCAAACACCTCGAGGAGCGTGCGCGTCACCTGAAGACGCCGCTCCACGGGCTGGTAGGGGTCCGTCACCCCGGACATCACCACGACATCGCCCTTCCATGAGGGCTTGTCGAAGGCCTCTCGCAACAGGGCCGCAGCCCCCTGCTTCACATAGAGGATGCGGTCAAAGTCCTCGCCAGCGCCAAGATCGAGGTGCTCATGCGTCCGGCGTGCATAGCAGTAGGCGCAAGCGTGGGTACATCCGCGGTAGGGATTGACCGAATAGTGAAACCCGATGTCGGGACTGTTGTTGCGGCGAAGCAGCGTTCGGGCATAGTCCCAACGCAACACCAGCTTGGCCGGTGGCGGCGGGACGTCCCAGTCCACATGGGTGGTGTAGGGATGTGGGGGGTTACGCATCATGAAACACCTGAACGCCTGTTCATATACTCGAGACCTCTCTGTTGATCCACTCCATGGAGCACGTCGATGAAAGATGCCCTCGTCGTCAGCATGCTCTCCGTGCTCCCACGGAAGCGCACCTCGCGCTTGGGGGGCCTGTTCGCGCGCAGCCGGCTCTCCCGGTGGATCACCCGGTGGTTTGTGCGCACGTGGAAGATCAACCTGCTCGAGGCCGAGAACGCAGACCTCTACGCCTACCAGAGCCTCAATGATCTCTTCACGAGACGGCTCAAGCCCGGCATCCGTCCCATCGACAGGACACCGGGCGCCCTGACCTCACCGTGTGACGCCGTGGTCGGCTGGGTCGGTCGTACACAGCATGGCGCCTTGACGCTCCACGGTCAGCCCCAACCCATCGCCCCGATGATCGGTGAGTCCGTCTCCGACGAGGTCGACGCGATCGTCCTCTACCTGTCACCCCGGGACTACCATCGGGTGCATGTGCCGCTCGACACGATGCTCGAGCAGGCCACCTACATGCCCGGTGATTTTTGGCCCGTGCGGCCCTCGCTGCTGGCCCGAAGGCCCGCGGTGCTGCCACGCAACGAGCGTCTCACCGTGTCCATGCAGACCGCAGAAGTACGCCATCATCTCGTGATGGTGGGCGCCTTCGGTGTGGGCCGCATCGAGCTCCACCACGGGCCCGTGCCCTTTCCAGAAGACGCCGAGACGCATCATCTCCAGTGCGCGGTCGCGGCTGGCGATGAGCTGGGCACCTTTCATCTAGGGTCGACGGTCGTCATCGTCTCGCCCGCCGGCACATGGTCTTGGGACATTTCGGAGGGCGACCGCGTAAGGGTCGGAGAGCGCCTCGCACGGCCCTCTCCCGACGCATCCGCATAATCAATGGTGGTGGTGCCCACCTGGCCCATGCACATGATGATGGTCGATCTCGCTCTGGGTCGCCTTGCGAAGTCCCACGACGTTCACGGAAAAATGAAGCGTCTGTCCGGCGAGAGGATGGTCTGGCGTAATCGTCAGAAACGCGCCCTCATCCTTGATGACCCAGAACACCACCTGACCACCGTCTGGCGTCGGGGCAGCAAAGCTCTGTCCGAGAGCAGGCACATCACCGGGAAACTCCCGCTTGCGTACCTTTAGGGTCTTCCCCGTCTTTTCTCCGTAGGCCTCTGCTGGCGCGACCGCGACATCGACATGGTCGCCCACCTGCTTGCCCTCGAGCGCAGCCTCGAGTCCTGGGATGATGTTTCCATGACCGTGCAGGTAGGGCATTGCCTGCCCATTGGACCGGTCGAGGACCGTGCCCGCCTCATCGGTCAGCACATACATGATTTCGGGGACCATATCGCTGGCAATGACCATAGCTTCAGACATCGGAGCCCTCCCGTGGACAGATGTGTTCCCGAACTAACCGATCGCGACAGCGAGGAGGACTCCCGACAGTCGATCCGAGAAAGCACCACGGTTATGCGGCTGTCACCTCCGGAAGACCCATGTCGCTCACCTCAGAAACGCTGCGCGCCCTTGATTGGACCTCCGTCCTCGATGCACTCGCTTCTCACTGCCGCACGTCGATGGGCTCCGCGCGGGTACCAGAGCTCGCCGTACTGACCGACGTGGCCGAGGTCCATGAGGCCCTCGACCTCACCGAAGAAGTCTTGACCGTGGAGGCTGACGGCGGGTGGGTTCCCGTGGGAGAGGTCGGTGACTGCAGAGAGTTCCTGATCAGAGCGGCCAAGGATGGCATCCTTACCGTAGATGAGCTCCGGTTCTGCGGTCTCGCACTCCGCGGTCTCGACGACCTCTGTGAGTACCTCCAGACCCGCGAGCAAGACCTCCCGCACTTGACCGCCCTCGCGCCCGCCTGCCGTGTTGACAACGGTGTTCTCTTGACCCTCGCCGGTGCCTTTGATGCCCTTGGGCAACTGTCTGCACGCGCCTACCCCGAGCTCGGCGAGCTACGCGACCGCATCAGCGGACTTCACCAGCGCATCGAGCGGACGCTCCAAGAGCTGGTCAACGGCGACACACTGTCCGATGCCCTTCAAGATCGCTACATCACCCAGCGTGGCGATCGGTATGTGATCCCTATCAAGGCCAACCACAAGCGAAAGTCGCTCGGTATTGTCCACGGCGTCTCCGGATCGGGCCAGACAGCCTTCGTCGAGCCTCACCAAGTGGTTGCCCTGAACAACGAGCTACGGCTTGCCGAAGGCGAGCTCCAGGCCACCGAGCGGCGGATCTTGGGTCAGCTGTCACGCATGGTGGGACGCATCGCAGAGGGTGCGCTGCAGGGCCTCCTCAACGCCACCACCATCGACCTCGCCGTGGCGCGCGCGGGCCTCGCACGGGCGCTCGATGCGACGCGCCCGCACGTGGGAACCTCCGGCGTAGTTCGCCTTGTCTCTGCACGACACCCAGTGCTCTGCCTCCGCGGCGTTGAGGTGGTTCCCAACGACCTCATCCTCACCCACGACCAACCGATGCTCATCGTGAGCGGCCCGAACACCGGCGGTAAGACGGTAGCACTCAAGACCCTCGGCCTCTGCGCCCTGCTGGCACGACTCGGCTGCTATGTCCCCGCAGCCGAAGACAGTCGTGTCGACCTGTTCGATCATGTGGTGGCACTGATCGGCGACCATCAGACCGTTCACGGCGACCACTCAAGCTTCTCGAGCCACGTCAGTGCACTGTCCACCATGCTCGACCACGCCAAGCGCGGCTGCCTGTACCTCATCGATGAGATCGCCAGTGGGACCGACCCTCAACAGGGTGCAGCACTCGCCCATGCCCTGCTCGAGGGCTTTGTCGACCGCGGTGCCTGCGGCCTCGTCACCACACACTTCAGTCGCCTCAAGACCCTCTCGGCCCTCGACAACCGGTTTGGTATCGCCGCACTGCAGTTTCTCAATGGTCAGCCGACCTACCGCCTCATCACTGGGAGTCATGGCGACTCGCACGCATTGGCGATTGCAGCCCGCATCGGTGTGCCTTCCGACGTCGTCGAGCGCGCCAGAGACCTTATGGGCGAGGGCGAGCGAAACCTCAATGACCTGCTCGAAGCCCTCGATGCCGAGCGCGCTCGGGCAGACGCCGCCGCACGCCAAGCCGAGACCGACGCCGCCGAGCTCAAGGTTTTGCGAGAGCGTGTGGCCGCGCGCGAAGCAGAACTCAAGAAACGCGCCAAGGAGCTTGAGCAAGCGCAAGCCGCTGCATTCCTCGGACGGCTCGACCGTGCTGAAAAGGCCGTGGGACAAGTCGTCGCCGACCTGCAGCGCGCGCCGTCGCACGACGCCATTCGGGCTGCACGCGCCACCATCGATGCGATGCGGCGCCTTGCTCCCGAGGCGCCCTCCCAAGAAGCGCCGCCCGCCACGCAAGGCCCGCCGAAGGTTGGGGACCGGGTCAAGCTCGTCCGCATGGGGTCAGAGGGCGTCGTCGTCAGGGTGAAGGGCAAGCGGTTGACCGTCAGCGTGGGCACCATGACGCTGCGCGTTACCACTGACGAAGTCGAGCGCCTCGGCCGCGCGCCGGCACCCAAGCCCCAAAAAACCAAGGCCTTCGCCGCGGGTGCGAAGGCCCGTCCCCGGCAAGTGGCCCTCGAGCTCGACAGCGCGATGCGCCACGACCAAAACACCCTCGACCTCCGAGGTCAGCGGGTCGATGAGAGCTTCGACGAGATCGAAAAGTTCTTCGACCAAGCCACCATGAAGGGCCTCGATGTCGTCTTCATCCTTCACGGTCACGGCACAGGTGTCCTCAAGAAAGCGATTCGGACTTGGCTCAAAAAGGCCCCGCACGTCCAGCAGTGGAAGCCCGCAAACCCTGACCAGGGCGGTGATGCCTACACCATCATCGCGTTGAGGTAGCCCCATGCCTACGTTTGAGACGGCCCGGGTCGCAGAGCGCATCACGTGGGCCGAGGGGCGCGTCACCCTCGTGCTCGACCGCCTGTCCGACGCCACGCCCGGGCAGTTCTTGAACCTCGGCCTCCACGTGGGTGGCACCCTCCATCACCGCGCCTACAGCGTGGCCTGCCAGACCGGCGCGCCGTTGGCCTTTTACGTGGTGGCCGTGGAAGGCGGTCAGCTCTCTCCGCACCTCTGCAGGCTACAGCCCGGAGATGAGCTCCTGATCAGCCCACGACCGCTCGGTCGATTTGTGCTCGATCATGTCGCCCCTGCGCCGACCCTGTGGTGTCTCGCCACGGGCACTGGGCTCGGGCCGTTCATCGGGATGTTTCGAGATGGCACGTGCTTTAAAACCTTCGAGCACGTGATCCTCGTGCACGGGGTCCGCGCCTCCGACCACCTCGCCTATCGTGCAGAGCTCGAGCAGCTCCCCCTGACGTATGTGCCTGTCCTCACCCGGGAATCAGCAGACCTGACCGGTCACCTCCAAGACCTCCTGCAAGACGGCCGCCTCGAACATCACGTGAGCCACCCGATCTCGGACACCCATCAGGTGATGGCCGTCGGCAACCCCCACATGGTTCGAGGTGTCCTCACACAACTCAAGTCACGGGGAATGACGCTCCACACACCACGGCGCCCAGGCCAGCTCCACGTCGAACGCTACTGGTAGCCCTCACGCGTCGTCCGGACGCTCCACCTCTTGAAGGAGCTGGTCGACCGTCTGCTGATCCGCGCCCGGAAACGCATAGCGGCTGAACTCATCGGGATGAACCCATGCGATGTCGGCCACCCGCCGCGCCACGGGCTCCTCGATCCCCATATCGCACCTATAGACGGCCATCGTTAGGGTATAGCCATCATATTCGTGGACCAGCTCCATCGCGAGCTCGCCCACAACCGCGCTGCATCCCACGCGGTCGCCCAGCGTTCGAAGCAGCGCATCATGGTCAGACTCGCCCTCGTGGACACGCCCGCCGGGAAACTCCCAGAGCCCAGGTAAGGTCGCCTCGGGCCGACGCTGCGTGATCAAGTACCGCCCTTGCCGCAGAACTTCGGCACTGACAATTCGAATCCGCTTGCGCGCACCCATGGCCATGACGCCTCCACCCGTGCACTCGCCGTAGCGTCGCCATGACCTTTTCGCCACCACGCGATATGATCCACAACTCGCCCGGAGTACGCATGTCCGCACATCCCGTGATCGAGGCCTCTCGTGTGGGGGTCAAAGCCATCCTCAGCGTACTGGATCTCTACGACACCAGCTTGCCAGCCTCCTATGCAGAAGGCGCCACACCTCCCGACCATGCGCTCCCCCCCCAGCCAGCGGCCGCCATGCCCGAAGGTCTCGCCCAGGCCCTCGACGAACCCGCCAATGAGCCTCCAGCGCTCGCCCCCACGCCCGATGGCTTCGAGCCGGGGATGATGGACGACCTGCTCGGCATGAAGCTCACGAGAGACAACGTAGAAGAGGTACTCGACGACATGATTCGCCCTGCGCTCAACGCGGATGGCGGCGACATCACCTTGGTCGATATCAAAGACAACGACGTCTACGTGAAGCTTGTCGGCGCCTGCTCCACATGCCCAAGCGCCGTCATGACGATGCGCATGGGTGTGGAACGGCACCTCCAAGAGCACTTCCCCGACATGCGAGAGCTCATCGACGTCGGCGCCTAGACGGCTGCCACCTCGACCTCACCGCGCCAGCACAGAGCCACCGGTCCCTCCAGCCTGAGATCGAGGTTCGGTGAGCAATGAACCACCAGAACGCCGCCGGGCATCCGCACGGTGATGCGGCCCGGCTTCAGCCGGCCCGTGCGAACCGCCGCAGCCACGACCGCACAGCTCGACGAGCCCGAGGCCAGCGTCGGTCCCGCACCACGCTCCCAGATGCGTATGTCGACCTCGGCCGTTCCGATGACCCGGGCCACTTGGACATTGGTCCGGCGAGAAAACCGTGGGTGGCACTCCAGCTCCGCCCCCCAGTCTCGCCACGGAACCTCCTCGAGCGGGCGATCCACAAAGATCACGGCGTGCGGGTTTCCCACGCTCAGCGCCGACACCCGCACCTCTTGTCCTGCGAGCTTCAGGGCATGCTCGAGCCACCCCCCCTCGCTGTCGAGCGGAATGTCGGCCGGCTCGAATGTGGCACGCCCCATGTCGACGACCACTCTGTCGGCAAACACATCGGCAGTGGCCAGACATTGCCCGGTCCAAAGCCGCTGTCCCGTCGCCGGGAGACGCCCCGAATCCACCAGCCAACGTGCAAGGATCCGCAGACCGTTGCCAGACTTTTCTGCGGTTGAGCCGTCTGGATTCCAGATGGTCACCCACACATCCGCGTCCACCCCTTCGGGGACGGGTCGCACCTGAAGCACACCATCCGCCCCGACACCACGGTGGCGATCGCACAACGCGCGGACAGCTTCGGGCGTGACGTCCGTCGATACGACCAGATAGTCGTTCCCAAGTCCATGGTATTTGTCGATGCGCACGGCTCCCCCCTTCACTCCCTAACCGAGGCCTCTGTCGATGGTGTCCCTCTTGATGCTTCTGACGACGGGGTGGGCCCAAGACCTCCCGCCGCTCCACGAACGCCGAGGCTCGGAGCGGGTTCGTGTGCTGAGGTACCGTTCGCTCGACCCCGATCCGCCAGCGCGTCCACGAACCCGTCGTCAACGCGGTGATGTGCTTGCTGCCACCTTTCCAGATGGCCAACTTCTGTGGGCGGTCGCCCACAAGCGCGGCGTCCAGACCACCTCTTACCGGTGGGACGCTGGCGGCGCGCGCCACTCCACCGTCCACTGGCAAGCCGGCCAACCGACGACTGTCGATGTGCATGGCCTGAACGTGGTGTCTGTCGAGACCCAGACGTGGACACGACACACCCTCGAGGGCGGGTTCGCCGCATGGCTCCCCCCCACAACCCAGAAGCGTGGTGACACCCTCGTGTTTGAGACCGAGACGGGAGATGGCTGGCTCGGCCTGCTCCCCCGTCACGACCAGTCCAACACGGACCTCTTGCGGGACCTGGTCCGCCGCACGGGCGCACGTGTCGAAGACCGACGTGAAGCGTGGATCTCGGGCATGCCCTCCGAGCGGGTCCGCGTGCTCGTGCCCACGCCGTCAGGCCTCCGCGTGTCCGAGGTCTGGCTGCACGACCTCCCAGACACCGACCTGGTACTCGTCCTTTCATGGCGCGCACCACGCGGGGAGCTGCCCCTCGACTTCGACACCCTCGCCACCGGACGCGCCGTCGCCGCGCTGCTACAGTCCGAGGAGGCTTCATGATTCTCGCCGACCCCTGGAACGACGGTGCTGCTGCACTCGAAAAGGCTCTCATCGCACGATTCGGCCCAGATCCGGAAGCGACGCTCGGCGTGCGCATCGTCTTGGGCGGTGATGGCTGGATGCTGCGGTGTGTCCAACAACATGGCATCGCGCCGACCTATCTCGGCCTCAACGCGGGACGCATCGGCTTCTTGATGAACGACATCGACGCACTCGACACCGTCATGACGCAGCTCGAGAGCCGTGAATGGCGGGTCTTTGCGTTTCCACGTCTTCAGGCCGAGGTGCACACCCAAACGGGTGAGGTCCACGTTCATCATGCACTCAACGATGTCTACCTCGAGCGTGCCACGGGACAGACCGCACACCTGAGCCTCGACATCAATGACGCATCGGTTGTCGAGGGCTTGGTCGCCGACGGCCTGATCTTCTCCACGGCACTTGGCTCGACCGCCTACACCTTTTCTGCGGGTGGCCCTGCCTGTCATCCCTCACTCGACATTCTCGCCGTCACCGCCATCTGCCCACACCACCCTCGGTTGAGTCCCTTCGTGCTCCCGAGCTCTGCCGTCGCCACAGCGACCGTACTCTCCTCCGAGCGACGCCCCGTGCGGGCCGTGGTCGATGGTGTCGGGACCGACAATGTGCAGCGGGTGGTGCTGAGGACGTCACCAGAACGCGTCAAGATGGCCTACCTCAAGGGGCATGGCTTCACGTCATGCATGGTCACCAAGATCCTGCGGCCGTAGCCCAGCGTAGGTGCGCCTTACTCGGGGGGCGAGTTCTCCGCTGGCGCAAGACCTGCCACTTTCCATCCGGCGGACCAGATCAAGGGCAGCAGTGCCGCACTCACGATGAAGATGGTCGTGAGCCCAATGCACACGAGCTCGCCCAAGCCCCGGACCCCGCGGTTGCCGGCAAGCATGAGGCTCGCAAAGCTCGCCACGGTCGTGAGCGTACTGACCGTGGCCGCCACCCCTGTCGTCAGCAGCGCACGCCGTACGCCACCAGGCCCCTCTTCGCGCAAGCGATGCAGCAGGTGAATCACCACATCGACACCGATGCCCAGCAAGATGGGCAAGGCCACCACGTTGATCATGGACAGCTTCACACCAGCAATAGGCAGCATGCTCGCTGCCCACAAGAGCCCCGCCAACAATGTTCCCACGGCGCCCGCGACATAGAGGGGTCGCTTGAGGTCGATAAACGCGAGGAGCACGACCATTACCAGCGCAAAGAAGCTGACGATGGGGCCATCCTTCTGAACGAGCTTAAACATCCCGGCCACGCCGAGAAACTCCCCCGCAAGCTCCGTGTCGGGAAGCGCATCATAGACCTCGTCCGACAGTGCCTCTGCTTCGCGCATGTCCCAGAGGTTGCCCTTGGGAATCATGACAAGACGGTGGACGTCGTCCTTCCCCATGCCCAGCAACACGGGAACAGCCTCGGGTAGCGTCTCGAGCGTCAGCTCTTCGATCTTCGTGCCACGTAGACCCACCAACTGCTTGGCGATTACTGGCGGAAGGTACTTGAGGTTCTTGTGCTCGGTCAGGGTCACAAGGTCGCGAAGTGACGCGTTGCGCAGCAGCTGATCTTCGGGGAGCACGTTGACGATGCTCGCCGTTCCCGCGATGTGATCAAACTCTCCACGCTGCGCCATCGCTTGCAGCCGGCGTTGTTCGTCCACCAGCTCTTTTCGTGACTCGAAGTCTGCCACGACCGGACTGTAGCTCTCTCGAGCGAGCGCCCGCTCCTCCTCTGAAAGCTCGGCATACGACAGGCCGTCACGGCGCAGTGCACTTGTGTCGAACTCGAACTCAAGCTGCGGAATAGAGCTTGCGCCCACCACACCCGTGAGCAGCACGGCCAACATTAAGCCCAACGGGGCCAGCTGGTAGGTGGCTCGGCTCTCTGGGAGGTTCTGCACATCACCGGTCCCCAACAACGGCCGGTCGTAGTCTGGCTCCATCCACCGAAGCAGAATGGGCAAGAGGACCAACATGGCCAGAAGACTTGTGATGAGTCCCACCGCGAGCAGGAACCCCAGCTGGCTGAAGCCTCGAAACTCTGCGGCGGCCAAGGCCAAGAACCCTGCAGCGCTCGTCAATGCTGCCGTCGTGCACGGCGGCCCGGTCTGGTCCCAGGCCCGCGCCACTGCGGGCTCAAAGGCCACCCCTGCAGCACGCTGTTCTCGAAAACGTCCCACAAGATGGACTGCGAAGTCGATGCCCAAGCCAAGGAGAATGGCGGTTCCGAAGCTGGTGTAGGTATTGAGGGCACCCAACAGCATCTGCACGACCGCGAGGTTGACCGCGTTGGCGAGAACCAAGGGTGGAAACACAACAAAGATCGAACGAAACGATCGGAAGAACACCACAATGCAGCCCAACACCAGCGCGGCGCTCGAGAAGCTTGTTCGGGCGAGATCGCTGCGAATGCCCTCCACATCTTCGACCGTGTGCCGGTAAGACCCCCCCAGCCACACAAGTTCGAGACCCTTGGATTCCACGTCGGCTTCATCGAGAATGCGGTAGACCTCGTCCATCAGGGCCTTGGAGAACACCTGATCGTGGGCGCTGCCGTCGGGTCGTAGAATGACCTTTCCTCGACCCTCATTGGACTGGAAGAACTCTGGACCCGCCGAGAGCTTGGAAATTCGCTCGGTCAACGGCCCAAGCTCCATCAAGCGCTGTGCAATGAGTGGGTTCATCACAGGCCCGAGGGCGAGGGCGCCTCGAAGCCGGTTGTTCAGCTCATCGACCTCTCGGGCTTCGAGCTGGAGCAACCCCACATGTGTCATCAAGTTGGGGTCGAGGTCGTGCACGGCAAATCTGACGCTGTCGAGTGCATCAAACTGCGCCGTCAGGTCATCGAGCACCTCATCGAGGACCTGCGGGTCTTCGCCTGCGAACGACAGGGTCAGCAGATTGAGCCCGCCCTCCTCTTCATTGATGCGGTTGATCGCAGCAACACTGGGAATGCTCTCCGGGAGAAGATTCAGCAGGTTGCTGTCAATCTTCGGGGGCAGTCCGAGGAACAAGGCGAACAGGGTCAACAGCAGGGCGGCAGCTCCTACCCCACGCGAACGTTCGAGCACCCAGAGTGCCAAACGCCCGTACGGTCCTGTCTCCGCCTGCTTCACGCCGTCCTCCGACCGCTGTTCGACGCAGTGTAACGCCGCCCGGATCGCCTCACACGGGCCGACCGCGCAACCCGGTCAACCTTGGGGCCGTTCTTGGTCGCATTCTGCCAACATGATCGGAGCTTTCCCCCTCGATGTGGTATCTTGGCACCTTGTCGACAGACACCGAGATCTGTTGAAGGGAGCCCCGTGAACGAGCGTGAGACCATCGACCGAGGGTGGTTCTACGTGAAAGAACCCGAAGATGGACGCTGGGCCCCCGCCGAGCGTCTTCTGCGCGCGGCTGATGGCGTAGGATTGACCCGACGCCTGCACGGACACCCCTCACGCGTGGAAGTCCATGATGAGAGTGGCGACCACCTTCCGGCAGCGACCTTGTTGCGGGCCGCGGGCGCCGTGGGACGAACCCTCGAGCGCCTCGATCTCAACCGACCACCAGAGGTTCTCGTTCACTTGGGACCCGCAGGCACCCCCCTGCGCATCTCCGATCACCCCGACGGCCGCTGCCTCGTGGAGCTTGATGGTCCGGCCCTCGCCGCCTCACCCTCCCCTCATCCCATCGAGGACACGATCGCCGCAGCATGGCCGACCCCCCTGCCGAGTCTGAAGCGTCAGCCGACCGATGGAAGCGGGCTTCCCTCCTCACCACTACCGCGTGCGATGTTCTTCGAGTCGTTGATGAACACCGACATGCCCCACAACGACAAAGAGATCAGTCAGGGGGTGCTTCACCTCGTCAGCCCCCTCGAGGGCCTCGACACAGAAGTGGTCCTGGTCAACGTCAAGATGCCCATTGAGGGCGATATTCGACCCGTGCACGGCCTTGAGCATCTCCAACAAGCGCTGGCGGACAGCGACGTGCAGCTCGTCGCGGTCACCCTCCTCGAAGGCTACTGGCACGGGGTGCTTAAGCTGATCAAGACGCTGCGAGACCTCGGCAGCCGGGCCCGCATCGCCGTCGGTGGAGTCATGCCATCCCTCGCACCGGAACATGTGGCGGCGCACCTCCCCGAGGTGAACTTCGTCTGCCGCGGCGCGGGCGAAGTGTTTCTGCCAGAGTTGGTACGCATTCTCGGCGACTCCAATGCCGATGACCCCCTGACGGAGGCGCAACGCGAAGCCCTCCTCAAGATGGATGGCATGATCGTCCTCGACCACGCCCCCACGACCGGTCGTCGCCTCTTGTCCTGCCGCAGCGACCTCACAGTCCAAGTGTCCAGCATGGACCGCATTCCGCTCAACCTGTCGCATGTCCAGAAACGGCACATCGAGGGCGGTATCGAGATTGCCACCAGCCGCGGCTGCATTCACAAGTGCACCTTCTGTTCGATCCTTGGGCGCGAGTCCTACCAGGCCCGCTCGGCCGGGAGCATCTTCGATGTGCTGAGCCAGTATGAGCAGCGGTTCCTCGAAATTTATGGCGATGACATCCCCAACAACGCCTACCGCGTCCACATCAGTGATGATGACTTCGCCTGCGATCGCGAGCGCGCCATCGAGTTCTTTGAGGCACTGCGTCGCACGAGATTCCGGCTCTCCAGCGTCCAAGTCGCCGTGGGTGACCTCTGCGTGCGCCGTGATGGCAAGCTCCTCGCAGAGCCCGACCATGAGCTCCTCGATGCCATGGATGCGCGGTGTTTCGCCGATCACGGGCGGCCCATCCCGATCAACGACTTCTTCGAAGACCACAAGTCCAGAAACTGGTCCAGCTTTCTGCAGATCGGTGTGGAGACCTACTCGGACCGCGAGATCGCCCGGTTGGGCAAGGGGTACCGACGCGTCCACGTGCGAACCATTGTGGCTGAGCTGGCGCGACGTGACCTGCACATGGATGGGTACTTCATCCTCTGCAACGCCGACACCACGGCCGATGATCTCGTCGATGTCTTCAGTGAGGTCGCTCGGCTCAAGCTTCGCTTCCCTCTGCATTTTCACATGCGCTTCCCCGTCGTTCAACGGCTTGTGAGCTACTTCACGGCAGCGAGCCATCGTCGGCACGTTCGCAAGGGACGGGGCCACGTCATGGAACTGCGGGACCATGCCCGCGTGCCCAACCATGGCGAGCTGGACTACCCCTTCGTCGAGCATGACATCCCCACCGATGAGGTCGTGGCAGACACCGTGTCGACCACCTTCGTGACCGATGATGGCCTATACACCGGAAACCTCACGGTACTCCGCGACATGTGGCGGCAACGACTGACTGGAGCCGAGAGCACGGAGGAGACCCGCCTCAAGCGCCTGGTGCGACGCCTCGATGACAGAGGGCGCTGGCTCATCTTCGAGATGCTCCGGCAGGCCTGGCGCCAAGACGACAGCGCATGGCCGGGTGCGCGGCTCGACAGAGAAGCGTGCCTCGCGACAGCAGAGCGCGTCCTCGGGCCAAAGAAGAATTGGTTCCAGCCCTTCCGAACGTTTTGGCGTGAGCCAGACCACCGCCGCGTGGTCCTCGAGGTGCTGTCCAACAACGGCACACCCCTGGACGCCTCGGCATGGCGTGAAGCCATCCTCTTCGCGCTCTCGACCAATCGGTCCGAGACCATTGTGGAGCTCCTCGGCGGAGACGCCCCCGTGAGCGCCACGTGGTTGGCAGACCGTCTGGACGAAGCACGAACACTCGCCCGCCACCGCCTGCACCCGCAGCCGGTTCGGTTTGTCATCGATGTGCGTCTGATCGCCGGAGATGATGCGGAGACGCTCGCTTCAGACGACGTCGTCTTTGCGCTCGGCTGCCACCCCACGCACGCGATGCCCCACACGTCCGTGCTTCGCTCGGCAGCAGCCCATCGTCTTCAGGCCGTCGTGCATGTCAGCCCAGGAGACACCAAGGACTTGCCCTCACGCATCAGTGCGCTTGCCGAACTTGGCGTCGGAGCCATACAGGTCCAGCCTGCCGCCGAGCGGTGGGACCGAGCAGCCCTTCAAGGCTTGGCCAAAGCCCTCTTCTCTACCGCCGACCTCTGGGGACCATCGGTGGACTTCATGGGTCTGGACCAGCCGACGACGCTCCTGAAGGGCGTTGCCGTCACCTATGAGGGTCAGATCGTAAGGGCGGATGCCCTTCGGCTACCGCCAGACCAGCGCGCCCCCTACCGATTGGCAGCCCTCGACGCGCTGACGAACGTGGACCGACACGCCATCGACCTCGCCGACCCCGCATCGACACCACGCTTGCTGGGCGTCGATGCGCAGCTTGCACAGCGGCAGCCCGCCATCGCCGTCATTCAGAAGTTCACCACATGGCTCGCGACGTCGCGGGCTGCTGCGGCAGCCCCCTAGAAGTCGTCGTCGTCATCGTCCATGGCCAGCGCTTCTTCGATGGCAGCTTCCCGGGCATCCGCCTCGAGGTCGATGTCGTCAAGCGAGGCCATGCTCGGGTCGTCGTCGTACCCACCGGGCCCAAACGCCATCAGCACATCGTGCAGGTAGCCCGTCGCCTCGGTGAAGTCGCCGGAGGCCGCCCGCTCGAGCTGATCTCGAATGGCAGGCACATCGATATGGATGCCATCCTCATAGGTCGCGAGCACGTCGACGAGCCCGCCCATCCATGCCTCATGTGCCGTCAGCGCCTCTAGCCCAGCTGTCGCATCTGCCTTGAGCTGCTCGACCGTCATGGCCAGCACGTCTGCATCGGGCACCTCTACCGAATCCTCGGGGAGATCCTCGAGGGTCGTATCCGGATGATCGGCCAAGTACCGCGCCACCGCAAGGTGCCCCGCGCGTCGCTGAAGCAGGGCAACCTCGAGCGCACGAGCGGAATCTTGGAGCGCTGCCAAGCGCTCGCCGGGCCCGACCTCTACGAGGCGTCCCATGATGAACTGCCAGAACCCCTGAAGCGTCCCGCTCGGATTGCCACCATCAAAGACGAGTCGCGCACCATACATGGACTCGGCCACCAGTCGGTGCGCCGCCTCCACATCACCCTCGGGCATCGCGCGTGCCAAGAGCACTGCAAAGGCCTCCGCGTCCGGCACGGCACCGTCCTGCAAGACCTCGGGCATGTCTGCCTCTGCCACACCTCGGGTGCGAATGCCCCATGCACACACATCCACGGTGCCATCGGCGCGCCAATCCACCATGTAGGGATCGATATTGCGGCCCTTGTCCGCCACCGCATCACGCAGGGCGGTCAGGCGTTCGCCGCCACCAAGATCCACCACACGCTGGCTAGACTCGACACGAAACGGCTGCTCCGTGATCCAGAAGACACTCTCCAGGATGGAGCCCCGCCATGCACCCATCCACTGGCCTTCGGCACCTGCGTCGACAAGCGGTGCCACACCGCCGCGCTGCGCCTCATTTACAGCATCGAGGGGCGCCTGATCAAACAGCGTCACCGTGTCGCGCTCCCCGCCCGGGAGGTGGAGCACGTGGCCCATGACCTGGGCACCCTCGTGGATTCCCGAGGGCTCATCGAAGATCGCGAACAAGCGAAGCGTGGTGCCCTCGGTCTCGGCGATCCATTCAGCTTCCGGGAACTCCGCCAGAAACCCTGCAGAGGCGGGCCAGACAGCCGCCAGTTTCTCCGAGAAGGCTTCGGCCTCCTCATCTTTGGCGAGCCGAATTCGCGGGGCCTCCGCCCCCGTGAGAGAGAAGACAAATCCAAGTTTCGCGTCGTCGATGAGCTTTGCGCACAACGGCACATCCAGCAGCGAACGCACCGCGTCAGGTACAGCACCACCAAAGGCTGCACCAAGGAGCTCCTCCACCTGTGCCTCTGTCACACCCGTCGTGTCGCTCATCGAGCTCTCCTTTCCATTGAGCAGGAATCCTACCCCAGTCTTCCGCCGGATCCCAATCCCAGATGTGCCAAGGGAGGGGATCTTTTATCCCGCAGTGAAGGGCTCGAGCTCCGTCGTCTCATAGAGTTCTGCATAGCGGTCGTAGACCCCCATACATACGCCCTTGCGACTGCAGGTGTCGCAGGCCTCCACCCGCACGCGCCGTCGGTCCGGCGCCCAGTTGTACAGCCCGTCGAACACCACCTTGCCGGGCTTGCGTCCCCACTCCACCGTGACCCGCGGGTCCCAGTGGAGATCATTGGACAGCATGTCGTACGGCTTTAGCAGACACATCGGCATGCCAAAGAACCGCACGATGGCGTTCTTCGCACGGGGCGGAATCGTCGGCATGACGCGTTTCAAGGTCGCGAGATCAAGCCCAAGCTCCTCAAACCAATCGAGGCCCCCGCCCTCGGGAGTGGTGTTGCTAATGACGATCAGCTTTGCGCCCAGGCTGTCTGCAAACGCCACCGTGTCTCCCAGGTGATCGACGTTCAGCTTGGTGACGACGGTGTTCACAAAACACCCAAAGTCGGGGTTGATCTCCAGCGCATTGCGGATCGCAGCGACCGTCTGGTCGAAGCTTCCGGCGCGTCGGGTCAGGGCATCATTGACCTCGGCATTCGGCCCATGGAGACTAAACAACGCCTCATCAAGGTGAGGAATCGCCCGCTGTGCAAAGGACTTCTTGGCGAGCATCGTGCCGATGGTACCGATGCTGGTCCGCATCCCAAGCTTGCGCGCCAGCATGCAGGTTTCAATAAACCGGGGGTGAATCGTGGGCTCGCCACCTGTCAGGTGCACGTTCTTGACGCCTCGCTCCGCATGCAACCGAAGGGTCTTTGCCACCCGACCCCAGGTCACATCGAAGGGCGCAAAGGCCTCCATCCGGTGCTCTTCGCTGCAAAACACGCAGCGCTCGGGGCAGTGGTAGGTCAGGTGCAGCTCCAGCCGCTCCATGACCTGACCTTTCGGACCAATCCATGGGGTCTCAGACGCGTCCTCTTCCAGAAAGGGCTGTGGAGAGGCCGTTCGCGGAATGTGCGCAGCGGAGTGCTTGATCTCGTAGCGCTTCATGCGGCTCTGACCTTCCTGAGCCGGCGGTATTTGCGGTAGTGGGGGTAGAGCGACCGGCACAAGCGCGTCAGCTCGGCATCTACTGCCATGGTCGAGGCCCAAACTCGAGGTGGAAGGCTCTTCTCGAGAAGACCGTTGATTTCGCTCGCCTTCGCTTCGAGCACCTCATTGCTCGGTGGGTCGTCCAAGGTCCCGCAGCGCGTCACATCAAGCAGCTCATCGAGGGAGCCGGACAGTCCCACATTCGAGGGATGGATGGTTCCATCCGCATCGACGATGAAGCCCGTGTTGAAGAACGGCGTCGGCTGAAGCGTGAACAGGTTGCGAAGGTAGAGCTTTTGGCCCGCTTCCCATCGCTTGATGATCTCGCGACCGATGCCTGCAAAGCCCGATCGGAGGCCCTCAAGGTGCTCATCCTTCCACGGAATGTAGTAGCCCGGCAGAAGATTGAACCGCCAGAATCCCAGATCGAGCAGATGCTGAAAGTTCTCCGCTGCACGGTGTGCCGTCTTGGGAGGAATGGTCTGTGTGATGACCACGCGGGGCACAGTCTTCAGCTCTGGCAACAACCCCACGACGTGGTCGTAGGCGTCGCCCACCCCGTCAACGGACCGTCGGTAGGTCCGGTTGTCTTGGGGTGCACCATCGAGGCTTATCGTCAGCACCGCTTTCGGGTAGCCCCTGAGGTAGTCCAACCACTCGGCGTCGAGCCCGAGCCCATTGGTCGACAGGTAGATGCGCTTGATCTCGGGTCGCGTCGCCGCATGGTCCATGACCGCGCGCACCACATCCGGCGCAAGAAGCGGCTCACCACCAAAAAGCTTGACCGTGCCACCGCCAAATCGGTCGATGAACAGGTCAAGCCCTCGCTTCGCATCATGTTCGGAAAGGGACGGCCAGCCATCCTTTACCGTCGGACAGTACGCACACCGAAGATTGCAGGCGCGCGTGACCGTCAGAATGAGCGTCTTATCGCTCACCACTGCCCATGCGAGCCGTGGCTACCGTGGGAACCGTGGCTACCGTGAGAACCGTGGCTACCATGCGAGCCGTGGCTACCGTGGGAGCCGTGGCTACCATGCGAGCCGTGGCTACCGTGGGAACCATGGCTACCATGCGAGCCGTGGCTACCGTGAGAGCCGTGGCTACCGTGGGAGCCGTGGCTACCATGCGAGCCGTGGCTACCGTGGGAACCGTGGCTACCATGCGAGGCATGGCTACCGTGAGAACCGTGGCTACCGTGAGAACCATGGCTACCGTGAGAACCGTGGCTACCGTGGGAACCGTGGCTACCAT
>JBMHDG010000021.1:0-10177 GCA_049889515.1 Myxococcota bacterium
CTTCGTAGAGGGTTCGGTACACCCCAACGATGCCTTGATCGCTGTTCGGAAACCCCGAGAGGTCAGGATGCCCGTCGGTGCCACGACGCAGATCGTTCGGCCATGGCATGGAGAACCAGGCGTCATCTCGTGGTGCATAGACCGGTGCGAGGAGCGGACCGGCCACCTGCCCCAACGCGAGCGGAGCCTCGCCGCATCCGGCAAGCGCAATGGCCGAACCCAACCCCCACCTCCGACACGGGGCACCCCCTCGCTGCCACAGTTGGGAAGCCACCCTACGCCGAGTCGAGTTGGTCAAGGATGAAGCTCCACGCCTACCCATGGATAGGACCATGCCTCACCCTGCGCAGCCTTGAGGGCACCAATAATGGGGAGCAACACCGCAATGGGGGTGAGCAGAAGCCCGAGGACCGCCGCCACCGGGATCAGGAGAATCGTAAACCAGAGCAAGAACAGCCCACCTGCTGCAAGAAACACCGCAATATTAAGGTAGAGCGCCTGCTTCGCGATACGCGCCACGACGGGCCGATCGGACAGCAGCACCATCATGAGCAGTGGCACCAACGCGCCGCCCAGCGGCACGACATAGCCGGCCAGTCCGCTCAAGTGGGCCAAGATGGCCAAGGGTCGGTCCGTAGGATGTAGACTGGCGGGGTGTGACTCAAGCATGGCGTGCCTCCGCATCACCCAACGTGGTGCACGCCCCCTGTATTTCATTGTTGGCCCCGCCGACATCTCCGTCAGAGGATTCTATGTTCACGACACTTCGACGCACAGCCCAGCTCGCGCTCTTCTCCACGCTCTTGATGACGCCCCACGCGCTCGCTGGAGACAAGGCCGAAGCGGCCAAAGCGCGACAACTCATGGAGCTTACGGGGTCCGCAGAGCTCGGTCAGCAGATGATGGCCCAGATGATGACCCAGTTCCAAGCCATGGGCCTTGATGAAGCGTTCGTGACCGAGTTCCAGAAGCGCGCAAAACCAGAGCACCTCGTCGACATGGTGGTCCCCATCTACGTCGAGAACCTCGATGAAGACACGATGGACGCTGCGATCACCTTCTACAGCTCCAAGGAAGGCAAGAAGCTTGTCGCTGCCCTTCCTGCCATCACGGAACAGTCGATGCGTGCAGGTCAGGCCTGGGGCGAAAAACTCGGTGCCGAGGTCGCCGAAGCGCTCAAGGAGTAGGCGTGCTCACTTGACCTACCGCGCGGCCCATCGGGTCCAGCCCGTGAGTCCACACCAGGCGAGCACGAGCATCGTACCGTTCCAGATCCGCAGGTCTGCATTGGGCATGAGGCCTGCGCCCACCGTGAGCACCAACAGCAACGGCACCATCAACAGCAGCAGCGCAAGCGGCTCGGCCCAGCGGAGCTCACGCCAGAGCGCCCAGACCGTCAGTGGATAGACGATGCACCGCACACTCCACAGCACGAGCGCGGGGGCCATGGCCGCATCGACGCCCACACCAATCCACACTTGGGCCACCGTGGCCACCTCGAGGATGGTTAGCACCGCCAACCAGAATGCCGTGAGCGTACGCCAGACCGCGTGGGCCATCGGTAGGACCGCGGTGCTCATGGTGCACCACCGAGGTGGCGTGTGAGAAAGGCCTCCATGTGTGGAGCGAGAAACGCCTGGTCGACCCGCGCACCTGCCTCGGTCGGGTGCCCATCACCCGGAACACGGTAGTGCACCTCACCGTCCGACACCGGTGGATAGCTGACGCCGGCGTAGGTCACATGGTCCCACTGCTCGGCCATCTGCGTGAAGTAGGCATCAAAGCCTTCCATCCGCCACGCACTCCCCACCCCGGACGGTTCGCCAAACACGAAGAACATCATTGGGAGGTCATGGGCTGCGGTGAGGGCCACCAAGCGCTCCATTCCTACACGGATGGCGTGGTAATCGTAGAGTTCCGCAGTACCGACCTTTCCAAAGCCGATCACGAGAGAGAGCAAGGTCTGTGGCCCGAATATAGGTGTCAGAAGGTGAAACACGGGATGATGCACCACCGTTCGGTGGTGGTTCACGTCGGCCACCTGGCTGTCATTGGGAATGAGGAGACCAAGCACCACCGCTTCGGGCTCGGTCTGCGTGAGGGCAAACGACAAGGTCTGGTGGTAGCTGAAGATCGATGCACCCGGCTGACCCCAGTTGTGGTGCGTCAGCGGTCCAAATCCTTCGGCCTCGAGGTGTTCCCGCATCAACCAGCATGGCGTGAACGCATCTTGAACGGTCAACCCAAAGACCATGGAGTCGCCCACCCAGAGCACGGGCTTGGCCTCGGGTGGCGCCTCGCCCTCCGGCCCACACCGCCGCGTCCCGTCCGGGAGGATTCTCGTGCGGCCCGTGTAGCCATTTCGCGTCGTCTCGTAGATGGAATCCGCATGGTGCGGGTAGTGTCCCACTTCGGGAGCCCGAACGAAGTCCCCAGACAGGAAGTCCATGTGAGACCGGTAGTTCCACACAGCCAGATCGAACAGGTTGATCAGCCCCAACCCCACGGCCACAACGCGCCAGATGCCACGGGTGCGCCCCCACGATCGCTGCCACACGAACGAACTCACCAGACCGACACCCATAGCCCCCACCAACGCGACCACATCGACCCAGAGTGCGGGGGGATTGGGCATCGAGAGCGTATGGGTCACCTGCATCCAGATCATTGCCGAGGCCCGCAGCACACCCCTGAGCGCGACCCCACCCAGAACGGTTGCCATCCACAGTCCGACCAGGTGTGGCACGAAACGCTCCATTGCGCGAGTCACTCCTCGCACCCACAGCATCCCACGAACAGGGGCACAAGTCCATTCTCCTCGCGCCCGGCAGACACCGGCGCTACACTCGTCACACACTGGAGCGACATCATGCGATCATTCTTGCTTGCCTCACTGTTTGGCTTGGCCTCTTGCGTCCCGCTCACCGCGGACATCGCCGAGGCCGGCGCGGTCGACAGCTCGTGTACGCTCAAGGGTCATACCCTTAAGGGCAAGGTCCAGATCGTGAGTTCCTTCCCCGACCTCAAGGTCCAGGTGGTGAGCTCCTTCCCCGACCTCAAGGTCAAGAAGGTGACGTCGTTCCCCGATGATTGTGGTGAGTGGCAGATCGTCGACTCATTCCCGGACTTCAAGATCCAGATTGTCGATTCCTTCCCCGACCTCAAGGTCCAGTACGTCGACAGCTTCCCCGGTGTGCCCTAGGGCGCATCAACAGCGAGGATGCTCCGAACCTCGCTATCCATGCCCGGGCCATAGCTGACGAGTGCGGGTTCGTTGCCCTCACGAAGGATGGTGAACTCCGCCTCGCCAGTCAGTGCGAATCGCTTCGTGACCTTACCGTCGTGCATGAGCTCAACGGCATCATGGTTGGGCCCAGCCCATACCACGAGCGCCCCTGAAGCCCTCGCAACCTCCTGTGCTTCGGCCATGTACCACCCAAAGTCATCGCTGGTGCAGTGGTCCGTGGTGTGCATTACGGCCACAACCCACCCCGTGGCATCGACGGACTGGCGCACCGCTGTCTTCGGCGGCGGGTGCGTCAGAAAGGTGTGCGCGCCCTCTAGGCCTATGCCGCACGCGTGAGCGGCCAGCTCCCACCGCTTCTCTTCGTCGGCATACTCGGGATGTGAGGCAAAGAAGGCCCGCACCCGCGCCGCTTCTTCCGGGGTCACATCTTCAGCTTCCGTGCCGGGCTGCACCATAAACGTGAGCGCATCTGCGACAGCCTCGTCCAACCACGCTGCATCTCTCTCCACGGTCTTCGTTGTGGGTACTTCTGGCGTGGGGGTGGATGTCGGTTCGGGCATCGGCGCAGTCGTTTCCGCATCCGCAGCGGGAACCACCGGCGCGTCATCGGAGGTTTCGCTGGGATCCGTGCCCGTTCGGAAGACCCCACAGCCTTGTGCGTACAGTCCGGTGAAGAGCATCACACCGATCATCGCACCACCCATCTCACACCCCCATCCCACGCGCGTTGACTCACGGTACCTCAAACGAGAAGTCGCGCGCGTCGGGTGTCAGAACAAACTCCACCTCGGATGCCCCCTCCGTGAGGGTCATGAACAGACGCTGGGTCTGCAGGGTGTCGCCAAACAACGAGGTCTGAAGCTGAAAGCTCCGCGCTTCGGGGTCTACGGTGAAGCGTCCCATCGCCACCACATGGGTGACCCCTGGCTCGCCATCATCATGGGAATGGGGAAGGTTCAGCAAGAGGCCGTCGAGCGGCCAGACACCAAAGGGCGCAGAAAACAAGGTCAGTCCGTCCGCGACCTCGGCGGTCAGCTGCACCCGATGGCGGGCGAACTCCGCGTGGTCGAGTCGCCCATCGCCATTGTCATCCCCGACGGCAAAGGCCGTGATGGGCAACGAGACCACAGTAAAATAGCCACCCTCAGCGCGGTTCAGCGTGCCATGTTGCGCCACCATCAGGTGGGCGGCCGCGGTGCTGCTGTACAGGCACCCCAGCCACATTGCGCCGTAGCACCACGACTGGGGCCGCAT
This sequence comes from Myxococcota bacterium, assembly GCA_049889515.1. GTDB lineage: Bacteria > Myxococcota_A > UBA796 > UBA796 > JBMHDG01. The sequence goes on from JBMHDG010000021.1 coordinate 4,502, forward strand.
CATCCGCAGTCAGCAGGACAGTTGTCCGCGGTCTCCGGTCCGTCGCAGAGCGTATCCCCACAACAGGGCATTCCTTCGGGGACATCAGCGCAGTCTGGGGGTGTGCCCCCGCGGGGAGGGCCGCCACCCGGCCCACCGCTTGCCGCTGGTGCATCCCCCTTCACGCACCGCTGTCCAAACGGGAAGGAGTCCGTCAGATAGTAGTGGTAGATGCCCTCGGGAAACTCTGGGGTGACGCCGAATCGGCCGTTGCACTCATCGAGGTCGCCAGAGCCGGCCGTGTACTCCCAGTCCTCCGTAAACGCGCCGAGCCCGTAGATTTCGGTAGCGGGGCGCCCCTCATCAGGCGTCTCCTTGAGCGTGTAGCTCCCCGTGACCACCGTGACGGCCGAGGTGGCATCCAGCGCGTCGGTGTAGCCATAGCGAGCGTAGATAGGGAACCCATCGACAGCCCAACCCACCAAGGTCATCGCCTCGCCAAGCCCAAGCTTCTCCAGAAAGCCCTCTGGAATCCCATGGTAGTGGTAGCTGCCGTTCGGCTGTACATGCCCACGGCTCTCATCGTTGCCGAAGTCGAATGCGTTGGTGCCCACGGCCTCCATGCGCCAAGAACCACCATTACCCGTGGCGTCGCAGTCTCCAGCGTCGTTGCAGGTTCCAGCGGTGCCCACCTCAAACTTCACGCCGTTGAGTGCGTACGCCACCACTTGCGTCTCCTCGCCTTCCTCGCTCACAACCTCGGGTTGAAGCGGAAACGACACCTCGACCGTCTGTGCGCTGATGGCGTGGGGGTTGCCGCCATTGGGGAAGGTCCCGACCTCATGGTCGGGCACACCATTGGCCGAGAGCAACCGGGTGGTCTCATCGCAGCTCCAGGTCGACTCACTCGTCAGGCCCACGGACTCGTCGTCATTGAAGACACTCTCGCTGTACGTGCAGAGCACACCCGTCGTGTCGCCACCTTCACCCACCTCCACGGGGTCCACGGGGTCCACCGTGTCCGTGCTGTCCGTGCTGTCCGTGCTGTCCGTGCTGTCCGTGCTGTCCGTGCTGTCCGTGCTGTCCACGTCACACGCGAAAGCGAGCAGGGGAAGAAGTGCGATGAGGCGAGCCATAAGTTCTCCAAAGCATGCGGTAAATTATCACTATGGGTACGGTACATCGCCATGAGGTACAAACCAAGCCCTTGACCCACGATTGACCCCAACCCGCCCTACCACCCACGGGTGGTAGAGTGCAGACAACCTGGAGGCTCACATGCGCTACGTCACCCTCGCCCTCGGTCTTTTCGTCGGCGGCTGCGATGTGGACACCACGGGCGAGCCCTGCTCGTGGGAGATCGTCAACAACACTGGGTTCACCCTCGTCTCACTCGAGATCTCGGATGCTGACCTTGAGGTGTGGGGGCCCAATCAGCTCGGTGACCAGAGCCTCGCCGACGGTGCGACCTACACCCTCACCGACGTTCCCTCCAACCCGGCCTCATACTACGACGTTCGGGCGACCGATGAAGATGGCGACACCTACACCCTCGCCTCCACCGACTTTTGCCTCGATGGTGAGACCCTGCGCACGGTGCTGACGCTCAAGAACGTCGACCTGTAGGCGAACGCAGCCGCGTCCATCCCTTCCGCGGACACACCCGCCGCTTGTCGTGCTCGGCACCACAAAATCCGTCGCGGGTCGCGGGTCGCGTCTGTACAGTGTTCTGTCGGCTCGCCCGTCGCGGGATGACAGTGACGCTGTGGAGGTATCCATCTGGACGCGACGCCGACTCCTCAAGCACCTCGGTCTGTCGCTCGCTGCGGCACCATTTCTCGGCCGTACACCCAAGAGCCTCGCGCAGACGGGGACACCACCCCAGCGACTCATCCTCATCCCGTCGCTGAATGGAGGTGCACCCGAGCACTTCTGGCCAAGCGGTCAGACCATGGCGACCATTGCAGCGCCACTGCAGCCTTGGGCCGATCGGATTCAGTTCATCAAGGGACTGAATATTGAAGGCTCGACCAATCACATGGCGGTGCGAAGCATCTTTACCGGAGCCTCCATCTCGGACTACAGCGCACCAGACCCCACGGTGCCCTCCCTCGACCAGCTGGTGGCCAAGACCTTCACCGCCGTACGTCCTGCACCGATTCGTAGCCTACACCTCGGCGCCTGCCCCGCACAGGACCTCTTGCATTACCAACTGCATGGCCGTTCCACCTTCTTTTTCGATCCCAGTCCCCTAGACTATGAAGCCAATCCGGTCACCGCATTTGACCGCTTCCTCGGTTCAACTTCGTCCGAGCAAGAGGTGGACGCCGATGTGGTCGAGGACATACTCGACCAGCGGATCAGGGCGATCACCCGACAAGAACTTGCCGACCTCGAGGCGCGCGTCTCCTCCAGTCCACGCGAGGCCACCAAGCTGGCCTTGCATCTGTCGTCCTTGCCAAGCCAGGACCATATCCCGACGCCCGGCAGCTGCTCGCCACAGACCATCCCGTCGGTCGAAGCCCTGCGGTCCCTGCTGCAAGGCAATCCCGCCGGCGCGTACAACCAGGCGCTCTATGGCCAACTCATGGATGCCCAGATCGACATCATCGCCCGAGCCATCACCTGTGGCCTCACACGCGTCGCAACCCTCCAATACAACTTCGCGGATGGCAATACGCCTGTTCCGGTAGCACCCGGGGTCCTGCTTGAGCACCACAACACATCCCATGGTTCCGCTGGGGACTTTGCGTTGGTGCAGCAGTGGTACGCCACAAAGCTTGCGCGTCTCGTCGCCCAGCTCGACGTGCCGGATCCGCTCGACGCTGAGGGACGAACCGTACTCGACAACTCGTTGATCCTCTGGATGAATGAGTGCAATAGCGGCCATGACAACATCTCTGTCCCATGCCTCTACATCGGTTCTGCGGGTGGTGTGCTTCACACCGGGTCCCTGCTGGAGACCACCACGACACACCGCGCGCTACTCGGCACACTCTGCGATGCCTTTGGTGTGCCCACACCCATGTCTGACCACTTGGGGTCCTCGCGGATCGAGGCACTGTACGCATGAAGATACTGCCGCTGATTCTGTGTAGTGTGTCGGCCTGTAGCTCCGTGGTCGCGCCCACCGACGACCCTCCGCGCGTACCAACCGCAGCCTCCATGACAGCACACTGCGCCTCGGAAGGACCGGGACGTCGGTTGCTCCGACGCCTGACCTATGATGAGGTTGAAGCCACCGTTCGGGATGTATTCGGGCTCTCGGACTCGGAATGGCAGGCCGAGTTGCTTCCTCCAGACAGTACGTCAGCGAATGGGTTCAGCAATCAAGCAGACCGCCTGACCGTGTCGCCCCTGTTCGCCGAGGCCCTGGCCGCCGAGGCCAACGAAGTTGCGGATCTCATCACGACACCAGAGCGCCTCCACGCCCTACTGCCTTGCAGTACCGCAGGGGATGCGGCGTGTGCTGCGACCTTTCTCGACACCTATGGCCGACGGCTCTATCGGCGGCATCTCACGCCAACCGAGGCCGAACGGTACCTGACCTTGCTCACGGACATCGAGGGCATCACCTTCCGTCAATGGGTCCACGGTACCACCAAGGGCCTGCTTCAGTCACCGCACATGGTCTACCGGACCGAGCTCGGCAGCCTCTCGCCAGACGGCACATGGGTCCTCTCTCCCGACGAGCGCGCAGCGGCGATCGCCTACACCTACACTGGGGTGGCCCCCACGCTCGAGATGATGAACCAAGCCCAAGCAGGTGCACTGGAGACCGCTGCGGGACGCATCGCCATGGCTGCCGACCTTGCATTGGCCCCCGACGGGACGGTCCGTGAGGCCTTTCGAACGCGCTACCTCGACTTCAGTGCCCGTTGGCTAGGGTACAGCAGTGTCGAAGCGCTCATCAAAGATCCCGTTCAGTTCCCAGCGTTTTCGCCGGATGTCGCGACATCCATGAAGCATGAGGCAGACACCTTTATCGAGCACGTCGTCCTAGAACGACGCGGGTCCATGCGCGACCTGATCACCAACCCCACGACATGGGTCGATGCGACGCTCGCACGTTGGTACGGCCTGCCTGAAGAAGGCGAGGTCACACGCTTTGACGGCTGGGGTACCGGCGTGACGGCGCTCGGCGCCATCATGGCCGTCAGGGCTACGGCGAACACCACATCGCCCACACTTCGTGGCCACGCCATTCGCGAGCGGCTCCTTTGCCAGGAAACGCCACCTCCACCTGCGGATATCCCGGAGCTTCCCCCCTACGAGGCCGCGCAGACCACCCGTGAGCGCTATGAGTCCCTCCACGCGCCCGGTAGCTGCCAGACCTGTCATGTACTGTTCGATCCCATTGGATTCGCCTATGAACACATCGATGCCGCAGGTCGCTACCGCGCGCTAGAAAACGGCCACGAGATCGACAGCTCGGGTGTGCTCGCACCGTTTTGGCCGGACGGCGACGCTCATGCCGACATCCCTTTCCGAGACGCGGTCGAGCTTGCCACCCTCCTTGGCTCGCAGCAGCGCCTCGACGAGTGCTACACGGCCTACGCTGCGAGCTACACCTACGGCCTCGACACCGAAGAGGCCTTCTGCATCGCGGCCGACATCTCCGAACGCCTGAACTCGGGGGAACTCAACCTGTTGGAGGTCTTCCTCGAGCTGGCCGGCGCGCCACACCTCGAGTGGCGTTCCCCCGCCCAAGGTCCATCGACAGACCCCGATCCTATCGAGGAACCGTTCCCCGACACGAATGCCGAACAGGAACCCGGTCCTCCAATATCGGACACATCGGATTCCTGTGTGTGGTCCTGTACAGCCCTACCCGGGGCCCCAGCCTCTGACGAATGGTGCCAGACCAACTGCCTCTACGATCCGCCATACTGCCCCGCGGACCTATGCGTGTGCATCTCGGAGGATTGCCCATAAGACGGCGTCCCACAAGACCGTGGCTGCAGCATCAGGTACAACACCGTGCAGAACCGAATGACCGCCACCGTTGGGAGCTTCATGCACGCGCAGAACACACGTCACGTAAGGGCTTGGCTCGCACCACGTCCGCCGCAGCTGTTGACCCTCGTGCTGCTCCTTGGCACCGCATGTGCCATGCCCAGTGAGGACGAGGAGCTCGCGCTCCCTCAAGACTCGGACCTCCCCGAGCCGGGTGACACAGTCGACACCGACAAGCCCGATCCGGTCGACCCTCCAACGTCGGATGAAACCCCACCAAGGACGCTGAAAAGCGGCGTCTACAACGTCACCTTCGATGGCCTAGAGCGTCGGTTCCGTCTCACGGTCCCCGAGTCTGTCAGCTCGGATTCCCCCCTGATCATCGCGCTTCATGGATACGGAAGCAACGCCAACACGCTTCAGGGATACTCGGGCCTCGATGCACTAGCCGAGACTCAGGGCGCGGTGGTGGCCTATCCCCAGAGCACGCGAGACAACTTCGGGTACACCTGTTGGAATGTGGGGTACTGCAACAACAACGACATCGATGATGTCGGCTTCCTCCGTTCGATCATTGAGCAGGTCCAGTCTGACCAAGGCCTCGACGATGTCATCGTGACAGGCATGTCCAATGGCGGAGACATGACCTACCGCATGGCGTGCGAAGCAGATGACGTGGTCAGCATGGCCGCACCGATCACCGGCTGCATGATGACCTGGCTGAAAGACACCTGTGCGCCC
>JBMHDG010000022.1:0-8259 GCA_049889515.1 Myxococcota bacterium
GGTCGCGTAGCGAAAGCCGATGCGGTCTGACAGCTCGTGGTCTCGGAAGAAGCCCACCACGCCGTGTCCGAGGTCCCACGGCCCCCCACCTTCGCCAGACGTGCGTTCCGAGCGATACAAGACGCCATCATCCGATGCCAACCAGCGGTACCCGGCCATGGCGACGAGCGGTACGATCTCCGGCGACACGCTTCCTTCGCTCGGCCACACCCCTCTTGGCGCCACACCGCCAAGACACGCCGTCACGCTGGCCCTGCCTTCTGTGAGGTGCCACTGCGCATGGTCGGGCGCAGCAAAGGCGCGGTTGGGCGGTGTGTCCGTGGACCGTCCAGCACTCGACAGATCGCACAGAAGCGGAAGAATCGGATGGTAATAAGGTGCGCCGGCCACCGTCACCCCTGCGGGCGGGAGCCGATCGAGCAGTCCGGGGAGGGTCTCGAGCACCTGCTGCTGAACGTCGAGCATGGCCGCCTTGTCTGCGGGCGAGAATCCGCTTCCTTGGGCAATCAGCATCTCGAGAACGGGAAAATCACGCCGCGCGGTCGCGCCAAACCATGCGAGGGTGGACCAGACCTGAACATCACGCCACGCATCCGTGGTGAGCAACGCCCCTCGCTGAACCCGCGATGCAAGCGCCGACCATGCGTCCGAGGCCTTCACCATCGCAGGATGTCCCGCCACAAACGTCGCACGAATCGCCGCACGCTGGTCGTCGGTCAGCATTTCTGCCGGGACGCGTGTCAGATCGAGGTGCGGGTCACTCCCCCCCTCTGCGTAGTGCACCATCTGCTCGAGCATGATGGGCACCAGGTCAATGCTGAAGGGTAGCCGCTGCTCTGCAAGCTCCACCACGAGATCCCGCACACCTCGCAGCATGTGAAGCCGCGTCCATGGCATCGTCGGCACACCCGTGGTGGGGTCCCGGTACTCGGGCTGGTGCAGGTGCCAGAGGATGGCGACGCGCGGGCTCATCCCGACAGCTCCGGTCCAGATCCGGGCACATAGCGCGCCGCATCGGTGGGCCGGCGGTCCACGAGGACGGCGCGGTGACGGGTGAGCAGCTTTAAGAGATGAATATCGGAGGGCACGCCACTCGACGCGCGCCCTGCACCCACACCCGGCAGCCGAAGAGAGCTGCCGATGGTCCCCCGGTTGAGGTTGAGGCATCCGGTCGTCAGGTGTGGCGCGACCTCTCGGAGTGCGGCTTCGGGATCCGACGTAAACAGCGAGGTGGCCAATCGGTAATCGAGGCCTTCGTGGCGCGCGATCGCTTGCTCAAGCGTGTCATAGGACTCGAGGACCACCACCGGACCCGTGAGCTGTGGCACGCGCTCGGGCTGTCCGTTGAGCACCAGCACAGATGGGGTCACGTAGTAGCCACGACGCCCTTCGACGCGAATCGCCTCACCGCGCAGGGCAATCCCATGTCCCGCAGCCTCCCAGGCCTCGAGGTCGGAGAGGTACCGTGCCCGATGTGCATCGCTGATCAACGGACCGTAGAACACGCCCTCATCGAAGCCATACCCAATGGTCAGCTGCCGCGCGCGGTCGACCAGCGCCTGCTGGACCCGCGCCATGCTGGAAGCTGGGACGAACACACGCTGGGTGCTGTTGTGGCGCTGCCCCGCGGTCACAAAGGCCGACACCGTGATGTCGTAGACAGCGCGCTCGAGGTCTGCATCGGGCAAGACAAGTCCCACGCCCTTTCCGCCCGTCTGAAACCACGTCGTGAGCTCTGGGCGGGTCGCTGTCACCCGTCGAATCACGGCAGCGGTCTCGTGGCTGCCGGTGAACAGCAGCGCGTTGAGGTCGGGGTGAGCCACCAGCCGCTTGCCCACGACACCACCCGACCCTTGCACGAGGTTGAACACGCCACGCGGAAGCCGAGCGCGGTCGATGAGCTCGGCGAGGGCCTGACCGGAGCCGGGCGCAAACTTGCTCGGCTTGAACACCACCGTGTTGCCGGTCACAAGCCCAGACATCACGTGAAGCGTAGGGGTCAACAGGGGAAAGGTCCACGGCGTCACCACGCCCACAATCCCATGAGGCCGTGCATCACTCCATGCTGTCCCTTCCCGCACGCGGACCGAGGAGAGGTAGCCTGGGGCTTCGTCGACCAACAGGCGGCAGGCACGTACGGCACCAGCGACTTCTTCCGCGGCTTCCCAATGGGGCTTTCCCGTCTCGCGCGTGAGTAGGCAGCTCAAGCCCTCGGACTCGGCCTCGAGAAGATCGGCCACGTGGGTCACCCACGCCAAGCGCTCATCGAGTGGCGTCGTGCGCCAGCCAGAAGACGAGGTTCGCGCCGCCGCGACCGCATGGTCCACGGACGCTGCAGAAAAGGCGAAGCGCCCCATGGCATCGGCGCGGTCGCCCGGGTTGAAGCCCACCACCCAACCATCGATCTCGTCGGGATGCTCGAAAGAGCCGGAAATGTAGTTTCCTCGCCGAAGTAGGCGCCACCCTTCTGCGTACACCCAGCCTCCTGCCGACCCCGCGTCATGCGTGGGGCGTGACCGCACGTGACCTTAGCACGAGTGGGTGTGGCCCAGAGGGATTGCAGGCGCTAGGGTCCCGGTCCACCCCAGCCGTTTTCTTGCGGTGCGCGCATCGGCCATGGAGGTCTAATGCACAAGGTCTACGACAGTGTCATCGAAGCCGTCGGGGATACCCCCTCGGTCAAGCTCCAGAAGCTCTCGGCAGGCCTCTTGGCCAATGTCTACGTCAAGCTCGAGTTCGTGAACCCGGGCGGCTCGGTCAAGGACCGCATCGCGCTTCAGATTATTGAAGATGCCGAAGAAGCCGGTGAGCTCACGCCAGGTGCGACCATCGTCGAGGCCACCAGTGGCAACACGGGCGCCGGACTCGCCATGGCGGGTGCGGTCAAGGGCTACCGCTGCATCTTCGTGCTCCCGGACAAGCAGTCCGAAGAGAAGCGCGCAGCGCTGCGTGCCTACGGTGCCAAGGTCGTCGTGACCCCCACCAACGTCGAGCCCGACGATCCGCGCAGCTACTACAAAGTTAGCCGCCGCCTCGCCGACGAGACGCCCAACGCGTTTTACGCCAACCAGTACCACAACCCTTCCAACCCCAAAGCTCACTACCTCACGACGGGTCCCGAGATCTGGAAGCAGTTCGACGGCAAGATCGATGTCTTCATCGCCGGCCTCGGCACGGGCGGAACCATCTCTGGTGTCGGCAAGTACCTGAAAGAGCAGAACCCCGACGTGCGGGTGGTTGGCGTCGACCCCGTGGGCTCGATCTACTACGACTACTTCAAGACCGGCCGCATGACCGAGGCCTTCAGCTACGTGCTCGAGGGCATCGGCGAAGACTTCATTCCGAGCACGGTCGACTTTACCCACATCGACGAAGTGGTTCGCGTCAACGACAAAGAGTGCTTCCAGATGACCCGACGCCTCGCACGCGAAGAAGGCATCTTCGCCGGCGGTAGCTGCGGAGCGGCCGTCGCTGGCGCCCTGAAGTGGGTCAAGGCCAACGACGCCGAGAACCTCAACGTCGTCATTCTGCTTCCGGATAGCGGCTCGCGCTACATGTCCAAGATCTACAACGATGCGTGGATGGAAGACAACGGCTACCTCGAGCCCACAGCCCGCCTCGGCACCGTACGTGACGTGCTCGACGGACTCACCCACACCAAGCCCGTCGTCGTGGACCGCCTCGTCACCGTGAGCGAAGCCATTGGTCTCATGCGGATGCATGGCATCTCGAATCTGCCGGTGCTCGACAACGGCAAGCTCGTGGGTGTGCTTCACGAGAAGCGCCTCCTCGAAGCCGCGCTCGAGACCGGTCTTGCCGCACGCACGCCAGCCGGTGAGCTCGCCGACAACAACTACTGCACGGTCGATCTCGACACCGAGGTCTCGGTGGTGACCGACCTCCTTCGCCGCGTCAAGCTCGCCATCGTGCTCGACGACGACAAGCTGGTGTCGGTGCTCTCTCGCATCGACCTGATCGACCACGTGGCCCGAGCCGCAGGAGCCTGACATGAGCCAAGACCGCGACGACAGCACCCTCGCCTTCGGCAGCAAGGTCATTCATGCGGGCCAAGAGCATGAGCCGCGCACGGGCGCCGTGATGCAGCCCGTGTTCCAGACCAGCACCTACGCGCAGCCCTGGCCCGCCAAGCACACGGGCTACGAGTATGCGCGCACCCAGAACCCCACGCGTGAAGCGCTCGAGCGCTGCCTCGCTGCGCTTGAGAACGGCACCCATGGTGTGTGTTTCGGGTCGGGTCTCGCCGCCACCACCGCCGTCATGCAAACCTTGCCTGCAGGCACCCATGTGCTCTGCGGCGATGACGTCTACGGCGGCACCTACCGCCTCTTCATGACGGTCTTTGCCAAGGCCGGCCTCCGGTTCTCGTTCGTCGACTTCTCGAACACACCTGCCGAAGAAGCCATCACGGACGATGTCGACTTCGTCTGGCTGGAATCGCCGACCAACCCGCTGCTCAAGGTGGCCGACATCTCCGCCATCTGCGCTCGAGCCCACGCAGTGGGCGCCCGCGTCGCCGTCGACAACACCTTTGCGACGCCGTACTTCCAGCGTCCGCTCGACCTCGGCGCCGACCTCGTGGTGCACAGCACCACCAAGTACCTCAACGGTCACTCCGATGTCGTGGGTGGTGTCGTCATCACGGCCAACGACGAGATTGGCGCCTCGCTACGATACATTCAGAATGCTGTAGGTGCCGTTCCGGGTCCATGGGACACGTGGCTCACCCTGCGTGGCGTCAAGACCCTCGCGGTTCGCATGGAGCGTCATCAGGCCAACGCCCGACGCATCGTGGAATGGCTGGTCGACCATCCCGAGGTCAAGCGCGTGCACTACCCCATGTGGGAGGGTGACCCCGGCTACGCGGTGGCATCCAAGCAGATGTCTGGCTTCGGCGGCATGATCAGCTTCGTGCTCGATGCCGACCTCGCCCGTGCAGAGAAGTTCTGCGCCTCGACCAAGCTCTTTACCCTCGCCGAGAGCCTCGGTGGCGTCGAGAGCTTGCTTGAGCTGCCCGCGAGCATGACCCACGCCTCGGTGCCTGCAGAAGACCGTATCGCCCGCGGGATCGAGGACGGCCTCGTGCGTCTCTCGGTCGGCATCGAAGACGTCGAGGACCTCCTCGCCGACCTTGAGCAGGCCATGCAGGCCTCAAAGAGCTAAACCCTTCTGGGGGAGCTCCGCATGACTGCTCGTTGGACCCTCGCGCTCGCGCTCGCGTGCAGCGCGTGCAACATCGCTGACTTCTTGGCAGAGCCCGAGCCCGCATGTATGCGCGACGGGTTCTGGTACCCCGACATCGACGGCAACGGGGTGCCGGACAATGGCGACATCTACGTCGGGTGCGAGCCCCCAAAGGGCTGGGTCGAAGTGACCGATGTAGACGACTACCCCACGACGACGGACACCGATGGGGTCGACGACAGCGACACCGACGTGCCCCCTGACACCGCACCGCCCCAAGACACGCCAGAATCCGACACAGGCGTGGCTGACTCGGACACGGCACCACGGGATTCCGGCTCGTCGGACACAGCCGCACAGCCGACCGACTCCGAGACAGACACCGCGCCTGCCATCGACACCACAGACTCCGCGCCGCCGTCGCTCTTCGACACTGGGCGCCCGTGAGCGGAGCGCCGCCGGTACGGTACGGCGCAGCCATGGTGGCCCGCTTCGGCTGGCTCTACCACTGGTCCGGCTTGGGATGGGCGCTTGGAAAGTTCCGTTTTGAGCAACACTCTGCCGAACGCATCCGCAAGGCTGCTGCCGAGGGACCCATCGTCTATGTGATGCTCGGTGCCTCGACGCTCGACCACCTCGCCCTCAACACCGTGCTGAACCGACGTGGCCTGCCGCGATCGGCCTGGGCGAATGGCGTCAGCAGCTTCGCATGGCAGCCGTTCATGCGCGCATGGGCAGATGTCTTCCGCCGGCTGACGGCCACCCTCGGGTCCGGGCGCGCCGGTCATGCCGTCACCTCCGGGTGGCTGGGGCGCCTCATCGCCTCGGGCGAGCCAGCCACCATCTTCTTGAAGGACCGCGCTGGCCGAGACCACGGCGATCCTGCAACCGACCCCCTGCTCTCCGTCCTCGAAGCAGACGAGGTGACCGAGCAGCATGTTCGGCTGCTGCCCGTCATCGTGCTCTGGAACCGTGCCCCGGAGACCACGCAGAACGCCGCCTCCCGCTTCTTGTTGGGCAGCCGTGAGCACCCCGGGTTCTGGGGCCGCCTCGCCTCGGTCTACTTACCGGGCACGACGCCGTTGGTGCAGGTCGGAGAGCCGGTCGATCTGACGGCACTGCGCGACCGCGTTCGCGACGGCACCCAGCTCGGTACGCTGCGCACCTTGCTGCGACGCTACCTCAAGCGTGAGACCAAGGTCGTTCGGGGTCCCACCCTGCTCCCCCGGACCGTGCTGCAGGACATGGTGCTCGACAATCCGCCCATGCAGCAGTTCGCCACCGACCACGCAAAAGAGACCGGACGCACGGTCACCGACATTCGCGCCGAGATGGCGAAAGAATACCGGTCGATCGCCGCCAACTTCCACTTTGGCACCATCGTCTTTCTGTCCTGGGCGCTCAAGCCCTTGTGGACGCGGGTCTTTGATGGCTACGACATTCGCGAGGAAGATCTCGAGCGGCTGCGTGAGGCCATGCGCAACGGAACCGCCGTGATCATCCCCTGCCATCGAAGCCACTTCGACTACCTCTTGCTGTCGTGGATGTTCTACTACGAAGATCTGGTGGTTCCGCACGTGGTCGCGGGCATCAACCTCGCCATCTGGCCCGTGAGCCTGCTGCTCCGTGCGTGTGGCGGCTTCTTCATCAAGCGAAGCTTCGCGGGCGAGAAGGTCCACTCCACCGTGTTTTCCCGGTACCTCGGTGAGCTGCTCCGTCTCGGCTACCCCGTCGAGTTCTACATTGAGGGTGGCCGCACCCGAACCGGTAAGCTGCTGCGCCCACGGGTAGGCGTCCTCGGCATGGTCATGGATGCCGCCGCCCGACAAGAAGCGCAGAACATCACGCTGCTGCCCGTCTCGATCACCTACGAAGAGGTCGCCGAGGGCGGCGCCTACGCCCATGAGCTGGGCGGCGCCGACAAGCAGCGCGAGACCGTAGGTCAGCTCTTCAAGGCCCGGTCGGTCTTGCGTCACCGCTTTGGCCGGGTGTTTGTGCGCATCGGGGAGCCCATGCAGGCCCAAGATGCCACCGCAGAGGCCGAGTCCCGCCAAGATGCCCCGTGGGCCTCATTCTCACCCGAGGTGCGGCACGACGAGCTGACGCGTGTCGGCGAGCAGATCATTCACCGCATCGGCTCGGTCACGGTGGTGCTTCCCACCACCCTCGTCTCGGCAGCGCTGCTCTGCCACTCTCGCCAAGGCCTCCAGCACGAGGTCTTACTCGCCCGGGTGGATCGGCTGCTCACCTTCCTCAAGGACCAAAACGCGCAGATCGCGGACAGCTTGGAGCGCCCCGAAGCTGCGGTCCAGCGGGCGCTCGATCGTCTGGTGCGACGCGGCTTGGTCGAGCTTCACGACGTGGAGGGCGATCGCTACTGGCGCGCCATTCCACGACGCCGTGTCCAGCTCGACACCTACAAGAACCAGATCATGCACCTCTTGGCCCCCGCCGGCCTCGTCGCTGCGCTCTGGTTTGCCGGCCGCGCACGTCATCGCGACTTCGACAGCCTGCGGGCACCCTTTGCGTGGCTGGAGCAGGTCCTCCACCGTGAGTTCATTCAGGATCCTGAGACCTCGTCAGACGCACGCCTGCGGCGCGCACTCGACCAGCTCGTGGCCTATGGCGCACTGACCGCACAGGAAGGCGGCTGGACGCTCGTGGACAGCGAGCTCCTCGACGAGATCTATGGCCTCATGGCCAGCCTGCTGGAGGCCTATGCCTGGGTGGCGCGGCAGGCCCCCACCCTCGAGACCGTTCCCGAGTCCGATGCGAACTTCGCCAAGCGCCTGATCCGCGACACGTCGTGGGAGGCCGACCACTGCCCCATTCAGCGACCCGAGGCACTCTCCAGCGTCACCCTGCGCAATGCCGCAAAGACGCTGCTCGACCAAGGGCTGCTTCAGCGACAAGACGGCAAGCTCTGCGCGCCCGACCCTGATCTCGGCGCATTCAGTGCGCGCCTCGCGGCCACGGTACAGTTCTCATGAGCGAACCCGTCGACGAGCTGTTTGGCGGTCAGGGGGCTCAGCGCAGGGAGCGCACCATCCTCGGTCT
>JBMHDG010000023.1:0-3152 GCA_049889515.1 Myxococcota bacterium
GCCCCCACGACGTGCTCCAACCCGGTCTGATGATACCCCTGAATTCTCCCAGGCATCTCTAGAGAATCCAACCGCTCGGTCCGCGTGCTGAGACCATGGTGTGCGCGCTGGAGCGTATCGTTGAAGACGGCTGGGTCGGTACCGGGTGCAGCACCTCCTCCGCCGTCTCGGCCGTAGGTACGAAGGGCACGAACCACGCCGTCGTGGGCTGACTCGATGATCTCTTTGTTGCCCTTGATGTCTGCGTACATCCGCTGGAATGAACTCGATTTTTCATTGAGCGAATGCGCCTCATGCCACGACTGTCTCACAGCCTTTCGCTTGGCCTTCAGCTGGTCGAGGAGGCCAAGTAGCTCCATGAACCGCTGGTCTGCTTTCGCCTGTCGTTGTTCGGCCGCTGAGGGTGTCGGGGCCACCGAGGCTGCCTTGCGAGACGCTGACCGTGGCGATGCTGGACGCGGCGTACGAGCAGCTGATGGCGGGGAAGTGCCCCCTCGCAGAGCGGTGTCAAACGCGTCTTGGGTCGCGGCGAACGGGTCAAATCCCCCGATAGCTGCGGGGGCCGATGAGGCGCTTCCGGTGGTCTCGGCGGGCGATGCGACCGCGGTAGCCATGGGCGTCTGCATCGGCGCTTCATCGGTGAAGGCTGGCACGGTCGTCGGCGCATCTTCACTGCGTGTCTTGCGTCCGCTGCCCATCTAGCCCTCTCCCAGTAAGCTTACAATACAGATACACTAGCGCAAAATCGCGCCTCCCCCCACTGCAACAAGGTACGTAGAGCGATGCGCTTCGACCATACCGACAGACTCACAGATCAGCCCTGCCTGACCTTTTGCTTCGCTACCGCCGAGGAGCAGCGAACCGTCTGCATGTGGGAGGGCTATTTTGACGCCGCGATGGTCCGTGTTCCACCCGACCCACAGGGCTGGACGGGGTGGGCGCGTCTCTACCATCTCGACGAAGGGTGGTACGAGGCGGACACGTGGCACACCACCGACCTCCAGACCCCACTCCATCAGCTGGGCGGCCTTGAACTCCAACCGCTCCAGCCAGACTGCCGTACCGCCATGGAAGACCTCCTTCAGTGCCTTCGATGGGGCGTCCGCGTGGGCGCGACACTTACGGTGACGCGGGACTGAGGCCCGACGTGCTACCGTGGGCTC
This sequence comes from Myxococcota bacterium, assembly GCA_049889515.1. GTDB lineage: Bacteria > Myxococcota_A > UBA796 > UBA796 > JBMHDG01. The sequence goes on from JBMHDG010000023.1 coordinate 1,164, forward strand.
CAACCACGGAGTTCCCCTGTTTGCCTCCCGAGCACGCGCCTTTCGAACCTCATTCGGCCATGGCTTTGTGGACTCGAAACACATCGTCCAATGGGCAGACCAGCAGGTCGAAGACCTCGAAGACCCGCCCATCGCACTGCTCGACCTTTCCATGTCGCTCCATGACCTCAACCTTCAGATCAGTGCGCTCAATCGTCTCTCGACAGGATTCGAGCCCCGTCTGGTCCATGCGTTGATCTGCCGCGACGCACGGCGAGCCCTGCTCGATGGCCGCACCACGGTCGAGGCGGTCACACAGGCCATCTACACGCACATGGCCGTCGAACACTGGCAGTTCTCTGACGACCTACGGATGCGAGTCTACGACCTCGATGACTACCTTGAGTGGCAGCACACGGGCGCAGCACACCCCAGCGGCATGAGTCCCGGGGAGCTGCTGCTCACCCTGCTCGACGACATCGAACGCGAAGCCGTCTCCACCTAGCCCGCTGCCCTACCTTGACGCCCAGCGCGCGACCATGCGCGTGCCGCACTCAATGTGGCCCGAACCGCCATAGGACTCGCGGGCTTCGGAAGATGGGCGTGAGCACCGCTCGCGGTCGCACGCTCCGCCTCTTGCGCGGCCACACTCGCAGAATGACTCACGAGAAACGGCCGAGCATCGCCAAGGCGTTCTGTGATAGCCCGCATGGCATCAAAGCCATCCATGACCGGCATCTGCAAGTCCATCAGCACCACGTCATAGGTGCCATCCAGGACAAGCGCGACGCCCTTCTCGCCATCTTCGGCTTCATCTGGTGTCACACCCACGCGCCCGAGAATGGCCTTCATGACCTGACGGTTGACCACGTTGTCTTCGACGAGCAGCACGCGGAGGTCCTCGAATCCCGCGTCATCCGTCTCCTCCACCACAGCCGCCGGCGCATCACATGCCTCAAATGGCAGTCGAACGGTGAACGTCGACCCGCGACCGAGCTCGCTCTCCACACGGATGGTGCCCCCCAGCAATTCTGTGAGCCGCTGGCTGATCGCCAGCCCGAGCCCCGTGCCACCAAACCGACGCGTGGTCGAGGCGTCGGCCTGGGTAAACGCATCAAACAGTGTGGAGAGCCGGTCTTTCGAGATCCCGATACCGCTGTCTTGAACCACGATGACAACGCCCGACGCATCGCCACGTACCGTGGCATGTACGCTGCCACGTTCCGTGAACTTGATGGCATTGGAGAGGAGATTCAACAGAATCTGCCGCAGTCGGGTGGGATCGCTTTGCACCCAGCTTGGGACATTCTCGACGTCCGTGGAGAGCCGTAGGCCCTTGGCGGTGGCTTGGTTTTGGACGATGGAGACCACACTGCGTACTTCGGTCTCGATGCTGAACGGAATGGACTCCAAGGCAAGACGCCCCGACTCGATCCGTGAAAAGTCTAGAATGTCGTTCAAGATGGTCAAGAGGTCATCCGAGCTACGACAGATCGTCTCGACCCACGAACGCTGCTGGCCTTCGAGCTGCGTCTCCTCGAGGAGATGCGCGAGTCCCAAGACCGCGTTCAGGGGCGTACGAATTTCGTGGCTCATGACAGCGAGAAAGTCCCGACGTGCGGCTGCAGCGCGACGCGCGAGTTCGGTGGCCTCATCAGCAGCCTCAAGGGCTTCCTGGAGTTCGGTGACATCCGTCGCCGAGACGGCCACCCCCACGAGCTCACCATCGATGAGCAGGGGTGCTTCACCGATCACCACGGGAAGTGTGCGCGTATCGCTTCGCACCAAAAGGGTCTGTCCTGCGCAAGGCCACGCTGGGCACAAGGCGCCAAAGTGAACACCGGTCGGATCGCGTCCGAGCATGCCCATGGCCGCAGGGTTGGCGTAGTCGACCAAGTGGTCTGGCGTGAGCAGAAACAACGCATCACGCAGCGCCATGACCGAGTCAGAACCTGCAGCCTCGACGGTCAGCTCAAACCGGGAAGACCGCTCCGTGGCCCAGACCATGAC
>JBMHDG010000024.1:0-59989 GCA_049889515.1 Myxococcota bacterium
GCCTGCCCCGACGGGAGCCCCACCTCATAAGTTGTCGCGCGGTACGCCGCTTCCAGGTCCGACATGTGATGCTCCGCTCTCATCTATGCCGGTCCGGAGCCTCCATGTCCAAGTCTGAATCCTGGCCACGGACACGTGTCACCAACCCCGAGCCCGAGAAGGGCTCCGAAGACTGGGTGATCTGGGCCGCGTGGGCCGACCGGATCACCTTCGAGGAGATCAGAGAGGTCGCAGGGCTCACCGAAGCGCAGGTCATCCGCTTGATGCGTCGCACACTCAAGCCCTCAAGCTTCCGCCTATGGCGCAAGCGAGCGACGTCCCAGAGCATCAAGCACCGCAAGCGCTTTCAGCACGCCCGAGCAGCGGAGCGCGATGACGCGTGGAGGCAGTGGTCCCACGACGAGGAGTGAGGCCGGGGCACGCGTGCGACATGGTATGGATTCTGCAGGAGCGCCGACGCACACCCTGGAGTCCTCATGCATCGCCTCGTCCTTTCCGTGGTTCTTCTCTCGGCCTGTACCGTGGAGTCGACCGATGCCTTCCGCAGTATCTGTCTGACGGACACCACCGTTACGGCGACCTTTGCGCTCTGTGAAAGCTCCTCGGGACGCACGCTTCGTGATGCCGAGATCTCCTGTTCCGCTGGGCCCGACAACACCCTCAATGTCTCGGGTTCCGCCAGCCTGTCCGTGGGCATGAGCGGCACCGATGACTGCATCAGCGTCACCCAGAGCTGCGAACTTCCCGATGGACTCGATGCCAGTCAGCCCATCACAGTGGCCTCGAGTAGCGTCAATGGCACACTCTTCGAAGGCGCCTGCGTGCAGTCCAGCGACGCACCCGTCGACCGCTGGTCTGTCGACACGGTGGCCTCCGCATGCCTCAATGGCGATGCGCTCACGGTCGACTTTGGGGTCTGCCTCAGCAGCAGCTGCGACACCCTCGTTGCGTCCGTCTGCGAAGTCACGGGAACGGCCGACGCGCTCCTTGTGTCGGGTGAAGCCACCATCGACAGCCTGAGCGGCGACCTCGCCTGCACCGATGACTGCAACCCCGCGACCGCCACCTGCACCCTGCCCAAGGACGTCGACACCAACAAGGGCATTACGCTCGTGGGCGCGAACAAGACCCTGTTTGACGGCGACTGCACCAGCGTTGGCCTCCCGTAGACGTCCGCCGCACGGCAAACCAGAGCGCCGCGATGATTGAGGCGGCCTGATCGCACCTGCCCGAATTGCCGCGAACTGTCACCAAGCATGACAGCTCGTCACGGGACGCCGCATTCGGCTGCATCTGCGCGAAGATGCACCGCGGAGAACGGATGCGCTGGCGTTTCTACAGATCACTCTTGGTCATCTGCGCTGCCCTCGTGATGCAGCGCTTTGCCGGGACCACCACCGAGATCAGCACCGCTGTCCTCGGTCTGTCGCTGCTCGGCGGCCTTGTTCATGGCGGGTACGACCATGCCGTCGCCGCACGCTGGTCTCGGTGGAAAGGGCTCTTCGGCCAAGTCATGTTCCATGTCGAATACGTCTGTGTTGCCGCAGCCGTCCTTGGCCTCTGGTGGCTGGCGCCCACAGGGGCGCTGCTGTTGTTCCTGACCAGCGCTGCCGTCCACTTTGGGGAGTCCGACCTCGCCCACAGAGGTCCCCAGCCCGCGTTCGTGACCTGGTCGCGGGGCGCCGTCATCGTGTTTGCACCGATGTTGGCTTGGCCCGCCGAGGCCGAGCAGATGCTGAGCTCCCTCGCCGGCGTCCATGGTGTGAGTCTGCTCCCCCTCGAGGGCGTCGCGCCACTCGTGGCGCCGGGCGTCTTGGTCTGGGGCCACCTCGCCAGCCTCGTGTGGCAAGCGCGCGAACAGGAATGGGACCCCGCCATCTTGGAGACCGAGCTGCTGGCAGCCGGTGCCGTCGCCATGCTCTGTCTGTCTGCAGGACCTCTCCTCGGTATTGCCGCCTACTTTGCCCTCTGGCACACCCCTGACCACTTCGCATCCCTCCGGTCAGGCCAGCACCGCATGTCCGCCATTCTCTGGGCCTCCATCCCCCGCGGGCTCGCCATGGTGGGACCGCTCATCGCACTCTGGTGGCTTGCCCCAGATGTCGGGGCATGGGCCCGATGGGTCGTCGTGCTCACCAGCGCGCTGACCCTCCCCCACGCGCTGCTCACGCACCTGGCCCAACGCAGACCCCACGATTCCTCGACACACGTCGCACCCTTGTCACTGGTGCCGCCGCAGTAAGAGCCATAAGCTGCGCCGCAGCGGAGCCACGTTTTGCTCCCATGAGGGTCCCATGCGTCAACACACTCGTCTCTTTGCCTCCTTGTTGTTCTCCGCCACGCTGGCGGCGTGTGCCCCCGATGGTCCGGTGGACACCAAAGACGATCCTGTCGAGACCGACACGACGGACACCACCGACACGACGGACACGACAGACACCACCGACACGACGGACACCACCGATACGACGGACACCACCGATACGACAGACACCACCGACACCTCCGATACGCCGGGCTTGTCGAGTGTGAGTGTCGGCGACCTCGTCATCACCGAGTTCTTGGCCAACCCTGCAAGCTGCGATGACGATGATGCCGAGTATGTGGAGTTTCGCTACCTCGGCGCAGAGACCGTCAACCTCGCCGGCCTGCAGATTGCCGACAGTGGCAGTACACAGGTCATCTCCACACCGCTCGTGGTCAATCCCGGTGACTGGGTCCACGTCGCACGCGAGACGAAGACGCCATGCTTTACGGCGGTTCCCGACGCGACCTACCCGGCCGTAGCCCTCAACAACGGCGGTGACACCATCACCCTCGAAGATGGATCTGGCATGGTCTTCGACACCATCGACTACTCCGCCGCCGGGTTGGCCTTGCCCATCTCCAATGGCGTAGCCTGGGAGCTCGACGGCAACGCCGTCTCATCCACCGAGAACGACGATGCATCCAACTGGTGCCTCGCTATCGACACGATCGCGCCCTCGACCGTTGACTTCGGAACGCCCGGCGCACCCAACACGGCGTGCGGCCCCACCGACACCGGAAGTCCCGCAGATACCGACACCGATACCGACACGACGGGTGGACCCGATGACACCGCGGTGACCTCCGGCGGGACCCTCTTGCTCACCGAGCTGGCCGACCCCAACAACAACGACCAAGCGCGGTACGTCGAGATCTACAACCCCGGAAACCTCGCCGTCGACCTGTCGGGTGGCTGGGAGCTGGTCCGCTGGACCAACGACAACTCCTCCTACACCACGCCTCCCTCCATTTCTGGCATCGTTCCAGCCCAAGGCTTCTTCACCTTCTGCAGCAACGCCTCGGCCTTTAATGCCGCGTATGGCACCACCTGTGACCTAGAACTCGGCACGGGCGGTCCCGCAGATTCCAATGGCGATGACAACATCGGCTTGTTGTACAACGGTGTCCTGGTCGACATCTTTGGTGTTCCTGGCGAAGACGGCACGGGAACCGACCACGAATTCGAAGATGGCCGCGCCGAACGCGCCTGCAGCAACACGAGCCCGAGTGACACCTGGGACGTCACGGCCTGGAATGTCGATGGTGACAGCGGCCTTGGCGCCGGGGCCCAAGATGCACCCGGCTCCTTCGACCCCGGTGCGTGGACCGGGCCTTGCAACGACACGGGCCTGACCTCTGACAGCTTCGGGGACACCGGCGAACTCATTGATACCAACGGACCCTTCGAGGGAACAGGCTTCATCGACACAGGTGTCGACACCGACGCTGACACCGCCGCTGACACCGACTCGGGCTTCTTCGCGCCCGACACCGACACTGGCCTCCTTTCGATCGACAGCGATAGCGACACCGATAGCCTCGGCGATACGTCGGTCGTCAATGCGGGCGATCTCGTGTCCGACATTCGTACCGGCGTCATCGCGCTCGGCGCGACCGTAGACCTCTACAACATGCAGGTGGTCGGCATGGACGATGATGGCAACCCCGTCTACGTCCAGCAGCAGGGCCTCGCCAGCCAGGCAGGCCTCGAAGTCTACCTCGACTCCGCGAGCGTGGGCCTCTACGTCGTCGGCGATGTGCTCCAGATCACGGGCACCACCGAAAACCCGTATGGCTTCTGGCGCGTCGAGCCCTCCTCCATCACGCTCACGGGCAACGCACCCCTGCCTACCCCTGTCGCGCTGACCACCGATGGCACCGACTACGACCTCTACACGGGCATGCTCGCGCAAGTGACCGGCGTCACGGTCGACAGCCTCAATGCGGACGCACCGGCCAACTATGGCGAGATCACGGTGACCGATGGCGCAGGCAGTCTTCGCGTCGATGACCTGTCCATCGATACCAACGCCCTCTTCCCCAACCTCATGCTGGGCGACACGTTCACCAGCATCACGGGTGTCTTCGGCTACAGCTTCAGCAACTACAAGCTCTGGCCGATGAGCGCCGCAGACTTCGATGGGTACACGGGTGCCCCCGCAGACACCGGCCTCGATACCGACACCGATCCGGGCACGGTGGACACAGCACCTGCGCCTCCCGCAGAGCCGCTCATGATCACCGAGCTCGCAGACCCCGACAATGACGCAGGTGCGCGGTATGTCGAGATCTACAACGCAGGGTCAGTCGACGTCGACCTCAGCCAAGGCTGGGAGCTCATCCGGTGGACCAATGCCAACACGAACTACACCACGCCGCCCACCATCTCTGGTGTGGTCCCGGCACAAGGCTTCTTCGTCATCTGCGCCAACAGCGGCAACTTCGCCACGGTCTATGGCACCACCTGCGACCTCGACATCGGCACCGGAGGCCCGGCAGACTCCAATGGCGACGACAACATCGGGCTGCAGAAGAACGGTGTGCTCGTCGACCTGTTCGGCGTACCGGGCGAAGATGGCTCGGGTACCGATCATGAGTTTGAAGATGGGCGTGCCGAGCGCGCGTGCACCAACACCGCACCTGCTCCCGTCTGGGACCCGCTGGGCTGGAACATCGACAACGACAGCGGTGGTGGCGCAGGCGCACAGACCGCACCGGCCGACTTTGACCCCGGTGTCTGGAACTGCCCGTGATTCCACCGTTGTGCCCATGACGTATGGGCACCTTTGGAGGTTGCCCCATGGTTCACCGAACGACCATACTCGTCGGACTCCTCACCGCGTGCAGCTGCGCGAGCCCTGACCCAGGGTTTGGTGACGAGATGGAGTGGGTGCACGACCCAAGTCGCCTTGTCACCGAGGATGGACATCCCGTCCTCTACAGCTCCGGCGCCGAGGGCGTCGCTCTCCGCAGGGCGCGGGTCGACCTCGAAGCCTCCACCGTCACACCCCTGCCCGGTCTGATGGCCGATGGCCTGACCGATGGGTGGTGGCAAGAGGTCCAGGAGTGGAACCCGACTGGTGAGTTTGATGCCCCAACCCTCAGCGACGACGGCCAATGGCTCGCGTTCACTGTCTTCGACGAACAGGATGAGGACATTCGGGATGTCACGGCGGTCGCGCGACGCGACGGTGAGGGCTGGATGCCTGCGCAGATTGTCCTGGAGAGCTTTGGCGAGGACAGTGAGACACCACGCGCGATGGATGCCAGCTTCTTGTCTTCGGACGATGCGCTGCACCTCGTCTTTGGCTCTCACGCAGGAGGAATCTACCTGACCTCCCTCGATGCCGAGACGGGCATGCTGAACGAGACGCCCGACACTCCGGACACCACACTCGAGTCCGATCGGTTCATGCTCCTTGCAGATGACCGGGAGCGAGGCATCGAAGCGCCGTACCTGCACGCGCATGACGGCTGGTACTACCTCTTCGTGAACAAGGGACAGTGCTGCATGGGCACGTCCTCGACGTATGCGATTGTCGTAGGCCGCTCGAAAGATCTGTTTGGGCCCTACATCGACAAAAATGATGTCGATCTTCGAGACGGTGGTGGCACCACATTCCTCGACACCGAGGGGCGCTTCATCGGGCCAGGACACGTCGGTATTCAGACGTTCGATGGCGACGCTTACCTCGGATTTCACTTCTACGACGCAGACGACAATGGTCGGGCCAAGTACGCGCTCCACGACCTGTCGTGGTCCGATGAGGGCTGGCCAGTGCTCGGAGACCTCCGCGTCGCTCAGTAGACGTTGTGTCGAGAAACTGGCGCATGCCATGACAGATCGAATAGCCTCCGCTGATTTTTCATCGGGACGTCATGGAATCGGCGCTGTTTCTCGGCGTGGCCCTCCTCTTGGGTCACACCGTCAAAGGGATCACGGGGTTTGGGTCGCGCTTGGTTGCGATTCCACTGCTGAGCTTTCTCTTGAGTCCCGTAGAGGCGATTGCACTCTGCACCGTGAGTGACCTCTGCACGGGTGGGTACCTCTTTGTCGGGGTCCGTCACCTCGTGCGCTGGCCTGTCGTCATGGGCATGCTGCTGACCGCATTGGTCGGGCAGGCCTGCGGGCTTTACCTGCAGCAGGTGCTTGAGCCCGATGTGGTCCGCTTTCTCATCGCCATTCTCGTGCTGTTCTTCGCCCTACGTCTCAAGCCGCAGCCCCTCGACAACGCGCTGCACACCACACACATGAAGCGCATGGGCGGCCTCGCCGGATTCGGATCGGGCGCCATGGGCGGGCTCGTTGGCGCGAGTGGTCCACCCGCGGTCTTCTTCATGAACCGGTATTTTGGAAAAGAAGAAGGTCGAGCCCAGCTCCTTGCGTTCTTCCTTCTCACGTCGACGACCCTCACGATCGCCCTCTTTCAGCAGGAGATGGTTGGGGTCGACCTCCTGCGACATCTCCCCGTCGCCATCGGTGCCTCTCTCGTCGGCGCACACGTGGGCTCGCTCCTTATGCCACGAATTCCCATTCCCCTGTTCACGCGTGGTGTCTCTGTGCTGCTGATCGCGACATCGGTCACGATGATGGTGAACACGCTCTTCTGACGACTGCGTGTACGGACGACGACAGACGCGTGGTACCCTGACCCCATGACTCGGCCACACCTCACACCTCACCTACCTTTCTTCTTCGCCCTTGTGGCCTGCGCTGGTCCCACTGAGGACGCCGACTTGGGCGACACGACCGACACGGTCGACCCCGGTGACACGGACGCCTCGCAACCCGTAGACGAACGGTGCGACAACCTCCCCGAGGCACCCCTCTCGATTCAAGAGATCACGGGTGCTGTTGGCTACAAGGGGCTGGCCTTCGACACCGAAGGACACATTGTCGGCAGTGACGGCAACGACCTCCTCCGGGTGACCTACGACGGCACCGTGAGTCCCTTGGCGATCAACGTCGGCGAGGTCGAACAGCTCGTCTACATGTCCAATGGTGACCTGCTGGCCTCCTCCTCGTGGGACAATGGCTTGCAACGGATCACCCCCGCCGGCACCTACGAGACCCTGATGCAGGACCTCTCTGCCTACGGCATTACCCTCGGCCCGGACGAAGAGGTCTATGCGGCCGACTGGCGTAGGGTCCTGCGCATCGATCCCGACACGGGAGAATCGAGTCGGTTCCTGCAGACTGCGAACGGCTGGGATGCCCGCATCACCACCTTCGATGCGACCTACAGCCGCATGTACATTGGCACGGTGGACAACCGCGGTCGGATCTTCTTCGTCGATCTCGATGAAAACATGGAGCCGCTCGACTACCCACGTGTGTTCGTCGAGGGCGTAGGCAGCGGCTGGCACGATGGGCTCGGCATGGATGCCTGCGGGAACCTCTACGCCATCGACTACGAATCGGCGGGCCTCTACCGCATCACGCCGGAAGGCGACGTGAGCCTGTACCTCGACTGGTCAGACGACCGAAGCACGTACGGGCACGACCTGACATGGGGCAGCGGCATCGGCGGCTGGCGCAGCGATGCGATCTATGTCCCGCTGTCCGAAGGTGGCCTCAAGGTCATGGAGATCGTGATTGGTATCGAAGAGATGCCGCGGAAGCGTCGCTAACGCCACCCCTTGACCGAGAGTCCCCATGCTGACCCATGTCGTCTTGTTCCGCTTCGAATCGCTCGCGCTAGCCGAAGAAGGTCGCCGGCGCCTCTTGGCCATGGAGGGTCGCATCCCCACCCTGCGCAGCATTCAATGTGGGGTCGACACCATCCGGAGTGCACGGTCGCAAGAGCTTGCCCTGATCACCACCCACGACGATCATGCAGCCCTTGAGGCCTACGCGGTTCATCCTGTCCACCAAGAAGTCGTGGCGTGGATGAAGGCCAACTGCGGGGGCACCGTGGCGGTCGATTTCGTTGAGACGTCCGACGACGCCTAGAGACCTGCATGCCGAATTCGGGCCACATCGACGACCTCGCTGCCGCCAGCCATGTCCTCATCCTCACGGGCGCAGGCATCTCGGCCGAGTCTGGCATCCCCACGTTTCGGGGCATCAATGGCCTCTATGAGGGCATGCGTGTCGAAGATCTTGCGAGCCCAGCGGGCTTTGCCGCCGATCCAGAGCGCGTATGGCAGTGGTATGTCATGCGAGCCAGCGCGTATGGCGCCTGCGAACCCAATCCAGGTCATCGCACGCTCGTCGAGATGGCCGCTGCGTACCCCGAGTTCCTCATCTCGACCCAGAATGTTGATGGCCTTCACCAGAAGGCGGGCAGCCCTAGGGTCATCGAGCTGCATGGCACCATCACGACCATGCGGTGCACCCGCTGCGAGCACCGGGCGGCCTTCCCGCTACCATGGACCGGCCTTCCGAGCTGCACTTCATGCGGGGCCATGATGCGCCCCGACATCCTATGGTTTGGAGAGACGTACCGCGACGGCGTGCTCGAGCGCACCCTCGAGGCCGCAGCTACCTGCGACGTCTGCATCAGCATCGGAACATCAGGGGCCGTCTGGACACCCGTACATGTCGCGATGCACGCACGCGCCCATGGTGCCACCCTCATCGACATCAACCCCAACGAGAGCGAGCTCTCGGGCCGTGCCGACCATTGGCTAAAAGGCCCCGCAGGCGAAGTGCTCCCCCGGCTCTGGCGCGACGTCCATGTCTTACGTCAGCCCTCGGCAGGGTAGGCCGGCGGCCGCACACCAGCGATGCTCTCGAGCAGACGAACCACCTGACACGCGTAGCCGTACTCGTTGTCGTACCAGACATAGAGGACGCAGCGGTCCCCTGCCACCACCGTCGCCTCGGCATCGACAATGCCCGCAGCCGTGTGTCCCACGAGGTCGGTCGACACGATGTCGGGCGAGGTCGTGTACCCAAGCTGGTACCGCAGCGAGCCTTTGAGCGCGCGATCGCGGAGGTAGGCATTGACCTCTTCGACCGTCGTCGCGGTCCCGAGGTTGAGGTTCAGGATCGCCATGGACACGTTGGGCGTCGGAACACGAATCGCACTGCCCGTGAGCTTGCCATCCAGCTCGGGAAGTGCCTTACCCACTGCCTTCGCGGCTCCGGTCTCGGTCAACACCATGTTGAGCGGTGCAGCCCGGCCGCGGCGTGCCTTGGGGTGGTAGTTGTCGATAAGGTTCTGGTCGTTCGTGAAGGCATGACAGGTCTCCACATGACCATTGACCACGCCAAACCGCTCATTCATCGCCTTCAAGACCGGTACAATCGCGTTCGTCGTACAGCTTGCGGCCGAGAGCACCGTGTCTCCAGAGGCAAGTGCCTCGCGGTGGTTCACGCCAAACACGATGTTCGGGACGTCGCCCTTACCGGGAGCGGTAAGCAACACCCGGCTCGCGCCCGTGCCGTTCAAGTGAAGCGACAGTTCTTCGCGGGTCCGCCACTTGCCCGTGTTGTCGATGATGATCGGATTGTGAATCCCGTGCGCCGCATAGTCGATCTTGTCGGGGGCATTCGAACGCAGCAACCGAATCATGTTGCCGTTCGCAACCAGTGCGTTCTCTTCTTCGTCCAGCTGAATCGTTCCGTTGAATGGCCCGTGAATCGAGTCCCGCCGCAGCAGGCTGGCCCGCTTCGCAAGCTCGCCCTCACCCTTGGGCCGTACGACCACACCACGCAGGCGGAACTTCTCCCCACCGCCCATTCGCTCCGTCAAGATGCGGGCCAACAGCCGACCGATGCGCCCAAAGCCATAGAGCACCACATCTTGAGGCTCGGCGCGCATGGCCTTGGAGGCCCCAGCCAGTCCCGCCAGCTCTTGATGCACAAAGGCCTCGACGCTGCCCCCGACCTCGGCGTGACGTGCCATCAAGCGCCCCACGTCGACCCGACAGGGCTGCAGATCCATGTCCGACATGGCACGCACAAATGCGAGCGTCTGGGCCGTGGAGAGGTCGCGGTCCGCCAGCTGACGTGCGGCGCGATGCGCCTTGATGATCTGAATCGCCGTCTTCAGGTGGAGGGGCTCACCGTAGACCGTGGTGGGCACATGCCGGCGCCACAAGGCACCCAGCAGCGGCACGAGGTGCTCAGCGGCCTCGAGTCGGGTGTTCCAGTCCTGAAGATAGGCCTTCTCGCGATCGCTCATGTTGCCTCCGGGAGGCCGCGTTGCATATCGGAATCGCTGACCGGTGGCACCCGAGAAGATGTGCTACGTCCCATGTCCATCCACCGAGGAGGTCTTGGATGCCACGGTTCAGCCTGCTGGTGCTGCTCGCCGCATGCGGCCCCCCATCAGAACGCGCGGTGGTCCTCCCCGTGACCTTCCTCATCGGCGATGTCGAGGCCGCCTGCGGTGACGACGTGACGGCAGGCCTTCAACCCGACCCTGCACAACTCGCGGATGCGAGGCTCTACCTCTCGGACATCGAGCTGCGTGCCTCCACAGGTGAGTGGCTCACGCTCCCCCTCGACGCGACCTCGGACTGGCAGACGGACCGCGTGGTGCTCCTCGACGCCGAAGACGCCACGGGCGCCTGCTCGGACAGCGGAACGGTAGAGACAAACCTTCAGGTTCAGGGACGCATCGGCGATGGCACCTACGACGCCATCCGCTTCAACGTGGGGCTTCCCTTCGACCTCAACCACCTCGACAACGCCACAGCGCCCTCACCCCTCAACACGCAGGGCATGTACTGGGCATGGCAGGCGGGCTACAAGTCCGTTCGCGTCGACTGGGTCATGGCGGACACGCCCTCTACACGGTTCAACGTCCACCTCGGCGCTACCGAGTGTGCGTCGGCAGGAGCGACCGTGGCACCGCAGGAGCCCTGCGGCCGTCCCAACCTGCCCCGCATCACGCTCGACGCCTTCGACCCCTGGGCCGATGGGCTTACCGTCCACCTCGACGAGCTTGTCGCCGGCAGCGCCCTCGATGCCAACACCCCAAGCACCCCTCCGGGATGCATGTCGGACCCCCTCGAGGGCGACGACTGTGTGCCGGTCTTCGATGCCCTCGGACTCGACTTCGACGCCGGTGAATGCGCAGAAGACTGTGATGGACAGCGTGTGTTCACCGCCCAGCCGTCCGGCATGCAGGGCGCGACCCCATGAGACAACGTGTTGTCATCATCGGCCTGGGCGATACCGGCCTGCTGTCTGCAGTCCGCCTCGTTGACGATGCTGAGGTCATCGCCATCAGTCCCACGAATGGCATGGTGAGTGGGCAAGACATGGGCTTTCGCATCGCCCGTCCCAAGGCATGGGCGTCGACCGCGGTGATCCCCTTCTCCCGCTACGAGAGCCTCGACAAGGTGCGCATCATCCACGGACGCGCAGCTCGGGTCGAGGCCGACGTTCGCACCGTGGTGGTGGAGCATGCCGATGGTGAGCGGGAGGCCGTGCCCTATGATGCCCTGCTCATCGCCAGTGGAACCCGAAGCGGATTCTGGCGTTCGCCCGAGGTCCAGCAGCTCTCCACCGTCGAATCCCAGCTTCTCGCCACGGCCGATCGGTTTCGGCAGGCCGCATCCGTGGCCATCATCGGGGGTGGCCCGAGTGGCGTAAGCGCGGCGTCCCAACTGAAGCGGGCCCACCCGCACATGCAGGTGGCACTGTACTTCAGCCGCGACCAGGTGCTTCCTGGCTACCACCCCGGGACACGTACCGATGTTCAGCGACGCCTCGAGGCAGATGGCGTCAAGCTCTACCCGAGACACCGCGCGAACGTCCCCAATGACGTGGGTGACGGGCTGACGACCACAGCCGTGTCTTGGCAGGGTGGACAGCCCGAGACCCACGCCGACCTCGTCCTGTGGACGATTGGTCAACGCACGCCCAACACCAGCTTTATGCCGCCGTCCTTGCTGGATGATGAGGGGTACGTGCGGGTGGATGCAACCCTACAGATTCCGGGAGAGACAGGAATCTTTGCCGTGGGCGATGTGGCGAGTACAGACCCCAACCGCAGCTCGGCACGCAACGAGGGCCATGAGGTGGTGTCACACAACATTCGGTGCTTCTTGCAGTCGAAGCCGCACGCCATGAAGCCCATGACGAGCCTGCCCATCTACCGCTGGGGCTCGGTCTTCGGGCCACAGAAAGAAGGGCTCCGCGTGTATTTCGCTAACGGCTGGGCGCTGACGTTCTGGCCATGGCTGACCGAGTGGCTGTTGTTTCGGCTGATCGTCGGTAAGATCTTGTTCAGAGGCATTCGCGACTTCAAACCCTCCTATTTTCGTTCTTCGAAGCCATGACCCAGCTCGTGGCACTCGGCTGTCGGCTCCACCTGGCATGGTGGCTCTCCCCGGCCTCACCAGCGCGTGGTCCCGCCGCACATCACGATGTCACGCTCGTCGCCGATGCGACCGGTCAGCCCTTCCCGCTGCATGTCTACCGACCGTTCCATGGCCCGATTCGTGGGTCGTGGTTCTTGCTGCACGGCCTTCACCATCAGGGGGCCGAGCATCCGCAGATCGACCGACTCGCACGCGTCCTCGCGTCTGCGGGCTTCCTCGTAGGAGCCCCATCGCTGCCCGACTTCGTGCGTCTGGATTGCACCGAGCGCGTGCTCGACGACGCAGAACGTGCCTGGACGTCCTTTCAGGACCAACGCCATGGTGCCCATAGACCCACGGCCATCATGTCGGTCTCCCTTGGAGCTCTTCCCGCATTGGCGCTTGCCGCAGGTCGTGCCCCCCAGGTCGCTGGCCTGCTCACCTTCGGCGGCTACATCGACTGGAAGGCGGTGATGAGCTGGGTCATCGACGATGCGCCCGACAAGGCATACGACCCCCGAAACCTGCCTGTGCTGTACAAGCTCTTGCATCCCTGCACACCGCACGACGCGATGTCCCTCCACCCGGCGTGGACACGATGGCTCAAGGCCACCTGGTCTTGGCCAGACATCGGGACCCGCGAGGCGCGACAACATGAGGCCCAGCAGATCGCAGACACACTGCCGGTCAAACTCCGGGCGCTCTTCTTGGAGGGATGTGGCGACCAGCCGAGGTCGCGCCAACGCGCGGCTGACCTTATCGAACAGACCGACAACCGCACATGGATGAACCTCCACTCGCACGCGGCAGCACTCACGTGTCCGCTCGTCACCCTCCACGCCCAGAGCGACTCCATCAGCCCCGCCTCCCAGAGCGCGGCACTCCGCACGGTAGCCATCCATGCCCCATGGACCGAGGGCATCGTGACCGGCTTGGTCGATCACTCGGGGGAGCAGCCCCTGTCCGTCAGCCGCCTGACCGCTCCCGTCCACGAGCTCCGCAACCTGCACCGGACGGCTACCAGCATGTGTCGGCTCGCAGGGGTAGGCTTCCCATGATGAGGAATGGGCAATGAAGGTTCGAGCCATCGGAATGACCGCAGCGTTGGTGGGGTGTGGCCCACGTGCTGCGCTGTGCGAGGTCCCGTTGGAATCCACCATCGTCTGTATCGATGCACCGGAGGTGTACTACGGTACGGGCGACGGGTTGACCGATCGTCTCTGCGAGACGTTGGGCGGTACCGCCACACGGCTCGACGCCGTCAATATCCGACCCACGTGCGCATCCATCGGCTACCCCCAAGACTGCGGGTCGTACCGCATCAGCACAGTCGAGGAAGGTGACGTCACCCTCTACGCCTTTGCAATCTCTGACGCGGCAGACTGCGAGACCGCCGCGTCAGAGGGCATTGTCTACATCGAATGAGTCGCCCAATCGGGCACTCTTCCGGTATGGTGCCGCACGGAGGTCACCATGAAGCGCCCAAGCCAGATCATCACACTTGTCGTATCTAGCCTCTCCCTCCAAGGGTGCCTCTTCGGCTGTCCCCCCGAGCCGTATACCGATCAGACCGACGAGCTCACCCTCGAAATGGCCAAAGATGAGTCGGGCGTCCTCTTTCGCAACGACGTCATCGCCTTCGATGATGCAGAGGGATGTGCGGAGATCTGCACCGACGAGCTCTCTGCGTACAACACCTTCGTTGAGGACGTGACGTCCTGCACGATCGACGCAGATGAGACATCGCAGGCTGACCTGAACAGTGACCTTGAGGCCGGTGTGCCAACCGCCACTGTGACCTGCGTCACCTCCGGCACCTTTCAGTGCATCGGTGGGCGCCACAGCGAGGTCCTCGCCGAGCGGGCCACGGGCCAGGGCGCAACCGCCACTGGAGCATGGCTCGCACGCGAAGCTGTCGGCGAGGCCGGGTCGGTTCACGCCTTCGAACACCTCCGCCGAGAGCTTGAGGCCCTAGGCGCACCCATGAAGCTGATCGCTGCCGCCGCTGCGGCGCGTGACGATGAGGTGCGGCATGCACGGATGATGACGGCCTTCGCCACCAAGCACCACGGTCAGGTCACCATGCCTCGCGTGCAAGACCTTCCGTTACGCGGCCTCTTCGAGCTGGCCATGGAGAATGCAGTCGAGGGCTGCGTCCACGAGACCTGGGCGGCCGCCCGCGTGGCCTGGCAGGCCACGCATGCCACCGATGCCACCATGCGAAAGATCTGTACCGTCCTCGCTCGAGACGAAGCACGTCATGCCGATCTCGCGGCGGCCATTCACGCGTGGGCCTTGTCGCAGCTCCCCGACCCACAGGGTCGCCAGATCGAAGCTGCTCGCCAGGATGCGTGGGCAAGGCTCGCCACCCACGATGCCGAGCAGATCAACGATGATGCCCTCGGACTTCCTAGACAATCCCAGCAGTCGCAGCTCATCGCGGCGCTCCAGAACGCCTTTTCTGCCTAACGGGTGAAGATCGAGCGGTCTCCATCGTCGCAGGCCACGTCCGAGGGATGAACTCTCGGAGGAGGACTGCTCATGACACGTTCCCTCACCGCAATGAGCCTGCTTGTCTTGGCGGGCTGTCTTCACGAAAAAGATCCTTCCGCCTACGTCGTTCGCGACGACCAGCCCCGCGTCAGCGATGCACCGCCAGCTGCGGGGGGAATCGACGGGGCCCTCGACGGCGCGAGTGAAGGATCCGACAGCGATGTCGAGGATCCAATTGTCCCCACCACCAGCGTCCCGTCCATTGACCTTGGCGTGATGGTCGAGCCGAGCGCCATCCCGACGGGCGAAGTCTCGATGGTCCATGTCACCCTGACCGGTGAGGACGCCGGGCAGGTGATTCACTGCGGATTTGGCAGCAGCATCGACATCATTGGCGATCTCGGCGACAGCTGGAATGACCTCTGGGTCTCGGTCGTACCGCGCGAGGACGCGTCGGGCAGTGCCGTGCTGTCCTGCATCCTCTCCAACGGACTGGTGGTCGACCTCAAGGCCATGACGTTGTTCGCGGGCGACCCTGCTGCAGCCTTCGAGCCTGCAGCACCTCATGATACCGACTGCCCGTAACGATGCGATAAGGGGTCCCCGAGGTCATGTTCTCCTGGGGGAGCCCCGATGTCCGAGTCATCACAGGCGCTGACGCATGCCGAGCTGTCCCGCTACAGCCGGCATCTCTTGCTTCCACAGGTGGGGTCAGAGGGTCAACAGCGCCTCAAAGCTGCGAGCGTACTCGTGGTGGGTGCTGGGGGGCTCGGGAGCCCTGTCCTCGAGTACCTGACGGCCGCAGGTGTGGGCCATCTCCTCATCGCAGACGATGACCGGGTGGAGTTGAGTAACCTTCAGAGACAGGTCCTCCATTCTTCGAACGACCTCGGTACCCCCAAGGTGGCGAGTGCTGCAGCGAGGCTCCACAGCCTCAACCCGCATGTCCACGTCGAGACCCACCAGACACGGGTGACCCGTGACAATGTGCTCGACCTGGTGCAGCGCGCCGACGTGGTCGTCGATGCCACCGACAACTTTCAGACGCGGTACCTGCTCAATGACGCGTGTGTCATGAGGGATAAACCCCTCGTCTATGGCGCCATTTATCGCTTTGAGGGCCAAGCTTCGGTCTTTAACCACAATGGCGGGCCCAACTACCGGGACCTGTTTCCAGAACCGCCCCCAGCCCATCACGCGCCGAACTGCGCCGAGGCAGGTGTCCTCGGTGTCTTGCCCGCCGTCATCGGTTCGATTCAAGCGACGGAGACGCTGAAGATCCTCCTGGGTATTGGAAGCACCTTGTCTGGACGCCTGGTGCTCTACCACGCGCTCGACATGACCTTTCGCGAGTTCGGGATCACGGCAGACCCAGCCACACGGGCCACGACGTTGACCGACACATCCACCGCGTGCGCAGCCCAAGACGCAGAGACCGCGGCCTCCATCACGCCGCAAGAGCTCGTCGAGCGTCTCCACAACGGATGGGCACCGTTCATTATTGACGTACGCAGCGCGGCGGAGTCGACATCCATGCCCCTCCCTCGATGCGACATGCACTGTCGCCACGATCAGATCGTCGAGGCGCGCGCGGATCTTCCACCTGACCGGGACCTGCTCTTGGTCTGCCAGCGAGGCCAGCGCTCCGTGTCGGCCGTGAACGCACTGCACGCCGCGGGACAAGACCGGCTGCTCTCGCTCACCGGTGGCGTGTTGGGCTGGGCAGAGGCGCTCTCCCAGGAACTGCCCTCAACTTGACGTCGACTCGCACACAATCGGGTACACTCAGCGCTTGGAGGTCCTATGCGCTGGCTGCCTTTTCTCGCTCTCGTCGCCTGTACCGGTTCCGACCCGTCGAGTGATACCGACACCAAAGCACCGGATGTTGTCGATACCGATACCGATACCGATACCGATACCGACGACACAAACGACACCACGGACACCAACGACACCGATGACGGACCGCCGCCTACGGCCGAAGACGTCACACTCGGCGGTGCGTGCCCGCTCGACATTCGTGTCGGTGGCATTCTCGTCCAGGGCACAAGCTTCTACACGGCCGTCGATGGTGCTGTGAATGATGGCGTGGTTCCAGTAGAGGTCCTTGAAGACGTCGGCGGTAACGATGAGTGCCGCTTGCTCAAGCGAAACCTGCTGTTCTGCGACCCTGCATGTGGGTTTGATGAAACCTGCGGCTTCGATGGCGAGTGTGTGCCCTTCCCGCTGAACATCGATCTCGGGGAGCTTCAGATCGACGGGCTCGTCGAAGGCGTCACACTTCAGCCCCAAGCGCCCGGGTTCCAGTACACCAACACGTCGCTGCCGCACCCCGCCATCGTGCCGGGTGAGCTCATCACCATGACCACCAGCGGCTCGGACACCGTGCCCGCGATGAAGCTGCATGGCGTGGGTATGGACCCAGTGGCGCTCACCAGCAAAGACATCTGGCTAATGGTCGAGAACGAGCCCCTCGTCATGCAGTGGACGCCCAGCACGTCACCCGTGGCGCGCAGCGAAGTCTTCGTTCGCATCGACATCGACCAGCACGGCGTGAGCCCGGTTCGCGCATTCTGTGTCTTCGAGGATGATGGTGAGGCTGAGCTGCCCGCAGAGCTCGTCAATGAGCTGATCGCGTTCGGTGTCACCGGGTTCCCCAACGCGACGCTCAATCGACGCACGGTGGACAGCACCATCCTGCCAGACGGACAGTGCATGGAGTTTGAGGTCCGCTACCCCGTCGCACCGACCGTGCGGGTCGATGGCTACGTGCCATGCAGCTCAAACTTCGACTGCCCTGACGGTCAGGTCTGCGACCTCGCCATCGAGCTCTGCGTCGACCCCTGAGACCAGAGAGGCACAGCCCGTGGGGTGTGCCTCTTCGGTTTTTCATTTAACGGTCAGCCCGTGGGGCCCTCCCCTCAGGGGAAGTAGACGGGCGGCTTACCGGGAATACCGACGTCCATGCCGAACAAGGTTCCACCGCCGATATTGGAGACGTAGAGGCGAAGTGGATCCCAACCATTGACCCCGTTGCCCCAACGCATGTTTGGAATCCACCCTGCGGGAAGGTTCGCCGCTTGGTCTACGGTACCGTTCGGGTGAATGCGCCATACGATGCCTGGCCCAAAGTCCGTCACGTAGACATAGTCGCACACATCGATGTTGAGTCCATCATACGAGCCAAACCCGCTAGGCGTCTGCGCGTGCACCACAGGTGGGTCGAAGGTGTGCGTGCCCGTACGCTCGATCCGCCAGACCGTGCCACCCCCAAAGCTGTTCGCATACAGGGTGTCGTAATCATCATCGAAGATGATGCCGTTGGGGTTGTTCAGCCCCGTGGCGATGATCCAGTCGTTGCCATTGTTGGGGTTGATCTGACGAACACGGTTGGCGGACTGCTCGGACACATAGATGTAGCCCGCATCGTCGATCTCCATGCCATTCGGGTAGTTCAACCCCGAGAAGATGGTGGTCTTTGTGCCCGTGTTCACGTCGATTCGAACAATGGAGCCATTACTCGGCTTCGCGACAGCCACATCGCCGTTCGGGAGAATTCGAGTACCCGACGTACTCTGGCCCACATTGACGGCAAGCAAGGTCGTGGTCATCGCCACGGGGTCTTGAGCGAGCAAGTCACCACCGTTGACTGCGATAAAGCGACCGAACTCATCAATATCAAAGTCTTCGGCCCCCGAGAGGCCGTTGATCGTCGTCCACGTGTACGGCGCCGGATTGGGTCCGATCGCACACCAGTCGGGGCCCGTATCGATGACGGGTCCCGTGTCCTTGACCGCCGTGTCGCCGGTATCGGAGCTGCCGGTATCACCCGTCTCGACCAGCGCTGTGTCACCCGTCTCGCCAGACGCCGTGTCGCCGGTGTCATCGCTGTCCGTCGTGTCCGTCGTGTCCGTCGTGTCCGTCGTGTCCGTCGTGTCCGTCGTGTCCGTCGTGTCCGTCGGCGTCGTATCGACGACATCGGTATCGGCCCCATCGGAGCTCGGTTCGGTGCTGCATGCAGTCACGGTCAGAAGGACAACGAGCGAAGTCAGACGGTTCATAGGACTCTCCGGGCTCGTAGTATCCCACCGCGTCAGCATGTTGTCACTCAAGAACATGTCGTCGAAACGTCGATTTGTTGAAAACCCAAACTTTGCACGTCACGCGCACGACACGGAAGGCGATGGGGTACACTCCGCACGACTGGAGGCTCCCGTGGTTCGAATGATGTGTGTGCCCGCGTTCTTGTTGGTGGCCTGCTCCGGTGACGGAGCAGACGACACGGCGCCCATGGGCGACACCGCGGCCGTCGACACCGACCTCGTCCCGGCGGATGTGTGCATCAACGAGTACATGGCATCGAACCGCGATGCCTATGTCCTCAAGGACAAGACGGCACCGGACTGGATTGAGCTCCACAACCCCACCGACCAAGAGATCTCCCTCAACGGATGGACGATCACAGACGATGGCGAAGACCCGGCAAAGGTCGCTCTCGATGGCCATGTCATTCCCGCGAAGGGCTTCCTCCTTCTGTTTGCAGATGGCGACCCCGAAGATGGTCCCGACCACCTCAGCTTCAAGCTGTCCGCCTCCGGAGAGCAGATCGGGATCTTCGCACCCGATGGGCGTGGCGAGCTGATCACCTACGGCCCCATGGCCGAGGACTTCTCGTTCGCACGCTCACCGGACTGCTGTCAGGAAGACGACTGCTGGGTGTTCTCCAGCGGCGGTACCCCTGGCGCCTCCAACGTTGTGCCCTAGTCCGGCAGCGAGAGCGCTTGGCGGTGAAGCATCGCCCGCACGCCCTCCGACACCGAGTAGATCGCACCCGGACCAAGGGCGATGGACTCTCCCTGGACCTCATCAGAGGAGAGCGGAACCTGACAGGCGCGGCCCTGTAGCGTCTCGTAGAGGGGCTCGTCTTGGTCCCGATACCAGAACCACGCCGAAGTCAGCGTGCGGAGCACGACCGTTCGGCCATCGCGTGAGATGTCGCCTCCCGAGACCTCGGGTAGCGGCAGGCGCCCGCGTCGGGTGAGCTGCACGGTGGCATCGTCGTCAAGGCGGGCAGCGCCCTCCGCGTAGAGGAGCGGCGCATCCTCACCATTTCGCCCCACCAAGAGGACGGAGCCATCCCACGGATCGACGATAGATGTCTCCATATCATCGGCGTAGCCGTTGGGGCGAAGGAGCGTGATGGCCTCTCCCGACACGGTCGGTGTCGCCACCTGCGCGGGCAACCGAATCAGCTGTACGGAGCGTCGGGATTGGTCTTCGTCACCGATATCGGCCAAGATCACGCTGGGCCCCACAGGGTCGTAGGCCAGATCTTCGGCGTCGACCGTCGTGACACCCGCAATGGAGAGCAAACGTTCCGACTCCCCATTGGTCGCGACCCGGGTCATGGTGGTCGCCGGACCGTCGTTCACTGCCCAAAGGCCGCCGTTGTCCCAGACAAGCCCACTGGTCTCTTCCAGTGCTGCTGGCAGCCTCCCCGCGTCCTCCACAGGCCCGGCAGACCCACAGATGCTGAACGGCGGCGCACAGCCAATGCTCATCAGCAGGACGAGCCACCGGGTCACAGGCCACACGCCACAGGACCCGCCAGCTGCCACGCCTGAACCGCGGCCTCGGCTGCCTCACGCTCCAACCGTGCAGCGTGCACGCGATAGCCCAGCGATGCGGGTGCATAGGGCGGATCGCCCAACCGGCGCGTCGCGCTCTGGGCCAGCTCATCTAGGTGGGTCCAGTGCGTGCGCGCGACATCGTACATCGCCGCGCGCCTCTCCCCCGCCCGCTGCCAAGACCCTTCGGCCGCGTCGAGCTGTGCAGACAGGCTCCGTAGGCTCGCCTTGAAGGCCCCTACTTCGCGCCCCGCCCAACTTCGGACGGGGATCTCAAACGCCAATCGCGCCTCCCAGGTGACCTCGCGCGGGTCACTGGTGTTTGCGTTGGCACCCGGCCACGCCGGATTGATGTCGACCCCCACCTGACCAAACCGAGGCCAAGGCACGGCCGCCAGCTTCGATGCCACGAGCTCTGCCTGTGTAGCGGCGACCTCTGCCTCCAGTGCTGCGACGACCGAGGAGCCGTCGCACGGCGCCACCACTTCTGGCATTGCGCCCGGCTCCGCGCCAACGGTCGCGTCATAGATCCCGGTGATCTCGACAAGCGCACGTTCGGCATCCGAGAGCGTCAACGCACTCTCCGCGCGCGCCTTTTCTGCACGCAGCACCGCACGTTCCGCCGACGCGAGATCGTCAATAGACCCACCGAGCTCCAACCATGCCTGTTCGTGTATGCCCGCCCAGTCCCGTGCCAACCCCTCTTCTTTGACCGCGAGGGTCAGCACTTTCTGGTGACCCCACACCGTGAGCCACGCCACGCGTGCCTCGCGCGCAGCGCGGTCGGAGGCCACCTGGACCTCGTACTCTGTCGCCGTGAGGCGGTGCTGTGCAGCTTCGCGCCCCAACCGAACCGCACCGAGACGCTGGAACGGCATGCGCAGCTGAAGCTCCCATCGGGGAGGCGCACTGCGCAGTGGATCGCGCAGAAAGTCACCATTGTCCAGTCCCCATCGAATCTCTGGGTCGCCCGGCAGACTGGCCTGTGCCAACTCTGCTTCGCGACGGGCCAGGATGGCATCGAACTGCGTACGCCGCGCGTGCTCGCGAGCCGCTTCTTCGGCGCCCTCAAGCGTAAGGGGTGTCGCCTCGGCCGAGGACGCAAACAGCCACATGGCACCAGCCAGAAGGACACCGTTCATCGCGAGATGACCACCCGCTCGCCGGCACGCCGAGGACTTTCCAGCTCCAACTGGATGGTGTGCGCAAACGTTGGTAGTGCCGGATGGCCGCCGCATCGCGGGTCGGTCCGCTCGAGGGGATGTCCCGTCGCCTTCACCACACCTTCGGAAGCGGCCCCCCCCTGTAGCGGGCGCACCTTGAAGCGTGTGTCGAGTGGAGGCGCGACCACATTCTCGGAGAGACATGCGGTCACCATGGAACCCTGCTCCGAGACCACGGTAATGACGAGCTCGCCCGTTCGGAGAAACTGCGACATCGCCACAGAGCGAACCTCTCCGGAGATGGGGCTGACCAACTCGAGAGCCTGCGCGCGCGCGGCAAGTGCGGCCTCTCGCGGGTCATCGGCGAGGTCGGGTCCGGTGGGCGTCACCGGATCTCCACGAAGCCGCGCAATCCGCTGCTTGGACGTGGCGACCCGCTGCCGCAAGGTCGCTTGCCTACCCTGCAACTTCGCCAGCTCTGCCGCATCACCGAGGCCACGGCTCACCAGCCCTTCGAGGTTGGCCATCGCACCATCCATGGCGGCGAGCTCTGCCTCGGACTCTTGCAGCGTCAGTCGTGCGTCCTCAAGCTCCCGCGCACGCTCTTGGTCGAGCTGCGCGACATCGAGCGCGGTTCGTGCTGCGCGCTCCAAGGTGCGCTGCGCGTCGTTGGCCACCTCTGCCCGCTCCAGCGCGAGTTCGTGCGAGACCAGACGGGCGACCACATCTCCCGCCGTGATCTCCAAGCCCACGGGTGCCAGCCACTCGACCACCGCATCCTCTGGGGCACGAAGCTCAACCATCGGGGTATCCACCCATCCTTGGGCTTGCTGCGTGACGTCTTGTTTCACGGCTACAAACGCACCGATGCACATCAGTGCGGTCAGCAGCGGCGGCCCCCAGCGTCGTCGGGTTGCGATCAGCTTCATGGGTCCACCTGCGGAGCCTGTGGGAACACACCGACATCCGTGACGGACTCCACCGCCTCAAGCGCTAGGGCTACAGCGCCCGGGTTGTCCGGATCTGAAAGCACCACCTGGAAGGCATACTCCATCCGGCCCTCTGGGCCACCCTCACGAAGGGACACCAGCGTCGCACCCAGCGTGCTTGAGTGGAGTGCAGTGGTTGCGGCCTCGGACCTATCCGTCGCCACCATGAACCGAACCAGCGCGTCGTACTGCCGCGAGGCACCAAACTCAATCCACGACAACACCACGACCGCCAGACAGAACAGCGTGATGCCTGCGACGCCTACTGCCCACGCACGCAGCCCCACGACCAGGCCTGCACCGAGCGCTGCAAAGATAAACATCATGTCGCGCGGGTCGCGCATGGTTGTTCGAAAGCGAATAATCGACAGACCACCAGCGAGACCGATGCTGGCCGCGATGCTCTGTCCCACACCCAACATCAACATGCAGGTGACCAATGGCCCGAGGGCGAGCCCCTGCACCAACCCTCGCGAGTAGGACAGACCCCGAAACGTCTGAACGTAGGTCATGGCGAGCACCAAGCCCAGCGCAAAGCTGAGCAAGAGTGCCGACAAGGCCGTCGACCACGGCACCAGACCTGCTGGAATCATGTCCCACATCACGCCACCCATCCTAGAGGTGAGCCCTGTAACCGGACCGCGCGAATGTACTTACCGTAGGCCTGTCGCTCGAGCTCCATTTCCCGCACAAGCTGGGAAAAGACGAGCGGAGCTGTTCCCGAGAACTTGAGTTCAAGCACGGCACTGGGCTGGCCCGAGGCACCGGCCATGTCCTGCCCTAGCGGCCTCCACCCGGTACCGGCCTCGAGGTGCGCCTCTGCCTGTCGTAAGCCACAGATGGCCGTGTCGACAGAGCACCGCGCGTACGGATGGTGGATGAGGTTCCACGCTTCTCGTGTATAGCGGACCCGCATGGTAGGCCTGAGCCCTTCACACTGCACCTTTAGACCCGCGTCAGACGTCGGGTCTTGCAGCACCTGTGTCCAATGCGCATAGTCGCTGGCCGTTCGCAGCTTCCGGATGATGTCGCCAGTACGCCGCTTGACTTCGAGAAATACCCGATCCCCGGGGGTCTCGGGATAGTGACGCACCCGCATCTTGTAGCGATCGAGCCGCTCGTGCATATTCGCGAGGTACAGCCGCTGGTCTGGCGCGTCGTAATAGAGCGAGTCTACGACGTACCGCCCGGTTGGACCCGAGAACGCGTCAAGCTCGGCATGGCCTCGAAGTCTTCGACGAAACTCTGCTATGCGAGACAACGGCAAAAAGTACTTATACTCCCGCCGCCCCATTCCGGTCACTGTCCCGCTCATGTGCCCCCGTCGTCGCCACACCGTGACAAACCACCCCCCCAACCGTCAAGCATTGGGACGTCGCCTAATTGTAAACCTCACAATCGTTTATATCCACCTGACATGGCATGGCATACACTCCGGGTCATCGTGAGCCCCGTGACAGCACCGTCACGGACGACCCGACCTAGTGAGGAACCCCATGCGCCACCTCTGGAGCTTCTTTGTCTTGTCCATCGCGTGCAGCGGTGGGGCCACCGACGACACCACGGACACCGACTCCGATGTGATCGACACCGAGCCCGACATTCAGTGGGAGTGCCAGATTCCGGAGGGCAAAGAAGACCCTCCGGCATGGTCACAGGTCGGCTGTATGGACGACTGGCTCATCTTGAGCGCCCCGCCCGCAGATGCGTCGATTCCAGGCGCACGCTCTGCGAAGACGGTGGTGGACCGCTCTGACGGCAACGCGCTCTACATTCAGAACTCCAACCGCTACGCCATTCACTGGGAGTTCGCCTTTGAGAACCTCTCGGGCAATGGACTCCCGATCGTCCCCGACCTCGGTTCATTCAACACCACCGAGTACTACAGCCCACAGCGGCGTTTTCTGCTCGGCGCGATCACCCACTACGAAGAGCCAGGCGTCTGGGCGTATGAGATCAGTCCGTACGACACCTCGTCGGCCGAGATGATCGAGACCACCTACAGGCTACTCAAAGAGAACACCTTCTTTGGGCGCGAGCTGTACGTGCATCCCACCAGCGCCGCCGTCGAAGTCGAGACCGACAAGCTCCCCGAGGACATCCCCATCATCTCCACCGATGAGCTGTTCGACGGCATCACGTACCAGCCCCTCAACTTGGGCACCTCGTTCGGACAGCTCCGCTTCTACACGACCGAAGAGGTCGATGAGGGCTTCGTGAACTACCGAGAGATCGTGGTCCTCGATGCCGTTCCGAACGACATCTCCGTCGTTGCAGGCATCATCACGGATGAGTTCCAGACACCGCTGTCCCACATCAACGTGCTCTCCCAGAACCGGGGCACGCCCAACATGGGCCTGAAAGACGCGTACAACAACGAAGAGCTGCGTGCGCTCGAGGGCAAGTGGGTGGAGTTTACGGTCGAAGCCAACGGATGGACCATCCGTGAGGCGACGGTCGAAGAAGCCGACAAGTGGTGGAAGGGCTTCCGGCCCGAGCCTCTCGAGGTCACACCAATGGACATCTCGGTCGACAGCTTCGTGAATGACGAAGACATCCTCGACCTGGAAAACCTCTCACTCTCCGACGCCATCTCCGAGGCCATTCCAGCCTTCGGCGGTAAGGCCAGCAACTTTGGGGCGATGTCGACCATTCCCGACCTGCCGCATCCCGACGGCTTCGCGATTCCCATGTACTTCTACCACCAGCACATGACCGAGAACGACCTCTGGGACGACCTCGATGCCATGCTGGCCGACAAGGACTTCCAGTCCGATGCACGCATCCGCTCCGAGCAGCTCGCGGCCTTCCAGCAGCTGATCATGGATGCGCCGGTCAACGCAGACACGCTCGCGGCCCTGACCACCAAGCTCGACGATGAGTTCCCCGGCGTGCGCATGCGCTTCCGAAGCTCGACCAACGCCGAAGATCTCGGTGACTTTACCGGCGCCGGACTCTACACCTCACAGAGCGGCACGCCCGGTGACCCCGATGAGACCATCGAGGACGCCATGCGGACGGTCTGGGCCAGTGTCTGGGGCTCCCGTGCCTACGAGGAGCGCGAGTACTACGGTATCGACCACGTGCTGGTCGGGATGACACTCCTCGTCCACCCAAGCTTCCCAGATGAGGAAGCCAACGGCGTGGCCATCACGGCCAATCCATTCGACCCGGTCGGCCTCGAGCCAGCGTTCTATGTCAACGTGCAGCTGGGTGAAGAGTCCGTGGTGCAGCCGGAGCCCGGCGTGTTCAGCGACCAGTTCCTGTACTACCACACGCTCCCTGGCAGCCCGATCACCTACATCGCGCACTCGAACCTCGTGCCACCCGGCCTGACCGTGCTCACACCGTCGCAGGTCTTCGAACTCGGCGAAGCGCTCCAGGCCATCCACCTCTTCTTCGCACCAGCGTACCAAGAGCCTGGGCGGTTCTACGCGATGGACACGGAGTTCAAGTTCGATGGGGACTGGGGAGAGACGCCCACCCTCTACATGAAGCAGGCACGCCCGTACCCAGGACGTGGGCAATAGAGCAGAGCGCGCGCCAGTGATAGGGTGGCGGTGGAGCCTACATGACCGACCCCGACCCGATGCCTTGGCGCGATTGGCACTTTCCACTCGACGATGAGACCACGACGCTGCGCGAGACCCTCGCGCAGGCCGAAGAACATCTGTTCGAGCAAGATGACGTCCCGCTGATCGTACAGATTGTCGAAAATCCGCGCTTCAAAATTCCCTGGGTCAACCTCCTCAGGGGACGTGTCGATCTTCATGACCACGACTGCATCCACGCGCTCTTGGGACGAGGACTGCTGGCCAAAGACGAGGCCTTTGTCATCGGATTCACCATGGGGAGCACCAACCGGATCACCACGGCGCAGGCGAAGCTGTATGAGCTAGCAGCACGCTACCTCTACCCGGGCACCTACAGGTTTACCGATGACGACGTTCACATCTTCCAAGACGCCGTAGCGCTTGGGTTTGTGTCGGACTGCACCCCACTCGACCAGGTCGACTACCGCGCGATGATGGACATGAGCCTCGGCGAAGCCCGACGCGCTGTGGGGCTCGAGACGGCGTTGCTCAGGGCCTACTATGCGATCGAGGCCAAGCGTTATCCCGGAGATCCTGCCTCGAGCCGCCTGCTATGACGTGGCGCCTGCTCCTCCCTCTTCTCGTGGCATGCGGAGCCCCAGACGCGCCGACGGCCCCCTTGGTGGACTCCGACACGGACGTCAGCACGACCGAGGAGCCCGGCCCCGACCCTGTCTCGCCCGAGCCACCCGACGACAGCGCAGCCCCGTCCGTGCTGATCACCGCAGATGGAACGGGTGCCTATCCGGACATTGCCGCCGCACTTGCCGCTGGAGAGACCCATCTGCTGTTGGCACCAGGGGATTACTACATTGATGAGGCCTTGGAGATCACGACCCCTGGCACAACCCTTCGCGGCGTCGACCGGTCCACCTCGCGGATCATCGCCACCCGTAACGACCAAGACCTCGTGATCAGCCGTGCAGACGGAACGACCGTCGACAACCTCACCCTCGATACCGAGCTGTTTGGCGCGGCGGCCTTTGTTCAAGCCGGGTCCCACAACACCACGCTCTCCAACTGCACCATTCTTGGCAACGACCGCATCTTCACCGTGTTTTTTGCGGGACCTGTCGTCACCGCTGGCGACGCGACCCTCGATGCTTGGGCCACGGACGCGCTGTCGACGGGCAACGCGATGGTCGGCAATGACATCCGATCGGCCTTCGTGGGTGACAGCGTCGTCTTTGCGTTGCAAGCAGACGGTGTCGTGGAGAACAACACGGTGCGCAACGGCATGCTCGCCATCTACATGACCCGACAGGTGATGGTGCGGAACAACCTTATCCTCAACAGCCCCACCCACAGTCTGTTTCTCTCACTCCCGTCCATCGAGACGACCCTCTCCGACAACGACCTGCGTGGCTCCCGATACAGTGCGATCAGTGTCCGGCCACAGCTGGAACACCCCATGAAAGGGCGTGGATTTCTCGCCACCGACATTGTGATCGCCAACAACCTGATCGAGAGCGAGTACACGGGCATTGAGATCGACGGCGACAAGGGAGACCCCACCGCCGTGCAGCTTGTCGCGCCCACCCTCACCGGCAACACCATCGCCCTCGACGACTTCATGGGCATCTACATCATCCGGACCGTTGCACCGGCGATGATCGACAACACCATCACCTTCTTCGGCTCGGATGTGTCCCGCCGCGGTGTCGATGGCCGTGCCAATATCGCATCGTCGCTGTCGTCAGGCATCGCGCTCGTCCTCGACGTACCGGACGCGGTCGTGACCGAGAACACGATCACGCGAGAGCTGGGCGCCACCGACGAGCGCGTCATGCAGAACGCCATTCGGCTCGAGCTCGACTCGGTCACCCACGCACGGATTCAGAACAATGCGTTCGTGCGGTACACCGATGACTGGTACCACGCACCATGCAGCACCGAGGGTGGCCCCGCCGACCGAGACGGCATCTACGACACCACACAAGGCAGCCATGATGTGGCCAACAACACCTGTAGCGTAGGTCTGTGAGCTACTCGAGCTCCCCACGCTGCCAGTCCGCGAGCACGTCGGCAGAGACCGCCCGGCTATGCGAGGGCCAGACCCACGCCACCTGATCGGTGCGTGGTGCGAGCAGCTGCGCCAGCTGCACGAGCGACGCCTCTGCACCTTGGGGATCTTCGCTTCGACCCTCGGGAACGGGGACGAGGTGACCTGCGGCATCGACCAACGCCGCATCGCCCAACACGAGAACGCCGTCCACAAGATAGGCGGCACTGCCCGGCGTGTGACCTGGCACCGGAAGCACCTCGATCGCAAACGGTGGCCGCTCCACCCGAACAACCGGGTCGAGTGCCACAGCACGCACCTCTGCCTCGTCCAGAAGCGGCTGCTCTTCGGGAAGCGCATGCACCACCGCGTCAGGGAATGCGCCCAAGGCGCCAATGTGGTCGCCATGGCCATGGGTCACGAACACATCGGTCACGTCGTCTGGAGCATATCCGAGGGTCTGGAGGGCCGTCTCGATCCGTCCTGCGCGAAACCCTGCATCGAAGAGCGCCACACCGCTGTCGTGTGGCAGCACGGCGATGCTGGTAAACCAATCTTGAATCACCACAAGACGGTTCAGCTCCTGGCCATCCTCAATCGGTGTGATGTCGGCGCAGGCACAAGCCAGCACGCAGACCCACCATGCCCTCGTGCCGTGCCTCGCCATGTGCTCACCTCAGAAGTTGGACTTCAGCACCCGCTGATCGGGGTTCTTCCGTAGCGACCCCGTGCCTTCTTCGTAGGCAAACGTGATGTATTCAGACCCTTGAATCTGATCGCGTACCACTGCACCGAAGTAGCCATCGACGAACTCGCCGTTGTCGATGTAGACCACGACGTCCATCGCGTAGAAATCGATGGGGGTGAAGGTCTTGTTGTACTCATCGTACTCTTGCTTCTTCGTCCGACGCCAGTTCGCCTCGGGAAACACCACGCGGACAATCTTCTTGTCCGTAAACTTGGCAAAATGGGACCGGGCCGTCGCCTCCCACTTCTTGCGGATCGACGAGGATGCCGCGTTGCCATAGGGCTTGATGGAACCCAGCTTCGCAGCGAGGCACGCGTTGGACTTTTCACGGCCCATCGCCACGAACTCATCCATGCGGGACTGAATCGCCGCCTTGACCTCGGGGTGTGAGGCGGCGCTCTCCAGCGCACCTCCGAGAACCGTCAGCATCCAGGTCTCGGTATAGGCTTTCTTCGCCTTTGCTGGGTCCATCTCGTTGCACGCGAGGTGATTCTCCGGGAACGGCTTGTCGTGGTAAAAGCCCTGTGCCTCGTTGGTGTAGCTCCGCCCGTCACCCGACGCGTCGATGACGAGATGCTTGGCCACGACGAGGTCGAGCAGTCGCATGGCCATCTCTCGCTGGGTCTTTTGCGGATCGGAGCCCGACTTGGTCTTGACCTCGAGACACCGCTCGAGTGCGTTGTCCAAGTTGTTGGTGCTCCCCGGTGCCGAGAGCTCCGTGTAGGCGTGAATGTTGCCCGCGGAGATCTCACCATTGTCTGCAATCCATGTATCAGAGGCTGCAACCGCACCCGTGCACTTGGACTTCACCTCTGCACCTACACCCGACAGGGCATTGCCAATATCCTGAAGGAACTTCGGCTTTCCGGCCTCGGCGGAGGGCATCTGAAGAATGAGCAACAACGCGATGGAAGACAGCATAGGACACTCCTAGGATTTCCGAGAACCCTACCGCAGCGCGGCACGCGACGTCCAGTCACCGATGCGAAGCGCTGTTGCCACAGAACTGGTACTTCTCCAAGCATCCTGCATACCCCAGGCCGACGAAGACCGACATCCCACTGATGGTCAGGGCAATGCCGGGCATTTGTCAAGTTTATGTCATAGCGTGGGGCACTCATTCCTTTGCGGCGCAAATGCGATCTTGCCTCGCCCGGCCACCCAACTCTGTTCATGCAAGCCCACAGCTTTGGTTGTACGCCGCAGATCTGGCACTCGGACGATGCGCCATGCTGCGGCGCATCTACCGACACCACAATCTGCCTCGAATATGCCACGCACGACACCGTGCGGGCCCTGTTTCGGCTCTGGTCGAACCATGCTTTTGTACCTATACCGGCGCTCGTGACACCGCTGCGTCAGGTGAGCTCCCCTCACCTTCAACCTCGGAGCTGTCACTCACTCGCGGAGCCCTACCGATGAGCCATCGAATGTTCTTCTTGTCGCTGATTCTCGTTGCGCCGGCACAGGCACGCGCGCAGACCGCGTTTGAAGCACTCGGCTACGACAATCCATCGACGGTCGCCTCCGCCACCAGTGTCTTCTTTGACGCAGGCTGGCTGCTCATCTTTGTGGCATGTCTGTGGGCCGCGCTCGGCCTGTTTCAGCGCAGCAACAGCGTCACAGGGGGCAGCAGCCTCGGCCGCGAGCTCGCCGGTCCCATCGCAGCGGGCACCATGGGCTTCATTCTCCTCGCCGGGGGCGGCTTGAGCGACGACTCGGGCCTAGCCTTTGGGATCAGCACATCGACATGGACCATTCTTGTCTTGCTGATGCTCGCCGTTCTGGTGGCCCTGCGGGTCTTTGCATCCGCAAACGCCGCAACCACACGAACCCGAAAGAAGGCGCAGCGCCACCAGAAGCTGATGCGCAACCGCGCTGGCGAGCGCGAGGGCACCTTCACCCAGACGTTTGAGCAGCAGCGTCGGGTCCGACGCACCATCGCACCACGCACCATGCCCAAGACACAGGGCAAGCTGGGTGGCAAGGCCTCTGACAGCTGGGCACGCCGAGGCGTGCGTTGGGTCACCCTGACCGACTGACCTAGCGCTGACCCGCCACACCGTGGTCGGACGCGTCACGCCAGAAGACCACATGTTCTGCAGGGTCTAGCGAGCCGTCGTTCTCAAAGACCACACGCCGCACTTCCTCGCGCTGTGCGCGGAACATGTTGTAGTCCTTGGCCTGATCGAGTGCATAGATGGGTGCGGGCTTATCGTAGACAATGGTGGCCCCCGGTGAGGCGTCAAAACCAGCCGCTTTCCAGTCCCAGTACTGCGAAAGCCCGAGCACGCGGTCTCCTACATAGATGGCCTCGTTCAGCTCGTGGGTCACGATGAGAATCGTATAGGGCGGTGGGTCGCCGCGCCGCGCTGCATCTTGATTCTCGTGGTAGAACCCCAAGAGCATCTCTTGAAGTTCTTCTCGCGTCGCCTCATCGAGTGCACCGAACGGCTCGTCCAGCAACAACACCTCGGGTTCCATGACCAGCGCCTGTGCAATCGCGACGCGCTGCCTCATGCCACCCGACAGTTCTTGCGGATACTTGTCGAGCGCATCGCCGAGCCCCACGCGTTCCAACATGGCTGCCGCCCGCGCGCGGTGCTGTGCCTTCAGCTTCCGCCACCCCATAAACCCAAGCGTGCGGTCCAGAACGTTCGTCTCGTCAAACATGAGACCGATGGCCACGTTGTCGACCGCCGTGAGGTGCGGAAACAGCGCATAGCGCTGGTAGACGATGCCACGGTCTCGCCCGGGCGCGCGCACCACAGACGACACCGCCCCACCGTCAGGGCCTCGCCGCATCATCACGACCTCACCCTTGGTGGGCGTATGGGTGCCAAGAATGCTTCGCAGTAAGGTGGACTTGCCACACCCTGATGGCCCCACGAGACCCACGATCTGCCCGCGGGCGATCTGAATGTTGAGGTCGTGCAAGACGCGCACATCGGGCGGATAGACGTGATGCAGTCCGCGAATATCGAGCACCAGATTTGCGTGGTCGGTCATCGCTCACCCCACCATGGGCACCACCAGCGCGTGAGGCCCTTCAACAGCGCGTCCATCCCAAAGCCGAAGCCTGCCAAGAAAGAGATGTAGAGGTACACGACGTTCATGTCGAGGCGGCGCTGCAGCAAGCGAATGCGATAGCCAAAGCCCTCGTCGCCCACGAGCATCTCGGCGGCGATGAGGTAGACCAGCGCGGGTCCGATCGCCAAGCGTATGGCGTCGAGAATATTGGGGAGAATCGCGGGATAGACTGCACCCCAGACGACTTCGAATTCACTCGCACCCAGCGTATAGGCCTTGTCGATCAGCTCCTTGGGCACCGACTTGGCCGCCAGGTACACGCTGATGGCGAGCGACGGTGCGACACCGAACACGATCATCGTGAGGTACATCTCAAGGTCGAGTCCCACCAAGACGAAAAAGACCGCCATCGCAGCCGTGGGCACGACCTTTGCGAAGACCGTCAGTGGCGGTACCACAAAGGCCTCCACCGCCTCGTAGCAGCCGGCGAGAATACCGGTGAGCACACCGAGAACCACCGAGATGGTCATCCCCAAGAAGAAGCGGGTGCCCGTGGCGAGGCCGTCGACCACAATCCAACGGGTATCCGACCGCTCATCGATGCTGGCGAGCTGCACAAGCCCATCCCAGAGCTGTGCCCAGGACGGAATCGTGGTGTCGCTGGGGTTGATCAGCTTCTGATTGTACGCCATCAGGGTGTAGCCTGCGAGGAGCAGCACCAGGGCCACCGCCCCCAGTGCCAACCGAAGCGTCGGGGATATCTGCTTGCGGATCATCTCCGTCTCCGTGCAGGCTCAGGTGGTCAGTTGCCGCCCTTGACGTGCTGCATGTAGGACGGGTCGAAGCGGAAGTCTGCATCGCCAGCCGTAGCCTTGTCGCCGAAGCCCACCTTGGGCGCCTTGTCGACAATGCCACGCTCGGCGGCAAACTTGACGACCGTGTCCATGGTGGCCTTGACCTCGTCGCCATTGAAGAGGTTGAGCCCATCGTCCGCCGTCTTGTAGAACCGGGTCTGGTCCACGACCTTGACCATGGACTCAAGGTCGAGCTTCGAGAACTTGGCGCCGAGTGCCACGAGGGTCTCGTCGCGGGTCTCTGGCGCCTCGATCTTATCGCTGACCGCGTAGAAGGTCTCAATGACCGCATGGGCGAAGGCATCACCGCCCGGCTTGTCGAGCGCGTCTTGACCCACGACCACCATGTCGATGATCTCGCCAGGAATTCGCGTCGAGTCTGCGAGAACCTTGACGTCATCGCGCTTACGGAGCGTCTCGAGCACAAACGGGTTCCAGACCACGATGGCATTGTAGCCGTCTTGGCGTTGCTGCATGGCGGTCGCCGCCGCCGCAGGGTCCATGTTCGAGAAGGTGAACTTCGCAGGGTCGAGACCCGCGAGCTCGAGGTTTCGCGCAAAGGTGTACTCCGACACCGTGAGAGCCAAGCCATAGGTCTTCTTGCCCTC
Source organism: Myxococcota bacterium (assembly GCA_049889515.1). GTDB lineage: Bacteria > Myxococcota_A > UBA796 > UBA796 > JBMHDG01. The sequence continues at coordinate 33,675 of JBMHDG010000024.1, forward strand.
AAGCTGCGCAAGCTCGGTGATGTCATTCGTCGTGATCAAGGCGTCAGCCCCGAACGACGTCGATGTAGGGAGGATGCCGACGGTCTTGCGCGTCAGTGACGAGGGCAGCGAGTCCATGTTGGTCAGTGCAGCACCGTCGACGCGGTTGGCACCGTACATCTGGAGGCAGGAGTCGTAGTCGGCTTCTTTGAGCACAAGATCGACGTTGTGCTTCTTCTCGATGGGGCCCATCTCGCCTTCTTTGCCATTCACGAGGCCCATCTCGTGCGCCACACCGAAGGTGGACCAGGAGGGGTACTCACTCCATGCCAGCGAAAACACGGGTGCCTTTGCGGCTTCTGCCGTAGTGGCCTCACCGTCTCCACCCTTCTGGTCTGCTGCTTGTGGGGTCGCGCCACCGCACGCCATCGCGAACATGAACAAAGGAAGAATACGCATCACAACTCCTGTTTCTGCTGTGCAGCCCGGCGCCGGGCCGCGGCCAGACGACGATCGATGTCATCGGTTCCAAGACGGGTCTCGGTGGCAGCCTCACGGGCCGTGGCGAGATTGTCGAGAAGATTCTTGCGCAGTCGCTCCAGATCGTCGGTTCCTGCGCCCGCACGGGTACCGAGCACCTTGAGCTGACCGAGCAGCGACCCGATGGCTTCGATGCAGGTGCGCACCTCGGCGAGCACGTTCTCCCGCTCTTGAAGCAGGCCTGACCGTGTAGCTTCATCCGAGAGGTCAGATGCCGTGTCTCGGAGGGACAGCGACCGTTCGAGATCATGCACACACTGCTGGAAGAGCTCATCGAGGCCACCCAGCACATCTGCCGCGACCGTGGTGTCGACGTGGTTCCGCCATGAGCTGTCCTCACGGACGGACGAGGTGAGCTTGTTGAGGTCGGACAACAGCAACTCATCTCGCGGGTCAGCATCTTCCGCGAGCCGATCCCAGAGGTCTTTGAGCTCAAGACGCCTCGCCTCCGCAGCCTCATGCTCTAGCTGTTCAAGCACGGATGCCGTGATGCCCTCGCGGCCCAGCAGCGCCCGCAGCCCGAGTGCCGCGCCGCCGACCACGAGTCCAACGACGCCACCAAACAGACCAAACGCAAGCTTGGTCCCAGCGATAAACGGCAGCGATGCGCTGCCGACACCCAGCACAACAGGTGCGACCGTGAGCGGGTGGGTCAGCAGGTTGCGCTGAATCCGCCTTCGGATCTTGTCACGGTCAAAGGTGCTCACGGGGTGCCATCTCCCTAGTAGGGTCTCTGCCCTAGCTCAAATCGCACGGTCTGGGCTGCGCCGCCAGCATCGACAGGTGGTGCTGCCACAGCGCGCACGCGGTGCTTGGCGATTCCTGCGGCAATGAGGTGGGCTCTCGCCGCTTCGGCTCGGGCCTCCGCGAGCGCCAGATTCGCCTCGGGGTCTCCCTCGGCACGCGCCTGTCCCACCACGGTCAGGTAGAACGCCGGCAGGCTGCGAAGCCGTCGCGCAAGCGCGTCGAGCTCTCGCTGACCCTGCACATGAAGCGTCGCGCGACCCCGACCGAAGCTGATGGGCGCCACTTGCATAGACCCCACGGACACGAGGTCCTGCCACTCGTTCTCTGCTAGTGGCGGCAGCACCATGTCGACGCCCGCCGACGCCAGATCTGCCGTACCCATGCCCTTGGCCGGATGGAAGTCCCGCTGCATCAACATGTTGAGCACGCCGGGGTAGAACAGCTCGGTGACGCGGTCGCCGATGGGGTCGGCAGACACGGCATGCGTCCGCTCCAGTACGCTGCTGATGTTCAAGATCGCATCTTCGAGCAGCAGCACACCGGCGGCGCGTGACAAGGGCACCAGGCCAAACGCCGCATAGTTCTCGAGCGCGTTTCGCCAGAGAATACCGTCTGCCACGTCCTCCGCCTGCGCATCGCTCAGGGGGTCTGTGGATGCGGCATCGTCTTGGACCATACCCGCCATGCCCGGCCCCTCATGGGCCTCATACAGCGTGGTGAAGATGGCCTCGAGTACAGCCGCCACATCCTCTGGATGCTGGGCCAGGAACTTTCGTTCTACGACGAGCACATCCACGATGTAGCCACGCGTCGCCGAGCTATCGATCAGCTTGTGCACGCCCGGGAGCTCCAGCGCACGCGACACCCAAGGCTCCCACAACACGTAGCCACGCAGGTCACCGGGGTCGGCTGCTTTCATCTGCGCGAACACATCTCCCGCACCATCGGCCGACTTCCACGTACGCGATGTCATCTGCTCGAGGCCAAACTCGGCCATCGCCACCCGACCTAAGAACTCACTCGGCGAGGCGGGGGTCAGCACGAGCCGCGCCTTGCCAGTGTTGAGCGCTTGCAGGTTGGGCACGGCGTCTTCATAGGCCACCATCGCATCAGCACCCGAGGTCTCATCGAGAATCGACACGATCGTTCCTGGGAACCGGCCGAGGTCGGCACCAGCCAGCACGTAGCCGTCGATCGTAAAGACACCCATCTGGGCACGGCCGCTGTCGAGGGCGCGAATCCGGTCCGCGTAGTCGGCTTGATCGTCCTCGAGCTCGAGGCGAATGCCCTTCTCTCGCAGAAGCTCCTGCATGCGCTCCGAGCGCAGCGGCGCATAGCCACTGAAGGAGTCCAGTCGAAGGGTGACCGTCTGCCGATAGGCACTCTGCCCACTGGTAAAGTCGACCAGCTGGCCCTGAAGCACAGGGTCGATCAGCACGAACCACGCCCCCCCAATCAGGGCGCAGGCTGCGGCCAGCACGAGCGCAGCTGCAGCCATTCGAGCGTTGGATTGGCTCATCGGTTCCGCCTACGCATCAGTAGGCCTGGCAGCACCAGACCGAAGCTCGCGGCTAGGCCTGAGGCGGGAAGCGTACTGCATCCGCCCGCATCGCCGTCTGACAACGGAACAGGCTCGGCATCGTCTGCGGGTGCTGTCGCAGGCGCCGCGGGCGGAGCCGCCGACGGCGGTGGCGGCGGCAGCTCACCGAGTGGCTGGTTCCATCCACTCACCTCGGTCAGACTGGCGAGAGCGGCCATCGCAAACTCATGCGGTAGCCCATCAAGTGCCTCGAAGGTCACCTGACCATCGTCCCCCGCGGCCACCTCGGCCACGGCCTCCCGAATGGTCTGAACTAGCTTCGTCGGGTCATCGGCGGAGCGATAGGTATGGGCATACCGCTTCAGCGTGTGCTCCTGGCTCATCGCAACACCGATCACATCGAGACTAATGCCCCGTGACACCAGCTCTGGGGCAAAACTGTCGACCCGCCCAGGGTCGCTCGCCTCACCATCGGTCACCACCAGAAGCCGATAGGTACCGTAGCCATGCTGCTCATCTCGCGCCTGCAGCAGACGGTCTGCCCCCCGCTTGATGTAGGCGCCGAGCGGTGTCTTTCCGGAAGGTATCGCCCGACGAACAGCGCCCCGCATGAGCATATCGTCGACCTTGGGCTGAAGGTCGACCAGCCAGGGGTCATCGACCAATCCCGAGAAGCACAACACGCCCACACGTGTGTCGGGTGACAGCTCCCCCAACACCATGGTGAGCGCATCGCGCGCCGCATCCATGCGCGTACCGTCGCCAAAGACTTCTTCCATGGAGCCGGAGCCATCGAGCAGGACCACGAGGTGGTCGTACCCAGCCACATCATCTTGCGCCTGGGCCACGCCCAGTGCGACCGACAGGGTCAGTACCGTCCACATGTTGACCTCCTAGAAGTCGAAGTCGCTGGCGGTCATGGCCTCGGCCGAGACACGCACGAGACGGAATTCCACCCGCATGTTCTGCGCGGCTTCAGAGGCATTGGTCGGGCGCGCGATCAGCGGCTCCCGAATGCCGACACCCTGGGCCTGAATCTGCGACTCGTCGATGCGAACGCCCTTGGCGACCGCATGGTCGAGGAGACTGGCCCGAACCGCCTGTGCACGCTCTTTGGAGAGATTGAGCGCAGACTGCATGGTGCGACGGGGGTCAAGACCTGCCACCGGCTTGAAGGCATCAGAGGTGAGGATGGCTTGGCGCATGGCGTCACGATCGGTGAGATCGAGGGGCTTGCCGTCCAAGAAATAGCTGTAGTTGCCAGGACTGCCGGACCGGCGGAGCTTGCCGTTCTCGATGCCTGCCTTGACCGCATCACGAAGCACGAGGGTCGTGTCGGAGTGCCCGCGGATAACCAGCGCCGCCTTGCCATAGCGCGCCGACAGGTCGAAGACCCGGTCGAACTCTTTGTCGTAGGTTGACGCCTCAAAGCTGGTCTGGTTGGGCTCAAAGTTGACCGTGAACGAGAGCAGCGTGCGGCTGTCGAGTGCACCATCCGCGTCGAGGCCTTCGACCTCGCTCAGCAGCGCTTCGGCATTAAAGCGCTGACCCCGAGAGGCGTCCGTCTTCTGCAGGCCCTCCATCACCAGTGGCGCAGTCCAGTCCAGTGGTGACGGCAGCACTGGCACCCGCCGCGTGGCGTACTTCTCGGCCACCGCCAGATCTTGGGTTCGCTTGTTGAAGTCAGCAAAGCCATGGACGTTTCGGTCGTCGGTAAAGAAGGCCACGTTGCCGGGGTGCCCGACGAACGCGCAGTCCGACAGCAAGCCGTGGGCGTCTTCTTCGAGGGTCGGGATGGCATCGGCGCCAAAGATGTCCTGCGACATCTGCAGCAGCTGCATGTATCGGTCAGACCCTTGGGACTCGTAGGTGTTCTTGAGATCGATCACCTGCTCGACAGACGCCAAGTAGGCGTTCGCGAACTTCTGAACCTCTTCACGGTGCCCGTCCCAGTAGGACTTTCGCACCGCATACACGTCTGCGATGGAGTGGGACAGCTCGCTCGTGGAGACCAACACGCGCGCACCCTTGACCGTACCTTCGGCACCCGTGCCCGGCGTCTCGAGACCACCGGTGAGCCCAAACATGTCAGGGGTGATGGCGAACGCAGCGTCGATCGCCGCATTGCTGCGCATCATCTCCGGTGGAGAGCCTGGACCGGTGATGTCATCCGCCCACTGTACGTTGATGTCGGTCCAGCCTAGTCCTGCCGTGTGCAGAATGTCGTCGAGCATACCCACATGGGGGCCGCCCTTTTGAATCGCGATGGTCTTACCCTTGAGCCCATCGATGGCCTCGATGCCTTCGCGCGCAATCAAATGGTCACCCGCCGACCACGTCATCTGAAGAAAGACCATCGGCGCCATGCCGGGCTCGCTCGCCAGCTGCTCGGCGGCGAGACCGATCATCCGGAACGTGCCACGCAGGTAGGGCGAGCTTCCGGACTTGTAGGCGGCCAACTGCGTGTCAAAGTCGTTGCCATCGTAGAGGTCGACCACCAGTCCACGCTCGTCAAACACACTGCCTTTCGTGGTCCGGGTCCCCCCATTTCCGTAGAAGGTGGCCATGTCACCACCCCAGAGGATGTAGGGCACCTTGACGGCATCGCCCTTCACGAGCTCACGGGAGGGGCCTGTCACGGGCGTGGTCACGGGGGTGGGCGGCGCCTCGGGACCATCCGTGGAATAAGATGGGCCGGGGTCTGACCCGCAGCCGCCCGAAACAATGAGCATGGAACAAGCCAAGCCCGCACCTAAAACGGTCTGCCAGACGCTGGACATTCGTGCCTCTCTCTACAGCGTGGAGTTCTGGCGCGACCATAGCAGAAACGCCTCGGACGCACACATGGCGGAGGTCTGCTCGCGGTTCCGCGAGTCGCCAGCGCGCCCCTGACGCGAGCTTCACGATTCCCTCGTGCACGAGCCTCCAGACCTTGTACACTGTCACCTTGCGTCACAGCAGTCACGGAGGCACGCGTGAACACGCCGGACAATGACACCAACACCTATGCGGGCATTGCTGACCAGTACGACGCCCTGATGACCTCGGGGTACTACGACTACACCATCTACGCCGATGCCCTAAAGGGCGCCCTCGGACACCGACGTCGTGTGCTTGAGATGGGCGTAGGTACGGGCCTGGTCGCCGAGCACCTTCTGGAGCGCGGGCCCTACGACCTTGTCGGTATCGACAACACCGCCGAGATGATGGAGCAAGCGCGCGCGCGCCTTGGCGACAAGGTTCGCTTCTCGCTCCAAGATGTCACCCAGCTCAAGCTGCCGTGGACCTTCGAGGCCGCCTACAGCGTGGGTGGCTGCTGGTACTTCATCAACGATGGCGAAACGCTCAGCCTGTGCAGTCATATCGATGATCGCGAGGCCTGCATCACGGGCCTGACGCGCGTGATCGATCACCTTGAGCCCGGTGCGATCTTGGCCTTTGCGCTTCAGGGGCCCCACGAAGACTACAGCCGTCCCATGCCTGGTGGCTTGACCTACACCCAGCACATTGAGCCTGGTTCAGGCGGACTGTTCACCAAGCACTACCTGATCTCTCGTGGCGAAGAGACCCTCGGGGAGCAGTACTACCGGTACCTCATCCTCGAGCAGCCCGACGCCTACGCCGTACTCGAGGCGCTCGGCTGTCATTCGCTCGGCCTCGACGCGACGGGCACGTTTAACCTGTTCGAGGTGCGGGCATGACGGACCACCGACGGGTCGGATTCATCGGGCTCGGCCACATGGGCGGTCCGATGGCGACCAACCTCGTGAGGGCTGGACACGACCTGAAGGTGCATGACCTCGACCGCGCCAAGGCCGCCCCGCAAGAACAGCTGGGCGCCACGTGGGCAGACAGCTGGGCAGACTTCGCGGACCGCGAGGTGGTGTTTCTCGCCCTTCCCGGCCCACCACAAGTCGAGGCCGTGCTCCTGGGTGACGGTGGGCTCTTGCAGCACCTGGCTCCAGGAACCGTGGTGATCGACACGACCACGAGCTCCACCGAGCTGCTCCAGCGCGTCGTGGCGTTTGCAGCGACGAGGGAGATCGACATTCTTGAGTGCCCCGTCACCAACGCCATCGACGGCGCGATTCGCGGTGAGCTCACCATCTTCGTAGGGGGCAACACCGAGGTCTTTGAAGCGCAGCGGCCCCTGCTCGACCACCTCGCCACCGTGCTCCTTCACTGTGGACCCCACGGCACAGCCTCCACCATCAAGCTCATGACCAACCAGCTCTGGTTCATCCATGCCGCGTCGATCGCCGAGGGGCTGATGTTGGGTGCCAAAGCCGGCGTGCCCCTCGAGACCGTGAGAAAGGCCATCGTGCACAGTGCGGGGGACTCCTGGGTCGCTGGGCACGACATCCCGTCCATCTTTGCGGGTCACTACGACCCCTCGTTCACCCTCGCCCTCTGCAACAAGGACCTCGGGCTCATTGTGGAGACAGCCGAGCGCTTCGGCCTCGACATCCCCATGACACGCCTCGCCCAGGCACGCTTTGCCGAGGCCACCCAACGCTACGGCGAAGCGGCCGCCGAGCTTCATGTGGCACGCCTCGTCGAGGAGCAGGCCGAGCTTCTGCTTCGCCCACCCCATGGTGAACCATGCCCATGAGACGTACCGCACAAGACGAACTGCTCAAGGCGTCCCATCGCCACATGCCCCAGGGCGTGGCTGAAAACTACCGGTATTGGGGTGAGCACCGCACGCGGTTCATCACCGAGACCAAGGGCTGTCAGATCACCGATGCCGACGGCAACACCTACGTGGACTTCCGCCTTGGCTACGGGCCGATCATTCTCGGCTACCGCGACAAACGCGTGGATGCCGCCGTCATCGAGCAGATCACAGAGCGCGGCACCCTCACCGGCTTTGCGACCCCGCTCGACACCGAGGTCGTGAAGCAGGTCAAGCGGCTCTGCCCGCAGATCGACAAGATGCGCTTCGCCAACTCCGGGACCGAGGCCGTCATCGGCGCCATGCGTACGGCCCGTGGCTTCACCGGGCGCGACCGTATTGTCTTGGTCGAGGGTGGCTTTCACGGCCTCTATGATGAAGTGATGTGGAAGGTCGACATCGAAGGCTGGACACCCGGCAGCGACATCGACCCCACGATTGTTCCTTTTGGGGCAGGTATTCCCGAGAATTCCCGGGCGCTGGTCGATCTCATCCCCATGAACTCCTTCAAGCACCTTGAAGCCATCTTCAAGGCGCATGGCGAGCAGATCGCCGCCGTGGTGCTTGAGCCCATCATCGGCAACTGCGGCAGCATCTCGGCCACCCCCGAGTGGCTTCAGACGCTTCGCGACACCTGTGATGCCCATGGTTCGCTGCTCATCATCGATGAGGTCAAGACTGGCTTTCGCGTGGCGAAAGGCGGGGCCCAAGAGCTCTACGGCATCCATGCCGACCTCACGACCTACGCCAAGGCCATGGGCAATGGCTACCCCGTGGCCGGGTTTGGTGGACGGCACGACGTCATGGACATCGTGGGATCACACGCCGGCGGCGTCGTCCATGGTGGCACCTACACCGCCAACATGGTCGCGCTCTCGGCCGCCCATGCCGTGCTCGATATCCTTGAACACACCGACGCTCTCGAGACTGTCGACCGCGTCGGGGCTTCGATTCGAGACACCCTCGGTCGGGTCTTCAGCCGATGCGGCGTGGCGCACAGCTTTGCGGGTCCGCCGTCGATGTTCGGTATTCACTTCCTCGACCCTGTCCCCCTCGACTACCGTCGGTGGCGAAGCTCGAACTACCCGCTCTACGAACGGTTCGCGTGGAATATGATCGACAGCGGAATCATGCTCGAGCCCGACGCCCGTGAGCCCTGGTTCATCTGCGAGGCCCACCAGACCCTTGACCTCGACTGGCTCGAGCAAACCGCAGAACGCGCCCTACGCGCGGCCCTCGACGCCGGCACCTGAAGACGGCCGAACCGGAGGCAGACCAAACACCTCTGATGCGGGGCGCGACCCGAAGCGATCATCGATCAGCTCGATTCGAGCAAGATCGACCTTAGACGGATGGTCCACCCCGCAGGCATGACACAGGGCCAGCACCTCTTTTCGGAGGGTCACGAGGTAGTTGGCGAGCCGCGCAGACTTCAACGTCGGGTCGAGGCCGCGCATGTACCACTTCTGTTGTGTCGCCACGCCCGTGGGACAGTGGCCTGTGTGGCACTTCTGCGCCTGAATACAGCCAATCGCCATCATGGCCTCACGCGCGACGGCGATCATGTCGCACCCCATCGCATGGGCCAGCAGCGCCTCTTCAGGAAATCCGAGCCGGCCTGCCCCCGCGAAGACGATGTGTTCGTGCAGTCCCACCCGAAGAAACTCGTTGTAGACGCGCGAGAAGCCGATCTTGAACGGTAGCGCCACGTGGTCCGAGAACACGAGCGGTGCCGCACCGGTCCCGCCCTCCCCACCATCGACATGGATCATGTCAGGCCCTTGGCCGGTCGCCGCCATGTGGTCCGCGAGATCAGCCCAGAAGGCTGTGTCACCGACCGCAGCCTTGATCGCGACGGGAAGGCCCGTTGCCTCGGCCACGCGCTCCACGAAGGCCACGAGCCCGGGCACATCCGAAAACTCTCGGTGGTACGCGGGTGACTCGCAGGACTTACCCACTGGGATACCGCGGATCTCGGCGATCTCCGGCGTCACCTTCTTCGCGGGCAAGATGCCACCCTTGCCCGGCTTGGCGCCTTGGCTGAGCTTGATCTCCACGACACGGACCTGATGTTCGGTGCAGCGCCGTGCGAGCTGTTCAAGGTCGCAGCGCCCGTCAGGCGTCCGCGCACCGTAATAGCCCGTACCGAGCTGGTAGATCAGGTCGCCACCTTGGTCATGGTACGGCGCGATGCCACCTTCCCCCGTATTGTGAAGGGCGTGGGCCATGGCACAGCCCTGGTTCAGGGCTACCACGGCAGCGCTGCTGAGTGACCCGTAGCTCATGGCCGACACGTAGACCGTGGAGTCAGGCACGAACGCACCCGGCCGCTTTCGCCAGCCTCCGAGTGTCTTGGAGACGGGGATCCGAAACGAGGGGTCGGATGCGTAGTCCTCAGGCGGTCTCCACGGAAAGGCCGCGTGCTTGATGATGATGAAGTTAGGTGAGGTCTCGAGCCGCTCGTCTGAGCCAAAGCCCCGAAGGTTGTTCTCCTTCTTGGCCGAGGCATACACCCAGGCGCGTTGGTCTCTCGAAAACGGACGCTCCTCATTGTTGCCCGTGACGATGTACTGGCGGAGCTCTGGGCCGATCCGCTCGAAGAAGTAGCGCGCATGACCGACCACCGGAAAATTGCGTAGAATCGCGTGTTTCTTCTGCGTCAGATCGTGGATGGCCACCATCAACACCATCACGAGGGCCACCCCGAGTCCCATCCACACCATCTGCGCGCTCCGTTTGCTTTCGAGATCGACAACAAGATGGTACGACAACCCACGCGCGGAGAGAACCACCATGGCAAAAGACCGACGTTCCTCCCCGTCCAGCGCCTCGCGGGAACGCGCCTCGACCACCCAAGAAGCACGCCGCTCATCCAACACCCAAGCAGCGGCACTCGCCGCGGGCGGGGTGGGCTCCGCATCGCGCCATGGCACCGCGCCTACGAGCGACCTCGGCCTCTCCGCCGCACACGGAAGCCAGAGCTTCGCCAACGCCGTGGCGAGCCGCGACGCCGCGGGGTCGGGGGCTGGACTCGACACCTCGGCGGCCGCCGCCCTCATCGAGCAGAGCCAGGGCACCCCCCTCTCGGCGGAGGTGGCCGCAAGGCTTGGTGCGCAGCTCGGCGCTGACGTCTCCGGTGCCGTGGTGCACACCGATGGTGCTGCTGCAGAGGCAGCAGCGGCACTCCAGGCCAATGCCTTTGCCATGGGGCATCATGTGTATTTTGCCTCCGGCATGTACCGACCGGGTACACCGGAGGGCGATACCCTGATTGCCCATGAGATTGCGCACGTACTCCAAGCGCAGGCCGGGCAGATCCCCACCGGGTCAGGCCAAGGGCTCGAGGTCTCCCGCCCCGACCAGCCCCATGAAGTCGCAGCCGCGGCCATGGGTGATGCCGTCGCACAGGCCCTTCACGGCGGTGGTGCGCTCGAGGCTTCACCCTTCACTGGAGCCGCCGTGGGCGGGGGTGCCATGACCGGGGGCGCTTCGCTCGCGAGCCGCGATGAGGCACCTGCGGGCGATGGCGCGACCGCCACCCAGGCGCAAGACGGCGTACCTGAGCAAGTCGCAGCGCTTCTCTCGCGTACCGTCTTCGATCCCGTTGTCTCTGACGACGATGCCCGCGAGGCCTTTCGATTGATCGCGGCCTCGTCGGGTAAGGCGACCATCTGGTCCCATCTCGATGCCGAGGGACTCGGCAACCGGCTGTGGGAAGAGCTCCCGAAAGACGAGCTCACCTACAACTTCGACACCACCCTGTCGGTGATGCAGAGCTTGAGCGGCGGCGCGCAGCAGCAGCACATCATCGAGCTATTGTCCTTCAGCATGACAGACTGGAGCGTCGACGAGCGCGAGGCTCACATGGTGGTGCTCATGATGAGCACATGGACCGAGGCCCAGCGTGAGGCCTTCATCTCTGTCGATGGCGGCACTTGGTTCGCGCGTCTGGTGGGGGCGGTGATTCCTGGTACAACGCCGGCCACCCAAGGTGCCGAGCCACAGAGCTGGGGTGATTGGCTGTCCGAAACATGGACCAACGGATGTGCCGCATATGACGCGTTTGTGGCCGATCCCGCCGCCACCCTCGATAGGATCAAAGCCGGTGGGCGAATGGCGTGGGACTTCCTGTCGGGGCTGGAGGTCAATCTCAATGATGCCCAGGAGCTGGCTGGCGGGAGCCTCGCAGGCATGACCATGGACACCACCGCCGACAATATCATCGATGTTGACGTTGGTACCGAGGTGTGCACCGTCACGATTGACGACCTCGGCATTGCATCCCTCCATCACGAGAAAAACCTCGTGAAGATCCATTCGGGCCCGATGAGCGTCAAAAAGCTCCGCGCGGAAGTAGGCACCACGGCAGGCAAGCCGGGTATCCATCTCTCGATTGGCCGCCTGGAGGCTTCGGATCTCGCGATGGAGTACATACGGGCGCATACGGCTATTCAGATAGGTATCGGAGCCCTGCTCCTTGACGCCCTGCAGCTGGACATGACACCACCCGAGAGCATCAAGCCGGACGAGGCCGAGGGCTCCATCGCCAGCCTGCTGAACCAACATCTCGGTGTCACCATCGGGCGGACCATGGCCGCCCCCATTGAGTCGATGAAAGAGATGATCGTCCCCACGGACGACCTCACCAATGCGTTCTCCACGCCCCTCGTGATGAACGACGTCAGCCTGTCGTTGGGCTCGGCTTCACTCAATGACGTCGTGCTCCGCGAACAACAACCCGATGGGAGCTGGTCAGAGGTCGCACGGATCGGAAGCGCCGCCATGGAGGGCTTGGTCGCCACCTCCAGCTTTGTGAACACCCGAGATGTCCTTCAAGAGGAGCTGACCCGGCTCACAGGCCCCCAGCAACCCGAGGGACTCGGTGCCGAGGCAAAGGCGCGTGTGGAGTGGCTTGTCGCAGAGATTGAACGGCTAGACGCCCTGATACTCCGTGTAGATGCCCTGCAGCAGAAGGCCTCGTCCGGGGAGCTGTCCATCGAGGAGCGCGAAGAGCTTGTATTGGCGCAGAACGAGCTACAGACGAGGACCGTCACGGTCAACGTCGGGCAGGCCGATCTTGAGGGCGCCACCTACGACGGCAAGACCATCGAAGATGCGCATCTCGAGAACGCCTCCGCGACCGTGACCGGTGAGATCATGGACCTCTCCAATGAGCTGACGCCATCCCAGCAGGCCGCTGCCGACCGCCAAGCGTTCGAAGACGACAAGGACCGCCTTGACCACGTCATCGATCGGCGAACGTTGAGCCCCACCGATGCAGCGGCTGCCGATGCCCAGCGGCGCGAGGACAAGGCCGCGCGCACCCCCACCCGCAGTACCGACGACCTCTTGGATGGCACGTTGATCAACGCCTCGGTGGGCGAGGCGAGCATCGAACAGCAAGGCATCACAGTCGCAGGCGCATCCGTCGAGGCGGGTTCGGTCTCCGGTGCTCAGCTCGCCGTCCATGGTTCCCATGTGGGCGCATCGGCAGAATCCGGCCAACTGCAAGGCGCCACCTACGAAAAAGATGGTACGACCGTTCGCGTCGAACAGGTCGATGCCCAAGGCCTTGACGCCTACACCGACGGTACGAACCACCGCGGCCGCGCCGACGCCATTCAGGGCGCCGGGGCGAGCTATGCCGCCGATGGCAGTACCGCAGAAGCCGCAAGCTTTTCGGTGACCGACGTCACAGGGACGTCGGATGGCACCACCCATCACCTCACCACCGAGACTGCACGTGCCGACGGGGTCGCGTACACCAGTGGGAGCACCCAGGTGTCGGCAGACACCCTGACCGGCGAAGGCATCGACGCGTCGATGAACGGGTCGAGTATCGACGGAAGCGTGCGGTCCGCGGAGGTCACGAACGGACGCTACGTCGGCGACGGAAGGTCCGCCTCTGTCGGGCATGGCACCGCCACGGGTCTTCAGGCGGGGATGGATGACAATGGCTACCACGCGTCCATCGACACCATGTCCGGCACCAACCTCAAGGGGCAGTACGGCGAGTATGAGGCGACTGCGACGTCGGCATCTGCAGACGGGCTGGTGATGAACGCCAATTCCGACATGAGCACGATGCATGTGGGTCTCGATGCCGTCGAAGCCCACAATGTCAAAGGGTCAGATGGCGGCTCCATGCAGGGGGGTGCCGCCGTCGCTACCGGGACGGGCCTCACCTACGCCACCACAGGTGATACCAGCGTGATGCATGCCGAACAGGTCACGGGCGAGAAGGTCTATGGCGCCACGTCGGGTATCCACGCCCAAGCGGGCAGCGTCACCGTCGATGAGGCCATGTACATCAGCCATGAAGACGGAACGTCGACGGGTAGCTTTGAACACCTGCATGCCACCGATGCCTACGGAGAATATTCGTCGGAATCTATCAGCGCTCAAGGAAGCGTCGACGAGTTCTCCGTGGGACACACGCGCGCCACAATGGATGAGGATGGCAACGTCGTCAGCGCAGAGAGCAACGACATCGAGGGCCTCGGCATCCAAGTCAAGGTCGTGTACAACGCGGGGCAGGCGTCCGAGGCCAGCTCGGAGCGAAGCCTCACCGACCAGCTTGCGGAGGAGGAGTTTGGTGCCGGCGACGCCCGCAACATTCAAGCTTCGTTCCATGGCAAGGTGCCGCTCATGGTCACGCTAAAGGACAAGACGGTTGCTTTAGGCGACATCACGTTTCGCGGCCAAGCCATCGACGGTGTTGTCGACATCAATGACATCGACCTTGACTGTTCCATTTTCTTCGATGGGGTTGTGCACGCCATCATGAAGTGGGGGCTCATCGAAGCCAAGCTCACGGAACAAGGATTTCAAGGCATCCGTACCAAAACTCGGAACAACACCGTTAACCTCGAAGAACTCGCAGCGTCGGTCGGCACGATGGTCGTCAATGGCGAGTTCACAGCCTCCGAGGACACCGCAGAAGAAGACAGCGACTGGACCGAAGTGCCTTTAGTAGGACCATTGTCCATCCATGCAAATGTCGGAGAAAGTGAGTTCTATTCCACGGTCGATCTGCGCGACACGGAAGAGACGCGCATCGGCTGGGACAGCGCCAACGTTGATGTCGGGGATGCTAGTGGCATTACCATCTGGACCGGTGTCGTCGCACCGGTCACAGATGATCAGGAAGCTGCTCGGCATGGCGTGAATGCCAGCGCTCGTATGCTCACGGCCAATTCGTGCCACGTGGTCGGTCCAGATGGCGAAACCATTGATGCCACCACGACGGGTATCGAGGGCTTCTTGGTGCATAGCTCCTACCCGCTTGCGGACGAAGTGACGCTCGAGATGACCCTCGATCGCTTCACGGTAAAACACGTCGAGATGCACAAATGACCCCTCGCATGTGGCCCCTTGTCCTGGCCATCGCCTGCGCCACCCCGGGCCCCGATCCCTTCGAGCCGGGTGATGTGCAAGCGCTGACCGGCAGCATCACATGGCAGGTGGACTACGGCGACGCCGCCGAGGCCGAGGGCTATGCCGACTGTGGCTACACCCGCACCTACACCGGCATCGAGGACCGCAGCGCGCCCTGGCTCTGCCCGTCCTGCGAGCTGATCTTCAAGACCACCGCCACCATCGAGCCCGACGGGCATGCGTGCTACACCGCGCTCACCGACACCGAGACCTATGAAGGCACGGAGTGGCTCGGGTGGGATGACGATGGGTTCCGACGGATTCGCCTTGAGAACTTCCAGCTGCAGCCCTTCGGATCGGCCACCGTCGACCCGTCACGCGTCACCGTTACCCACACGGCTGAGGCCCAGCTGGCCGATGAGACCCTGCCCTACACGCTCACCATGAGCGGTGCCTTCGAACGCAGCACCGAACCCGACGCTGACCCCTTTCACGGCTTCATCCCACCCGAGGTGTCTGCCTGTGGATGGGAACGCTCCGACCGCCCCGCCTACACCGGGCCTTGGCGTCTCGAGGTCGGCGCACAGGTACCGGATGGCGTCTTTGTCGAGGCCTGTGACGAGGCCGTTCGTCTGCATGACAGCCTTGGCACATGGCTGATTGTCGAGGTCTCCGCCATGGACTGCGGCCCCTGTCAGGCCATGGCGCGGGGTGCGGGGGCCTTTGAGCAAGACATGGCCGATCAGGGCGTCGAGGTTCATAGCTTCACCTTGCTCGCCCCCACCCTCGATGCCGTGCTCGACCCCGCGAGCACCGCACAGCTGCAGAGCTGGACCGACACGTGGGGCCTCACCGGACCTGTCGTGTCTGAGCGTGGCTGGGGCTACTGGCTCGGGCAAGACGCCGTCCCCGGCTTTGGCTACCCGCTCTGGGCCGTGGTCGACCCCGACGGCATCGTTGTTGACGTGGGCACCGGGTTCGGGGACTACAGCTCCTTTGCGACAATCATCCTTGAGAATGCCGACTGATCCTCGTCTCAACGGTGTCGACGCCAACGCTCTCCACGTACAAGAACGTCAGGATGACACCCCGAGATCATGTGGGACCGAGGTGCGACGGTTAGTCGCTTGGCGCATCACGACCCGAGGTTCCCATGCGCCTGACCACGCTCACCTTGCTCGCCCTCGCCACCGCCCTGCAGGGGTGCGCGTTGTTCAAGCTCGCCGCCACCAAGGCGTCGCATCCTGACCTCAACGGCGAGCTGATCGTGCCGGCGCTGAGCGGCGAGGTCACCATCACGCGCGATGACTACGGCGTGCCCCACATTCGAGCGAACACCCCCATCGATGCCATCACGGCCTTGGGCTTTGTCCACGGTCAAGACCGCCTGTTTCAGGCGGACCTCCAGCGGCGCTTGGCGTGGGGCAACCTCGCCCCGTGGCTCGGCGAGCGCGTCCTGCCCCTCGACCGCATGATGCGGGGCCTGCGTCTTCGTGAGCAGACCGAAGCGCGCTTGGCCTCGCTCGACCCCGAGCTCAAGGCCATGCTCCAGGCCTATGCCGATGGCCTCAACGCCGGCGCAGCCAGCCTCAAGAAGCTCCCCATCGAGTACCGCTTGTTGAACTCGGCGTTCGAGCCGTGGACCATCGAAGACAGCATGGCGTCGCCCTACCTGCAGAGCTGGCGCCTGTCGGACAACCTCGAGGCCGAGACCTTTGCCTTGATGTTCCGAGAGAAGCTCACCACGGCACACATCGATGACCTGTTTCGGCTCTCGGGCGAGGGACTCCCCACCGAAGCCGAGTGGGATGCGCTTCGGCAGGCGGACATCGCCCCCTTCTCGGCAGGCTTCAAGGCACTCACCGGTGCGCTCGGCGGGATGGCGCAGATGTCGGAGGCCTCGAACAACTGGGTGGTCGGGCCGTCCAAGAGCGCGGATGGCAAGCCTATCGTGGCCAATGACCCCCACCTCAGCCAGAGCGTCCCCAGCCTCTGGTATGTGGCCGACATCCAAGGGGGTGACCTGCACATGGCCGGCGCCACCCTCCCCGGTGTTCCGCTTGTGGTCATTGGCCACAACGAACGGTTGGCCTGGGGCCTCACCAATGTCATGACCGATTCCATGGACCTCGCCGTCGTCCAGAAGGCGGGAGACACCTCGGTGGTGGTGCATGGTGTAGAGGAGGAGCTCACGGCCTACGAGGTCGAGGCCGGTGGCGTGAAAGAGACGGTCTATTGGACCAGCCTTGGGCCGGTCGTCTCCACCCTCGACGGCGAACGGGTCGTCGTGCTCCGTTGGGATGCGCTCGAGGTCGAAGACAACGTGGTGCCGAACTTTTGGGGACTGAACAACGCCTCGTCGGTGGGTGAGGCACTCGACCACTTCGCAGACCGTCCGATGTCGATCGCCCAGAACCTCGCCATCGGCGATGTCGACGGAGACTTCGCCTGGCAGCAGGTGGGCGGTGTCGTCACCCGCGAAGGGTTCTCTGGTCGTGTCCCGTATGACGCGAGCGAAGGTCCTGGGCGTTGGACGGGGCATCAAGCCGAACTACCGGGTGAGCGCGCCCATGAGCGTGGCTATGTCTACAATGCCAACGCCAAGCCCGACCATCCGCTCGCCACCTTCGGCGCGTTTAATGTTCCACCGGCCCGTCACCATCGACTGGGCGAGCTCCTCGCAGAAGGCGACCAGTTCACGCCCGAGGACATGAACCGCATCCAGAATGACCGCCGCGCGGGGCTGGCCGCAGCCGAGCTCGCCATGGTGATCGATGACGTCCGCGGCTCCACCGAGGGCGCGGAGGCAGTCTTGAACGTGCTGCGGGACTGGGACCTACAGATGGAGGTCGACAGTGCGGGTGCGGCCGCATGGGCATTGTTCCAGCGTGAGCTCCACCGCGAGATGGTCACCCCCGTGGTGGGTGAGGCAGGTGCGGCGTCGTACCTGAGCATCAGCGGCTCAAGCCGTTGCCTGCTCGCAGGCAACTACACTCCGTGGCTGACCGACCGGCAGGCGATGGTCGACCGCGCGGCCGCAGCCGCCTGGACCACCCTGTCCGAGCTCATGGGCGACGACCCCTCGACATGGTCTTGGGGCGCCATTCATCCCCTGCGCCTGACGCATCCCTTCTCGGCTCAGTCGAGCCTGCTGTCCGGCTGGAACATGCCCGAGGTGCCGTGGGCCGGCGATGGCAACACCCTCAACGCCGCCAACTACACCTGGACCAGCGACGACATGCCCGTGACCGGCATGGCTTCGCTGCGCATTGTGATGCCCCTCGGCGACCTCAACGCGAGCACGCTCGTGCACCCCGGGGGGCAGTCCGGACAGCCCGGGCACCGTCACTACCGCTCCCACTACGGGCCCTTCATCGCCGGCGAGACCGTCCCCCTCTGGTTCTCCGATGAAGATGTGCAGGCCAACGCTGCCACCCAGCTGACGCTGACGCCGAGCGCGGGCCACTAGCTCAGCCGTACTCGGCCCACATCGCCTCGAAGGCCTCGCTGTACTGCCGGACCAGCGCGGGCTCTTCGGTCACCATGAAGTTCTCGCGGTTGGCGCGCCATGCCGAGCGGGTCCAGTTGTAGGACCCATTCAGCAGGCGTCGTCCGTCGGCGATCGCGAACTTGTGGTGCATGTGGTGTGGGGAGTCGTCCCACCGGCAGGCTAAGCCCGCGTGATCGAGGCGATAGAGGTCGGAGCCCCGGTCTTCGGACTTGTCGTCATCACTGACGATCCGTACCCTCACGCCACGCTTGTGCTGACGCACCAGCGCCTCGAAGACCTGGTCATCGGTGATCGTGAAGACGCAGCAGTCGAGCTGATGCGTCGCACTCTCGATGAACTGCACCAGCGCTGGCGCGATCGCCTCGCTCGGTCCAAACCACGCCCGGGTGGGGGCCACACCCGAAGACGGCCCCTGCTCCAGCAGGTTCAGCGCATCCCCCAACCAGTCCACCAAGGGGGCATGGGCCGTGCCCTCCAGCTGCTGCTGGATGTCTCGTACAAGCTCACGACGAATCCACGTCTGGTCTTCGGCATCGAGCGCAGCGTCTTCAAGGACCGCGCGCAGTGCCCGGCGCTCGCCGCGACTCACCCGATCGTCTTCTCGGGTCTGAAGGATGGCGTGAAGCAGCTCGGCACGATGCATGATGGACTCCGTGGTCACGCGGCAGCCTACCCCGTGCACCGTCCGTGTCCCGTGTCTAGCCGATGTAAAAAACCTATAGGCAGCGGGTCGGTTCCTCTGCTACGTACTGCCCTGATGGATGTCCCCCTCTCCCATAGCACCGCTCTCGAATCCGCGATCTACCGCCGTACCGCTGGATTTCTGCAGCCGATCGCCTGGATTGTTGGCTTGGCGTGCATAGTCACGCTCGCGGTCGATGGGCTCGAAGGTGCGCCAGCCCTGGTGATGGCTGCTCGAGTTCTCGAGTTCCTCCCCTTGTTTGTATTCATCCGGCTCGTCACGAGACACGATGCATGGTGGCGGTTCTGGTTGACCGCCATGCTCTGTTGGTGGGGAGGGTTCGATGCCCTCGTCAACACGTGGACGCTCGCCCCCGAGACCGCAGCCACAAGCGCGACCCTCATCTGCATCGGTGCCGGCTTCTTTCCCGCATCCCCGGCTCGGGCGTTCGTGCGTCTGATGCTCGTGAGCCTTGCCACGACGTGCGGTCTGCTCCTTGGCGGCATCACCACGCCGATTGTCCTTGCCTTGCCCTTTGCGGGCACCTTGGTCGGCCTCGCCTTTTCGCAGATGCAGTATCGTGCCGAAGTTCAGGCCTATGAGGCCCACCTTGAGGCACTCAATGCACTACAGGCCAAGGGGAGGTTCCTCGCACGCGTCTCCCATGAGATGCGTACACCGCTCCACGGCATTCTCGGCATTTTGCAGTCGCTCGACCCCAAGCTGATCGATCATGACCGCGCAGCCATCGACATGGCGCTCCGGTCCGCACAGCTGCTCTCCACGCGCATCAATGACGTGCTCTCCTTTGCCGATGGCGAGACGCAGCAGGCGCCAGAGACCCAGCCACAGGCATGCGACCTCCATGCCACGCTCCGCGACCTTCCCGCCATTGTCAGCGCGCCGCCAGGTAGCATTCAGCTTCACGTCGACGCCGACACCTTGCCGCAATGGGCGAAGACCGATGGTGCGAGGATTCAGCAGATCCTGCTTCACCTCGTCGAAAACGGCCTCCGGTTCTCCGAGGGTGCCCCCGTGCATGTGCGCGCCACCTGGTCCGACGCACTGCACCTCACCATCGAGGACAGCGGTCCCGGACTTCCCGCCGCGCTCTCATCGTTGATCGGCGCGTTTGAACAAGGCGATGAGGGCTCCACCCGACAGTATGATGGCCTCGGCCTGGGTCTCGCCCTGACGTCCAAGCTGGTCGAGGGGCTCGGCGGCACCCTCGAGGCTGCGGCACGTACCCCCACGGGCACCTGCTTCACGGTCGTCCTGCCCATGGAGACCTGTTCCGCACCCACACCCGCGAAACCTGAGGGCGTTCGAGGAAGGGTCCTTGTCGTCGACGACAACCTCATCAACCGCAAGGTATTGCGGCGCATGGTGGAGTCACTCGGCCCGCAGGTCGACGAGGCGGTCGATGGGGCTCAGGGACTCCAGATGATGCGGGATGAGGCCTATCACCTGGTGTTGATGGACCACCACATGCCCATCATGGATGGTCTGGAGGCCACCCGACAAGCGGTCTCCCAAGGCATCACGACGCCCATTGTGGCCGTCACCGCGTCGGCAGAGCCGGGCTTGGCCCAACAGAGCCAAGGGGCCGGCATGGTCGACCACCTCACCAAACCCGTGGATGTTCGGACCATGACCCAAGTTCTGCAGCGGCATCTGGTGATGGGCTAAACACCGCGTAGAGGTCGGCGGCCATCCATCCGAAGAACGCGGCACCCGCCACACCCATGGCGAGGCTCGCAAACCAGACGGTGTAGAGCACACCGCAGACCGCGCTAATGGACACAATGACGACAGTCGGTCGTAGGCTCGGCATCACTCCTCCCGAATGGAGGTTGCAGATGCGTCCTGCTTCTCTGACACTGAGCGCCCAGACCTACCCGGAGAACTGATGGGCCCACGCACCCGCTTTGCTGCCTCCACGCTCCTTGGACTCGGGCTCTTTCTCGCACCACTGCCGTACGATGGGCGCTGGACTGTCGCCTTTGACCTGTTGGTCAAGGTCCTTCAGGGTGGCGCACCACGGCTCATCGACGCGTGGTGCATGCTCTTGCTGCTCGGCGGAGCCCTCGCTTCGATGGTCGCACACGGACGTGACGGACCGCATTGGCGCATCTTTCAGGCGGGGCCCGTATTGCGTGCGACCCGTGGCCTCGGCGTCGTCTGCGCCATCCTGCTGCTCACCAAGACCGGTCCGGCGTGGCTCATCGACCCGAATGTGGGCGGATTTCTCTGGTCCAAGTTGATCACCGCCGTGGCCATTATCGTCCCATTGGGTGCGGTCGGACTCGAGATCGTCGCCAGCTATGGGCTGCTCGAGTGGCTCGGCACCTGGATGCGGCCCATCATGCGCCCGCTCTTTCGCCTGCCCGGACGTGCCGCCCTCGACGACCTCATGTCATGGCTCGGGTCCTACTCGGTGGGTCTCTACCTGACGCATCAGCTCACCATGCAGGGGCGCTACACCCGGCGTGAGGCCTTCGTCGTCGTGACCGGATTCTCGACCGTGAGCATTGGCTTTGTCGGCGTCGTGGCCAGTACGCTCGACCTGCTCCACCTCTTCCCGCTGATCTTCGGGACCTACTTTGTGGTCGTCTACGCCCTCGCTGCCCTGCAGGCCCGCCTGTGGCCCACGACGGGTATTCCCGACACCACGCTGGCCGAGGCGGCCCCAGAGCCACCCCTCGAGGGCGCACTAGGGATCGCCGCATGGCAACGGGCCCTCGCCCGAGCGGCCGCGAGCCCCCCCTTGCCCACGCTTGCGTGGCGCGGCCTTCGCAACGGGACCCTGCTGGCGGCGAGCATTCTGGGAACCATCCTGACGGTCGGGTCGCTAGCCACCGCGTTGGCCGAGCACACCCCCGTCTTTGTGTGGCTGGGCGCACCGTTGGTGCCCGTGTTGGCTTGGTTGGGCCTTCCCGATGCTGCCCTCGCAGGGCCCGCCGTACTCGCGGGCATCACCGAGATGTATGTGCCGGCCCTTCTGGTCAAAGATGCGGCCCTGCCCACCCGGTTCTTTATCTGCGTGCTGTCCATCAGCCAGCTGATCTTCTTCAGCTCCGTGGGGCCCATGATGCTCGATTTGTTCCGCGAGGTGCCCATTCGGCTGGGTCACCTCGTGGCGCTCTTCCTCTTTCGCACGGCCGTCCTCCTACCGGTCTTGGCGGCATGGACCGCCGTGCTCTCTGCGGTCGGCGTGCTGGCCTAGGCCCGGCGCGTACCGGTCAGCTGGCGGTAGATGCTCGCCATTCCGCCGTAGCTCACCAAGGTTGTGAAGAGGATGCCGACGCCGCAGGCCATCAAGCCGATAAGATTGAGGAGGCCTAGCGCGATATAGCCACCAAACAGGCGCAACCACACGGGACCCGTCAGGTTCCAGGAGTTGATCATGGCCTCGTAGGCACCATCGCCCCGATCGACCATCATGAAGGGTGCGAGGATAAACCGCACGGTGATCGCGCTGCTCATTGCGCTCCCAAGCAGCTTGATAGGTATGGTGGCCAACATCGCATCCGCCATGTTGTTGATGACGCCGAGCTCTACAAGGATGGTGTCACTGTATGAAAGTGGCGCCGTCACAACCCACATGCCGAATCCAACCGCCAACAACATCAAGAGCAGGGCACCAAACGAGAGCCATGTTCCTTGAAAGTCGTCAAAGCCAGAGAACTGGGTTCTGAACTCCGCATTCCCATCTAATGCTTCAAGCGTGATCTTATACGTGCCGAACACCACCACGGGGATCACCGCGATCGCGGGCAACACACATGCCGCGACCGAGACGACGATACACACACCCGAGACGACCAGGGCGCCCAGCCATGGCCCGACGTTCCGCTTCGCAGCCTCCAAGCCATCGGAAAAGGCCACATCGAGTGCAAAGTCACCCGACGGACCGGTGGCACGGGGTCCGCTGGATGGTGTGGCGGAGTCAAGATCGAACGGATTGGACATGTGGCCTCCCACGCGAGGATTGGGAGCATAGTGCCCGAGTCTGACAGGCGACACAAGCCCGACCATGAAGTTTCGTGACAACCCACGCGGTCCTGCCACGCCGGCCCCACAAGGTCGCCTTCCCCTCGTGCTACAAGTGGCGCACCCTGCGAGGCGCCCATGTTTCCGCCAGAAGCGCTCTACATTATTCCCGCGGTGCTCCTCACCGTGGTCCTCTACACCACCTGGAAGGGCTGGCGTTTCCGCACGGCGCTGCGCGAGGCGGCCGAGACGCTGAGCTGCACCTACCAGAAAGACAGCTGGTTCTCGACCGGTACCGTCCGGGGTATCCGCCGCGGGCGCGTGGTGGAGATCTCCCTCCTCAAGCAGGGTGCAGGGAGCTTTCAGCGCCAGCTCACCGAGATCCGCGTCACGGCACGGGCCACGGTGACCACCTCCTTCATGATCGGCCTCGAGAACACCCTCACCCGTGTCCAGCGCACCGCGGGCTGGCACGACATCGAGATTGGCCAAGAGCCCTTCGACAGCGTGATGCTGATTCAGAGCGAAGACGAGGACTGGATGAAGCGCCAGCTGAACGATGCCGTCGTCAAGGCGCTCCTCACGGCACGCATCGGTGCCTCGGACCTTCGGATCGACGCCCAAGGCGTCACATGGCGTCGCGCACGCCGAATCATGGACCCACACCGCATCGTCGAGGCAGTCGAGCGCGCCGAAGCCGTGGTCGAGACGCTGCACCACCGCGCCACACCCCGCGACGACCTGGGCTAGTCGACCGTCACCCCCAGACGCGTGGCCATGGCCTCCTTCTCAAAGATGACGCCCTGAAGGAGCTCTCGCTTGGCCGTATCGGAGAAGCCCGCCACGAGCGCTGCGTGGGCATCGACAGCCTGCAGCCTGCCCTTGTCAAACCCGAGCGTGCGGTAAGCTTGAAGGAAGACCGACGTCGCATCTTCGGCGGGCGCACCCTCGAGAAAGACCTTGAGGGCCGCCAGACGCCCCTTGTCGAACAAGAGCATCGACAGCATCAGCTGCCGTTGACGCTCATCGGGGTGACCTGCCGCACACGCCGCCGCCAACTGGTCGGCATCGGCATCGCCTTCGCCAGCCGCAAGCCAGGCCTCCACCACAGGTAGGTCCTCGGTCAACAGGGCCCTCACGAGCGTCGGCTGTGCAGGCATCGCATCCACGAGCGCCGCCTCATGGGCGGCCGACAAGGGCAAGGGGAGAAGCGGCTTTGCCGCCACCAGCATGCCGAGCGCATCTGAGCCCATGCGTCCCCGGACCAGCGCCCTCAGCAGCTGAGGTCGGTCTTGCTCGAGCGAGGACACCAGCGCGAAAGGCAGCAGCGCTTGCACGGTATCGGCACGCGAGATGCGCATCAGACCGAGCGCCAGCTCCTCGAGCTCGGGGGTATGTGCGCCCACGATGGGCGCAAAGTCATCGACCGTCAGGAAGGCTCCGCCCCGCTCGACCGCGGTCACGAAGGGGCTCGGACGTGGGCGTGGCGTGGGTGTGCCCTCCCCTGGCTCAAAGCGCTCCAGCTCCATCACGTGCACGGGCGTGCGGTTCCCGGGAATGAATGTCCCGAGCGTGGCCACGCCCACCAACACTTGGCCCAGCCCCTTGAGGCTGCCGCCACTCGAGAGCCGCAGACCCAGCACCCCCGGCGCACGGCCTTCGGGGCCCCCTGCACGTGCAGCGCAGAACCCCCCTTTCACGTGGAGCAGCGGCATGTCGCACGACAGGGTCTCGACGCTGAGCGGGTCGGGCGGTACCTCGGCCACAAGCGCCAGCGTAGGTTGGCCTGCAGCGTCGAGCATCCAGGTACCCGCCGCATCGTTCCAGACCGTGTACCGCGCCTCGGTCATCTCTCCGTCGACGGGGGCGAGTGTCACCCGGGCCTCAAACCGGCCCGAGGCCTCATCACGGGACACGATCTCGAGACTACGGCGCCCCAGCGCCTCGGTCGTGGCCGGCGCCTGGGTCTGGCCAAACACCCGAAGACCTGCACCCGTCCGCATCTCCTCCACCCAGTCCCACCGGCTGCCCACCGCCAAGGGCAGCACCAGCGGGTCGTAGACCACCTCGGGTGCGGCAGGTGGTGCCGCTTCCTTCACGGCTTGCGGGGGTTCCTCGTGCGTAACGACCACAGCCTCTGGCGGAGAGACCCGCGTGCAGCCCGACAGCACCATGATCGAAAGCCAAGAAACGTAGGTCATTAGCGCCTCCCCGGTCACCCGTATCACCCTCGTGGGGTGCTGGACTTGCGCGTCAACATTCTGTAGGCTGCCGCCATTGTGGAGATCTCATGCGTATCGTCCTGCCCCTCGTGCTCACCGCCTGTTCGCTCGCCCCCCAGTCTACGGACGACGGTGCCCCATGGGAGGCACCCGAGGCTCCACTGGCCGCGCTGTTCGATGCTGAGCTTGTGGAGATGACCCCGCCGCCGGCCACCGCAGACTTCACCATCGCGCTCGGTGAGGTCATCCTCTCCGCGCCGGGTCAGGCGAGCACCTTCACAGTGACCGTGAGCGGTGCCAATCCAGCGTCGCTGGTGCGGGTGGGCTACGCCTTCGACGGCCTTCAGCCAGGCCCTTGCTACGCGATCTTTGGCGGCGTCTGCTTCGACATCGGCCCGGTGGTACAGCCCCTTCCCAATGTCGTGCTCACCGACGCGTCGGGCAACGGCACACTGCTGGTCACGGTGCCTGCGGCAGCACCGAGTGACTACGTCGCCTTTCAAGCGCTCGACCTCCCTTACGGCACGAAGTCGAACGCGGTGGGCCGCGGGATCTACCCCGCGGGTACGGTACTAACGCCAAGCACGGACATGGATGGCGATGGCTTCAGCATAGACGATGGCGACTGTTTTGACGGCGACCCACTCATCAGCCCGATCGCCTTTGACTACGCCGACGACGGTGTCGACCGCAACTGCGATGGCGTCGATGGCGTCGACCTCGACGGTGACGGCTTTGCGGCCAGCTTCTCGGGCGGTGACGACTGCAACGACATCGATGCCCAGATCAACCCCAGCCTCGACGTCGACAACGATGGGCTGAACGCCTGCGATGACTGCGACGACACGAACGCGCTGTTTGGCAGTACCGCCGCAGACCTCGTCGGTGATGGCCTCGACACCAACTGCGACGGCATCGACGGTGTTGACGACGACAAAGACGGGGTGGCCTCCCTCGCGAGTGGCGGGACCGACTGTGGCGATGACGACGATGCGACCTACCCGGGTGCCCCCGACACGGTGGGCGATGGCGTCGACAACAACTGCGAT
>JBMHDG010000025.1:0-4257 GCA_049889515.1 Myxococcota bacterium
CTTGGCGCAGGTCGCCTCGTCAAGCCCGTGCGTGGCGCAAAAGGCACGTGACGCTTCTGCACGTCGCGAGACCGCGGCCTCATTCATGGCTTCCCGTCGCGCAGCCTGTTTCTTGCCCTTGACCATCTCGAGGGTTCCCGCCTCGGCGCGCGTCGGA
Source organism: Myxococcota bacterium (assembly GCA_049889515.1). Lineage (GTDB taxonomy): Bacteria > Myxococcota_A > UBA796 > UBA796 > JBMHDG01. Next base: position 158 of record JBMHDG010000025.1, read on the forward strand.
GCTGGGGCCTTTGCCGCTGCGCGTTCGCCCCTCGCTCTCTTGGATGCCGCATCCTGGGACGATTGGCGGGCTTCGACCGCGGGCTGGTCGGTGTTCGCACCGCCACTCATCACCCACACACCTGCTGGAACAGCCACCAACGCTGCCGCGAGACCCCACTTTGCCATCGTGTCCATGCCACTCTCCCTAGACCGTTCTTCTCCTACCTACCCCATCGGGGCCCGCGAGGCGGACGCATCGTCTCCCGAAAGGCCTCGCGAAGCTCCTCGGTGCCGAGCAGATCGTCGAGGGTGGTGCTGAACGTCTCAAACGCCTCGCGACGCGCATCCTCGGCATCGGGCGTCGACGAGCCGGGTGGTCCCATGGGTGGTCCGAGCTCACCCATACGCTCGTGCAAGGCCATCACGGCATCCTCCATGGCGGTCCAGGTCTCGTCATCGAGGTTGTGTTCCTCTACGAACTCCGCGAGCCGCTCGAGGCGCGTGTCGAGAAAGGCCTCATGCCGCTGCCGGTGCATGTCCTCGCGTTCGGCGTCTGCTTCACGGCGCAGTTCGTCACGAAGCCTCGCCGTCAGCACTTCGAGATCCTCGGGGCGCCCGTCTTGCCGACCTCTCGGAAGCGTGGGCTGTACGGGCGCCACCTGACCCGCTCGTCTGTCCCTCACCATGGGACGCCGCTCCTGTTCTGGTGCCGCAGTGGCGGGTTCGTCGGTCGGCACCTCGGGCGAGAGGCTACCGGGTGCTGTCCAGCGCCCCAGTCCGAGGCCCACGACGAAGGCCGCCATGACGGCACCACCGACACGCCACCGAGAACGCTGAGAAGACGCTGGATTCATGCCTACCTCCAGTGCTACACCGCGCGTCTCCCCACGCAGTGACCACCTCCACTCTCCTAGCACATGCCATGAGCCAACGAACACGCCCGACGCTGCCCGGGCGAAGCGGCACGCTCGACACCCGCCCATGTGACGCCATGCTTGGCTTCATCTGCCAGCTTCGGTGAGGCCCGCGCACATCACACCCCGACGGTGTGGTAGGACCGATGTGGTGTTGCCCGAGGCCAGCTGTCCCATGTTTCTTCTCGACCCGAGCGTGACCTTTCTGAACCACGGCTCCTTTGGGGCCATGCCCGAATCGGTCCGCGATGTCCAGCGCGCGTTCCAAGACCAGATGGAGCGTGAGCCTGTCGACTTTCTTGCCCGCAAGCTCCCGGACCTCTTGGCTGTCGCCCGGGCGTCTGCCGCTGGACTGATCGGTGCTCGGCCCGATGATGTCGTGTTCGTGCCCAATGCCACCACCGGCATCAACGCCGTGGTCGATGCCGTACCCCTCGAGGCGGGCGACGAGATCCTCACCACCACGCACAGATACGATGCCGTGGGCCACACATTGCAGCGACGTGCACTCCAGCGCGGCGCTACCGTTGTCGAAGCCGCGTTTCCGTACACGGGCATTACGACAGACCACATTGTAGACGCCATCACCTCGGCCATGTCGCCACGTACGCGCCTGCTCGTGATCGATGCCATCACCTCACCCACGGCGCTGGTGCTCCCGCTTGAACCAATCATCGCCGCAGCGCAACACCGGGGTATTCCCGTGCTGGTCGATGGTGCCCATGCGCCGGGCCACATTCCCGTCGACGTGTCGACCCTTGGGGCAGACTGGTGGGTGGGCAACCTGCACAAGTGGGTGTGCGCACCGAAGGGATCGGCGGTGCTCTGGGCGCGCCACGATCACCATGCGACCCTGTGGTCCCCCATCACCAGCCATGGCTGGCGGGGCGGCCTCCACGAGGAGTTCGACTGGCCGGGCACCCACGACCCAAGCGCACGGCTCGCCTCCGCCGCAGCTATCGACTGGTGGCGCGAGCACGGTGGTGAGACACTCGGCAGACGTCACACCACACTAGCCCGAGATGTCCGAGCCAGGTTCGCCGAGGCCAGCGGCTTGGTCCTGCCCCCGGCTCCCGCGCCCGAGCTCCAAGCGGGCATGCACACCATGCGGCTGCCCGGCGTCGCCGGCGCCCAGGCAGAGGCATTCTGCAACGCCCTCTTTGCAGAACACCGGGTTGAAGTACCTGTCTTTCGCTGGAACGACCAAGCCTGGCTCCGGTACAGCGCGTTCTCCCTCTACAACACGCCGGAGCAATACACCCGCCTCGGCCATGCGGTGCGAGACCTGCTCCCGAGATTCCAGACCTGAGCTACCCTCTCGCAATGCGCTACGTGTTTGCCACGCTGTGGGCTGCTGCAGCCTGTACCCCCACGACCTCCGAGTCCCAGCGGTGCAACCTCTACGAGGCCCTCTGCGATCGGCCCGTCGCCGAGGTCACCTTTGCCGGCACGCACAACAGCATGTCGAGCGCCGAGGAGGACTGGTTCGCCCCCAATCAGACCTTTGGCATCACCCAGCAGCTCGAAGACGGTATCCGCGCGCTGATGCTCGACACCTATGAACAGAACGGTGAGCTACTGCTCTGCCATGGCATGTGTGTGCTGGGGTCCAAGCCGCTGTCTGCAGGCCTCCAAGAGATCGCGGGCTTTCTCGACAGCCATCCCGACGAGGTGATCCAGATCATCTTCCAAGATGCAATCGCGCGCGAGGCCACACGCGACGCGCTCACTGAGGTCGGGCTGGCGAGCCGCCTCCATGTGTGGACGCCGGGGAGCCGCGTGACCTTGCGGGAGCTGATCGCATCCCGCGAGAACCTCATTGTGGGTCTTGAGTCTGGACAGTCCGACGAGGAGGGTCTGCACGCCGCCTGGTCGCTCTGGACCGACACCCCCTACAGCTATAGCGACCCCGACCAGTTCTCATGCGAGCGTCTGCGCGGTGAGGACGACAACGACCTGTTCTTGATGAACCACTGGCTCGGAACACCGCTTCCTTCGCCGCAGAACGGTGCTGTCGCCAATGCCGGGTCCCTGTTGCTCGATCGCGCCGAGGACTGTATCGACCTCAGGGGGCGCCCCATCAACACCCTCGCCGTCGACTTTTACGATCAAGGCGACCTTCTCGATGTGGTCAACCACCTCAATGGTGTAGGAGACGAGCAACCATGAGACACACAACGCTTGCTGCACTGCTGATGATGGGCTGTCCCAAGCCCATGCCCACCACCCCAGAGGCCACCGACACCGATCTGCCGCCGGTCGCGCCTACATGGGTCGAGTTCTCGGGAGAGCTCGCGTCCATCAAGGGCAACCGCGCACCCGGCATGGTTGCGGCCGCAGCCGACGCCAGCGAGGTGATCGCCCTTGGAGCAGCGGGTCGCCGGCAGCGTGGACAGGACGGCATGGTGATGCCGGACGATCTCTTTCATCTCGGCTCCATCACCAAGGTCTACACGGCCTTGCTCGTCGCGCGTCTGGTCGACGCGGGCGAGCTGTCCTGGGACCTGCAGCTGGGTGAGGTCTTCAACGACATTCATCCGGACTGGGACGCGGTGACGCTGCAGATGCTCCTCCGTCACGAAGGCGGGGCGACCCCCTCTATCGCGACCGACTTCACCCCGCTCTGGACGCAGATGTTCAACGAGGGCGACAGCGATGTTCAGGCCACCCGGGCCACCTTCGCGGCCACTGTCCTCGCCGAAGCCCCCACCCAAGCGCCGGGAACCGTGGCCTACTCCAATGCCGGCGTGATGCTGGTCGGTGCCGCCATCGAAGCCAAGCGTGGCGTGGCCTGGGAAGACGATCTTTCGTCGTGGGTCCTTGAGCCCCTCGGCCAGACCGACTGCGTCTTTGGTCCGCCGGTGGGTGAGCATCCATGGGGACACGATGCGGCCTCGGGCAGTCCTATCGACCCCACGGACATTGGCTCGGACAATCCCCCCGCGCTTGGTCCGGCGGGCACCCTCGCCTGCTCCATCCGCTCCCTCGCAGGGCTTGGACAGGTCTACCTCAAGGCCACGGCCGGCGACACGTCCTTCCTCACCGCCGACAGCCTCGACGTGCTGACCACGGCCAACGAGGCCGGCTTTGTGCCAGGTATGGTGCGCGACGACAACCAGCCCTGGGCCAACGGTCCGACCTTCGTCATGAATGGCTCCAACACCTTCTGGTTCTCCACCATCTGGATGGCGCCTGGCATCGACCG
>JBMHDG010000026.1:0-24285 GCA_049889515.1 Myxococcota bacterium
TGGCCGAAGACCTCGAGCAATGGCTCCGCGGACGCACCACGAGCATCGACACCGGCCCCATCCAGCGGCTTCGCGTCAATGCGTGGCGAGAGCGGTGGCGTGTCGGCTTGCCCAGCCTTGCCCTGACGGCCACGTTTGCTGTCCTTGCCTACAACAGCGTGCTGATCGGCAACCAACAGACGCGTCTTGAGAACCAACGGACCATGCTGCGCGAGAGCCGTGCGGAGTACGAGAGCTTGTCCAAGAAGGCAGACCGTACGAGCGCCCAGCTCAAAGGCACCCAGTCACGCCTCAAGGACCGAGAAGAGATGCTGACCGAAGCGCGCAATGCACTCGACCGGTCGAACATGACGCTCGAGGACCGCGAGAGCCAGCTCGCCAACGCCCAGGTCGATCTCCAGATGGCGCGAGCCTCCATTGACGAGCTCATGGAGAACATCGAGAACAATGACGCCACGCTGATGGGTCTCGAGTCCGACCGAGACAACCTCCGTAACGAGCTGAATCAAAAGACAGCCAGCCTCGATCTTGCCAAGGAAGAAGCAGATGAGGCCCAGCGGAAGCTAACGGCCACCTACAAAGAGCTCACCAAGATGGAGCAGGAGTTTCAGGCCGTATTCGCCGACAAGCAACGGCTTGCGACGCGCGTGGCGGCCTTGCAAGACGAGCTGGAGGCCAAGGCCGACGAGGACCTCTCGCGTACGGGAGAGAGCGCTGGCCTCATCGACCAACTCGAAGCCGACAAGGCCACGCTCGTCGAGAAGGTCGGCAACCTCGAGATGGAGCTCAGCCGTGTCACGGCCCGAGCCCGAAACTTCAAGAAGCAGATGCAGGCGCTTCAGGACGAACTGGAACTTCTCCGCGGCGAAGCACCAACGCCCTAGCGCTCCTCCCGAAGCATGGCCTCGTGCGATTGCCGGACCATGTCATCTACCGTTGGAACGCGGTCCCAATCGATGAACACGCACTCGGGGTCCTTGGGATCCACCCATACTGGGAGTGGCTGGGTGGTGAACGCCGCGCGCTTGGTTTCTTCGATCTGCAGGGTCTGCTTCACCAAGTAGGGTTCACGGCCAGGCAGCGACACACGCAGTGTGGCGAGACCGATGACGTTGGCAGCGGTCCCATCCGTCTCGGGCCATGACATCGCGCGCGCCGTCCCCTCGATCCCCGTGCCCTTGAGATGCCGGTAACGGTGTCGCGGCATGCTCAAGAGCATGCCCCCGAAAGCCATGAGCGTAAGCGCCAACGTGCCGCCGACCAACCAGCCATCGGAGACCGGTAAAAGCTCGAACTCACTGATCATAGGCACAGAAAATCCTAGCAACACAATGAAGACGATGTACCTGTTCATGCTGACTCCAAGTCGACGGCTACCAGGGCCACTGTCGTAAAGCCTACGCTATGCCCTCCCCACACACTACACCATCGACATTGGACTGCAGCATCGAGGCTAACGTACGGTTTCGACATCGCTCCGGGCAGATCGCAGTTCCTGTCCACCGCACTGCAAGGCGGATGTCCTCGCGACCACACCTACGGACCTGATGGTTCTGGGCCCAACGCTACAGATTTGCGCGACCCACGTAGGTAGAAGGGATGGAAGCAGGTTGGCCTACGTGTTGGCGCGCGGTAGACAACCACGTCACGACCCACCACGAAGAGGTGAACCTTGCGAACTTTGATGCTCACAGCCCTTTTCTTCAGTGCCCAAGCCTTCGGCGCCGAGCCCACCGGTGTTTGGAAGACCATCGACGACGAGACCGGAAAGCCCAAGTCCCTCGTCGAGATCAGCCTCACAGAGGGCTCGCTGTACGGCACCATCACCAAGCTGTTTCGCGGCCCTGACGAAGACCAGAACCCGAAGTGCACCGACTGCAAGGGTGACGAGGCCAACAAGCCGATCATCGGCATGCAAATCTTGAAGTCGCTCGAGCAGAAGGGCAGCACGTGGTCTGACGGTACGATCCTCGACCCGGGCAACGGAAAGACCTACACCTGCAAGATCTGGCTTGAGGACGACAACACCCTCAAGGTACGGGGCTACCTCGGTCCGTTCTTCCGCACCCAGACCTGGCACCGTGTGCCTGCGGCAGAGTAGCGACCCACGATGCCGCGAAAGACCCCCAAGCGCGTGAGTCCGGAATACCTCCGGCGAGTTGCCCGGTGGTACATCGACCGCTGGTTCGGCAGCTCCGCGAGCCTACGCCGTACGCTCATGCGCCGGGTCTATCGCGCCGTCGCCCACCATCAGCAAGACCGCGAAGAACTCACAGCGTGGGTCGATGAGGTCGTGGCTGAGTTTGTGGCCAACGGCCTCGTGAACGACCTTGCCTTTGCGCGAGAGACCGCGCGACGCGCCTTTGAACGTGGCACCTCACGACGCGCCATCATCGCAAAGCTGGCCACCAAGGGCATTCGCGCCGAGCTTCGGGAGCAAGTGCTCGAAGAGCTCCAAGAGGAGCTCGACGAATCCACCGACCTCGTGGCGGCAGCACGGTATGCGCGCCGGAGAGGCTTCGGTCCATTCCGCCGACCCGACCAGCGAGAAGCACGGGCCGACAAAGACCTCGCAGCCATGGTTCGTGCCGGTTTTTCCTACAGCCTCGCGCGAGAGACATTGCAGGCCGAGACCCGTGATGAGCTCGATGAGCGCATTATGACCTCCCGCGGGTGGTAGACAGTCCCTCATCCCCCAATGCCGGAACCCACATGAACTCCCGAGGAACGGCGCTCAGATGGGCATGGCCAGCCGCCGCTGCGCTCAACCTTCTGCTCGGCCTCCACAGCTATGCGCCTCCCCTCCCGCTTCAGGCTGGCGTGGAACTCGTCGGATGCACGCTTGTGGGCCTCGCCCATGCACACCTGACGCGCACCCGAGAAGACTGGCTGTCCTCTCCATGTTGGCCGGCCGCTCTCCTGATGGTGGTTCCGCTCGCGCGCACGGCCGATGGCGTCCTCGGTGTCCTCTCGATGCTCGCCGGCGGACTTGTCGCCGCTGCCGTCGTCATACGCGTCCTCGAACAGCGGTTCTCCAGCCGCTCTCCACACGTACTCGCAGCCCTCATGCTGGGGGTCTTGGCGCTTCCCTCACGCTTCTTCGTCATGAGCCAGCTCGGCGTCAGCCAGGTCCACAACCGACTCGCGGACCAGCTGGCCCTCGCGTGGACCCCAACAGCGCGTGGCACGTCGAGCCAAGAGGGTCCACCCATCGTGCTCATTACCGTCGATGCCCTCCGTTGGGATGATGGCTCCACCATGAGCAGCTACCAGCGCCTCGCCGAGCGCGGGCGGTCCTGGCCAAGAGCCATGGCTGGGGCCAGCTGGACCATCCCCAGCGTCGGTACCCTCATGACCGGCCTACTCCCCGAGGAGCATGGGGCTGGCCGGATCCCGCATGGGTACACCACCCTCGACCCCAACGTGAGCACCATCGCTCAGCGCCTGTCCGCGACCGGATGGACCACAGCCGCCATCGTCACCAATCCCTTCCTCGGTCGGGCCCTTGAGTTCGACCGAGGGTTTCAGGTCTGGTGGCATCCCGATGAGCTCCCTGCGCAACCGCAGCTCCTCACGGGTGTTCTCGGTTCCCCCCATCGCGATGCCAATCGGGTCGTCGATCACGCCATCACCTGGCTGGACGGCGCACCAGACACGGGGTTCTTCCTCTGGGTCCATCTCTTTGAGCCCCACGTGCCCTACGACAATCTCCCGTCCGACAGTGAGCTCGGCGCCGTGCCCTCCCGCGAAGCGCTTATCGACCTCCCGGTGGCGCAGCGTCCCCTCGCACGCGCCGCCTACCGGGAAGAGGTGGCCCATGCCGACCGCGCCATCCACCGCCTCCTCAACGCGCTTGAAGAGCGGGGCATCCTCGACGAAGGGGTGGTCATCCTCACGGCTGACCATGGCGAGGAGTTTTGGGAACACGGTGAGGTAGAGCACGGCCACAGCCACCATGGCGAGGTCGTCGACGTACCACTCGTCGTCGTTGCACCCGGCCTATCACCCGGACCCCAGCCCAGTGTGGCCTCCTTGCTCGATGTCAGTCACACCATCTATGCCATCGCCGGACTCACCCCTGGCCCACGAGGTCACGACCTGCGCAAGCCACTGCCCGTCAACCGCATCGCAGTCGCGGCCGGCAACCTCTACGGTGCGGACCAGCGAAGCGCCAAAGACCTTCTCCAGCGCGTCATCCTGACCGAGAAACAGGACGGCCCCCACCTTGAGGCCTATGACCAGCTGACCGACCCGTGGGAGCAAGAACCCCGCGCCGCTCCACCCCAGAGTCCCGTAGCTGCGCGGGCGGCCGAAGTCCGCTCGGTGGCGCAGATGCACCAGCGGGGCGCTGCGGACCTCAACACCGAGCAGCTCGAAGCCCTCGGGTACCTCGAATAGGGCATCACGCGAGGGCCATCATCACCAAGCTCGCGAGCGCGATCAGCGCCCAGACCCCATCGAGTACGAGGGCCTGCCACGCTTTCTGGTAGTAGCAAGAACAGACGATGCCGGTCGCCCCGACAAAGTTCAGCACTTGGTAGGTCCAGCCCACCTCCAGCCACTCGACGGTCAACGCGAGATATGCCCCCAACACGGCAGACGTACCGAACCAACCGGCATACTCTGCCCACACGGGAACCTCGAGATGTTCTCGACCACTCATGCCACCCTCTCCCTGATGTCCTCGCCCGTTGCCGGAGCATCCCATGAACTGGCCGCTCGCCGTACCCCTGTTCCTGCTTCTCATGGCCTGTCCCAAGAAGACCGAGGTGACCACCATGTCGAAATGGGCGCCCACACCCTACACTGCAGACCAGATTCGCGACGCCATGCCGACCGATACACGACTCGTCTTCCGCGTCACACTACCCGAGCGCACCGAAGTTTGGGACTGGCGCGTCACAGAAGCCACGCCAGATTCTGTGGTGTTTCTCTACAAGACGATCGTCCCCGGCGGCGGGCCAGAGGCGTCCACCGAGACCTCCGCGCGCTCGCTGTGGTCAGAGCTTCGAGACCACGCACGTTTTGAGCGAGAGGCACTCACCGTCACGCGGCACGAGGCCAAGGTCGCCGCAGGTGCGTTTGAGGCCCATCGATACACCGTCGAGACCACAACCGATGCGGGCGCGACCTCGATCAAGTACATGGACTTTGCTGTAGATGTCGCCGGTCCTCCCGTCTATATGGAGCACCTCATTGATGGCCAACGGGTCATGACCATGGAGCTGATGTCGCGTGACCCCCTGATCCGACACACGCCGACCCCATGACACGCCTCGCCTTTCTCGCTGTCCTCGCCCTCTTCCTTCTGGTCGGCCTCGCCGCGACGTGGCGCCGGACCGACGATCACGACCACCTCACGGCCGCCCATGAGTTGTCCCCACCCCTGGCAGCCCTGTCCGCGTGGTCCACGACCCGATCGGGCTTTGCATTCATCGGTGCCGTGGGCTTTGTCGCCTCGACCGGTATCTCTGCCCTGTGGTTATCGGTCGGGTGGATCGTAGGGGATGTCCTCGCATGGGCCACCGTAATGGGCCCCCTAGCCACAAGAGCCCGCCAGCTCGAAACCCACACCACGTCTGCACTCGCCGGAGGTGCCGAGGCTGGACCGAGGTGGTTGGCCGGGGTCGTCACCGCCGCCCTGCTCTCCTTGTACGCTGCTGCCCAGCTCACGGCGGGAAGCAAGGCCGCCAGCACCGTCCTCGAGCTCGATCCCCTGCATGGCCTTCTCCTCGGCGCGGGTCTGGTTGCCGCCTATGGCATCACCGGTGGGCTACGCGCTGCTGTCTGGACTGACGCCGTGCAAGCCCTGATCATGGTGACGGGCATGATCGCGCTGGCCGCCGGTGGCCTGGATCACGTGGGTGGTACCGCTGCCCTGTGGGCACGGCTCCATGAGATCGACCCGTCGCTGACCTCTCCCTGGCCCTCGGCCTCTTGGGGCGTCGTTCCCTGGTTCCTCGGCTGGGTCGCCATGGGATTTGGCGTCATTGGACAGCCCCATGTCGGTGCACGGGCGCTCGCACTGCGCGACCCCACACGGGCACGCCAGGTGGCCGCGTGGTCCCTGGGGTTGTCCTGCGCGTTCACCACGTGCCTGACCATCGTCGGGCTCGTGGCTCGCGTGACCGTGCCCGCCATACACGCAGACCCAGAGCTCGCCGTGCCAGCTCTGGCCACCATGGTCCTCCCCGATGTCGGGACCGGACTGCTGCTCGGGGCCATCTTTGCCGCCACCTTGTCCACGGCAGACAGTCAGGTCCTCTCGGTGGCTGGGAGCCTTCACCACGATCTCAACCTTCGCCTCCCCGTCACCTGGCTCACCGCCGGCAGTATCCTCTCCGCACTCACCCTCGCGGCCTTCGCGCCCTCGGAGGTGTTTCTTCTCGTGACCATCGCTTGGGCTCTGCTTGCCTCATCGCTTGGGCCCGTAATCCTGTGGAGAAGTCTGGGGGGCGAGCTCTCTGGCACGACGGCGATCTGGGCCATGGCCCTCGGTGCTGCGGCTGCTATGGTCTGGCGCTTTGGTCTCGGTTGGCACACCGCCATGCCAGAGGCCATTGTTGGCCTATTGACAGGACTTTTGGCATGTTTCTCCGGAAGAACTCGCAACGCGACACCACGGCCAAACGCCTGAAATGTCGGATTTTGCTAGCAGATTTGTCACCAAGCCACTATGACCGCTGTGGAGACCTGTCTGCTCAATGTCAATGATGCAGGCAGTGGCCAGTTCTGGCCAATCAACGATGGAGGACATCATGAAGTGGACCACAATCATTGGTCTTTCGCTGATGCTCGGAGCCTGCGCTGGCGGCGACGACAAGACAGACAGCACCGGTGAGACCGACACGGTTGTCGACCCCGACACCAACGACACCACCGACACCACGGACACGACCGACACCACGGACACGACCGACACCACGGACACGACCGACACCACGGACACGACCGACACCACGGACACGACCGACACGGCTGTCAACGATGACACCTCGGACACGGACGACACCGGTGTGGGCGATTCCGGCCCGATTGACACCGATACCGCTCCAGAGATCGACACCCAGGGTACCGGCTTCATCCCCGACACCTTCGTGGGCGGCAGTGTTGACACCGCGCCAGGTCCGGACACCTTCGATACCGACGTCCTGATCGACACCGGATTCTGATGATGCGGGCGGGAAACCGCTAGAGCGTCATCACCGACAGCGCCGAGAGCGCGACCCCCAACCCAGCTGCACCGATAGCCATCGGCAGCTGGGTTTTCACGTGGTCCATCACATCACACCCGGCGAACATCGCGCTGAGAATCGTCGTGTCGCTCACCGGGGAGCACTGGTCTCCAAAGACGGCACCACCGAGGATGGCACCAAAGCAGACCTGAATGTACGCCGGATCCGGGGAAATGGACCAGGCCAGCGGTAGCCCGATAGGAATCACCACCGCGTAAGTGCCCCAACTGGTACCCGTGGCGAACGCCATGACCATGCAGAGGACCGTCAAGACCGCAGGCAGTACCACCGCGGGTACCGCGTCGCCGATGACGCCCACCAAGTATGCCGCCGCGCCGAGCTCTTTGCTCACGGTGCCGAGCGTCACGGCGAGCCCCAACACCACGGCGCCGACGGTCATTAGCCCACAGCCCCGCAAAAAACCATCGAGCACCTCTGCCAAGGGCATGCCCCGCGCAGCCGCAGTAGCCATCGACGTCAACACACACGCCACAAAGGCTTGGTTGATGAAGTTGATGCCATAGAGGTACGGCACGATGGCGAGGATGATCAGCACCCCAATGGGCAGGACAAAGTCGAGCAACGAGGGCTGATAGCCCTGCACACGCGCCACCTGTTGCCCCGGATCTGGCAGAAGAGGCACGGCCCCCGGCGCATCGAGTCCCTCACCCGCTCGTGCACGCGTTTGCGCCGCGCGTAAGGGCCCAAGCGCTGGGAGCCATCCCGCGGCGAAGGCGCCAGTACCCAGCACGGCCAACCACCCGTAAAAGTTGTACGGCACGCTCGAGAACATAAAGAGCGCTGCTTCATCCGCCGTCGTGAGGAACGGGACCGTTCCTACCGCCAGACCACCGATATAGGCAGGCCACGCATTGAAAGGGATCACAGTTGCCACCGGAGAACCGGTCGAGTCGGCCACATAGGCGAGCTCTTCATGACTAATGCCATGCCGGTCGGTCGCAGGCTTGGCAGCCGTACCGACGAGGACCGTGCTCACGGTTCCACCCTGATGAAAGACGCATCCAAGCGCCCAGGCGAACAGCAGCGCCGAGCGTGGCCCTCTTACCAACGTCCTGCCAGCGACGTTCGCCACGTGTTCTGCCGCACCCGTCTTGCCCCACATGCCAGCAAGTCCCCCGAGACACCAGAGGTAGATCAGGAGGATCTTGGCATAGCCTTCGGTGCCTAGCGACGGCAGGAGAAACCGGGAGACCACATCGAGATCCCACGGGTCTCCGGTATATGCAAACATCACCAACGAACCGGTGATGACACTGGCAAAGAGCGCGGGCAGGGCGCGACGGAACCAAAATGCCAACACAATCGCCACCGCGGCCGGAAGCAGCGAGAGAGGGCCGGGCTCGAAGGGCATCGTGACTCCAAACTTGCGGACGGTACACCGCCGCTATCTGTTAGCATGCCGCACACGGGAGGCCTCCATGTCCTGGTCACGACGACGCGTGCTCCGCGGAATGCTGGGTGGAAGTGCGGTCGCGCTTGGGCTTCCCGTCCTCGAAGCCGGGCTCGACATGGGCGTCGCAGCCCATGCTGCAACACACAACGGTCTGCCGCTGTGTTTCGCGATGTACTACTGGGCCAATGGCATGCTACCGGACCGGTTTGAGCCTCTTGGGGAGGGTGCAGACTGGCAACTGTCCGACGAGCTCATGCCGCTCGAGCGCCACAAGTCCAAAGTCGCGGTCGTTTCTGGATTGGCCGTCACTCAGCCCAACCTCCTGCCCCATGACACGGGACTCGCAGGCTTTCTGTCCGGCAGCGCACCAGATGGTGTGATCGGTGACTACACCTTCGCGGGGCCGTCCCTCGATCAGGTCATCGCGGCGGAGATCGGCAACGATACCCGGTTCCGCTCGATTGAGACGGGTATCAAGAGCGCCAATGGCTACAGCTTCCTTGGACCAAACCAGAGGCTTCCCACCGAAGAATCTCCCTTTGCCCTCTTTCAGCGGATGTTTGGGACGGGCTTTACCCTGCCCGGCGAAGACCCCATCATCGACCCCACATGGGCACTGAGACGAAGCGTGCTCGATGCTGTGCTCGAGGATGCAGCCCGTCTGCAGACACGCTTGGGCGCCGTGGACCGCGCGAGGATCGAGGCCCACATGGATGGCGTGCGAGACCTCGAACTCCAGCTCGCACGGCTGGAGCTCGCCCCTCCTGACCTTGCCGCATGCGCACTGCCCGAGGTACCGCCCGATAGCTTCCCGGAGGTTGACGGACGACCCCAGCTGGCCGAGCTCTCCGCTGCATTCAGCAAGTTGATGGCGATGGGCCTCGCGTGCGACCAGACGCGGGTCATCAGCCAGTGGTTTGAACATCCGGGCGCCAATCCGCTTCATCCGGGCGCCAATGATGGCCACCACAACCTGACGCATGACGAGCCCGATCCACAGGATGGCGTTCACGACATCACCATCCGATGCATCGAGAATATGGCGGTGCTTCTCGACGAGCTGAACGCGATCGAAGAAGTCGACGGAAGCACACTGCTCGACCGTTGTGCTGTTCTCGGATTCTCCGAAGTGAGCCTAGGACGAACGCACGCCCTCGACCGGTTCCCGTTCATTCTCGCCGGTGGCGCTGGCGGGCGTCTCGCGACGGACCAGCACATCATCGCGCCAACCGGCACGTCGACCACGGTGGCTCAGATGAGCCTATTTCAGGCGCTCGGTGTCTCTCGTCCCAGCTTTGGTACGGGCGATGCCTTCACAGAGTCACGCCTCGATGCGCTGTTGTCGGCCTGACCCACGGGGTCGCGAAGAGCCGTAGGTCAGTCGCCCATGGACACGGAGACTGCCGCTGCAGCAGCACTCGCTTTCGTGCGGGCTTCTTCGATCGACCCACCGAGCGCCAGAGCGACCCCCAGCCGACGCTCGCCATGTACCTCCGGCTTCCCAAAGAGACGGACCTGCGTATCCGGCGCAGCAAGCGCCGCAGCGACGCCGTGGTAGGTCATCGACACGCTGTCTCCATGCCCCAAGATCACGGCCGAAGCTCCCGGACCATGCTGCCTGAGTACCGGTATCGGAAGCCCAAGAATCGCCCGAACGTGGAGTGCGAACTCGGAGAGGTCCTGACTCACCATCGTCACCATGCCCGTGTCATGCGGTCGCGGTGAGACTTCGCTGAACCACACCTCATCCCCACGGCAAAACAGCTCGACGCCAAACACACCATGCCCGCCCAAGGCGGCCGTCACGGCCAAGGCCATACGCTCTGCCTCGGCTCGGGCACCCGCCGACATCGGCTGTGGTTGCCAACTCTCGTGGTAGTCCCCATCCACCTGTCGATGCCCGATGGGCTCGCAGAACGTCGTACCGCCAGCATGTTGCACCGTGAGGAGCGTGATCTCGTACTCGAAGTCAACAAAGCCTTCGACAATGACGCGGGCAGACCCGCCGCGGGCACCTTCGAGCGCCGTTGTCCAGCCGGCCGCGACATCCTCGGCTGTTCTGAGGGTGCTCTGGCCGCGGCCAGACGACGACATCACCGGCTTGACCACGCACGGCAGTCCAATCTCGGCCACGGCCTCAAGGTACTCCTGCTCATTGCCGGCAAATCGGTAGGGCGACGTCCGAAGATGAAGGTCCTCTGCAGCTAAGCGCCGAATGCCTTCACGGTCCATGGTGAGTCGCGTCGCGCGGGCTGTCGGCACGACCCGATGCCCTTCTGCCTCGAGTGCCTCAAGCACGTGCGTCGCAATGGCCTCGACCTCGGGAACGATAAGGTGGGGCTTCTCCCGTGCGATCACGTCACGCAGTTTCTGGCCATCCGTCATCGGAAACACGTGAGACCGATGCGCCACCTGCATCGCGGGTGCATTCGCATAGCGGTCACATGCGATCACCTCGACCCCGAACCGTTGAGCTTCGAGCGCCACCTCTTTTCCCAGCTCGCCCGAGCCGAGCAGGAGGATGCGGGTGGCGGTAGAAGAGAGAGGTGTTCCGATGCAGTCCATGGCGCCTCCAGGGCTAGCCACGGGCTAACGCTCCGACTAGCGAAGCGCGAAACCTGCCGTCAGCGACGCGAGGTGGATGTAGTTGTCGGTGAACCCGTCGCCAGCGAATGGGTCAGGGTTGTCCGATGTTCCTGACGCCCCACCCGCGACCCACCGGAGGCCGAGGAAGGCGTCGGCGCCTTTCGGACCCGCAAGACCGATCTTCAGGCTGGTGTCGATAATGCTGCCTTCGACATCGACATTTCCGCCATTCAAGTATCGAATAGGTGCATAGAAGCCGGTCACCTCTCCGGACATCCACAGCTTCTTCGTGAGGCTACCCCGGCCGCGAAACGCGAGGAGCGGCACAGGCCCAATATCTCTGGTTGCGACCACGGTTCCGCCATTCTTCGGTGCATAGAGAATGTTGGCGTTACGGATCTGGAGCGCGAGCCCAAACGCGACCTCGATGTCCCGCTCCTTCTTGATGTCGTAGAGCCACGTGGCCCGCCAAAAGCTGAAGCCGTAGCGGAAGTCCATCCCGGTCCCTGCGGCATAGGTCTGGTCACCGACGGTGATGTCGCTCAGCGTGGAGAGCTCACTGCGCAGATCGAGCGGCTGGTACAAGAATGCGATGGTGTTTCGGCGGCCCTTATTCCCGATGTCGAGGTCTGCTTGAAACCTCAAAAAGGGGTAGAGCGTGTTCTGTCCCAGCTGCTTGGGAACATTGACCTTCGTGCCGTTTGAGCCGATCTGAAGGGTATGTTTGAGCGTGGCCAGTGTGCCCACCTCGGCCTGAAAGCGCAGCGCCACCGGTGCGTCTGGATTGGCGTCAATGAGGCTATCTTCTGCCCATGGCGTCGCTGCCTCTGCGACAGCGAAACTCCCCAAGAGCGCGGACAAGACTGCAAACATGCGAACCATCACTCACCTCCGCGTCCAACGTGCCTAGGCACACTGTCTCTGGCCCGAAATCTAGACAGCACGGGACAGTTCACGAAACGTCTCGCATGTGATGGCCGCAACACCTCTTGCTGCATCTCACCGTGACATTGCCTGACGGGCGGGAGGTTCGGAGAGAATGTGTTACCTTCCGGCGTCGCGCCGCCACTTCAAGGCGCACTGGAGAGTTCGTGATGCGTTTTTCTCGCTTGATTGTTGTTGGTGGACTCCTCGCACTCAGCGCCGCTTGTGGTTCCTCTACGCCGGAGGCTCCGGAAGAGACGCCAACGGCTGCTGCCAAGAAGGGTCAGAAGGCCAAGAAGACCAAGAAGGCGAAGCCCGCCGCCCGTCCGGGCGCAGGCAAGAAGGTCGCCAAGAAGGCCGGTGCGGCCAACCCTGAAGAGGGCAAGAAGAAGTCCAAGTGCAATGCCATCAGCAACCACATGATCTACCTCGGCAAGAACGGCGTGAACGTCATCGGCGAGGATGACCTGATGGCTGACCTTCCCGCAGGCGAGCGCGCCAAGGCGTGGTGGACGGCGATGGGACAGAGCTGTTTGGCTGATGACCAGACCGCCGAGCATTCCGATGCGCTGAAGTGTCTGCTCTCTGCGCGTGACCAAGCAGCGTTCGATGCCTGTGCACAGGCCGATACCGGCAAGGCCTTCTTGGCTTGGTCGCACGACCTCGCTGCAGCGGGTGCGCCCAAGGCTGCCGAGTAGGCTCAAGCGCCTCTGCCGTGCCCCGGAATTCCATCGACGATCGTTGATGGAATAAGGTACGCCTGTGAGCACCTTATGCTTCGGTGCCAAGGCGTCAGGAGGAGACACGGCATGGATACACGTCAGCAGTGGTCAGCAGGCCTCACCGCGATCGCCCTGGGTCTATGCTCCCCCACCCTAGCATTGGCCGACGATGTGCCCGCCGTGTTCATCGCGGGAGAATTGGGTGGTACGGCACGATACATCGACCACACCGATGTTCGTGACCCGTCCGGGTTCGGCCTCAACCTGGGCGCGAGGACCGAGCTCAACCTGTTGGGCCTACACCTCAAGTCCGACCTGCGCTACATGGACGGCGCCCTGATCTCCCAATCCGAAGACCGGTACTTTGACCTCTCGTTTTCCGGTTCTACGCCAGCCCTGATCTTCTTGGCCGCGGATATCCAAGAAATCTACTACCGAACCACATCTCGCGAGGGAGATGGTCTCTTTGCGGCACATGCGGGTGTCGGCTTTAAAGGCAAGCTCTTTGGCCGTGCGAAAGCGAGTGTCGGCCTCTCTTACTTGGCAGCTGATGCGCCTAGTCCGCTTGCCAACGAGCGGGCACTTGGTGGATACGTGGGCCTCGAACACATGCTCAGGAGCAAGTGGGTCGACACGCACCTGAGATCCACATGGTTCGTCGCCGTCAAAGACGGCACACCGCACTTTGGCGTCTTCGCAGATGGCGACGTCATGGTGAAGTTCCCGGTGGGCCCGGTGGTGATCGGCCCCCGACTCGATGTCGCGTACCGCAACCTTGCGCTACGCGATGCGGATCCGCTCTTCAGCCAACAGCACGAGCTCTCCGCACACCTCGGGTTTGCCGTGCAATGGGGGAGCGGTCAGGCCACAGACCGCCCGCGACGCAAGGCTCGCGGCGGATCGTCTGGCAGCGCCAACGCCGACGGCTGACCTCAGCCGCCGGTGATGATCTTATTGGCCAGCCGTGCGACACGTGCCTCACTGTCATGAACCAACGCTGGCGCCAGCTCACCGGCCCGTGAAGCATCGATTCGGTGAACCGCGCGAAGCGCGTGCAGCCGCACCTCGCCATTCTCGTCGTTGAGAAGGCCAATCAGGCCATCCACGGCACCTGCGTCCTTAAAGATACCAAGTGTTCGCGCAGCATTCCCGCGCACACCGGCATCCGCATCATCGAGCAAGGGACGCACCTCGGACGCGAGTGAGGCCTCGTTGCTCATGCCGATCTCAAGCGCCGCCATGCGCCGCGTCGGAGCATGCTCATGCCTCAAGGCCGGCACCATCCCGACTTCGACCAGGGCAAGCGGCGCATGACGAAGTCCCGTGATCAGCACTTCGCGGACCCGCGCCTCTGGATGCGTCGACGCGAGCTCCACCCAAGCCTCGTGCCATGGGCTGCTCGGCTCGTCCACCAGCTGACGCGCCAGTTGCTCGGCGAATGCCGCCTGCCATGCCGGGTCCACGTCGTCGTCGAGGACTTGCTCGAGGTACCACGGCTGAAGCGCAGGATCTTCCCAGCCCGGTCCGATGACGCGAAGGAAGCCTGCCCGCGTACGTATAGGGGTCTGGGCTTCAACCTCGGCGATAAGGTCTGCATCCATGGCCGCGACAGCCACCTGAAGATCTGCACGCCAATCCCCAGCAAGTGCTGGCAACGACCACAACAAGAGTGCCGTCAATCCGATGCTACGCATGTCAGTTCCCCTTCTTGATGACAGGTAGACCCAAGAGGTCCCGCGCGACGTCCCACCATGGGGAGGGGTCAGGTGCCCGGACCACATTGGTGCCGCAGTGCACCTCGCCAAGCGCGAGATGGTAGGTCGAAAAATCGTCGATAAAGTGCAGTTGCAGCGCCTCTGGGAACAAGTCGGTCACGGCGTCGATGAACGCATCGCCGGCCTGGTTGTTTGTGTTGGAGCGCATGAATGGGTCAGCCAGGAAGATGTGGGGGTCACTGCCATCGGCCACGTCTGCGACTTGGAGGTTGACCATGCCGGGAATGAGCGAGGCCGTTGCGCCTCCGCACTGCGGCGCGACCTCAAAGTAGGACGGCAGACGCAGGATCTCATCCTCGGTCAGCTCAAGCTCCTGAATGAAGGTCTCCAGCATCGGCTCCAACCAGTCATCGCGAAGCTCCTCATTGAGCGCCAGCAACGCTGCGTCGTTGAGCATCTCGTCTACGTCGCTGATGCCGTGAGACTGACCGCCTTGGTACATGGGCAGCGACGTGTTGGGGTCCATCGACTCGAGAACTGCGATGCCCTCATCGATATCCGCCATCACGAATCGAAATCCTCGAGGGGCCGTCGGATCTGGAATGAAGGAGGTGACCTCATCGATATGGCCCACACATAGGAACCGAGTGTCGAGCTGAAAGGGCGCCTGCGCCAGCTGGTCATCGAGCGCCTGCTCCATCTGCGGATGCATCCCGTAGTTCCCCTGAACGCTGCCGTAGTAGGTCCGTCCAAATGGATAGGAGATGCCTCCAGCAGTCAGCGGCGGCGAGGTCTCGAGATTGCCAAAGCTGTCTTGGCTGCTGCCCCAGCCTGACCCGAAGGTCACACCCGCCACATCCGCGCCTTCCAGCGCGTTCTCGCTGAAGTCGTCGAGCCCGCGGTCTCGAATGGAGTCGATGACGACCGTGATGGCCTCTCCCTGCGCCCCTGTCACATTCGCGAACTCGAACTCATCCTGCATCCACACGTCTTGCCCGTACTGGTTGCCATTCACGGGCGTAAAGTGATTGGGACCCAACGCATCCGACAGGCCATCGATAAAGTTGTCGTTCCCAGGCCCCCACCAGCTTGCACCCACCTCGACCGCATAGACCATGTCGGCAGGCTGAAGGTGGTGGTTCAACAACATCGGCGCAGCAATGAGGGTGATGTCGTGGGTGAGGAATGGCTCCCCGTCAGCATTCACCTCGGAGACCGTCAAGATACCCGACGTCAAGAAGTCCTTGAACTCGGCGTAGAGGACGAGTGGCTCTTCGCTATACGGCAACACCACCTCATTGGTGCCGCCACCCAAGACCGGCGTGTCCGCGTCACCCTCCTGCCAGATACGGAGCTGCTGGACGTTGCCCATCAGCTCGAGGCGAATCCCCTCGACGCCCGTCAGGAATCCAAGTGGACGAGGTGTGATGACCATCTCTGCGTAATCATCTTCGAAGTTCGGCTTCCAACCATCACGCCAGTCAGACCGATTGTTCTGATTGTCGTCATCAATGTTGGGCACACCTGCTACTTCGTCGGGTGCCGAAAACTCGGCGGGCTCAACGTCCTCATCCGTGTCCTTGTCGGAATCGGTGTCCGTGTCCTCGTCACCCGGATCCGTGTCCGCAGGCGCATCCGTCTCAGATGTCGTGGAGGGTGCATCATCCTTGTCCGCATCCGCAGAACTGCTGCACGCCACAAGGGCGGCCAGCATCAAACAACTCGACCAGCGCATCACGTCTCCCACCGTTGCAGGGGTATCGCCTGAGAGCCGCATTCTACCGCAGAGTCACTGGATTCGGGCGTCTATGCAGGAAACTTACAAGCTCGGCACGTGTCGTTGACTGACATCAAAAGGTTACCGTGACGCCCAATGTTGCATGGGCGGACAGACCGCGACCTGCCGGAACTCGCGCGCGGTCGTGATGCCCGTGCAGAAGGCGATGGCCCGAAGCTCGAAGATGAGGGCTTCGATCTCTGCCACAACGGCATCTTCGCCATGCATAGCGGCCTGCAAGAACGGACGAGCAGAACACACGAGGTCTGCCCCCAGCGCCAGTGCGACCGCCATGTCCATGCCGGTCTTGATGCCGCCGCTGCCGATGACCAGACGGTCCGCAAACCGTTCTCGACAGATCTGAATCGCATCTGCGGTGGGTACGCCGAACCCGGCGAGCAGCTGCCCAGCCCGCGCACGCTCTGGGTGCCCGTCCGCCCGGTGGCTCTCGACAGCAGCCCAGCTGGTGCCGCCAGTGCCCGCCACCTCAACACCTGCGATGGGCAGCTTCACAAGCTTATCGGCGGTGCGCGCGCTGATCCCGGCACCTACTTCTTTCACCACCACCGGAACAGACAAGCGAGGCACCACCTCCATCAGCTGGTCGAGAAGGCCCGAAAACCGCGTGTCTCCTTCGGGCTGAATGACCTCTTGGAGTGGATTGAGATGGACGTTGAGCACATCGGCGCCCACACGCGAGACCAGCTCCTCCATCTGCTCCAAGCCCACCCCGTAGTTGAGCTGTACCGCGCCCACATTGCCAAACAACAGGGCCAAGTCGGGGGCCGAGCGCCGCACGTCGAAGCTCGCAACCGTCTCGGGATGCTCCAGCATGGCGCGCTGGCTGCCCAACGCCATCCCCACACCCGTCCGGGCTGCCGCACGTGCAAGGGTATGGTTGATCTCTGCGGCGCGGTCGGTTCCGCCTGTCATGGCGCCAATACAGATAGGAGCTCGGAGGGTCTTCCCGAGAATCTCGACAGATAGGTCTACGGCTTCAAAGTCGATCTCTGGAAGACCATCATATTCCAGACGCCACCCGCCAAGCCCCGTGGCAGCACCGTGACTGGCCACGGCGTGATCGAGCACAATGTCGATATGGTGGTCCTTGCGTTGTTTCAGCAGCTCGTCCACGGCACCCTCCGGTAGGCGTTCGATAGCGCATCCTCCCGTCGAGGGTACAGCGTTTCAGACAAGCCGTGGCGAGGATGCCCGCTATGGACAGGTATTGAGCACCCCGGGAGACCCAAGGTCTGCCGCACCGGCCACCACGGGGAGGACAGCCTCACACCAGTTCGCCACATCGTCATTCGATGTGGCGTCGATGGCGGACTCGGAGAGTTCCCATGCAACGCCCGGTGTGACCGGCCACCCTTGGGTGTTCAGGTTGTCGAGCAGGGCCGTGTTCGAGAAGAGCCCCCACCAGCTGCCGGCACCCCCAGCGCCCCAGTCAAGCACCGCATCTGCACTGAACCCGTAACAGTTGGGCCCTGTCCCCATGAACAGCACGGTTCTCTGCGACGGACCCACCAAGAGAGACTGGCGCAGCTGCGCCTGCGCTACCCCGCCAAAGTCATAGACAATGAGTCCATCGAGGTCGATGGTCGATGTCGTGTTCGCGGCGAGCTCAAGGTACACCCCCGACGAAGAGGTCCCAGCGGCGCAGCTGGCGCCTCCCAGTCCCGTGTTGGGCTCCAACATGATCTCTGTGACCACCACATCACCTGGAACAAGGCTGTTGGCTGGCGCCGCATGGATGGCATGGTTGACCACATCTGCGACGGTCCTTGGGCCCACCGCAAATCCCTCATCTAGCGCCCATAGAACACCCGTCAGGCTGTCAAACTCATCGCCATAGGCGGTCTGCCCTACAAAGTAGTCGATGGCGGTCACACGCTGCTGTTGTCCAGCAGACCCTACCGTGAAGTCGCCGGTTGCACCAAGGTCATCGTACCCATCCCACACCCGTGGCGACACCACGCGTACCAGTACACTCTCATGGTCTTCGGCGATCGTAGGGTCGGCCAGCTCTGCGAGGGTCAGCGTGACGGGGTCGGGTCCGATCTTATTGCCGACCTGCAGTACATATCCACCGGCTGCTGTCACATCGATGGTGGTGCGTGTACCCTGCCCCACCGGAGCCTCCTGCACCGCACCGTAGACTTCCAGCCTCTGGTTTTGGTACAGCGTCGACGCCCCACCCGGCCCCAATTCCAGATACGCGCCCGAGTTCGCCCCACCCATGGGATCTTGGACAATGGCCCCATCCGACAAGACAGCCATGACCACGACTTCATCGAGTAAGACCATCTGGCCCAGAGGAACGAGGCCCGCTCGAATGTCGTAGAGGTCTGGCGGCGGTGGTGGTCCCGTGTCCACGGGTACCGTGACGCATCCGGAGTCCAAGAGGCCACACGCCGTGTCTGGACGTACGGCACCGCCAGAGTCGAGGCCTCCAGAGTCCATCATCCCCGAGTCGATAGGCAGGCCAGTTTCCGCAGTCTCCGGCAGCACGGCGGTGTCCACCTGTAGGCCCGTGTCTGCAGTGTCACCGCTGTCCGTCGTGTCCACGGTGTCCATCGTATCCACGGTGTCTGTCGTATCCACGCCATCCATCGTGTCTGCCGCGTCTGTATCAGGCGCAGCACCCGTACAGCCACACCATAAACCTGCGCTACACGCAAGAAGCCCAATCCGCATGCCTACCCTCCGGAGGTCGCCCCGTGTCGTCCGCAGTCTCTCACAGATGAGAACGTCGGTCAGTCCTCAAGTGTCGAAGACAGCGGACCGAGCACATTCCATGGCTTGTCTTCGGAGTTCTCCAGCCGTCCGGGCCGCCGCGTCAACACCTCTACGCCGGTGCGTGTGACCAGCACAGTGTGCTCAAACTGTGCAGACAACGACCGGTCTCGGGTCAGCACGGTCCACCCGTCGCTCAGGAGTTCCGTCTCATACCCGCCCACATTCACCATGGGCTCAATGGTGAAGATCATGCCCCGTTTCAGCACGCGCCCCGTACCGGGCCGTCCGTAGTGAAGCACCGTCGGCTCGGTATGGAACACACGTCCAATGCCGTGCCCCGTGTACTCGCGCACCACACTGCAGCCCTTGGACTCGACATACTGCTGGATGGCATGCCCAATATCGCCGAGGGTGGCACCAGGCTTTACCACCTCGATGCCGAGCTCAAGTGCGTAGCGCGCCACTTCGGTCACATGCTTCGCCATAGGGGAGGGCTCACCAATGTAGAACGTTGCGCTGGTATCGCCGTGAAACCCGCGAACATTGGGAAGCATGGTCGTCACATCGACATTGATGATGTCGCCATCCGTCAGCACCTGCGGCCCTGGAATGCCATGGCACACCACCTCGTTGACGCTCGTACATACCGACTTTGGAAAGCCGCGGTAGTTCAGCGGCGAAGGGTAGGCGTCGTGGGCAAGGATGTAGTCGTGCACCAGCGTGTTGATGTCTTCGGTGGTGATGCCGGGCTTGAGGTGGGGCCCCACCATGGCCAACGTCTCTGCGGCCAGGGTGCAAGAGGCACGCATTTGCACCAGTTCATCAGCCGTCAGTTTAGGGGTTCGACGCAGCATGGGAACGACCTCGGTTGGGCAGTCGACCTATCCCACCATCGGCACGATTCAACCGTCCGGGTACGATTCACGTCACACCGAGGATCCAGCCTTCCCTCCGATCGATGTCGTGTGGAGGCCCCGTGGGCTGCCAAACCAAGTGTTGTACCCCCAACCAGGCCGCAACCATCGCATCCGCATGGTCCGGCGACATGACCAGCTGTTCGAGGGGAACCTCTGTCGACATGTCAGCATGGCCCGCGACCAGCGTGGGCAGTGCACCCGGCTGGCGGGACCTCAGCTGAAAGAGCGTTCGCCAGCCCCATGACGGGTAGACCTCGCAGAGCAACGGCAAACACGGGTCTCTGGCGTCGGGCCAACGAACAATCCAATGCCCGTGCGCGCACTTGGCCTCACCGAGGTCGCGCCAGACCCGGTAGCTGCCCGTCTGGACGTTTCGCTGGAATGGCTTGTTCTTGAGCACGGACAGCGCGCCCACCTCGTGGTCTACACGGCGCGTCCCCCCCGCAGTCGCTACGAGGTCGCGGAAGTAGGCCTCGGCGACATCACGGCCATACCGTCGGCCATTGAAGGAAAAGGCCGCCGCAGCATCACACCAGTCCCAGAATGTGGTCCCCGTGGGTATGGCGTCCGCAGGGAGCCCAAGACATGCGTCCACGGCAATGGCCAAGCGCCCATCTACAGCCACGCCGAACGCCTCAAGCGCGTCCGGAGTGAGCGCCGGGAGATCTCCAATTCTGGTGACGACCCAGGCTTCTTCCAGGCGCTCGAGCACCACAGCAGGCAATGGCGCCGACGCAAGGCCTCGCTTTCGGCTCGCACCGGTCTGGTCCAGCCCCACGATGACGTCGAAGCTTGCGTCCGTGGTCATACGATGATGCGCCGCAGGTGTGCCCCGAGCCGGGTCGTGACCTCGTACCCAATCGTCTGGGTCCAGCCGGCATGCTCTTCGACCGTGACCGCCTCATCTCCATCGCGGCCAATCAGGGTAGCCACCATGGCGTCCTGCGGATCGGGCACCCCACTGACATCGACGATGATGTGGTTCATCATCACCCGCCCAATCACGGGACACCGAACCCCGCGCACCAACACATGCGCGCGACCCGACGCGGCCCGCGCATACCCATCCGCGTAGCCCACCGGTAGAACCGCGATCGTCGTCTCCGAGGCGCACCGGTACGTGCAGCCATACCCCACAAGTGCCCCCGCAGGGAGCTTCTTGATGAGCTGTGCTCGGCACTTCCACGCCAACACGGGCTTCAGCTCAATGGAACGCCCCAACACCAACATGGCAGACAATCGGGTCTCCCGACTCGGCCAGAGACCGTAGAGCGCGATGCCCACACGCGCGACATCTGCCCGAGAGCCCGGCAAGACCAACGCCGCAGCGCTCGCCGCGAGGTGACGAACAGCCACCTCTGGATAGCCACAGGTCTCGAGACAGCGGTTGATGTGACCGAGCCCTTCCTCGAAGAGAGCGAGTTGTCGCTCGGCGTAGGCTTGTTCAGAGACATCCTCGGTATTTGCGAAATGCGTCAACGCCCCTTCGACAGACACGCCCGGGCATTGGCAGAGCGTTCTCGTGGCCGCCGACACCTCGGACGGCGCAAATCCCTCGCGGCTAAGTCCGGTGTCGATATGCATATGGACGGCAAGCGGGGTCTCGGTCGCCTTGCATGCGTCCCGGATCCGATCCATGTCCGCCACACTGGCAGCCACCACCGCAATTCGCGCTTCGGCCGCCCGCGCGATCTCGTTCTCCGAGAGGGCCCCAATGCATAGAATGGCGCTTTCTTCACAATCGTGCGCACGCTCCCACGCCCGCACGGTCAACGCCTCGTCGAGCGTGATCGTGTAGAACCACGAAACACTGCCGTGTAGCACATCAATCGCCTGCTCAAGGCCGTGTCCGTACGCGTTGCCCTTCAACACCCCACCAAGCTGCGTCTCGCCGAGGATCCCACGAAAGACGCGGGTATTGTCCAACCAATGTGCGCGATTGATCTCGATCCAACTCGAATAGTGCGGCCCAGTCGGCATTCTTCCCCTCGATGCACGTATCGCTTTGTCCGCGGATGGACCTCTTCGACCTCACATGATCCTACACCATCACAACATGGGACCTGACGACGGGCCTCGCAGAAGGTAGAATGCCACCCGACGTGTAGGAGAGTAGTTCCATGACCCATCGCGCCTCCAATGGCCTGTTCCTCGTAGCCGCACTGATGTTCGGTGCTTGCGACGGTGGAGGGTCTGCTACGGGTGACACCACGGCCGATGACACCACCATCGATTCGGTCGATACCGACACCGTGGATGACACGACGGACACGACCGATACGACCGATACGACCGGCGACACCGACCCGATCGAGCCTCCGGGTGGCGACTCGGGGTCCAGCATGGGTGACACCTCCATCGACACCTTCGACGGTGACACCTCGGCATGCATCATCGGCGAAATCCCCGACTGCGCGGGCGAGTGCTACCCAGAGATTTGGGTGGGGGATGACTTCTGCGATGATGGCACCAAGCAGGCGTGGGGATCCCCCGACTTCTTCTGCGTAGAGTTCGACTTCGATGCAGGCGACTGCGACACCGACACCGACACCGACACCGATGTCGACACAGACCCCGCCTGTCCAAACCCGCTCGAAATTCTCGACTGTTCCGACCAGTGCAGCAACCTGTCGCTCGTTGGCGATGGCATCTGCCAAGACGGCACCTGGTCCCTCCCGAACGGTGAGACTCCCGACTGGAACTGCATCGACCATGCGTTCGACGGCGGTGACTGTGCGTCCGACAGCGCCGTCGACACCGGCACCTCGGTGATCGAGACAGCAGCACCAGAGACCGGCGCGCCGGACACCGGCATGCCGCACACCGGCAGCCCTCACACCGGGCTTCCCTAGCATGCGAGCCGTACGGCACATCCTCTCCATTGCGCTCGTGCTTGCCGCATGCCGGGGCGAGGGTGAGATCGGCGATCCGATCGACAACTCGGACCCCGACAACCAAGGGCCGGTACAGGACGTGACCCCAGACACCGGACCACTCACACCGGGAGATACGGGCGACTTCGCACCGGACACCGATGACGATCCGGGTGACTCCGGCTGGTTTGAACCGGGCGACTCCGGTTGGTTCAACCCGGGCGACTCCGGCGGCTTCACCCCAGGCGACTCCGGCGGCTTCACCCCAGGCGACTCTGGCGGCTTCACCCCAGGCGACTCCGGCGGCTTCACCCCAGGCGACTCTGGCGCCACCGACCCGTTCATCCCCGGTGACTCCGGCGACACAGACCCCTTCCTCCCCGGGGCCTCCGGCGACCCGGCCCCCTTCATCCCCTGGGACTCCGGCGACACGGACCCCTTCATCCCCGGTGACTCCGGCGACACCGACCCCTTCATCCCCGGTGACTCCGGCGACACAGACCCCTTCATCCCCGGTGACTCCGGCGACACGGACCCCTTCATCCCCGGTGACTCCGGCGACACGGACCCCTTCATCCCCGGTGACTCCGGCGACACAGACCCCTTCATCCCCGGTGACTCCGGCGACACAGACCCCTTCATCCCCGGTGACTCCGGCGACACAGACCTCCCTGTGCCGGGCGATACCGACGACTCTGACGTGACGCCCCCGGGCGATACCGACGACTCTGACGTGACGCCCCCGGGCGATACCGACGACTCTGATATGACGCCCCCAGGCGATACCGACGACTCTGATATGACGCCCCCAGGCGATACCGACGACTCTGATATGACGCCCCCAGGCGATACCGACGACTCCGACACGCCAGTGCCTGGCGACTCGGATGACACCGACGTGTTCGTGCCTGGTGACACCGGCTTCGAACCCGGTGACTCCGGCGGCTTCAATCCAGGTGACTCCGGCGGCTTCAACCCAGGTGACTCCGGCGGCTTCAACCCAGGTGACTCCGGTGACTTCGGTCCAGCCGACTCCGGCGGCTTCAATCCAGGTGACTCCGGCGACTTCGGTCCCGGTGACTCCGGTGACTTCGGTCCAGGCGACTCCGGCGGCTTCAATCCAGGTGACTCCGGCGGCTTCAACCCAGGTGACTCTGGCGGCTTCGGACCCGGCGACTCCGGCGACTACGGACCCGGCGACTCCGGCGACTACGGACCCGGCGACTCCGGCGCCGAGGCACCCGGGGACGCCGGCGACTTGGGCCCCGGCGACTCCGACTTCACGCCCGGCGACGCTGCATTCGAGCCCGCACCGGGTGACTCCGGCAGCGTTCCCCCCGACGACTCTGATATCTTCGAGCCGGGTGACAGCGCAGCGAC
>JBMHDG010000027.1:0-18249 GCA_049889515.1 Myxococcota bacterium
CCGTGATACTCTGTGACATCAAAGCGGCGCATCTGCCGATCTTTTGCCGGAAGAGGCGTCGATGGCCGCCCAGCCCCACAGAGTGACGAGACAATCTGTGACGTCACTACGGGGCGTCACCGCGACGTTTCCCTCGGGCGATGCCTTTGCCCACCTTGTGTTCTTCACCACCCAGCGTGACGACGTGCGCCTCTTGAGCCCCTGGCTTCCATGGGTTCGACGTTGGGCAGCACATGCGCCCGGTCTCCGCGTTTGGCATCTGGCGGCCAATCACGACCTCCAAGAAGACGATGCACCGGACTGGTCAAGCTGGCTGGTCGACACCTCGCCGTTCTCAGAGGGCGGGCCCAACACGCCCGACATCTGGATCATCGATGCCGACCGAAGAATGCGGTGGCACGGCAGTGGCCCCCCGTTCCCTCGCAGAATTCGCACCATTGAAAGGGTACTTCGCGAGCTAGAGTAGCCCGATCAGACGCACGGACGAATAAAGAGCACCGAGAACATCTGGGAAGAGCCGTGGACACGGATATGTTGTAGGTCCTCGCTGGAGCACTCATGCGCCCCTCACTGCCTGCTGCCCTCGGAACCCTTCTATGGACAGCACACGTCGGATGGTCTTCACCGGCCACTGCCGAAGAGCCCGTTGGCCCTACCGACCACCGACCCACGGTCGAGGACCCGCTTCGCCTCATTGTTCACAACCCCACGGGTCGGGCCGCTCCGTCCGAGGACTGCGATGTCGACCTCTGCGCGTCGCTGCTCGAGCTGATCATCCGCGCCGAGAAGAGCATCGACTTTGCGGTCTACGGCATGCGTGGGCAACCCGCCATTCTGAAAGCACTGTTCGATGCCAAGGCACGAGGTGTTCGTGTGCGCGGCGTCGTCGACCGAACCATCGACGGCCAGAACTACTACACCGACACCGAGCGTCTGGTGGAGGGCCTAGGCACCGTTCGGGACGATCTCCGCGTCGACCAGTTGAAAGCCCCGACGGTTCAACCCTACGACCCGACGACCTCGAAGTGCTACCTGCCCGCCCCCGACGGCTTCACGGGTCCGAAGCAGTGCCTCGGCTACGACCTCGGTGACCGGTGCATTGTCTCCGTGCACGCGAGCCGCGAGCCCCTCGGTTTCGAGGGTGACATCATGCACAACAAGTACGTTGTGGTGGACGGTCAGTACGTCTGGATGGGCTCGACCAACGTCAGCGACAGCGGAACAGGCGGCTACAACGCCAACCTCGTAGGCGTGGTGAACCATCGCGAGGTGGCCTCCTGGTACACCCGCGAGTTTGAGCAGATGTGGGCGCAAGATCGCTTTCATGATGCCAAGATCGCCTCAACGGGCGCCCGTGCCGAGATCGCACCCGGACTCGTTGTCGAGGGGTGGTTCTCGCCTCAGGACAAGCCCATGACCTACGGTGTACGGCCCCTCCTGAAGGCGGCCGAGCAGCGCATCGACGTAGGCATCTTCTTCCTGACGCATAAAGGCGTCACCAAAGACTTGATTGAAGCCCATCGCCGTGGCGTCAAGGTACGTATCATCATGGACGCCACCGCAGCGAAGAATGGCTACGCCAAGCACGAGCTGGTTCGCGCGTCTGGAATCCCCGTCAAGATCGAAGACTGGGGCGGCAAGATGCATATGAAGGCCGCGGCCATCGACGGTCGAACGGTCATCGCGGGCTCGATGAACTGGACGAGCGCCGGCGAGGGTGGCAACGACGAAAACACCCTCATCATTCATAGTGCGCGTCACGCCGAACAGTTTCACCGTGCGTTCGACGCGATGTGGGCCGACATTCCCGACCGCTGGCTAGAAGGTCGTCCTGATCCGGAGTCCCGCGACAGCCGAACCGCCTGCACCGATGGCTCGGACAATGACTTCGACAAGCGACGAGACGATGACGATCCGGGCTGCAGCGACGAACCACCCCCACTGCCCGAGCTCCCGCCGTTCACGGTGGTGCCAAAGGGAGAGGGCCACATGCTGGTCAAGGGCAACATCTCGTCGAGTGGCCGCAAGACCTACCATGTGCCGGGTCAGAAGTTCTACGAGCAAGTCAAGATCGACCCAACCAAGGGTGAAGCCTACTTCTGCTCCGAGCAAGATGCGAAAGCAGCGGGGTTCTGGCGCTCGACCAAGTAGAATGCGGTGGCGCCGTGCTACCGTCGGGGTCTGCCGGAGAACTGATGTCCAAGCCGTTTGTGAGCATCTTGACCCCTACGCGAGACCGCCGCGACTTTCTGCCCGAGCTGTTTCGCGCCGTCAGGCGTCAAGACTACCCACAAGATCGTCTTGAGCTGGTCGTCGTAGACGACGGGCGCGATCGCGTCGAAGACCTGATGCCTGACGACCTCAACGTCATCTATGAACATCTCGGACAGCGGGTTCCTCTCGGGCGCAAACGAAACCGCCTCGTCGAACGTTCCCAAGGCGAGTTTCTCGTCCACTTTGACGACGATGACTGGCACCCAGCAGACCGGGTCTCCCGCTCTGTTCAGGCCCTCCTCGACACACCCGATGCCTGCGTCGCGGGGCGCAGCGACATGGTGTTCTGGGAGTTGGCGACCGGCAATCTCCATCAGCTGCCCGTCATTGGACCCAAGCACGTGACTGCCGGCAGCATGACCTATCGTCGGTCTTGGTGGTCAGCCCACCGCTTCGCAGCGGTCCCTCACACCGAAGAACGGCAGTTTCTCGACAATTTTGAGGCGCCAGTCCTGCAGCTCGATGGCCCAGCATGGCGGACCGTCGTGGCCATCAGCCACGGCGGAAACATCCTCCCGAAGAACACCCACATGCCTCTGGCCGCAGTGGGTCTGGAAGAGGCGATTCCCGACCCGCAATCACGGGCCTTCTTCCTCGAGCGCCTCGAAGAGGCATGGTAGGTCATGCGCACCGAGCGCGAGACATGGGTGGAGCTGTTCTGCAGTGAGGGCAAGCCGCTCGCACTCGACCGCCTCCGCGAGCTTGTGCCCGAACGGTGCGCCAAAGCTGGTCGCATGCTCTCATCCGGGAGACTCGGTGACCCCTTCACGCATCCCGACGTCATGACGGTACTCGGCCTTGGGTGGATGTCCGGAAAGACCTGGCGGGTCCTCACCCGCCAGAAATCTCCGCCAGCTGGCGTGGAGGATCAGCCCCTCGAGGTCGTGTTCTCCGCACGATCGCGTGCCCACCCTGATGGTCTGAGGCTGGGAAGACTCGAGCGGACACTCGCCCAGTATCGAGGCATCCCCACCCGCATTCGCTGCACGGTCGAGACGGGTGAAGACCTTGAGGTGGCCACGACATGTGCAGCCCTCGCCCATGCGGCGGGTGCAACCCTGTGGCTCACCGGTGCAGCCACCAAGGTCGAAACACCCGGGTCCCCTGCCCTGGCCACTACGCTCGCCGCAGGGCTTCACGACCTCTGGAAGAGGTGCCAAGAGCTCGACATCCCATGGGTCATTGACGGCCTACAGCACACGCCACTCCCCGATCACACCGCGCCCGGTCGGTGTGATGCCAACGCCCTCATGGCCCTGGCGAGGGGACACATCCTTCATGGCCTCGGCAGCGTGCGTGAGACAACGGAAACAGCAGCAGCAGATGCAGGTGGGATCGCCCAGCTCGGTCCACTCCTGAAGGCCCATGGTCACCCCGTGCGCAACCTCCCCCTCTGCATGGGTGGAGATGGCCGAGGCGAAGGGACACACACCGACGCCTGCACCCCATGTCCTGCGCGTACGAAGTGTCCAGGGCCATCCGCCGAACTCACGGACCAGGTCCATCCGCTTCGCGCCTGGTCGTCGCTTCAGGAGGGCGCACACATTGTCGTCCTCGCACCCGATCAACCCGACAACCTTCTCACGCTCTCGACACTCCCCGGCTTGGTCACCGAGCTGCGTGCGCGCGGCGCACAGGTCACCTTCCACACCCCGTTTGATGTCGAAGACTCCCCCGCGTCCTTCTGTCCCGAGCGCACGTTTACGGTCTGGGAGCACATCTATTGGAACCTGCACCGTTCGATCACGAGGCAGCCCGATCCCATCACCGACTATCGGCCGCCGGTGGGTCGCATCTCCCACCCGCTCCGTCGCCAGGACACCGCATCGCACCGTGCTGCCGTTGTGGAGCGGTGGTGGGCCACCCTAGACCTGTCATCCGCCGACCTGATCGTCGTTCCCGGCTTTCATGCGGCCCGGCGAGTGTGGGAGCACCCGACCCGGCCTCACAGCGCCCGCGTGCAGGTGGCCGACTTCCATTTGCTCGATGGTGCCCACGAATGGGCGCGGGATCGCCTCCCGCCCGGGCAAGCTGTCATGACCGGCGGTGCATGGAACGACATCGACCTCGAGATCGTCAGCTGTTTCCCTCGGTATGCGAAGCTCTACCGATCGATCGGCATCGACCTCCGACGCATCGTGTGGCGCCCATACCCCCTCTGGTCGCGCCACTGTGAGCCCGGTCCACCACCTCATGCGTGTGGTCACATCTGGGCGGGTGGCGCGCACCTCCGCGACTGGGACACGCTGGCACGGGCAGTGGCGTCCTGTGCGGATCTCACCCATCCGATCGATGTGCATGCCGATCCATCTCCCGTCTTGCAGGCGGCCGTGGGGTTGCGACCCTTGGGTCGGGTCGGACTCGAGCCGTTCTGGCGGGCCATCCAGACCGCACGCTTCGTGGTCCTTCCGCTCCATCACGATGCCGACCGCGCTGCAGGGCTCACCGTCGCATCGATGGCGCTGGCAGCTGGCAGGCCCGTCGTAGCCACGTGCATCCCCGGCACGCTCGACCACCTTCGACATGGGATCGACAGCTTGCTCGTTCCGGCAGGCGACGCCGACGCACTCGCTGACGCAATCTCACGTCTCGACGCCGATGAAGCACTCCTCCACCGCCTGCATCGCGGCGCTGTTGCCGCCAAAGCCTCTGTTGATGTCCGGCGTTGGGCCAGCACTATTGTCGACGGTCTAAAACCCCTCACCAGCCGCGACCTCGAAACCGGACATCAGCGCAATTCCTGGACGTTCTGACGGTTGAAGACAACCCCAGAACCGCATAACGGCCTCTTCCGGAGGCACACGGTTTCTGAACTCCGGGCTCACCTCTGCCCTGGAGTATCCCGTGACGGAACCCACCAAAGGATTTGGAGCACGCAGCACCTTCGAGCTTGCTGATGGCTCGGAAGCACGTATCTACCGCCTCTCTGCCCTCGAAGAGAACGGTCACACCGAGCTCTCCAAGCTCCCGTTCTCGATTCGCGTCCTCCTCGAGGCCGCCCTTCGCAACCACGATGGGTTTCTCGTCCGTGATGAAGATGTGCTGAATCTCGCCGCATGGTCACCCACCAGTGCGCCTGTCGAGATCCCCTTCATGCCCGCCCGCGTCATCCTCCAAGACTTCACGGGCGTGCCCGCCGTTGTCGACCTCGCCGCACTGCGAAATGCCATGGAAGACTTGGGCGGCGACCCCACAAAAGTCAACCCCCTCGTTCAGGTCGACCTCGTCATCGACCACTCCGTCCAGGTCGATGTGTCCGGTCGTCACGCCGATGCGACCACACGCAACATGGAGATCGAGTACCAACGCAACATGGAGCGCTACGAGTTCCTGAAGTGGGGCCAGACCAACCTTGCCAACTTCCGCGCTGTCCCTCCGGGTCGCGGCATCGTTCACCAAGTCAACCTCGAGTGGATCGCCAGCGTCGCCCACAGCCGCGACGATGACGGCCTTCCCGTCTACTACTGCGACAGCCTGGTCGGTACCGACTCCCACACCACCATGATCAACGGCCTCGGCGTGCTCGGCTGGGGCGTCGGCGGCATCGAGGCCGAAGCGGTCATGCTCGGACAGCCCGTCTACATGTTGACCCCCGACGTGATCGGGTTCGAGCTCACGGGGCGCCTGCCCGCCGGCGTCACTGCCACGGACATGACCCTGCTTATCGTCGATATGCTGCGACAAAAGGGTGTCGTCGGCAAGTTCGTCGAGTTCTACGGTGAGGGTGTGCGCCAGCTCTCCTTGGCTGACCGTGCCACCATCGCCAACATGGCACCAGAGTACGGTGCCACCTGCGGCTTCTTCCCCGTCGATGAAGTCACACTCGACTACATGCGCCTCACGGGTCGCGACGACGCGCACATCGACAACGTGCGCCGCTACTTCAAGGCACAAGGCATGTTTGTCGACGCAAGCACTCCCGCACCCGAGTTCACCGACACGCTGCACCTCGACCTCTCGACGGTCAACCCTGCCCTTGCGGGTCCCAAGCGCCCACAAGACCGCGTCAACCTCTCCGACATGCAGGGTCATTTCCGAGAGTCCCTCACCGCACCCCTGGGTCTCCACGGTCATGGGGTCGACCCCTCAAGCCTCGGCACCGAGGCCGCTGTCGATGGCGAAGACTACACACTGTCCCACGGCGATGTGGTCATCGCAGCCATCACCAGCTGTACCAACACCTCCAACCCCAGTGTCATGCTCGGCGCCGGCCTGCTCGCGCGCAACGCCGTCAAGCGTGGCGTGACCACACGGCCATGGGTCAAGACCAGCCTCGCACCCGGAAGCCGGGTCGTCACCGAGTACTACAAGCGTGCGGGTCTGCTCGATGACCTCGCCAGCCTCGGCTTCAACGTGGTTGGCTACGGCTGTACCACCTGCATCGGGAACTCCGGACCGCTACCCGCCAACATCGAGGGCGCGATTGTGGACCAAAAGCTGGTCGCAGGCAGCGTCATCTCGGGCAACCGCAACTTTGAGGGCCGCGTTCACAACAACGTCAAGGCCAGCTACCTCGCAAGTCCCCCACTCGTGGTGGCCTATGCGATCGCCGGTACGCTCGACATCGACCTGCAGAACGACCCCATCGCCAAAGACCGTGATGGTAACGATGTCTTCCTACGAGATATCTGGCCGACCAACCAAGAGATTGCCGAAGTGGTGGCAAGCTGCATTACCCCGGAGATGTT
Source organism: Myxococcota bacterium (assembly GCA_049889515.1). Lineage (GTDB taxonomy): Bacteria > Myxococcota_A > UBA796 > UBA796 > JBMHDG01. The sequence continues at coordinate 6,963 of JBMHDG010000027.1, forward strand.
CCGCGCCAAGTACAGTGATGCCACGGCAGAGCCACGCTGGGATGCGATCGATGTCGACGAGTCTGACCTCTACGGTTGGAAGGACAGCAGCACCTACATCGCGCTGCCGAGCTTCTTCGAGGGCATCACACCCGAGCCTGGCGCGATTCAGCCCATCTCTGGCGCCCGCGTGCTGCTCAAGCTCGGCGACTCGGTCACGACAGACCACATCTCCCCTGCAGGCAAGATCCCCGCGGATGGCCCTGCGGGACGCTACCTGCAGAGCCGCGGCGTCGCGCCCACCGATTTCAACAGCTTCGGCTCCCGCCGCGGCAACCACAACGTCATGATGCGCGGCACCTTCGCCAACGTCCGCATCCGAAACCAGGTCGCAGCTGGCACCGAGGGTGGCTACACCACGCACTTCCCGACGGGTGATGTGACCAGCGTCTTCGACGCCAGCATGGCGTACCAAGAGGCTGGAACCCCACTTGTGGTGCTTGCAGGTGAGCAGTACGGCACGGGCTCCAGCCGAGACTGGGCAGCCAAGGGTACGCTCTTGCTGGGCGTCAAAGCCGTCATTTCCAAGTCGTTCGAGCGTATCCACCGCTCCAACCTCGTAGGCATGGGTGTGCTCCCGCTCTGCTTCAAGGCCGGTGAAGGGCACGGTGAGCTCGGACTCGACGGTACCGAGACATTCGATATCATCGGTCTCGATGACAGTGTTCAGCCTCTGCAAGACCTCACTGTCCGGGCCACACGTACCGATGGGTCCAAGGTGGAGTTCCAGACCACGGTCCGGCTCGATACGCCCGTCGAGGTCGACTACTACAAGAACGGCGGAATCCTACAGACCGTGGTTCGAAACCTCGCTCGGTCGTGAGGCTCGCTCGGGCCGGGTCAGGTGCCCGGTCCGACTGAGGTCGAGGCCTGTCAGCGTCAGCATCATGGCCACCACCCCGACGCCCACGCCACCAATCACGGGTACCAGCACCCATGGCATCGCGCCGTCGGTAGGCTGAATGCTGCCGACTTGGTAGGCCATTTGCAGCAACAGGCCAAGGGTTACGCCGTTGACACACCCCGCACGCACCGACAGCAGGCGGATCGATCGGCGTGCACGAAGCATGTCGACCGGGGCGAAGGTCCAGCCGTAGATGGCGGTCCCGAGAAAGATCCCAATCATGGGCAGCCATGCACCCCACGCACCGGAAAAGAACCACTGCATGGCCAAGTAGATCGCGAGACAGGTCGCCCACTGACAGGCCACCATCAACGAGATGGCGACAGCTCCAGGTAGGGGCGCGGGCACCACGAGGTTGCCCAGCACGTCTGCGGGATGCTCACGAAACGATGAAGACCGACCAGCCATTGATGTGCTTTACCCGATCATGATTGATGTCGGGCATCACGTTTTGCCCACATCAGCCCTTCATGTGTTGGGCCATGTAGTTTTCTTCGCCGATTCGGCCGATGAGGTCGAGCTGGGTCTCAATCCAGTCTCGGTGCTCCTCCTCGGAGACGAGGATCTGCTCGAGCAGCGCTCGCGTGCCGTTGTCACCAATCTCGCGCATCAGTTCGATGCCCTTGTTGAGCCGAGGAATCGCCTCGTCTTCGAGCATGAGGTCGCACTCCAGCGTCTCTTTCGGGGTCTCGCCAATGCGAAGCTTCCAGAGTCGCTGCAGATTGGGCAGTCCGTCGAGGTAGAGCACCCGCTCAATCAGCTGGTCGGCATGCCGCATCTCATCGATTGACTCTCGGTAGACCTTCTCTCCGAGCGCGAGAAGACCCCAGTTTTTCAGCATACGACCATGCAAGAAGTACTGATTGATCGCCGTGAGTTCTGCGGTCAACACCTCGTTGAGCACCGCGATCACTTCGTCTTTCCGGTTGTAGATCTCGGCCATGCCACACCCCCCTGTTCAAGGAGGCACCCTACTTCGAGATCACCGGCTTGGCCAGCATCGCCTCACGAGCATTACTCGGCGCGACTTCTGCAATCATCTCGCGAATATCGGGACGACACATCTTGCAGCAGGTGCCCGCGCGGCAGCGGTCACCCACGGACTGAACATCGCGTGCACCCGACGCGATCACGGAGCGAACCTCATTCTCGCTCACAGCCTCGCAGATGCACACGATCATGGCCGAACTCCCGGTTCCGCGTCGATGCACATGATAACCGTTTTCAATAGAACGTCGCAATCGTTTTGACATCGCTGCCTCGATCTTTCCGCTACCTGCCCAGGCGCCGCACTGTAACCGACGGTTCGGCACTTCGGCAGGCCTTTGCGAGTGAGGCCGCAACCTCTCCAAATCGGGGATGCTCCAACAGCTGGTGCGAGCCCAGCACCATCAGACAGTCCCCGCCCTGATCTGCGAGGCCTAGCGCGTGGGCACGAGCCAAAGAGCGCGCTGGACGTTCCGCACCGTCCTCGACCTTCACGTCATCGGAGCCCACCAGCGCCTGGGCCACCTCCCCCAGGGCTTCTGCGAAGCGTCGTTCGTGAGGGAGACGCACCCATGCCTCGTAGTACGCGGCCATCGCGTCGAGGTGCTTTCCATCTCGACGATGCTCCTCGGCACGTGTGGACCACGCCCATGGTGCTTCGGGATGTTCGGCGAGCCACCGCGCCACATAGGCCCGTGACTCCATCTCCTGCCCCAGAGCAACCATCGCCCGAGCTGCGACGGGCGTATATGCGAAGGCTGCAGGACGAAGCACACTCGCCCGTCGGGCGGCGGCCAAGGCCTCGAACGGTTCGTCCTCCTCCATCAGCAACCAGGCGAGACGCAAGTTCCAGTGTGCCGGCGCGTCATGAAGCGCCTCAACCCACCAGCCGCCGATCGGAAGCCACGAAAACGCCTCGCGAAGGGGCTCTCCATCTTGAATGTACTGTCGAGGCCAGACCTGAAGGGCCTCTGCACGCCGCTCACACGCCTGCAAGATCTCCCCGTCCTCCTGGTGCCACGAAGACATCACCCACGGCGTACGAAAGTCCATCGGCGCGAGGCGTCGGCTCTCCTCGAGGAGCTGCCAGCCCAATGTGTCTTCGCCTTCCGCGCGCGCGGCGAGTGCAAGGACACGATGAAGCTCGGCATTACGCCCGTGTCGCGTCTCAACCTGCGGCAGCAATGTCGCCACAGACTCCCCCTGCTTGACCGCTGCGACCACCCCCTCCGCGCGCCAAGGCGCGTAGGTCTGCAGCCACCTCACATCTTCTGCGGACGCCGTCGTGAGCACCCGTTCTGCGGTGGCGTGCTCCGCCGCTCGAAACCCCGACCACACGGCACTCATCATCAACACGACGCCGAGGCCAACACCGGTCGCCCGCACCCCACGGGCAGCGCTTCGCTGCGGACGCTCGAACCCGACCGTTCCCATGGTGGCAAGGCCAGCGACCACACACGCCAGTGCCGGTAAGGCCAATGGAAAGTCCACCGCGCCATGGAGCAATCCCCCTACAGCGGCCAGTTGCCACGCCCATGCGCGCGATTGGTGCTTGGGTCGCGGCCACATCCACACGGCAGCTACGAGCCCCACACCGCCCACGAGACCAGTCTCTGCCAGCCACTCCAAGAGATCGCTATGGGCATGCGCAAACACGGCAAACTCCGGCACGGTCTGCCAGGCGGGGTAGGCCTCTCCGTATGCGCCGGGCCCCACACCACCCCATGGATGTGCTGCGATCATGCGAAGCGTGTCTGACCACTGCAGGACACGCTGACCGCCACTCAGGCGCCACCACTCGGGTTGCTGTTGAATCACCAGCCACAGACCAAGACCTGCAGCCCCGACCGCAGCGAGGGTCATGCCCCACGCCAAGGACCGGCTCGACCGCGAGGTCCACACGGCGACCACCCCCACCCCAGCCGTGGCCAGCGCGAGACCCGCCGACCGGATCACCACCGGCAACACGAGCGTCCACACGACGACCACGCCCATGACCACGAGGGCCACAAGGTCCTTGGAGCGCCAGGAGCGACGGAGATGCCGAAGCACCAACGGCAGGCCCATCAACATGAGCGTGCCGTAGTGATTGGGATTAACCATGGGCGCCCAGAAGACATCAAACGGTGTACGGACCTCCAGCACGCCAAACCATGCCGTCCAACCCATCCATGCGTGCGCCGCACCCAGTATGCCAAGCGCCGCCACGGCCCACGCCATACGTCCCTCGATCGGTCGACGACTGACGCCCTGAACGGACCATGCAGCGGTCAACCACACCACCGCTGCTACCGCACTCCACTGTCCGATCGCATCGAGGAGCAGATCAGGACGTGGTGCCATCAGGCCCGAACCCACGAGTGCACCCAGCACCACCCAAAGTGGCCGAAGCGCCTGCAGGGTTGTTCCCATGCGCTCTGGTGCAGTGAGCGTCAGAGCTCCCCAGACACAGGCCGCCCCAAGCCCCGTACACATCGCAGCGCCACTCACGGGGTCAACGGCCCCCGAGGCCATCACCCCGAACAAGACCGCCCCACAACCCAGCCATACCCAAGGCGCCTGAACTCGTGCTTGTGAGGCATTCGCCATGGACAACTCCGGGGTACGCTCCCTATTCACCTAGCGCACACCCCCATCACATGCTGGCCCGATCTCAGCGACGACGCGCGGCGAAGATGACCACATGACGCGTTCGCATGACCATCTGGGGCTCAAGCCCCGCTCCCCGGACCCATGCCAACATCTCCTCTGTGGGTGTGACCGTCACCCCAAGCCATCTGCCCACCACGCGTGCCCACCACTGTTGAAGCGATGAGCCTTGGGGCGAGAGTCCCCATGAGACAAGGGTAGATCCCGACGCCATGGCCCGTCCTGCCTCTGCGAGGCTCTCCACTGGATCCTCGAACCGTCCCACCCCACGAACCGCGACACACCCTCCGATACTGCCGGTCTCAAAGGGCAGGTGCTCATGTGCGACCCGCAAGAGGCCACACCCGGCGTCCCTCGGATCGCGCAGTACGGACTCGAGGGACACCCCCCCACTACCGACCGCCAACACCCGCGCCACGCCCACGCGCCGTGCCAGGTGATTGAGGATGCCGACGGTCGGAGGGTCGACACACACGACCGGACCAGAGGCCACCTGGAGTGTCCGATCCACAAAGGCCTCAAGGAGGTCGGGTTCTCCGCCCATCAACTGTCGAAGGGCCCACGGCCAAACCGTCTGCTCCCAAAACCGGACCAGGCCGAGTGGGTAGAGTCGAGGCGGCGCCTCGGTACGGCCTGCGCGAAGGTCCAGCACCATCCGCGTGTCGGTGTACGACTGTCCGCAGCCGTCGCAGGTCACATCTCCGCCTCGCGGGATCAGTCGCGCGGCACAACACGCGGGGCATCTCAACCCCCGTGTCAGATACGGAATCAGGGTGTTCCATTCGCCAGACTGAAGACGCATGACGACCCCAAACAGTGTGCCGATCTACACGCTTCGGAGGCACCCCCATCACGTCAGGACAGGACGTGACGTAATCGCGCCCTGGCGTTCAGCCGCCGGCGAACATCGTAATCGTGGACGCGGCCTCATCCGCCATGGCATTGGCCGTGGCGAGGTCAGGGTGCCGGAGCAGCAGAAACCCATCACTCACGAGCGTCTTCGTCCAGTCGCGACGGTGGGCCCCCACGGGCAGCAACCGGTCCGCAACCACCCACTGCCGGTATTTTTCACAAAACGCATCGACGCCATGAACCGCCCGAATCCGACCCTCGCCTTTGGCCCGCTTGAAGATGATCGCCACGTTGTAGGTTCGCGTGGTCGACCCTCGGAAGTCCTTCCAACAGACCGCACGGGCCCATTCGCGAAACAGGTCGACATCACAGGTCAGGTTCATCTGGTCGATGAGATGTGCCCCCCCGGGACGACAGCCGATCTCGCCGAAGACGACTTCACCTTGGTCGGTCAGGTACCATTCCATGTGCGTAAACCCGGTGCCCATGTTCAACGCCTTCAGGACACCACGGCCCAGCGCGATACCCGGCGCGATCTCTGGCTGATCGAGATGACGGACCGTGACAATCACGGGTGAGATCCACTCATGTTGTCGCGCAATGAGCGGTCGGGGCCGATACCACGCCACGTTTTCGAACACGGGCTGTCCGTCGATGCAGAGGGTGTCGTAGGTAAACTCTCGCCCCTCCACAAACTCCTCGACACTCGCCTCACGCACATGCCGCGTGTTCTGAATGACCGCGTCCAATCGCTCGACGCTATCAACCCGGTAGGTATCGGCAGATCCCGCGCCACTGATGGGCTTGAAAATGAGTGGAAAGCCGACATCCGCAGCTGCTGCGCGAACCTCTTGGACGCTGCGCACCCGGTGAGCCTTCGGGACGCGAAGCCCAGCCGCTGCGATGCGCTGCTTCATCACCTGCTTGTCTCGAAACCCAAGGACCGTGTCCACAGACATGCCGGGTACTTCAAGCGAGGCGCGCAGCAATGCCGCGGTCTCCACGAGGACCTCCCAGAGTGCCTCGACACGGTCGGGGCGACGGTCTCCGAGCCACTCGGACACCCGACGTCGAACATCCTCGGCGTCGAGAATGCGGGGCACCTGCACGTAGCCTGCAAGACGGCCGCGGAGCTCCGGCGACATCGCCTGTAGTGGGGTGTCGCCAACACCCCAGACCCGTGCCCCAACCTCGGAGAGACCGCGTACATAGCCCTGCATCTCAGGCGGGTAGGCTGGCGACAGAAAGAGCACATCCATGGCACACCCCAACGCGGCGCCGACTACCCGTTTTGTCGCCCGACGCAAGCGTGGAACCACCAGAAGGCCCACTCCGCAATTCGGATTGGACGCGTGGCGTGAAGATCATTAGCTGCGGCCGCCGCGAGGTCAGACATGCTCAACGTGATCTTTGTCGCTCCTTACCCTGCGCCCCAGACCATGCGCTTCGCCCGTGCTGCGGCATCGCTTGGCGGCGTGCGCTTGCTCGGCATCTTCATGAAGGCGCCTGCCAATGTCGAGGCGCTGGGGTTTTCGGACCATGTGGTCGTCGATGATGTCTTTCGCGCCGACAGACTGGTGGCGGCCGCCCGTGCGATGACCCCCCGATGGGGTGTGGCGCATCGCATGGTCGGAATCCTCGAGCCTCTTCAGGTCCCTCTCGCACACGCTCGGCAGACCCTCGGTCTTCGAGGACCAGACGTGGGCACCGCCCTTCGGTTTCGCGACAAGGCGACCATGAAGGAGGCGCTTCTCGCGGCCGGCGTGCCCACCGCACGTCATGCGCGCGTGACGCACCCCGCACATGCCCATGCCTTCGCCCGAGACACGGGATTCCCCCTTATCATCAAGCCGCTCGACGGTGCGGGCTGCAAGCGCACCTGGCGCATCCACAACGATGCGGAGCTGGAGCGCGCGCTTGCCTTACTCCACCCCTCCCCGCATGAGCCCGCTATCGTCGAGGAGTTTCTCACCGGTCGTGAGGCGACCATGGAGTCCGTGGTCATTGGTGGGAAACCGGTCTTCTGGTCCTTTTCTCACTACTACCCCACGCCGCTCGAGGTGAAGGAGAACCCTTGGATGCAGTGGTGCGTCTTGTTACCGCGCAACGTCGACACACCGCTTCACCAACGGGCCAAATCGCTGGGACAGGCCACGATCGAAGCGCTTGGCCTCCGTGCCGCCACCACCCACATGGAGTGGTTTGAGCGTGAAGATGGCTCGCTTGCGGTGGGTGAGATCGCCATGCGACCCCCGGGCGCTCAGCTCGCCGACATGACGAGCGTCGCCCATGACCGGGACTTCTTCATCGACTGGGCGCGCGCCAACATCTACGAGAGCTTCGAAGGAACATGGGAACGAAACTGGGCTGTGGGCACGGCCTTTCTCCGTGGCCAAGGCCTCGGGCGCATCCGGGCCATTACCGGAATCGGAGCCGCACAAGACAAGGTCGGCTCGCTCGTCGTGGCGCATCGGCTGCCCACGGTCGGTGCCCACCCCAATGACACCTACGAGGGCGATGGCTGGGTGATGCTGAAACACCAAGACACCGAGGTCGTTCGCCGGGCACTCTTGGACCTCATCACCACGGTAAGAGTTCACCACGGCTGATCAGCGAAACCGCGGACCGCGAATCCACGCGACCACGCTGCAGCGAACCCCGTCGCGTACCGGCTGGACCCGGTGCATGAGGTAGCTGGGAAAGACGATGATCGAACCCCGCTTGCGCCCAGCTGCAGGCACATCGAGGGTCTCCAGTTTTGGAACCCCAAACCGGGCAAACTGGAGGTCGCCCCCCTCATACATGGCGCCATCGGTCAGCTGAAGACTCATGGAGAGCTTTCGACTCTGCTCCCCATCGGTGTAGCTGTCGATGTGCCATCCATAGAAGTCTCCCGTCGCGTAGCGTGCCACCTGCACGGCCTCGGGTCCAAGCAGATCGAGATGCCATCCCGCCTCGGCATTCGCCCGGACCGCGGCGCCATGGAGCAGCTCGGCCACCCAGTGCGTGGTCCCAAGAAAGGCCACCGTGCTCCGCCGTAGCGTAGGGTCCCCTCCACCGACCTCGCCTGCCGACCCGGTAAGCCCTACAACCTCGTTCAAGATGGCGTCGCAAACCTCGTCGGGCACCGCCGATGGATACACGGCGAACGGAACATCGTCTCCATTGATCAACATGCAGACCTCTTGGGCTCTACGGCGTAGAGGGGCGGTTCGTCGCGGAGCCATGGCCCGACCCTGCACGTGTCAGACGACACGCGCCCGTACCTAACCTTTAGGGCGTCCCGAGCCGCGCCTCTCATTGTCATGGTAGGGTTCTCGGGTTCATCCTTCATGCCCACCTCACAAGGCCATACCATGCGTGCATTCCACCTCGCCGCGCTCATCATCGCATCATCCGTATGTGGCGGATGCATTGAGCTGATCGAAGCCTCACGGCCGACCGTCATCCATGAGGTCCCCGCAGACTACGACCAGAACTGGGTCGTGCTGTACCACAACTGCGACAATGGCCAAGCCTACGCCAAGGGTGGGGATGCGAATGACCACGTCGTGACCTATCCCAACGAAGGAATGTACTTCCATTCTGGACCACCCTTCCCACGCAACTTCGTCAAGGTGCGAAAGCGCCAGGCCGACAACACGGTCACACAGCTGGTCTCCGACCACGGCGGTGGGGGTGAGAAAAACGATGCAGAGACGCAGACTCCGTGGTGTGAGTACGCTTGGCAGAGCTTCGCCAACACACCCTCTACACCGGTCCCGCTCCGAGACGACCTCGAAGAGATCATCTTGAAGGGGTGTCGGACGTGTAGACCCCACAGCGTTCCCGCCGCATGGGACAATGACCGCGCGAACACGCCCAAGGAGACCCCATGACGTCCCGACGCACACCCATCATCCGGGTACTCGGCGCCGGAGCTGCACTGACGCTCGGCCTCACCACGGCTGCGGCACCCATGGCGAGCGCCAGCGGACCACCGGATGATGATGACGGTCCACCAAGCCCGGTTCACCACAACCCACCCGCGCCACCCCCCACCGCTGACACCACGCTCCCCACCTGGGATGAGGTGACGTCGTCCCACCCGAAGGGCGCCACCAACCCACCTCGTCCGGTCTTTGAAGTGACGGCAGATGGTGCGCGTTGCTTCAAGCACTGGGCCCCAGGGATGCGAGCACCCGATCGACAGGAACGGGCCTACGGAGGCAGGGTCTTGAAGGACGCAAGTGAGGCGAAGGGTGTCGAAGTCCAGTGCGATGCCGACCGCGCGCGCAAGGTGTTGGAGGCCAAGCGAAAGGCTGATGCGGGAGACTGACGCCGACAGGAGCCTCCGCGAAGCCGCATCGACCCCACGTGCACGGCAAGAGTGGTCCAACCGTGTACGGGCGGAGTACGGCTCCGCAGCCATCACCGCCCAGGTCCTGCAGTGGGGCATCCGCTTTGGACTGCCACGCGACCTGCTCGATACCGCACACCGTATCGTACGCGATGAGCTGGACCATGCAGAGCTCAGCCACCGGTGCATGGTCGCACTCGGCGGCAGCCCCGAGGCCCTGACACTCGACGAGTCAGACCTCGCCCCTCCTCTTGACCCGGCGGGGCCTCTGGTGTCGCTGCTCAAGGTCACGGTAGAGAATTACTGTTTTGGCGAGACCCTCGCCGTGCCGTTGTTCTCGGCGATGCGTGCCCAGACACGGCTCCCCGTCGCTCGGGAGGCACTCGACAGAATTCTCCGTGACGAGGCTGTCCATCGCGCCTTTGGATGGCAGACCCTCACGTGGCTCACTAGCCTCGACCACGACGGAGTCTACACGTGGGTGGCCCACAATCTTGGTCGCATCGAGAAGGGCTACGAAAAGGCCTATGGACATGTCGAGGCCGCCTCTCCGCTCACACCGGCCGAAGAAGCCGTGGGACTGCTCTCACCACAACGCTACCGCGACATCTTTGGGGCGACCCTGACCCAAGACATTCGTCCCCGCTTCCACCGTCTTGGCCTGCTCCCAGCACGCTAGGCCCCACCCGAGCGACGGAGATGTCGCCGCCTACGCGACCCGCACAACCACCTTGCCGAGGTGGCGCTGGCTCTTCAGGTAGCGGAGTGCATCAGGAGCTTCGTCCATAGAAAACACCTGCTGCACCACCGGACGAACCTCGGGATGTGCGGTCAGCGCCTCGTTGAGGGCCAGAAAGTCGGCACGGTGCCCGACCATGATGCCCTGAATGCGGATCCCCCTCATGAGAATGCGGGTCAGCGGTACCTTGGCCACTGCACCTGCCAGCACCCCGATCAACGCGAGGGTTCCGCCGGGACGTACGGCTGCCAGCGACTGCTGAAGCGTGCCAGCACCCCCGAGCTCCACGACACAGTCTACGCCCTCGCCCGCCCAGCGTCCCACCGTCTTGCCCCATGCAGGATCGCCGCTGTAGTTCACACAGAGGTCCGCCCCCAGTGCGGCCGCCGTCTCCAGCTTCTGATCCGAGCTGGAGGTGATCGCCACCCGCGCGCCGCGCAGACGCGCCAGCTGAAGGGCAAAGAGCGATACGCCGCCTGTACCAAGCGTGAGCACCGTACTTCCCGGCCCCACCGCACCTGCATCGAGGGCACGCCACGCCGTAACCGCAGCACAAGGCAAGGTCGCCGCCTCCTCATCAGAGAGATGCACGGGTGGCCGTACGCATGCGGCCGCGGGCAGCACGAGATGGGTCTGCAGCGTTCCGGGGAGCGGTCCACCACGTGTGCTGCGCAGCATCGCGCGGGTCGGTTGGCCCTCGAGCCACGCCTCCGCGAAGATGGGACACACACGCTCGCCCACCTGAACCGTCGTGACCCCTTCGCCAACCGCCTCCACC
>JBMHDG010000028.1:0-191089 GCA_049889515.1 Myxococcota bacterium
TCTAGGCAGGCGACGGCGGCCTTTGCGTTGTAGTCGCAGTCCAGCTTTTGCTTTCCGAGGGCGTAATAGGCGTCGCAGTCGAGCTCGCCGGACGTGTCATTCTTGGCGCATGTGTTCACCAAGTCGCAAACCAAGTACGCCATGTCTGCCCACCACTCTTCGACCGTGGGTAGCGTCGGCCCCTTGGCGTCGGTGTCGTCCGTGTCTGATGGCGTCGTTGACGTGGTACCATTGTCCTCACGAACGGGGGCCTCGCAGTCACCGAGTGCGGTGCGAACCGTACCCTCCGGACAGTCGGCGGGGAGGGTAGGTTGGAGGTCAACCGCAGCGCTGCAGGCCATCATGACAAACGTCAGCGTGAGATGCGGGGCGAGTCGCGTCATGGGATGACCAGGACGGCCTCGGTGCATACGTCTTCACACGACGCCGGCTCCTGTGCGAAAGGACCCTGACAGCCAAACCCGTTGACGGCGACATCGAGCATACAGTTCAGGGCGTCGTCGGGGTCATAATCGCAAGACAGGAGGGGTGGTACATTGTCGACCACATAGTCCGAGCAATCTACTGGGTACCAAGGTGGTTGGTTGGCAGCGTTCGACGCGCAGGTGTTGATCGCGGCGCAGAAGTCGGGTCCATACTCTGCCCACCAGCTGCCCGCCGTGGGGTAGAGGTCGCTGAAGCCCGTATCTCCCGTGTCCCAGTCGCCGTCGGAGTCGGTCGGGAATCCGGTGTCGAAGTCGTCGTCGGTATCTTCCGTGTCGACAGGGTCGGACACACCGTTGTCGTCACTTGAAGGCGCTTCGCACTCGCCAAGCGCGGTGCGGACGGTGCCTTCCTCACAATCCGCAGGGAGTGGACTGGTCAATGTAACTGTGGTTCCACAACCGATAACGCCAAGTGTAATTGCAATATAGACTGCTGGGCTGCGAGTGAGCATGGACTGACCTCATGTGGTGTGAGACTATAGCGCGATGTGATCTTTGGCGGCTTCCCAAGTTGCTGGGGTGCGTTAGGTTGTGCGGCCTCACTCCAAGCCAGGAAGGCAACATGAAGCTCGGCACCCTCGACAATGGCACACGTGATGGCACCCTCGTCATTGTCTCTCGCGACACGACCCGGTGTGTATCGGCGGCTGATATTGCGCCGACGCTCCAGCATGCGCTTGACGCGTGGGCCGATCTGGCGCCCTTGCTCGAGGCGCGGTCAGCGGCCCTCAACGCTGGAGAGGTGGAGGGTGAACCCGTAGAGTGGTCCGCATTTCGGTCCCCACTTCCACGTGCCTACGAGTGGATCGACGGCTCTGCCTACATCAACCACGTCGTGCTCGTCCGTAAAGCGCGCAATGCGGAGCCTCCGGCCACCCTCGAGACCGACCCGCTCGTGTACCAGGGCGGGTCTGGAATTCTCCTCAACCCCCATCAGGACATTGTGCAGACAAACCCAGAGTTCGGGCTCGACTTTGAGGCCGAGATTGTGGCTATCCTCGGCGATACGCCACTGGGCACCACAAGCGATGGGGCCGCAGAGCACATCAAGCTCTACACCTTGGTTAACGATCTGACCCTACGGAGCTTGATTCCAGCAGAGCTGAAGAAGAACTTCGGCTTCTTCAACTCGAAGCCAGCGAGTGCCTTCGGCCCGCTCGCAGTGACACCCGACGAGCTCGGTGACCTGCTCGTCGACGGGCGCGTCCACAGCCGTATGCTGGTCGACCACAATGGCGTTCGTGTGGGCCAAGCACATGCTGGGCCAGAGATGCACTTCAGCTTCCATGACCTCCTGCAACACATCTGTAAGACCCGCGCGTTCACGGCAGGCACACTGCTGGGCTCCGGAACGATCTCCAATGAGGACCCCACTGCAGGCTACAGCTGCATCGCGGAGATCCGGATGCGTGAGATCATCGCGGACGGTGCACCCAGCACGCGCTTCCTCGAAGCGGGCGACACCATCCGCATTGAGATGGTTGGCGACGATGGCGTGAGCCTCTTTGGGCCCATCTCCCAGCGTGTCGTGGCAGGCTGACGATGATCCTCTACGGCTATTGGCGCAGCAGCAGCAGCTGGCGTGTCCGCATCGCACTGAACCTCAAGGGCATCACCTTTGAGAACGTGCCGGTGCATCTCGTCAAAGACGGTGGCCGTCAGCATGCACCCGAGCATGTCGCACGAAATCCGATGCATCAGGTGCCCGTCCTTGAGGTCGAGCGCGATGGACAAACGCATCATCTGACCCAGAGTCTCGCGATTCTCTACTGGCTTGAACAGGAGTTTCCGGAGCCACGGCTCATTCCACGGGAACCGATGCGGGCACACCGAGCCTGGGAGGCTGCCGAGCTCATCAATAGCGGCATTCAGCCGCTTCAGAACCTGGCAACAGCGCTGCGTGTTCAAGCCTTTGGTGGCGACCGACAGGCATGGTCGGCGACGGCAAATTCCGAGGGGCTAGGGGCGCTTGAAACGCTGGTGCGGGACGCAAAAACACCTTTTATGGTGGGGGACAGTCCGACCATTGCAGATATTTGCTTGATCCCCCAACTGTACAGCGCGCGGCGTTATGACCTCGACCTGTCGATTTACCCAACCCTCTTGCGCATCGAAGCGGCCTGTGAGGCGCTCCCTGCCTTTCAACACGCCCATCCTTCTGCGCAGCCTGACGCTCAATAATCTTGGAGTACACCATGACGGCACTCGAGCCCATCGGCTTGTCCAGTATCGATAGCCTGCACTTCTATGTGCACGATCTGACGCGCACCCGTGCGCTTCTGGTCGACAAGCTGGACTTCGCACTCATCGGCGAGTCTACCGACGAACTGACCGAAGCGGGTGGTCAGAAGTCCTACGTCTTCGAGGCGGGTCGGATCCGCATCATGGTGTCGACACCGATCACCGACGATTGCCGGGCAGCCCGATGGCTTCGCAAGCACCCAGAGGGTGTGGGGACCGTCTGCTTCGCCGTCGAAGACATCGACAAAGCCTGGGAGCTTCTGACGTCGCGAGATGCAACGCCCATCACGGGTGTACAGCGCTGGGAGGACACCTCGGGCAGCATCGCGATGTTCAACATCACGACGCCCTTTGGTGACACGACCTTCCGCTTTGTGGAGCGAAAGGGCTACGGCGATCTCTACCCCGGTGTGCGTCGCTACGACACACCAGAAGGCGGCACGAACCGATGGGGCTTCCGGTTTATCGACCACCTCACCTCAAACTTTGCCACCATGAAGCCCGCACTCTTGTGGATGCAGCACGTCATGGGCTTCCAGCAGTACTGGGATGTGCAGTTCCACACGACCGACGTCTCGGTCAACCAAAAGAGCGGCTCGGGCCTGAAATCCGTCGTGATGTGGGACCCCCACAGTGGGCTGAAGTTTGCCAACAACGAGCCGTGGATGCCGTTCTTTAAGGACAGCCAGATCAACGTGTTCAAAGAGGACCATCGCGGAGATGGCGTGCAGCATGCCGCGCTGGCGACGCCAGACATCATCTCGTGCGTGCGTGGGCTGCGAACCAGCGATGTCGCGTTCATGCCCACCCCGGGCACGTACTACGACATGCTTCCCGAGCGGATTCAGAAGCTCGGTATCAATGCGATCGACGAAGACATCGAGCTGTTGCGTGAGCTTCAGATCCTGATCGATGGCGAGGCCGACCGGGCGTATCTCCTCCAGATCTTCTTGCAGGAGGCCGCGGCCCAGCATGACGATCGTGAAGCGGGTCCATTCTTCTTCGAGATCATCCAGCGGAAGGGTGACGATGGCTTTGGTGCGGGCAACTTCCGAGCGCTGTTCGAGAGTATCGAGCGGCAGCAGCGTAGCGAAGGACGGATCTGATGCTCGATCGTAGGGTTGCCGGTCGTGTACCGGCCAAACACCACATTGCGTTTCGCGACGATGACGGGAAACTCCTCTATGAGGAGTGTCTGACGCGAAAGGGCTTTGATGGACCCTACACGCTGATGTATCACCAGCGAAAGCCGCACACGGCGCGTTCCGTGCCGGCGAATCATGGCTGGGCTGCACCCGAAGAAGCCGGATGCGACCGACCGCTGAAGCGTCGGCACTACCAGAGTCAGGCCATGTCACGGACGGGGGGCGCACCGGTCGATGCTCGAGTGCCCATGCTCTTCAACGAGGACATCGTCCTCAGCATGGTGCATCCCGATTCGCCAGATCCGGTGTACGTGCGAAACTCCGATGCCGACGAGATTCTGTACATCTTTAAGGGTGGCGGCGTCCTCCGCTCCGTACTCGGAGACCTTCGCTTCACCGAAGACGACTACGTGGTGATCCCAAAAGGCATCATCTACCGCATCATCCCCGATGAGGGCGTGGTGCAGGAATGGTTGTCGATGGAGTGTCCGGGTGGGGTAGGCCTGCTGAAACAGTGGCGCACGCCCGAAGGACAGCTCCGCATGGATGCGCCGTACTGCCATCGGGACTTTAAGCCCACGGCCTTTCAAGGGCCGATGGATGAAGGTATCCGAACGGTGGTGGCCAAGCGCGAAGGCCGCTGGCACGGGTTTGAGCATGATGCCTCGCCGCTCGACGTGGTGGGGTGGGACGGCACCGTCTACCCATGGGTCTTCCCGATGTTGGCCTTCCAGCCCCGCGCAGGCTTGGTGCATCTCCCGCCGGACTGGCATGGCACATTCAGCACGCGCGGCGGACTGATCTGCAGCTTCGTGCCGCGCACGGTCGACTTCCATCCTGAGGCTATTCCGTGTCCGTATCCACATTCTTCCGTGGATTGTGACGAGTTTCTCTTCTACTGCCGAGGCAACTTCATCAGCCGTCGTGGCATTGGTCCCGGGAGCATCAGCCATCACCCGATGGGTGTCCCACACGGACCTCATCCTGGCGCCTATGAGGGCTCCATCGGTCACAAGACCACGACAGAGCAGGCGGTCATGGTCGACACCTTCAAGCCGATGCGTCCGACTGCGGCAGCGCTGACGGTCGAGGACGCCGGCTATCACGACAGCTTCCGGGAATGAGCCCGGGCGGCCGCGTCTCGGCGGTACAGTTTCGACCCCACAAGTTCGACGTCGACCGAAACCGCGAACGATTGGTCGCGCTCGTCTCGGAAGCAGCCACTGCATCGGACTTGGTGGTGACGCCGGAGATGAGCAACGGCGGCTACCGGTTCACCTCAGTGGAGCAGGCGAAGCGGGTGTGTGAGCCATTCGATGGGCCACTCTTTCAGGCCCTGAGCCGCACCGCACGACAACACGAGATTCACATCGTGGCGGGGTACGCCGAGGCGTGTGGCGAGCAGCTGTTCAACAGTGCCATGGTGATCGCACCCACTGGCGAGCTGTTGTTCAACTACCGAAAGACGCTGCTGTTCTACGCCGATGAGGTGTGGGCTCAACCGGGTGACTCTGGCTATTTTTCATTCGAGACCGAGACGGTGGGGCGCGTAGGGCTCGGCATCTGCATGGATATCAACGACCCTCGGTTCATCCTATGGATGTGGCGGCAGCGGCTCGATGTGTTGGCATTTCCGACCAACTGGGTTGAGGAGGGCCTCGATGTGCACCACTACTGGAATGCACGCCTGAACGGGTGTGACGTGGCATTGGTGGCAGCGAACTCCTACGGACCCGACGGAGACATGGCGTTCTCTGGTCGAAGCGGTGTCCTGCGTCGAGGGGCGGTCTTGGCAGCCGCCGGACCTACCGGAGATGGGTGGGTGGCGACGGGCATTTGATCGCTGCACGTGGTCGCCAGCGTCTTGTCAAGAAGATATGAGGCGCGTCCGGTGCAACGTGTCGAAAGCCCGAAGTGTAGGGGTACGATGGTCAATCCCATTGCAATCGCAATTCCGTTCTTCTTTGTGCTGATCTTCATGGAGCTGGGGGTCGCATGGTGGACACGGCGGTCGGTCTATCGATTTGCCGACGCGATCAGTGATCTGTCGTGTGGGCTGACCCAACAGGTAGGTAAGGCGTTCTATGTGGCCGCCATCACGGTTCCGTTCGTCTGGTTGTACGAGAACGGCCGGCTCTTTGAGCTTGATTCCTCGCACTGGACCACCCATGTGTTGGCCTTTTTGCTGGTGGACTTCGCCTACTATTGGTGGCACCGATGGACCCACGAGACGCAGGTGGGGTGGGCGACGCATGTGGTTCATCATCAGTCCGAGGACTACAACCTGGCCGTCGCGCTGCGGCAGTCACTCACCAGCACCATCACCAATGCGCCATTTATCCTACCCCTCGCGCTCGTCGGCATTGACCCGTTCGTCATTGGGCTACACGGCGCACTGAACACGCTCTACCAGTTCTGGATTCACTCCGAGCTCATTCCAAAGCTGGGTCCCATCGAGTGGGTGTTCAACACCCCGAGTCACCATCGTGTCCATCACGCGGTCAATCCCGCCTACGTCGACAAGAACTACGCGGGTGTATTGATTATCTGGGATCGATTGTTCGGTACCTTCGTCGAAGAAGACGAGGAGGCGGTCTATGGAACCATGGATCCGCTCCGCAACTTTGACCCGCTGTGGGCCAACCTTCAGGGCTTTGTGGTGCTCTGGCGACACATGTCGACCGCACCTTCGCTTCGAGACGCATGGTCTTGTCTGTGGGCAAGCCCGGCGTGGACGCCTCCATGGCTACCGGAACGCGGCAAGGTTCAGCCACTGACCCGAGACGAACAGGACAAGTACGACCCGCCCGTCTCGACGGCGCTCGCGGTCTACATCTGCATCCAGTTTGTGGGTGTGGGTGCTGCACTTGAGCTTCTGCTGCTCTGGGACAAGACCGCAGAGTTGCAGCTGCTCGCCGCGCTGGGGCTCTATGTGGTCGTCACCACGGTGGTCTGGGCTGGGCTAACCCAGGCGCGCTCGTGGGCTCGTGCGGCCGAGGTGCTGCGCCTGGTGCTCGTGGTGCCAGGAGCGTTTCTTGTGGTCGGCGTCGCGTCGCTTCCGTGGGCTGGTGCCTTCGCTGTCTTCAGCGGTGTGCTCTTTGCTGCCCTGGTGGTGGGGCGTCGCAACACCCCAGACATGATGGCGCCTGTCTAGCTACTCGGCAGGCGCTTCGGGTTCGGGCTCCCCCTCACGTGCAGCTTCGAGGGCTTCGATGCGATCCATCAGGTCTGAAAGATCTGCAGGGCGAGGCGGTCGCTCGGAGAGCTCCTCGAGCTGCGATGTTGCGGCCTCGAAGGCCTCGCGGAGTGTCTTGAGCTCCTCGAGTGCACGTACGGCTGCGCCAGGATCTTCGGCCTCTGGCTTGTAGCTGCGGATGCTCTGAATCGCCTTGTCGATGCGATCATCCAGCCCATCGAGATGGGTGGTGGCGCGAAGGGCGCGGAGGGGCGCAATGCCCTCGGGAGCGCCCAGGCGGCCAAGAAGACTCACCCCGAACTCCCGGGTGCGCTGGTCGTTGGCGGCGAGCCACGGGGCAAGGCCTAGCGCGATGCGGCGCCGCGCCCGGTCGTCGAGGTCGTCGCCAAGCCGACGTGCGATGCTCACCAGCGCCCAGCCCGCTGAGCGCTGAACCACGGGATGGGGGTCCTTGGTCAGAGCGAGGAGTCGGGTCACATCTGCGTCGCTCCCGGTGGCTGCGAGGGTGTCCAGCGCAGCTTCCCACCGTGTCTGTCGCGTAGTCTTGTCCCTTCGGGTCAGCCATGAGCGACTCGTGGCCGCCGCATCGACCGGGTCGTGCTCCGCGTATGCGCGCAGGGCTGCGCTCGCCACGGATGCGCTGCGGTCACCCAAGGCACGCTGCAGTGCACGCTTCGCGGTGGTGTTGCCCACCATGTCCTCCAGTCCTGATGCAAGGCGTTGCCGGGACTTCGGGGTCAGCGCACCGCTGGAGAGGTGGCGCACAAGGATGTCGATGGCTTCGGTCGTGCCAAGGTTTGCCAACGCATCTGCGGCGCCCACGGCGAGCGGCTGCTCGGTGGGGAGCGGCTCTGCGCGTCGCGGGGTGGGGTTGGTCAACAGGTTGTCGAGGGCGTCAAGCACCTCCGGAGTGGCCTGACCCTCGCCCAGCGCATCTACGGCGACCAGACGTGAGAACGCAGGACCTTCGGCGAGCTGGGCAAGCCAGGCAGACGTGGATTGCTGATGGTCCCATGTGGCCATGAGCCCACCTCGTGCATCGACAGCCACCCAGTCTACGGTCTTCATGCTCTCGATGGCCAGCGTGGCGCCTTGGGCTTCTAGCCAGATGCGCTCCTCGCGCTGGCTACCGTCAGAGAACCCGAAGACTACGTCCACGGGGCCGAGATAGGGCGCCCGTTCCTTGGCTTGTTGGCGGATCTTGACCTTGGTGGTGCGATCTCTCGATGACCAAGAGCTGGAGAGCGTGGGGGAGCCCCATCCGTGAACCCACGTGTCGAAGAACCAACCGAGTTCCAACCCACTGGTCTGCTCCAGCGCTTCGCGAAGGTCAGCTGTCTCGACCAGGGTGTTGCGATGGTGGTCGAGGTAGGTCTGAATCGCGAGGTCGTAGGTGTCGGTACCCAGCAGTTCTCGCAGCATGTGAAGCGTACTTGCGCCGCGGACGTACACGGCATTGTTGGGTTGGTCGCCGACCTTTGCCCAACTACGCGCCGCCATGGGGCGTGTGGTCCCCGTGGCGTACTTACGCCAGTACGCCACCTGCGCGGCATAGGCGAGCTCGCCTTGGTCGTGCTCGAACCATCGGCCTTGGTAGTAGCTTGCAAAGCCCTCGTTCAACCAAAGCTCACGCCAGCCCTTGCAGGTCACGGTGTCGCCGAACCACTGGTGCGCAAGCTCATGAGCAGCGACGCTGTCGAGACTTGTTCGATGCTCAAACGCCGCGTCCGGCACGTACCGGTCGGCATTAAGCGTTGTCAGCGTGGCGTTCTCCATCCCACCGTAGAGGTAGTCCATGACGTAGGCTTGCCGGTACACGGGGTAGGGGAAGGGCTCATCAAGGAGCGCTGCCATATACGCCATCTGCTCGGGCACGCGGTTCGCGCCCAGTGGGGCGACAGATGGGTCAACGCCCGAGGGGACATAAATCTCGTGGGGCACGGGCCCCTCGACGTCGTACCGGTCGAAGTCACCGACAACGAAGGCGACCAAGTAATTCACGATGGGTTGTTCGAGGCGGTAGGACCAGCGGGTCAGACCGCCCGTGAGGTCTTCTTCTTCTTGCAGCACCCCATTCGCGACGGCAGTCATTCCGGTGGGAACGGTCAGGGCGATATCCACGGTGAACAGCTCGTTGGGGCTGTCCCACCCGGGAAACCAGTGCCGGTTGTCCTCGCCTTGGCCTTGGGTCCACGCTTGTGGCGCCTTGAAGCGCCCTTGCGCCTTCGAGACAAAGTGAGCGCCGGTCTGCGGCTCGGCGCGGTACGCAATCTCGATCTCGTGATCTTGCCGAGAATCGAGCGGTACGTGCAGATGGCGTCCTACACGTTGCCAGTCGCTTGAGGCTTCGCCGTCGACCTTGACGTCGATGATCTCGAGGCCCACGGCATCGAGGACCAAGGGCTCAGCGGTGTGCCAGAGTGGTGAGACATGGTGGGTGACCCGACCCGTCACGGAGCGGTCGTCGAGCCCGAGCGCCACGTCGATACTGACGTGGGTCAGGTCCCAGAAACGTCGGGGTCGAACGTCGAACGGCGCATCGGGTGTGGGCGGTGGTCCGGCCGCAGCCAGCGCGATCAGGAGTGAGGAAAGGATCATGTGCATCACCTATGCAGTGGCCTCGATGGTCGCCGATCCCACGCGTGAAGGCCCGTGAACCTGCTGCAAAGTGACCAACGCTGGCGGGCGGGCCATGAAGAACCACCCTACAATACGCCTCTTGTCGAATGCAGGTAGGGGTGCGTTGATGGTCCTTCACTCACTGGTTCTTCTCGCGATGGGCAGCGCAACAGCAGGATATGGCGATGCCGTCGATGGGTATCCCAATCTAGCGGAGCGGCGGCTGCAGTACTGGACCAACGCGGTTCGCGTCGAGCCAGAGGCCTTTGCCGAAGTCTATCCTTGCCAGTTTTCCTCGTTCCAAGACGACGAGAAAGTGGCGCACTTTCCGTTCACGTACAACTACGATCTCAACTGGGTCGCACGCTTTCACTCCCAGCACATGATCGACTTCAACTACTTCGCGCACGACACCCCAAGTGAGATTGACGACGAGCATGCAGGCCGGTCGTTCGGTGAACGCCTCAATCAGCACTATGATGGTGGGTACATCGGGGAGAACATCGCGCAGGGCTATGGCTCGCCCTATGCCGTGATGATGCAGGGCTGGATGTGCAGCTCTGGTCACCGGTCGAATATTATGACAGACTTTGTAGAGTTTGGACCTGGTATTTCTGCTCGCACGTACACGCAGAACTTCGGTACGGCCTCTCGACCCGGGCGCCACCTCACGGATGGCGTTCACTTCCTCGACGGCAACATCGCAACCTTCGTGGCGAGCTGGGGGGGCTTTATCGAAGGCGAAGCCCCAGAGTCACCCGACGCGCTCACGGTGGTTCTTGCGGGGGAACATTTCGACCTAGCCAAGGAGTATGGCTCGAAGCAGATGGGCACATGGACCGTCAGCCTCGAGCTCAACGATCCGACGGTCTGTCACGAGTACTACTTCCAAGGGGTTCGCTCGAACGGCGAGATCGTTCGGTTCCCGGAGGAAGGGAGCTACGGGTTTGGCGGATGTGCCTTTGACGACCCCGAGGCCGAGTGGCTCGAAGGTCAGCTGGACTTCACGGGCGGCGACGAGGTCGACGAGACGAACAACGGCATGGGCGGTACCGGAACAGGCGCCTGGGGGCTCGATGGCGAACGTCTGCCGGCGGCCTGTAGTGCTGTGGGTACGGCCGGGATGACGACCTTTGCTCTTCCTCTGGGGCTCCTGATGGTCCGACGCCGTGAGGACTGACCGTTAGCCGCGGCTGGCGATCCATTCGCGTCGGGCCTGGGTCCCAGCGACGTAGGCTTGTGTGATGGCTCCAACGACCATCTTTTCTACCGAGCGGCCGATGAACGGGATGCCCACGGTCACGTCGCCGGTCAAGGCGCGCTCGACGCCAGTGGGCACTTGCTTCACCGTGTAGACGCCGTGTGCGCGAATGCGGTCAGCCATGGCTGCGGGCTTGATCGACCACGTCACATGCCCTCGGGCGCGATCGATGGTGGTGGTCTGCTCGTAAGACATCGTGTCGGTGCCGAGCGCAGCCCGTACAGCGGAGGGCATATTCGGCATCGGAACATCGAAGCGCTGCACGAGGGTCTGTACGCCATCGCGCGTCTCATCGGACACAACAGACTTGCGGGCGTTGCTGCTGGATTGGACCCGGGCCTCAAATTCGGGGTCATCAAAGCACTGCCAGAAGGCCTCGAGGGTGCAGTCGAACACATCCACAATATCGATCTTCATGCGCCGCTCCTTTGGACCGGACCTAACCGCCCTTTTCGCGCCTGTACCGAAGTCTCATTCCGTCAGAACCTCCTCTAGTCCATTCCAGGGGTTGTTCTTGCGGTATAGTGCACGGGTGGCGTCGGTTTTTGGGGGTGGTGTGCACGCGATGGGGAGCATGGTCCTATGGATGGGTGTGCTCGCCTCGGCGACGGCACATGCACAGGACGTGCTGTACCAATCGGGACTGATGACCCAGCCAGGCCAGCCGTACGGCTACGATGTGTCCGCGCAGCAGTACCTCGGTGTTCGGTTCCACAATCCAGTCACATGGCGCATTCAAGAACTCGGTGCGCATGCCTTCGGGAACAGCGGAACAGACGACGCCCTGTTCATTGCGCTGGTCCCGCTCGACAACGACCAAGATCTACCCGAGGACCTCGCGCTCTCGGATGCGATCTGGGCCGCGTCCTTCGGCGCGCCGCCCTTTAGCGAAGATGTGCTGATTCCCGCAAATATCCTGCTCCCGCCAGGCTGGTGGGGTCTGGTAATCGGAGGAGGGGGGCCCTTTGGCTCGGACGGCACGGGAGGGCTCGCGGCCTACCAACCTGCGGTCGACAGTCCGAGCTACTTTCGGATGCAGTCCGGCGTATGGGAGCAGTCGACAAGTCCGGGCAAGCGGTTCTTGGTGAAGGGCTACCTTCCTTGTTTCGGGTCGGGGGAGACTGGCGATACGGGCGAGACGGTCTGTCCCGAAGATTGCTTCGATGGTCTAGACGACGACAAGGATGGTCTGACGGACTGTCAGGATCCGGATTGTTGGCATCTCGTCGCATGCTGCGACGGCGATGGTGACGGCTTCACACGCGATGATCTGATGTGCGGATTCGGCGGGGACTGCAACGACTTGCTTCCCCTCGGGGCCACGATTCACCCGTTTGCGCCAGAGCTTGTGGGCGATGGTGTGGACCAGAACTGCGATGGTGTCGACGTCTGTTGGGAAGACCTCGATGGCGATGGCTTTGGAGGCTCGTCGATCGTGCTGGCCTCCGGGCTCGTGTGTGACGAGGAGCCGACGGCGGCTCCCTCCCCGGATGACTGCGATGATGTCAGCTCGGACGCCCCGTTTCGGTATCCTGGTGCGCCCGAGATTCCTGGTGATGGCATCGACCAAGACTGCGATGGGCTCGATGCCTGCTATGTCGACCTCGATGGTGATGGATTCGCGGGCTCCATGGTACTCTGGAACGCGGCTCCCAGCTGCGACGGGCAGCCCGGCCTCGGTTCGGTGATCGAGGACTGTGATGATGCATCGGTTGAGGTCTTTCCGGGCCATGTAGAAGTCGTGGGCGATGGTGTCGACCAAGACTGCGATGGAAACGACAGCTGCTTCCGCGACCTCGATCAAGATGGGTTTGGGGGAGCAACGATTGTGGTGGGATCAGGGCTTGACTGCGATGCACAGGTCAGCCTGACGAGCCAGGGAGGCGACTGTCTCGACGAGGGTGCGGGTGCGCCGACGGCGTTTCCCGGAGGCACAGAAGTTGGAGGTGATGGTGTCGACCAAGACTGTGACGGCGTCGATGCCTGTTTTGCGGACCTTGACGGAGATGGGGTCGGGGCTGGTGTGGCGCTGCCTGGTGTCTCGCTCAGCTGCGATGATGCCGTAGGCTGGTCGTCGCTGGCGAGCGACTGCGACGACACCTCGGTGGACATCAGCCCGTTTGCGGTGGACGTACTGGGTGATGGGATCGACCAGAACTGTGATGGCGTCGACCGGTGCTACTACGATCTCGACGGGGATGGCTTCGGCGGACCCGTCGAAGGGCCAGGGGTCTCCTTGGACTGTGCCGATGAGGGAACGGCATCGGCGAATGAGGACTGCGTGGATGTGGGGCCGGGCGCTGTGCTGGTGTTTCCAGGTGCGTCGGAAGTCCCTGCAGATGGCGTCGACCAGAACTGCGATGGCATAGAGCTCTGCTTTGCCGACGCGGATGGCGATGGCTTTGCCGGCACGGGCACCATCGACTCGCTCGACGTGGCGTGCGACAACGGGCCCGGCGAGTTTGTGCTCGCGCAGGACTGCGATGACACCAACGCGGCCATTCATCCCTTGGCCGAAGAACAGGTGGCCGACCAGGTCGATCAAGATTGTGATGGGGAAGAGCTCTGCTACCTCGACGGCGATGGTGACCAGCATGGCACGGTAGAGGTCATCAGCGTGCCCAATCTCAACTGCCTGGCCTACCCAGGCGCCTCGCCGTGGCCCGACGATTGCAATGACCAAGATCCTACGATCTCGCCGGGACTTCCTGATATTCCTTACAACGCAGTGGATGAAGACTGCGACGGCGTGGACACCCGAGATGTCGACGGTGACGGGTTTGAGAGCGTCGCGGTCAATGGGGATGACTGCGACGATACGCGGATCACGACCTTTCCGGGTGCGACAGAGCTACAAAACGGTCGCGATGACGACTGTGACGGCAGTATTGACGAGGGCACGCCGGCTGCCGATGACGACCTCGATGGCTTCGCCGAGCTGGGTGGAGACTGCGATGATGCTGACCCAAGTGCCAGTCCTGCGGGCGTAGAGGTCTGTGATGGTGTCGACAATGACTGTGATGGGCTGTACGACGAAGACACCGTGTGCTCCGATGATGATGGAGATGGGTGGACCGAGGTCGAGGGGGACTGCGTGGACAGTGACCCCGCCATCTCACCTGAGGCACCCGAGGTGCCGGCCAACGGCATCGACGACAACTGCGATGGGTACCAACTCGGTGATTTGGACGATGTGGATGGAGATGGCGTGAGCGAAGCGGCGGGCGACTGCGCCCCACTCGACGCGGATGTGCATCCTGGGCATGTCGAAGTGGCTGACGGGCGCGACAACGACTGCGATGGGGTCATCGACGAGGGCACCGACGCCTACGATGACGATGCCGATGGCTATGCGGAGTTCGAGGGCGATTGCCACGATGGCGACGCCACCATTCATCCTGGCGCTACCGAGCGCTCCAATGGCATCGATGATGACTGCGATGGCCAGGTCGATGAGCACGGGCCGTGGGTCGATGATGACCAGGACGGCGTTTCCACCCTCGACGGCGACTGCGACGATACCGATCCATCTGTGCATCCGGGCATCGTTGAGCAGCTCGATGGCGTGGACAACGACTGCGATGGCCTTGTCGATGAGGGCCTGCGCGACCAAGACCGAGATGGGTACGCCATCGAGGAGGGCGATTGTCGCGACGATCGCCCCTTCGTTCATCCAGGGCATCCCGAAGTCTGTGATGGGATGGACAACAACTGCGATGGCCTTGTGGACGAAGGCTGTGCGGGGCGAACTGGGCCCGACCCGGTGGCTCCTGTGCCCGGTTGCTCAACGCTCGGTGCGACCCCGTTGTGGCCGCGTCTCGCATGGCTAATGGTGTGTGCAGGCGCGTTCTCTACTCGCCGGCGCGCAAGGCGCGCGACGATGCGCTAGACTGACCGCGAATCTAGAGGCGTCCCATGCGTGCTGCTGTCGTTCTGCTTTCCTTGTCGTTGTGGGTGTCGGCGTGTGAGACCGACGAGATCTTGGGCAGTGAGATCGAGGGGCTCTTGTCCAGTGACGACCGCCTCTACGACCTTGGCGTCGTCCCGGTCAATGGCGACGCCATGCAGCTGGTGAGTGTGACCGCGACACGAAACGCCGTCAATCTTACGGGCATCAATGTGGTCAATGCCGAAGGCACCTTCTTTGCAGCGCCCTCGGTGCTTGAGCTCGCGGGTGATGGGAATGTGCAGCTCGGAGAGGCGGAGCTCAACGGTGGCGTACTTGTGATTCCCCGCGATCAGACAGTCCTTCTTCCGGTGTATTACACCCCTGACGAGGCCGGTTACCACCGCGCGCAGGTCCGCATCTCAAAAGACCTCGGCGACCCTCTGACCTTCGATGTGCGTGCCCAGGCCGCCGAGCCCAACGCGTCTGTCTTTCCTTGGACGCTGGACTTTGGTGACGTGGCCATCGGGGAGAGCCGGTCGTTGGAGCTCAACGTCACGAACGAGAGTGATCTGCCCCTGCTCGTGACCGACATTGTGTTCACGGACCCGACACAGTTTGAGACCGCAGAGGCGCTGCCACTGACGGTGCCGTCCGACTCCTTTGCCACCCTCGAGCTCGTCTTCACGGCGGCGACAGCACTGCCCGTTGCCGAGGGTGT
Organism: Myxococcota bacterium; assembly: GCA_049889515.1. Classification (GTDB taxonomy): domain Bacteria; phylum Myxococcota_A; class UBA796; order UBA796; genus JBMHDG01. The sequence continues at coordinate 15,555 of JBMHDG010000028.1, forward strand.
CAATGTGCAGGTCGGCAGCGAGGTGCTTCGCAGCGTCAACCTTCGAGCGAACAACTGCGAGCAGGGCAACCCTGTGGCTTACGATGTTGATGGTGACGGCTTCACGAGCTGTGGTGGCGACTGCGACGACAACGACGCCGAGGTCAATCCCGCAGCGACCGAGGTTGGCGACGAGGTCGACAATGACTGCAACGACATCGTCGATGATGGCACCACGCTGTACGACGACGATGGTGATGGAGCGACCGAAGAAGAGGGCGACTGTAACGACGGCGATGATGCGGTGGGCCCTAGTGTTGCCGAGATCCCCAACAACGGGATCGACGACAACTGCGACGGTACGGTAGACGGCGGAACCGAAGACTTCGACGGCGATGGCTATGCGGCAGATGGTGGAGACTGTGCGCCGAATGACGGCAACACCTACCCGGGCGCACCCGAGCTGCCGGACGGCGTCAGCAACGACTGCGACGCGCTCATCGACGAGGGGACCATCCTCTATGATGACGATGGAGACCTGTTCTGTGAGGGCGACGGCAACGGCACGCCATGCAGTGATGGCACGACGCCGGGGGACTGCGACGACTCGAACGCACTCACCAACCCTTCAGCCGCAGAGCTCCCCAACTGGCGCGACGACAACTGCGATGGAGACGTCGACGAGGGAACGGTCAATGCCGACGACGACGGCGATGGCTACACGGAGTCTGCGGTGCCACCGGACTGCGATGACGGCAACCCGGCGGTGAGCCCGGCCGCGCTCGAAGTTCCGGGTAATGGCATTGATGACGACTGCAACCCGGTGACCTCCGACTGATCACGCGTCGTCGGGTGTCTCATCCTTGGACGTCGTGCGCTGCAGGCGGTCGCGCGTTCGGGGCGGGCCCCCGCCTCCAAAGAGGTCGTCGAGGCCTTGTGGCATCGGGCCGGGTGGCGGCGGCATGTCGGGTTCGGGTGCGGTCTTTGGCGCAGCCTTTGGCGTCTCGGGTGTGGAGAGGATGCGGCGGGTGGTCATGCGCGTACGGCGTCTTGCAGGGGCCGTGCGTACGCGTCCGCTCGACGAGCGCTTGGGTTTGGGCTCTGCGGCGGGCGGCGGTGACTCTGGTACCTTCGCGGGCTCTTTTCGCGGCGTGCGCTTGGGTGCTGCAGGCGCGGCGGTGGGAAGGTTTCTGAATCCGGGGGGAATGAGCTCTTCGCCGAGGTTCCCCTCGCTAGGGGTGTGCTGGGGCACGGGCTTCGGACGTGGCGGTGGCTTGGGCGCAGCGGTGGGGAGGTTGCGAAACCCGGGTGGGATCAGCTCCTCGCCCATGTTGTCGGGTCGGTCACTGTCGGCACCTGCCATGGGCAGATCTCTGAATCCGGGTGGAATCAAGTCCTCGCCCCGATTGCCCGATGCACTGGAGGATTCACCCATGCTGCCGTGCGTATCGGCGGGCCGAGGTGCAGCATCGGTGGGACGCAGCGCCACATCGCCAAACCGCGTGCGACCTGCGCCTTCGCGGGCGAGGGCTTCAACGCCCGGAGGGAGGACTTCTCTGGGTCTCGCACCATCTTTGGGGATGGGATTGCCGAGCGCATCGACCTTCAGGCGTTGGTAACGGCCGTCTGCATAGACGGTCTTGCGTCGTACGCCGGCAGGGTCGGCGATCTTGAGCGGGTCCTCACCGGCCACGCGCATCCAGAGCGCCACCGAGTTGCCTGCAGGTCGTCGGAGCAGCCTCGGACCGATGCTGCGCCATGCACCGTCCCCAATGACTTCGCGCTCGGGCCAGGCCTTGGTTCGGATCAGCTCCTTTGCTGGCGGATCCTCGGGTGTTGGCTCTTCAGATTCCATGACGGACCTTCGCGAAGGCAGCAGGACGGTTAGTCGTGCTCGCTCCCTATCAGTGTAGGGGCCCATCCCGGAGGACGCAATGCATGTGCTGGACGAGTTGACTGCCAGAGGGTTCATCGAGCAGGCCTCGGATCTCGAGGCGCTCCGAGCACGCATGGATGACGGACCGATCGTGTTCTACACCGGCTTCGACCCGACGGCTGATTCTCTGCATGTGGGGCACCTTGTCCCGGTCCTGATGATGGCGCACCTTCAGCGCGCGGGTCATGTGCCCATCGCCGTAGTGGGTGGGGGCACGGGCATGGTGGGCGACCCCAGCGGCAAGACAGAAGCCCGCCAACTGCTCGATGAGGCCGCCATTGACGCCAACCTGCAGGCGCAAAAGGGCCAACTGCAGCGGTTCCTGACCATTGATGGGTCGGCGGGTCATATGGTCAACAATGGCGAGTGGTTGTTGGGGCTCAACTACATTGCCTTCTTGAGAGACATTGGCGCATGTTTCTCGGTCAACCGCATGCTGGCGGCCGAAGGCTACAAGATTCGTCTGGAGCGTGGCCTCTCGTTCATCGAGTTCAACTACCAACTGCTGCAGGCCTACGACTTTCTCGAGCTGAACAAGCGCTATGGGTGTCAGCTGCAGCTGGGTGGCAACGACCAGTGGGGCAACATTCTCGCAGGGGTCGACCTCGTGCGGCGCAAGGCGCAGACCACGGTGTGGGGACTGACGACGCCATTACTCACCACCGCTTCGGGCGCCAAGATGGGCAAGACCGCGGGGGGGGCGGTGTGGCTGTCTGCGGAACGCTTTAAGCCCTTCGATTTCTACCAATACTGGGTGAACGTTGATGATGCCGATGTGGGACGGTTCCTCAAGCTCTTCACCTTCCTCGATCTTGCGACCTGCGAGGAGCTAGGGGCATTGCAAGGCGCCGATATTCGACGTGCGAAAGCACGGCTGGCATGGGAAGTCACCGCACTCGTGCATGGGAAGGACCAAGCGGATCGCGCCAGAGATGGGGCGAAGGCCATGGTTGCGGGTGCGGCTGCAGCAGACCTTCCGACGCATACGGTCTCGCGTGCTGCGCTGGAGGAAGGGGTGCCAATCTATGTGGCGCTTGCCGAGGCCAAGCTGACGTCCTCGCGGTCGGATGCACGCCGCATGGTCAAGGGTGGGGCGGTGCGAATGGGACAAGTCAAGGTGCATGATGCGGAGCTTCGTCTCACGGTGGAGAACGTGCCGGACGACGGCCTGGTCCTACGCGTCGGCAAGAAGCGTGCGGTGCGCCTGCTGGTGCAGGACTAGGGCAGGTCGCGTTCTTGACACAATTGCGGGTCATCCGTGAAGCGAATCGCGTATAATTAAACCGTACAGAAGTGCGCCCCACGGGGTGCAGTGGAGGATTGATATGTCGCGCTATCTCGCTTTGGGTCTGTTGCTTGGTCTCGCTGGATGTGGTGATTCGGACGGTGACGGCCTGTCCAACGCCGAAGAGAAGAAGCTGGGAACCAACCCTGACGCTGTGGATTCTGACGGCGATGGCCTCCACGATGGCACCGAAGTGGAGAACGGCACGAACCCAGCCCTTGCCGACTCCGATGGTGACGGCTTCTCGGACTTCGAAGAGTACGAGCGTGGTACCGATCCGACCGACCCCGCATCTGCCTACATCGGTGGCTGGCCGGTCCAGACGGCCGACGTCAAGGACCAGCTCGAAGCAGACGGCAACACGGGCTCCCTCGCCGAGGTGGGCAAGCGTCTTCCTCGCATCACGATGAAGGACCAGCACGGCGATGATGTCGACATCTACGACTTCTTCGGGCACGGAAAGCCAGTGTTCTTCGACATCTCTGCACAGTGGTGTCCACCATGTCAGGCCACGGCAGAGTGGTTTGAGGGCGAGAACACCCTGTACGACAAGACGGCTCCAGGGCTCGTCGAGATGGTCAACAACGGCGACGTCTACATGATCACGGTTCTCGCGGAGAACAACAGCTACAACCCAGCAAACTGGCGGACGGCGCAGCAGTGGGCGAGCGACTACCCGAACGACAACATCATCGTGCTCGCCGATAAGACGGGTGAGATGACCGACTGGGGCTTGAGCGGTGGTTACCCCACCATGTTCAGCCTCGGCTCCGACGCGAAGGTCCTGTCCTACCCACCCGCAGACGCCACGACACTCGACGTGATCATGGCATCGGCCTTTGAGGGCATCGACAACTACAGCGAGTAGTGCCGAACACCTTGAAGGTCGTCGACTGACGTGCCATGGTGCAGTGTGATACGCGCGCGGCGGACTCCGTCGCGCGTTGGAGGTTGAGGATGCGTTCATCGTTGTTGGTCTTGAGTGCGCTGGGGCTTGCTGTCGCGTGTACGGGTGAGCCGGCAGATACCTCTGGTACCGGTGGTATCGATCCTGTACCGACCGTTGATCCCAATGATCCCGATGGCGATGGCCTCACCAACGAGGAAGAGGCCAAGCTCGGCACCGATCCTGACCTCGCCGATACCGACTACGATGGCCTGACCGATGGGTTCGAGATGGAGTTCGGGTCCGACCCACTCGTCTTTGACACCGATGGTGACGGGCTCTCCGATGCGCAAGAGCATGAGCTCGGTACGTCACCCATCAACAGTGACAGCGATAACGACGGCGAGTCTGATGGCGCCGAAGTGGGTGCCGGCACCGATCCGAACATTCCCGATGTGATTCAGCGCTCCTATGAGGGGGGCTGGCCCGTGCAGTCCGAGAGCATCAAGGAGTCGATCGACGCCAAGGGCCTCACGGGCGAAGTCGCGGTCATCGGCGGACAGTTCCCACGGGTCTACCTGCGGGACCAGTTCGATGAGCGCGTCGATCTCTATGACTTCGCGGGCCAGGGCACCGCGATGGTGATGATGCTCCACAACACGAACTGCACCGAGTGCGGGAGCATCGCGTCATGGCTCAACGAGTCGGTGGAAAACGATGCCTACGATGCAGAGGCGCCTGGGTTCCAGTACTGGGTGGAGCAGAACTGGGTCTACTTCGCGTCTGTCATCGTCGAAGGCAACCCGTCCTACACCGACGCGCTCGCATGGTCGAATGACTTCCCGAATGCGCTGGTACCGGTGTTCTACGATGCCAACAATGGCGTCGCGAACTTCGCCTACCAAGGGTTCTCGCCCACCTATGTGGTGGTCGATGAGAACATGTTCATCACGGGTGTCGAGACGACCCTCGCTGGACTGTACGCTGCACTCGACCCTGCGGTGGGCCTCGAGTAGCAGCGCCCCTCGGCCGACACATTCGTACGGTCGGCCCGAGAGGCTTCTGCCTGAATCAGCCGAGTGACTCGAGCTTCTTCTTCAGCGCACGGCGCTGATCCTTGAGGTTCGCCTGGTTGGCGATCTCAATGGCTTGGCTCAGGTGCTGACGCGCCCCATCTTTGTTGCCGGCGTTGGCTTCGATGGTGCCGAGCGCATCGAGCGTGGCCATCAGCTTGGGCAGGTCTCGTGCCGCTTGGAGTCGGGGGAGCGCGCCGCTAAATGCACTGCGCGCGCTGTCGGCATCACCGGTCTGCATGTGGGCCACGCCGAGGTGGTAGCCCAAGTCCTTGTGCAGTGGGTGGTCCGAGTGACGTGCGATGGCGTCGCGTGCCGCAGTGAAGAAGGGAAGCGCCTCGCTCGCTTTGTTGAGCGCGAGGTTGAAGAACCCAACGTTGTAGAGGTCAATCGGCATGGCCGCCTCGAGCTTCAGCTGCTGGCTGATCTGGAGGGTGCGGCTGGCGAGCACGAGGGCTTGCTGCGGATTGCGTAGGGCACCTTCGGCTTGTGCCAGAAGCTCGCAGGCATTGCGCTCGCGCGGCAGAGACTGCATCTGCTGGGTGACCTTCACGACGCGACGCAGCACGTCGCGCGCCTCTTCGAGCTTGCGTGCGACGAGGAGCGCTTCACCGAGTGCGAGGCCTGCATCGAGTGCAAGGTTGGCGATACCAGTACGACCCGCAACTTCGTTGGCGGTCTTGAAGTGCTTAATGGCTTCGTCGAGCTTCTGTGCGCGACGTGCCACCACCCCGTGGAAGAACTGGTGCCGCGCGAGGATCCGGGGGGGAACGATGCGCTTTCCGTCTTCTGCCTCGCGGCTCGTGACCTCGAGGGCCTTGTTGGCATGCTCGAGGGATGCGTTCGGGTTGCCTTCCTGCAGCTCGATCGACGCGAGGTGGTTCAGCACTTCGCCTTGTTGCATCACCGAACCCATCGACTCGTACATCTTGAGCGCATCTCGGGCACGGTCCTTGGCGCGGAACATGTCCTGGCGGCGCATGTCGAGGCGGGAGCCGTTGAACAACAACCACGCAGTGAGCTCACGGTCATCTTGCTCTGCGGCCCACGCCGAGACATCGCTGTGGACGCGGTCGGCTTGATTGACATCACCAGCTGTCGCGAGTCGCTCGAGCAGGCTGGTGTAGACGCTCTTGCGCATGGCGACTGGCCACTGCACTTCGTCATAGTAGCGGATCAAGTCGTAGGACATGCCCCACGCATCGGGTGCGTCGTTGGAGAGGCCCATGGCCCGCATGGCCATCGCACGGTCCGGGACACCAGCGTCAGCGTACATCTGCGAAGCCTTGGCGATAAAGCCGTAGCCCCGAGGCACGAGCACCTGCTCCACAAAGCCGGCGACACGCTTGGCGACCTCGTTGGACGCCTCGTCGGCGTTGCGCTGAAGGACGCCCTCTCGCCACGAACCACGGGTGAACTTGTAGAGCCATGTCTTGAGCTCTTCGGAGTACTGAACCTCTTCAAAGAGGCCGTCCATCGCATCGAGGAGGTCATCGATCGACTGACGGTCGAAGCCGCCCATGTCTGCGACGAGGTTGCTCGGGAAGGCCTGCCCAAGGAGCGCGGCGAGGTAGGCGACGCGGCCTGCATCGTCGGGACCCGCGTGCGTGCGCTCGCCCTCTTTGGGCTCTGTATCAGGAAGCTCGAGCTCGTCTGTGTCCACGTCGAGGGGCACCAAACCGGCGAGGGTGACGTCGGAGAGGTCGGCCTTCAGCATGTCGCGGTCGGACAGGATGTCGACGAGCTCCGAGAGGAACCCTGGCCGTCCATCGACGATCTCGGCAAGTCGAGCGGCGTTGCCTGCAGGAAGCTCCTTGCTCTCCAAGTATGCGGAGACCTCGGCGCTGCCCCATGGTGCAAGGTCAACAACGGAGATGAGCTCGCTCTGGCGGGTGTAGAAGTCACGCAGCGGTTGCGGATGCGCGCCATCGACCATGGGACCATCGGGCTCGTCCTGAAGGAGGACAAACAGTCGGGAGCTGTTGTTGCGGGCTTCGATCAGCAGGCTCTCGAGGAACTGGGCCATCAACACACTGTTGGTGGCGTAGGGCGTCTGAAGGTCGAGGACGATCGGCATCTTGCGTGAGAGCGCGACGACGACCTCAATGAGGCCGAGGAGTGGGTTGTCTTGCGGGATACGGAGCTGGACTTGTCCAGTCTCGGCATCGGTCTTCGACTCTTTCAGGCCCGTCACAAAGCTCTGGTACCAGCCCTGAACACGCTTGGTCTGGCTCGGCAGCTGGCTGTTGAGCACCATCTCAGCCTTGCCACGTCGGAGTACATCGGACGTGAGCTGTGCCGTGAGTGCGCCGTACATACGGACGAGCCACTGTAGACCATTCTCTTGGTCGGAGCACGCGACGCGCCAGAACATGACCTCGTCGTTGTTCGCGCGGATCGAGCGGAACAGCGCGCCGGCGAGGGCGCGGCGGCCACCACCGAAGGGGGCCCGCAGGCGCACGAACTGTGCGTCGCCGTCGTTGGCGCGGGTCCAGTGGGTTTCGAGCAGGGCCACATCTTCTGGGCGGGCCACGTAGAGCTTGCGGTCGTCAGCCAAGGCACATCTCCGGGTCTCGGGTTGCGCGGACCGGCCATGTAGGGCGTGCGGCACAACCATTCGGGCGGGGGGGAGTATTGGGTCGTTGTGTGTGGTGCAACGCCACCGATGACCTTGTGGCTTACGACCCTCTGTGGGGGATGGGTCCATCGGGTAGGACCTTGACATGAACCCATCGTGGAGCGTGATACATTGCCCGAGGAGGCAGCATGTCACATCATGGTTCTCATCTGGTTCGCGGCCTGATTCTTGGCGCATGTTGCGCTGGCGCACTGGGCTGCGCAGAGACCGAACTTCCGGGCCACATGTACGCGATGAATGTCGTCCTTGCAGCCGATGAGTGCAACAACCCCGAAGTGCCTTACTCCGACTCGTTTGAGTATCGGCTGGTCACGAGTGGCGCGACGGCCAAGCTGTACATGGGTGAGGGCCTGGTGGCCAACGGTACGGCGAATGGCTGCGAGATCAAGTATCGCTCGGCACAGATCGCTGACCGGCGCGAAAACGGCACCATTTGGTGGACCTTGAACGGCGAGGCCATGGTCGACCGTGGCGATGGCTGCGAGGCGACCGAGGGCGTCGGAGAGGGGTGGGGCGGCGAAGAGATCTTCACGATCGTCGACAGCTCGGTGCCCGAGATTGCGCGCGGCTGCACGTACACCACAACCGTCTCTGGCGTCTACCTCGGCGAGGTTGTGGGCGAGGCCGACGCTGGCGAGTGATCCGAGCGTACCCACCACGTGGGTGGACACCGTGGCGGGCACATGGCTCGGACGGCGCGAGGTTGTGGAGTGCGTGCTGGCGAGTGTGCTGGCCGGTGGTCATGTGCTGCTCGAAGATACCCCCGGTGTGGGGAAGACGACCTTGGCCCGCGCTGTCGCAGCCAGTCTTGGTGGATCGTTTCGGCGCATCCAAGGGACGGCCGACCTCTTGCCTGCCGACATCACGGGAGGTGATGTCCTAGGTCCCGACAGAGACATCGTGTTTCGGCAAGGACCGATCTTCGCCAATGTCGTGCTGGTGGATGAGATCAACCGGGCCAGTCCGCGGGCGCAGAGTGCGCTACTTCAGGCCATGGCGGAGCGGAGTGTCACGGTTCATGGCCGTGTGATGCCACTTCCAAGGCCCTTCATGGTCATTGCGACGCAGAACCCCACCCAGCTGGAAGAGGGCACATGGCCGCTCCCCTCGGCGCAGCTCGACCGCTTCATGGTCACCACCCGTGTGGGCTATCCGGAGTCTGCCGCAGAGCTGCAGGTCCTTGGAGGACACCCGGAACGTCCCATGCCGACACCACTGCTCACCCTCGAACACCTCTGCGCACTCCAAGCCCGTGTTCATGAGGTTGCTGTCGCGGAGACGCTGCTCTCGCAGGTCTTGGCGGTGGTCAAGCAGTCGCGTAGCCATGGGTCGCTGGTCCGGGGCCTGTCGCCTCGCGGAGGCCAAGCGTGGGTCATGGCAGCGCGAGGTCGCGCTGCGCTCCTCGGTCGGGACTTCGTGATTCCAGAAGACCTGACCGTCATGGCAGCCTCTGTCTTGGCGCATCGGGTGGTGGCTGGTCGACGCATCTCCGCCAAGGATGTGGTGGCCGCCCTGGTTCGGCAGGTGTTCACGCCGTGATGTCTCCAGAGCAGGGTCCACGGGCAGCTGGCTCCGCCGTGGGTGTGTTCTTGGTGTGTGTGCTCGGGGCGGGGATGGGTCTGTCGGACAATCGACTGATCCTACTTGGCGTCATTCTTCTTTCGATCGTGGTGGTCGACGTGTGGCTGGCCCCCTGGGTGCTGCGCGGACTCGACATCGTGGTCCGACCCGTGAGCGGTGGTTTTGCCGGTGACTATGTGACGATCGACGTGGAGGTCTGCACCACAGCCGGACGTTGGGTTCCCGCGACGGGGCTTCGCCTTGTGGTCGAGTGCACCGATACCCATGGGACCTGGGTGGTCGAGGCTTCGGAGTCAGTCGATGTCGACGTTTTTCCCACGCGTATCCAAGTTCCAATCCAGACGAGACGCAGAGGAAAGCTCACCATTGCGAGAGTTTGGTGGGTGACGGAACAGCCATGGGGCCTGGTTCGCCGCGCGAGGATGCAGCTGTTGGAACCCGCGACGGTCTGGGTCTGGCCACGACCCGTAGACCACGGGGAACGGCCTCACGGTGAGGGGACGGCCATGGGGGCGGCGACCGTTCGTGAGGTGCGGGTAGGTGAGACGGTCGGCAGGGTACATGCTGCACTGTCCGCGAGATGGGGCAATGTCGTGCACTGGATGGAAGAGCCGAATGACCCCACCCACTGGCTCCGTCCCCCCTCCGAAGATGAAGGGGACCCTGAGCGCTACTTGGAGCAGTGCGCGTTTTGGATGGTCGATGCACTCGGGTCTGGACCTGTCGTGGGTTGGCGGGGCGCGGATGGACGTCGCCTTGGACCTCTCGGTCCGCGAAGCCCCGACGAGACGGCGCACGCCATGCTCGAGGAGCTGGCACGCTGGGAGTCGTGGTCATGACCCCCACCAAGGCGCAATGGGTGGAGCGTTCGCCGCTCTGGGTGGCGCTCGGTGCGGCCGCGTGGGCCGGATTCCTCGGAGTGTTGTGGGTGATTCCCGTCTTGTGGGTCGGGGAACGCCAGGGTCGACTGCTGCAGGCGGCGCTTGGTCTCGGGTGGATGGCGTTGATGTGGGGCCTTCACCCCGAGCCCGTGGTGCTGCTGCTCGCAGGGCTGACGCTCTGGGTCAGCTGGGTCTCGCCCATGCAGAGTCGGCGTGGCCTGAGGCTGTTGTTGTCGATCCTCTGGATCACCCTCACGGTGGTTCATGCCGAGGATGTGGTGGTGCTGGTGTGGCTCACCCTTTGGGTGTGGCGCGTGGTCGAGGCGCGCGTCCGAGGACCGCGTAGATACCGGCTGGGTGTACTGGGTTTCGTGGGCATCCTCTCGGTCGCGTTGTTCGCCGCAGTCCCGCGACCTGTGAGCCCCCAAGATGTGGCGATGACGGGCCTCGGCGATGATCTCGGCGAAGCCCTCGATCGAGACCTTGTGGAGACCTCTGATCCGGTCGCACGTGTGACGCGTCCTGACGGAGGGGAACTCCGACCGATTGTGCTCAGAGAGCGCGCATGGTCGATGACCGACGAGGGAACGTTTGAGCCGCTCTCCGCCACCGAGCCCTACGTGACGTGGCGTCGTGAGGGGGCTGCGGAGACGTGGCGGGTCACCGATGTGTTGGGTCACTCCGAACATCTTCTGTTGCCAGGGCCTCCACAGGACATTCAGGGCGTCATCGTGGTGGCGCGTGATGAGGGGGATGCCGCGCTGGTGGCTTCGCGAGATGAGCCACGCACCTACGATGTCGTGGTCTCCACCGAGCGCGGGTGGGGCAGCTCGAAGCTGACACCGGGCGACAAGGCTGCCATGCTTCGCGCAGCATCACCCGATGAGGAGTTGGCCCCGAGATTCCGCGAGGCGCTTGGCCCAGCGGGCGTGTCCCAGCAGGCACAGGTGCATCATGTGATGCAGTGGCTCGGGCAGCACCACGACTACACCCGTCAGGGGCTGAACGGCGAGGATGGTCTTGAGAGGTTCCTGAAGTCCGATCTCGCGGGGTCGTGCGTGCCGTTTGCGATGGCCGCCGTGTGGATTCTCCGTGAGGGTGGTATCCCCAGCCGCGTGGTGACGGGGTACGCCGGGGGACGCCTCACCGACGAGGGGTGGGTCTTCGAGGCCTCTCACGCCCATGCGTGGGTCGAGGTGCACGAAGAGGGTGTGGGGTGGCTGGCTGTTGACCCGACGGCGTGGACCTCTGGTACGCGTGACCGCTCCAGCTTCGCGGATGTGCCCGTGCCGCCGACGCGGAGCGTCTCGGAGATGTGGCGCGCATGGATGCGGTCGGCCTGGGCCACTGGGGTCGTCGGGTTTGACGCGGCGTATCGCGCCACGTTTTGGAGGATGGTGTGGCGTGCGGTGAGCTCACCGGTCGTGTGGGGGGGACTGCTGCTGTGGTTCATCCTTCGGGCCCGACGCCGCCGAGCAGCTGTCGCGAACACCACCATGAAACATGGCCACATGGATGGCGTCGAAGACCGTGTTCGGGTGGCATTTGCGCAGGCGAGGCAGTCCGATTCGGGCGTTGTTGGGTCCACGGGACCATGGTTGAGCCGTGTGCCCGAACGCCCCGACGAACCACGGTGGCGCAGGTGGCTGCGTCGCTTGGTCTGGGTCCACTACGAAGTGGACTATGGGCATCGTGATGCAGCGGACGGCCTGTCTGAAGCAGATGAGCTACTTGGCCGCATCCGTCGGGATGTCGAACCATGAGGAGGCCCGGGATGGCGCGGTTGGCAATGCTGTGGACGCTGGTCATGATGGCGTGCTGGGGGAGTGATGCCTACATCATGGAGGGCATTGTTCTCGAGCGCACCTCACCCACGGAGATCGTGGTCGCCCACAAAGAGATTCCTGGCCTCATGCCCGCGATGACCATGCCGTTTAAGGTCCCTCACGCCGAGATGCTCGACGAGCTGGAGCCTGGACACCGCATCACGGCACGCCTTCACATGAACGACCAAGGTGCGCTCCTGCACAAGATCCGGGTCACCGGTCGGGGACCTCTGCCCAAGGGCTATGGCCAGTCAGGCGTGGCCCCCCTCCGGGCTGGCGAGCTCATGCCCGCGGTAGAGGTCGGGGTTACCGGCGGAGAACGTTGGGTCGTGGGTGAGGGGCAAGCCATGCCGACCCTTCTGACCTTTCTCTACACGACCTGTCCGATGCCTGAGTTCTGTCCAGCGGTCGTGGCGCGTCTACAGCGTCTTCAAGAACCGCTGAAGGGTAAGGCACGCATGGTGGCGGTCACCATCGATCGAGACGGAGACACGCCCGAGGTGCTTGAGGCCTTCGCGGCGGCGACTGCCGTAGATCCCACGGTCTGGCGATTCGGGCGGGTCGAAGGGGAGGCCTACGAAGCCCTCGTCCAGCGGGCAGCCCTGACGGTCTTGGATGAAGGGGGCGAGGTTGTCCATGCGCTGCGCACCCTCATTCTCGACAAAGACGGGCGGTTGGTCGAGCGGTACGACGACCTCGGATTTGCGACCGATCGCGTGGTGTCGCAGCTCACGACTGGTCAGCCCGCCGCACCTGCAGGCAGCGATGGCACGGTGACGCGCGCGCCGACCCATGACGACGGGCGATGACCGGCTGTACGGTTAGGGGGCGCCCGAGGAGTCTCTATGGAACGGCTTGAGCAGATCGACCGCAGGCGCACATTTGCGATCATCAGTCACCCGGATGCCGGTAAGACCACCCTCACTGAGAAGCTGCTTCTCTACGGTGGCGCGCTGCATATGGCCGGGGCTGTTAAGGCGCGAAAAGCCTCTCGCCACGCCGTGTCTGACTGGATGGAGATGGAGAAGGAGAAGGGGATCTCCATCACGTCTTCCGTGCTTCAGTTCGACTACCTCGGACGCCGTCTCAACTTGCTCGATACCCCGGGTCACGCCGACTTCTCCGAAGACACGTACCGGACCCTCGCCGCCGTCGATGCGGCCATCATGTTGATCGACGTCGCCAAGGGTGTCGAGGCCCGTACCTTGCGCCTGTTTGAGGTCTGCCGGATGCGAAAGCTGCCGGTCATGACCTTCGTGAACAAGATGGACCGCCCCGGAAAGGACCCTATCGATCTCATGGATGAGGTGGGGACCACGCTCAACATCAAGACCACGGCGATGAACTGGCCCATCGGGAGCGGCAAAGAGTTTCGTGGTGTCTACGACCGCATGACCCGCAAGGCGGTCTTGTTTGAGCGCGTGGTAGGCGGCACCGAGGTTCTCCCCATGCGGGCCTATGATCTCGACGACCCTGCGTTGGTGGATGAGATTGGCCAAGAGATGGTCGAGGAGCTCGTCGAGGCCGACGAGCTGATGGAGATGGCGGGTGATCCTTGGAGTGTGGAGGACTACCTCGCGGGCGAGATCACACCGTTTTTCTTCGGCTCTGCCATGACGAACTTCGGCGTCCAGCAGCTTCTCGATGCCGTGGTGGAGTTGTCTCCGCCACCCGGGCCGCGACCGATGGCCCAAGGAGAGCGCGCGCCCCAAGACCCAGATTTCTCGGGCTTTGTGTTCAAGATCCAAGCCAACATGAACCCGCGCCACCGTGACCGCATCGCGTTTATGCGGGTCGTGTCGGGCACCTTTGAGCGCGGTATGGAAGTTCGGGTCGCGCGCACCAACAAGAAGATCAAGCTGGCGAAGCCCCACAGCTTCATGGCGAGTGAGCGCTCCATTGTCGAAGACGCCCAGCCTGGAGACATTGTCGGGCTCTACGACCCTGGAGAGCTGCGCATTGGCGACACGCTGTACTGCGGACCAGACTGCGCATTCTCCGGTATTCCACGCTTTGCACCCGAGCTCTTCTCACGCATCGTGCTGAAAGATCCCACCAAGCGCAAGCACCTCCAGAATGGCCTGCGGCAGCTGGCACAGGAGGGCACGGTCCAGCTGTTCTACCGAAAGGGGTTGGGCACGGTGGATCCCTACCTCGGCGCGGTCGGTCAGCTTCAGTTTGAGGTCCTCAAGGAGCGCCTGCTCAACGAGTACCGGGTCAAGGCCATACTCGAGGGTGCGCCGTTCCGTGTGGCGCGCTGGGTCGTCGGCCCAGAGTCCGCGGTCGAGTGGTTGAGCAAGCGCCAAGACTACCTGCTGGTCGAAGATCGCAACGGTCACCCAGTGGTCTTGGCCAATACGCCCTGGACGCTCACCTACGCGCTGCAGGAGTGCAAAGACCTCGAGCTACACGAGGTCTCGCCGCTCTAGGATGTTGCAGGTGAACATTCCCGATTATGGGAGGTCATCGAAGCATGCAGGCTTTGGATATGGCGGTGCCTCATGAACCTTCAGGCCCTCGAACACCTCAGACAGCATGACGGGATAGTGTTCACCGACGCTGGCGCCGTCGAGTTCCATCGGACAACCAGAATGGAGCACCTGTGGGGATCCATCTTCTGGCTTGCCGTCGTCGGCCTTGTTGCGAGCCTCGTTCTCTATCTCACCGGGGGACGGGTGCCCCTACTGGTCGTGGGTCTCGAGATCGGGGCATTGGTGGTCGGCCGAATCCTGATGGTCAATACCAACCATCATGTGGTCTTGGATGTGCACGCGGCACAACTGTACGAACATTGGCATGTGTTCCGAACACGGATGAGACCCCTATGCAATGCGCACGAGGTCCTGGGGGTCGGTGTAAGCGCCGAGTTCTATGCGAGTGATTATGGGTCAGAGTGGCGCTACCACACCGTCATCCTACTCCCCAGCCGACAGCTGCTCAGACTTACAGACGGCACCGCGGACATGCACAAGATGAATACCTTCGCCAAGGCGCTCAGTTCCTTGTGGGAGTGTCCGTACTACGAGGGGAGAGAACGGGCCTCCATGAGGGTCGACCTCGGCGACTCAAGCGGGGTCACCGTCCAGTTTGAGAAAAATGGACGGACCCAAGCCGTCGTACGCTACGTCGGACATTCGCTTCTTCTTGGGGGTGTGTTGGGCCTCGGATACGTCATCTATATTTACGCTCTGGCGTGAACATGAGGGTCGATGAGGGCCACCACCCTTGAGCTACACGAGGTCGCGCCGCTCTAGGACGCGCGAGGCACCTCGAGCACGAGCTGGCCAAGGGTGGTGTTGCTCGCGAGGACCTCATGCGCGGTCTGTACATCCTCGATGGCATAGGTTCCATGGATGATGGGCGTGATCCGACGTTCGGATAGGGCGCTCCAGAGGTGGTCTTCGAGGTCTTTGACCAAGCGCGTCTTGAAGTCTGGGGAGCGGGCGCGAAGGGTAGAGCCCTGAAGCCTTGCGCGCTTCATGAGCACCTTGCCCATGTCGAGCTCGGCACGCCGGCCGGACAGCAGACCAATGTGGACGATCGAACCGTCGCGCGCGAGCGCGCTGAGGTTGTCATCGAGGTAGCTCGCGCCGACGGGGTCGAGAATCGCATCGACGCCATCGGGCGCCCATGCCTTGACGGCATCGAGCCATGGTCCTGCCTTGCGGTTGGCACCTCCCTCTGCACCCAGCGCCACGCATCGGTCGATCTTTTCTTGTGTGCCCACGGTGACGAAGGTCCGGAGGCCAAGCTCACGCGCGATCTGCAGCGCAGCCGTTCCGACGCCACTCGCTCCTGCGTGCAGGAGCACGCGAGCGCCCGGACGGTCGAGCAGGCCTGGAAGGTCGACCACATTCAGCCATGCGGTGGCAAAGACCTCCATCAGGCCAGCGCCTTCTACCATGGACCACCCACCGGGGAGGGGCAGGGTGTGCCCCGCGGGGACCACCACCTGTTCCGCGTAGCCACCACCGGCGAGCAGCGCGCAACGCACCTCGCCCACCTGGATGTCGTCCACATCGGGGGCCACTTCGGTCACCACGCCGCACGCCTCGAGCCCTAGGATGGGACTCGCGCCGGGAGGCGGTGCGTAGCGGCCCGCCCGCTGGACGAGATCGGCCCGATTCACACCGGCCGTATGCACGTCGAGTCGTACACACCCGGGTTGCAGTGTGGGCGGTGCCACATCGACCCACACCAGGTGGTCGTCTCGGAGATCGATGGCCTTCATGGCGAGACCTCGGGGAGGCCCTGCTCAGCGAGCAGCCACGCGAAGACCGTGGTTGCTGCAACATTGCGGCGGACCAACTCAGGGTCCACCTTCTCAAAGGTGTCGGCATCCGTGTGGTGAATGGGCCAGTAGCCTGTCATGTCGTGGTCGAGACCGAAGCCCACGGTGTCTGCGTCGATGATGGGTCCGATGTCGGCACCGCTGTAGCCCTCGAAGAACCGGCCCGAGCCGACGGCGCTGAGGTGCGGCGTCCATGCCGACAGGGCCTCGACCATGGCCGCGGTCCCCGCAGTGTCACGCTCGCCATCCGTATTTCGGACATCGACGCGAAAGCCCTGTGGCGCGCCGGAACCGGTGTCGTCCTCGAGGGCTGCGATGATGGTCTCACCTTCGTGGGCTGCGGCATACGCCCGCCCACCACGAAGGCCGTTTTCCTCGTTGGTGTAGAGCACCACGCGGACGGTACGCGCGGGGGCGAAGGGGAGCTCTGCCAGCAGCGCGCCGGCCTCCATGACGGTCACACAGCCAGCGCCGTCATCCTGCGCGCCCTGGCCCACATCCCAAGAGTCGAGATGGCACCCGAGTACGATGACCTCATCGGGATGGGTGCGTCCGGTGATCTGGCCGACGACATTGTGGCTTGGCGCATCTGCCTCAAACCGCGCTTCGGACGTGTATCGGAAGCGAGGCGTGACGCCGCGATCCTGAAGACGATGGAGCCATGTGGCGGTCTCGAGGGGCACGGCCACTGCGGGGAGCTTGGCCTGCTCGTCGCTGTAGCGGAGCGCACCGGTGTGCGGCGTATCGAGGCTGACGGGGCTCACGGAACGAACCATCGCGCCGACGCCACCCACGGCAGCGGCCGCCGACGCGCCGCGAGAACGGTACTGCACGGTCTCACCATAGGTCGTGAAGGGGACATCGTAGAGGATCCACTTGCCCTTGGCTTCCTCTGCCCGCTCGGTGAGCTCGGCGAAGCTGGAGACGACGAGAACATCGGCCTCGAGCGGCTCACCGCCCGTGCCCACGCTGTTGCCCAGTGCCAAGATGTCGACATCTTCGACCCGAGGTGCCGTGACAGTGCCCGACTCTTGGCCGCGAATCCATCGAGGGACGTCGACGGGCTCGAGCGAGACCTCGAGACCATCGCTGCGCATCTGCGCGGCGGACCACTGCACGGCGCGCTCCAGTTCTGGAGAGCCGGAAATTCGAGCGCCGATGGTGTCGCAGAGCTCTCCCAGCTCATCATAGGCCTCTGATCGTCCGAGTGCGCGTCCCATGAGCTCTTCGGCGGTGCGTTGTACATCGGGGGTCTTGGCCCGCTTGCGTGGCTTGGCATCGGCGGTGGTCGACCAAGACAATGCGACGAGTGGGGCAACGAGGGCGAGGATGGTGGACTGTACGCGCATGGGCTTCTCCGGCAGAGAGGGGGCCTAACGCGTCTGGGCGAGGGGCTCCGGTTGGGAGGCCATCCTGTTAGGTCACTCCGTGAATGGGGGCGTGATGGAAACGTGGAGCCAGCTCCGACGTATCGGCTGGGCAGCCAAGGCCACTGCGGGCCTCGGGGCCGTGGGTGCGGGTCTCGAAGCTGTGGGCGCTGCGACGCGAGGGGCACTTCCTGATGACCTCACCCGCGCCTTGCTCTGCGTGGTGGTGGGGGTGATCCTGTCAGCGATTGCGGCAGCGGTGGTGGGGCTCCTTGCTGGGGTTGTACAGCTCGCCTTCAAGTCCATGGCGCCCCATCGCGCCGTCGCACTGCAGGTGGGTGTTGCAGGTGGTGTGCTGACGCTTGCCTTGATGGAGCCCATGCTGTTCGAGTTGGTGGCCCGTGGCCAAGAGGCACAGGCGGTGGTGCTGGGCATCATGGGCCTGAGCTCGATCGCGGTCATCTACTTCAATGCCCGGTTCTGGATCAGCCGGTGGTTGGTGGGCCGTCTCCCCGGCGGTTGGACCGTCGGGAGCCTCGGTGGTGGATTACTCGTGGCGAGCGCTGCCGCAGTCTTGTCCACGGGGTCGGGCAGTGGGTTTGCATTGGAAGGGGATCGTTCCGCGCTCCTCGTGACCCTAGATGGGGCGCGCATGATGCAGCCGAGCGACCGTGAGGCGATGCCGCGGCTCTACGCCCGTGCGGCGAGTGGCACATCCTTTGAGACATCGGTCACGCCGACGCCTCACCCGGTGGTCAACCATGGGGTGGTGTTGACGGCCCTTCATCCTGTTCGACACGGTGCCATGACCGAAGAAGCACCGCTGCATCCGGGCCTCGAGCGCCTGCCCAGCCTTCTCGCCAACGAAGGCTGGCGAACCGCCGCGTTTGCCTCATCGGCATGGCTCGGGGAGCCATCAGGGCTGCTGGAGGGATTCCAGACCCGCGACCTGCCCGACGCACCCGTTGTCGGACTGACAGGCTTCACGGTGGGACGCTGGCTCGTGACCGCGCTGGCCGATCTCGGCGCCTCCGGGGGCCTCGTGCGTGCCGACCACGCCACGGTCGATGCGGCGCTGTCCTGGATGGCCGCTCACCAGGGGGAGACCTCCTTTGTGTGGGTGCACCTGGCGGGCGGGCTTCCACCATGGGGTGATGTCCATCCGCCTCGCGCAGGACATGATGCCGCCGCGTGGTCGGAGGCAGGTGTGGCGTGGCGTGCAGCGCTGACAGAGATGGACGAAGAGCTCGATCGTCTCTTGGCTGGCGCAGCCGAGCAGCTGGACGATCCGGTCATGCTCGTGGTGGGGACAAGCGGAATGGCCTTGGGTGAGCATGGCCTCGGGCCGGGCATTCCCGCGCTCTTTGACGAGTCGCTGCGTGTGCCTTGGGTCCTCATGGGGCCCGATGTTCCAGTGGCCATCCACGACCGGCCCATGGCCAGGCTCGAAGACGTCGGGCCGACGATGCTGGCCGCTCTCGGCCTTGAGGGCTTCGCGGACTCCCGAGGCAAAGACCTTCGTGAGCCGCTCTCGCTCGATGTGCCCTATCCGCTGTTTCATGGTTCTCAAGTGGGGCTGCGGACCCTTGGAACCAAGGTCATGGTCGATCTCTCGGGAGATGAGGCGTCGGTGTTCGATCTGACGTCAGATGCCGCTGAACAACGCAATCTCTCGGCAGACCAACAGCCCCTCATCGATGAGGCTACGGCTGCGTTAGCACCAGACCAGCGGGCGCTGCGATCCTATGCGTCACCCGTGATTCCTCGGTCATGGCAGGCGACACTCGATGCGGTCCATGAGGTCTATGGGTGGGGTCGTGTGCAGGAGGGGAGGCCATGACGCGCTACACGGTTCAATCTCTGAACGAAGAGCTCTCGGAGCTGCTCGCCAAGCGCTACCCCCGCATCGAAGTCGAGGGCGAGGTGGCCCAGCTGTCGGTCCCCGGCTCGGGCCACGCCTATCTGTCTCTGCGCGATGCACGCGCGCAGCTGTCTGCGGTGGTCTGGCGGGACACGTGGCGGGGGCTCTCGTACCGTCCGGAACGTGGCGACAAGGTGGTTCTGCGAGGACGGCTAGGCATCTACCCGGCCCGAGGCAACTACCAGCTCTACGTGACCGCGATCGCTCGTGCAGGAAAAGGGGATCTCGCGGCCGAGATCGCGAAACGACGCGCACGCCTCGAGGAAGAGGGGCTTCTCGACCCGCGTCGAAAGCGTCGGCTCCCGACCATGCCTCGGGTGGTTGGCGTGGCCACGTCCTTGACCGGCGCTGCGCTTCAAGACTTCTTGGAGGTCAGCCGCCAGCGGTTCCCCGCAGCGCGCATCCTCGTCGTGGGGTGTGTCGTTCAAGGAAAGACGGCACCCGGCAGTGTGGTGCAAGCGCTCGATCTCTTGATCGAAGATGGCCGTTCCGAGGTCCTCGTGGTGACGCGTGGGGGAGGGTCCAAAGAAGACCTCCTGGCCTTCCAAGACGAGGGACTCGCACGTTTTCTGGCGCTATCGCCCATTCCCACCATCAGCGCAGTGGGCCATCAGATCGACACGACGTTGTGCGATCTCGTCGCAGATGTGGTGGCGCCGACACCAACGGCCGCTGCAATGGCCGCGCTGCCAGACGGAGAGATCCTCATCCAGCGGGTCGATGATGCCGTCATGCGACTTCAAGAGGTGGTGAGCTGGCGCCTGTCGATGACGCGGTCGCGGGTGAACGGACTGCAGCAGCGCATTCGTCATCCCGGCGAACGCCTCAAGGATGTGCGACGCCGCGCAGGGGTGGCCACAGACCGCCTCATGCGCCTGTTACGGCTCGTGCTGCAGCGCTCGCGCCGTGAGGTCGATGGACTCTCCCTCAACCGTCATGAGCTTCGCGCGCGTCACATCACACCACGACGAAGCGAACTGACCCAGATGGAGAGGCGTCTGCAGCGTGCGATGTCCACAAGGCTTTCTTCGGCCCGTGCGCGGTTGAGCCGTGCAGAGGCCACCGCGAATGCCATGAGCCCCCGAGCTGTCCTCGACCGCGGCTACGCCTTGGTCACGGGTGAGTCTGGCTCCATCTCATCGGTGGACCAGGCACCGCCGGGCTCGGTAGTCGACATTCATCTCAAGGATGGCGTGGTCAGCTCTGTGGTTCGAGATCAATGCAAAGAGACTGGTGCTCATCCGTCTCGGCCAGCGTGAGCTCGCGTTCACCGTTCTTGACGGTCAGCCGGCGTCGCTTCTTTTGATGCCGCTTGGCCTGCTGGTCGAGCTCGACGAGGGTCACTGACTCGCCGGGTGCGAGATGAACGAGCGCGGTGGTGCCGGCGCCCGTGTCGGCCAAGAAGAGTGGCGGTGTCGTGGCCCGACGCCCGATGTCGGCTGAGGAGGTCTGGCCTCGTGTCGCATCGTCCCAAGTCGCGAGCTCCCAAGGCTCCTGGGTGGGGCGGTCCAGCTTGACGCAGATCTTCCCACCAAAGTCTTGGACGCCTCGTGGGACCGCCTCTTCGGCCGATCGGGTGGCGACGCCATCATGGAGATTGGCGCGTTGTGCCTTAAGGACCGTGCCACCAAAGTGCCGCTTCCAGCCGTGCCAGCGGTACTCTCGGATCGAACGGTTGGGTGCGATCACCTCTTCGGCGATGTCGGTGCTCACCACATGGACGTCACGAACGTCGATGTCTCGCTGGTAGAGCTCTGACTCGAGTCCGAGGAGACCGTAGATGTAGCCTCGATCCGCTGGCTCATGAACCCTGGCCTTGGTCGGGGTGGCTTGGATTCCACCGGTGGCGTCCATGAGAAGAGGCTTGATGACATCGACTTCGGCGGCATGAACCTGTGTGGCCGTCAGGAGTGTGAGTAGTGTCAGCACGGGATGGTCCGGGGCAGTGGTTTGTGGCTACACCCCTGTCATCGGATCTTCGGCACTTGAAGTTGAATGCAATCTGCGTTTTCTTTGTGGCGTGATGTGCAACGGACCTGGCGCTGGGTACAGTGCGCGAAGGGGGCAGCGGGATGAGGACAGGTCGCCATTCACTGACGCTGATGTCGTTCCTGCTCTCGGCATGTGGCGCGACCCCCACACCGGAACCCGGGTCGGAGCCTATGGTTGAACCGGCTCCACGGTTTCAGGGGCCTCCCGAGGACGTCATGGCATCCATTGAGGAGGCAGCGGCTCGGGTGGCGCGAGAAGTGGACTGCCGGGAGAGCACCTGGCGGTATGTGTGTGCGATTGCCGAGGTAGGTCGCTCGACGCCGTTCGAGGTGCCGTCCCAGAGCATGGGCTGGCCGGCGGTCCATCTCTCGATTGTGGACAGTTGGCCAGTGGTTCACGGGGCCGCCTCAACCTCACAGGTGGCATGGTTCCATGTGCAGGACCGTCAGCTGTTGGTGCAGCGTGTGGCACCAACGACAGCCGAGCAGGTGGAGTCGACGGCGGCAACGGGGGCATCCTTGGGCAATGCCCTTCGCGGCGGTCTTGCGAAGATCGGTGTGGATGAGGCGCTCGATAGCCTGCTCGCGGACCCGTATGTCTCTGACCAAGCGCCGGAGCCCATCGCGTTGATGCCTCTGGATGGCACGATGGGCGCAGATGGCGAGGCGGCGCACCGCTTGTTCACCGTCACTCAAGACACGGGACGCGTTCATGTGCTGGCCGAGGTCCGTCAGGGCGGCATCGCGTTCTACCTTGCGCCGGACCTACCGAGAGTGGTGGGTGCGGTGGAGGGGCAGTGAGCACGGCGCACAATCGCGCAAGAACCGCGCTCTTCTTGAGTGTGCTGGTGACGGTCGCGGTTCATCACACCGTGTGGGGTCGTCAGCTGGGCTGGCCACTGGTGTTGCTGTCGACCGTGGCCCATGAGCTGGGACATGGGCTGACGGCGCTGCTGGTGGGTGGCGACTTTGTGGGCTTGAGCATCAACTCCGATGCGTCGGGTGTCGCCATGACCCGTAGCAGCAGTCGCTTGGCGCGTGCGGCCATCTCCGCAGGAGGCTTACTCGGTCCACCGGCGGTCGCGGCCATGCTGTTTCGCTCTGCGACCTCGGATCGGTGGGCTCGAGCTGCGACGATGTGTTGTGCCCTCGTGTGTGTGGGCATCTTGGTGTTTGTGCGGGTCAACATCTTTGGGATGGCCATGCTGCTCGGCCTGGCGTCAGCGCTGGCATGGATTGGGATCAAGCGGTCTCACTGGGACTGTCAGCTTGGCCTGGTGTTCTTGGGCACCCAACTCGCACTGTCGACGTGGTCGCGCTCCGATTACCTGTTCACGCCCGTCGCCCGAACGGCGAATGGCACGATGCCAAGCGATGTGGCTCAGATGGCACAGGCGTTGTGGCTCCCGTACTGGGTCTGGGGTGGCCTCTGCTTTTTGTGTTCACTCGCCACGCTCTGGTACGGCATTGCGCCGTACTGGAGGGGAGACCGTGTCAGGTCGAAGCAACCGTAGCTTCGACAGGTTGGTCGACGGGCACGAGCGATGCAAAGAACCACCCGATGCCACCCGCCTGCAGCAGCAAGAGCGGGAATCCTGCAGGGACAGCGACGGCCAATGCGCTCATGAGGCTCCAATCCAGCAGGAGCACGAGGCAGGCAGCGACAATACCGACTTCGATACCGGTGAGGATCTGCGCAAGAAGATAGGTGGTAACGGCGATTTTAGTCCAGATTCCAGCGTTCTTCTTCCAAGATGCCATTCGCTGTGGCCCTCCATGGTATATGCATCGGCTTCTATACGAAAAACCAAAGCACTTTATTTTTGATTCCGCGCGTTGTTGATTGATTGGTGAGGCTTGCGGCGTGCCCGTGAGGGTGCCGGCAACAGCACTGTGGCGACCATTTCGCGGCCGAAGCCGAGCTGGAGTTCGTTCCGTGTCCTTCACAGTATTCACGAGGGCTATTCTCGGGAATCGACATACAGTCGCTGTGTTGTTGATTTTTGTCGTGGCCGGCGTGGCTTCCGGCATTGCGCGGCTTGGTGCCGATTTCAGTGTGCGCGCGTTCTTCGCCGTGGACGACCCCGAAGTTGCCTACTTTGAGTCCTACGCCGAGCGTTGGGGTGACGATGACATGTTGGTCATCACGCTCGACGGTGATGGAGAGACCCTTCTGACGCGTCAGAGCATTGAGGCGATGGAGGCACTGGCTGTTGACCTCGAGGCCGTCGACGGTGTGGAGAAGGTGCTGGCTTTGCCCCGTGTTCCGCGCGTCAATCGCGGTGTGGCGGGGGTGTGGATTCCAGTTCCGCTTCGTGGAACAATCCCCAACACGAACGACCCGAGTGATGCGCGCTTGACGCGGTGGCGTGAGGCCATCTTGGCGGACTCTCAAGTCGTGCCTGCCTTCCTCTCCGAAGACGGCCACTACGGGGCTGTCTTGGTCGCGCTGTCGATCGATACCAATGACCTCGCCCAAGTCCGACCCGTCGTGCATGCGGTCGAGGATGTGGTCGGTACGCACGAGGAGATGAACGCAGCTGGCGTACGCACGGCGGTTGCCGGCATTCCGGCGATTCGCGCCGATGTGCTCGATGTCATCGTGAAGGACCAGATTGTTCTTGTGCCGGTTGCTGCCGTCGCGATGGGTGTGTTGCTGCTGGTGCTGTTTCGAAGCCGCCATGGTGTCCTCATTCCGGGAGTGGCGGCGGGCGTGCCGTTGTTCATGTTGTTGGGCGTGATGGGCTGGACCGGTGAGTCATTCGGATTGCTGAACCAGGTGTTTTTGGCCCTTGTCCCTGCGATCGCTGTAGCGGATGCCATCCACCTGGTAGGGCGCTTTCATGAAGCGTCCCAGCAGCGCGCGACCGACGGGCAGCTCGACGAAGCCGCACGAGATGAAGCGATCGTCGATGCCATGGCGTTCATGGGCAAGGCCTGCTTCCTGACCAGCTTTACGACCATTGTGGGCTTCTTGTCCCTGACCAGCACCAGCCTTCCGGTGCTGAAGGGCTTTGGGCTGTATGCTGCCGTGGGCGTCGCGTTGGCCTACTTCACCGTGCTGTTCATTGTGCCGTTGCTTCTGCTCTGGACGCGGTCTTCTGCGCGACGTCTAGGAGAGGGCGAAGATGGCTTGCTCGGTCGTTTTCTTGATGCCTCGGCAACGGCGACCACGGAGCGTCCCTGGACGTGCCTCGGGCTCGCGACGCTCGCCATTGTGTTGGCAGGGATCGGAGCACAGCGTGTCACGGTCGATACCCGCGTGACGCGCACCTTCGATGATGTCCATCCCACGACGCTTGCGAATGACGTGGTCGATGCCCATCTTGGCGGCGTCATGGCCCTGGAGTTTGACCTGCAGGGACACGAGGGCGCGTTCGATGATCCCGCGGTGCTTAAGGCGCTCTCGGAGATTGAGGCTTCCATTGCGGAGCGTCCCGATGTGCGTGCGACGTGGAGCCCGTCGCGGTTGTTGGCGGCCACAAGTGTCTTGGTGGGAGGGCCCGAGCAGGTGCCGCAAGATGCTCGGCTGATTCAGCGGTTGTATGGCCTAGCGGGAGACTCTGGCGCCCTCGATGCCCTCTTGGACGAGCCGCACGGGCAGTCAAGACTCATGGTTCGTACCCGTGACCTGGGGGCCGTGGGCTTTCTCGCGCTAGGCGACACCCTCCAAGAAGAGGTGTCCCGTGCCCTTGAGGCCGTAGACGTGGACGCCCATCTCACGGGGAGCTCGTTTGTGGCCTACCGCGGCCTGAGCCGGGTCACGTCAGACCTTCGCGACAGTCTGGTGATGGCCTTCTTCGTGATCGGCGTCATCATTACGGTGCTGTTCCGCAGCCTGCGGCTGGGGTTGCTCAGCATCCCGCCCAACGCGCTGCCCTTGTGGCTTGGCTATGGCGCGATGGGTGCGTTCGGTTGGTCCCTTGAGCCTGCGCCGGCGGTGGTGTTCACGATCGCGATTGGTGTGGGCGTCGACAGTGCGATTCACTTGATCGCCCGGTTTGAAGAGGAGCGAGGCTTGGGCCACTCGGTTCGGCAGGCCGTGACCGCCTCGATTCACCACAGTGGGCGCGCGATCGCCATCACGGCAATCATCTTGATTGTGGGCTTTGCCGTCAACATCGCGAGCAGCTCGCCGGCCAACGCGTCGTTCGGCAAGCTGGGCTCGTTGATCCTTGTGGCGGCGCTGATCTCGAATCTGGTCGTGCTTCCCGCCATGCTGGTGGTGGGACATCCGGAGCCACGCTCGAGCACCTAGACGGGCGTAAACTCGTCGTCGCCATGAATGTCGATGTAGCCGCGCCAGACGCCTTCGCAGAGATGGACCTTGCTGCAGGTGTGACAGGCATCGGGCGCATTCTTGAGGTCGAACCGCTTACGATCCTGCCAGTTGAATCGGCTTCTCCCGTCCTCAATCTGCTCGATGCCAAAGCCATCGCCTTCCTGACGAACCGAGCAGTCGGTGGAGAGGTCGCGGTACTCACCCATGTAGCGCTTGAGGAGCGTCTCGTTGTTTCTAAGCGCGGGCGGAAGCGTGCAGAGGGGGAAGCCACCAAAGGTGAAGGTCTCTCGCTTCCAGTGGCGCTCTGACAAGGCGATGGCCTTGATCAGGTAGGGGACCACCTTGGGGAACGGCGGGCAGATCTCGGGGTCGCCTTCGGCGTAGCCCTCGGGGCGGACGAAGTTGATGCGCAGGTCATCGAGGCCAAGATCGTCGTAGAAGAAGCGCATCATCTTGGGCAGCGCGCGGTAGTTCCAGCCGTTCAGGACGATGTTGACCGAGAGGCCGTCGGGCAGGTAGCCCTCTTTTTTCTTCTCCACGAGGTAGCGAATGGCTTCGCACTTCTTGGCATAGACCTTGGGGACGCGGGTGAGTCGCTCCTCGAGCTCAGCCGTGTGGCCGTGCATGGAGATGGTGACGCGGGTGAGCCCAGCATCCAAGAGCTTGTCCGTGAAGTGCCGCAAGCGCAGCTTGGTCGCGTTCGTAGCGATGGCGATCCGCGTGAAGCCGAGCTCGCGGGCGTACGCGGTAGACTGCACGATCCATGGATAGGTCGTAGGCTCTCCGCCCAAAAAACCCACGCTTCGGCTTCCGGAGTCGTACCAAAACTTGAGCTCTCGGCGCATGTCCTCGTAGGGCATGTACGAGCGGTCTTCGCGCTTGGGGAGCCCATCGATGCAAAAGACGCACCGGTTGTTGCACGCCTTACCGATGTTGATCTCGACATTGCGACGCACGTCACGAATCTCGTTGAACAGCTGGTTCTCGCGCGCCTCACCGGCAGCCTCGGTCGGTTTCGCGAGGGGGCTGTTGGATTTCGCAGACTGGTTGAACAGGGCGTGTGCCATGGACCGGCTCCTGACGATGAGATGCCCAGAGCGACCCCTGGGAGACCCGAGGGCTGAGTATAGTCGACAAACACGGCTGACGGGTAGCCTCTTCGTCTTCTCGTGCGAGGGGTCGGTGTCATAGAAGCCCTGCATGCGGGACAGAATTGGCGTAGGATTCGGGCGGGGATGGTTGAGATGAAGGGCATCATTCTTGCAGGAGGTACGGGCTCACGGCTTCGACCGCTCACATGGGCGGTCTGTAAGCAGCTGCTTCCCGTCCATGACAAGCCCATGATCTACTACCCGTTGAGTTGCTTGATGCTGGCGGACATCCGAGAGATTCTGGTCATCAGTACGCCTCATGACCTACCGCTGATTCGGCGTCTCCTCGGAGACGGGGCCCAGTGGGGACTGTCGATCGCCTATGCCTCCCAGCCGTCGCCTGGTGGCATCGCGGAGGCGCTCGTCCTCGGGGAGGCCTTTTTGGATGGCGCATCCTGCGCCTTGGTGCTCGGTGACAACCTTCTCTACGGCGAAGGGCTTGGGGAGATGTTGCGGTCGGCGGGGCGCGAGGTGCGGGGCGCCCACGTCTTCGGCTACCCGGTGGCCAACCCGAGTCGGTATGGCGTCCTCGCGTTTGACGAGCAGGGAGCCGTCTCGGACGTGGTGGAGAAACCTGCCAATCCTCCGTCTACCTATGCCGTCCCGGGGCTGTACTTCTACGATGCGTCAGCGCCACAACGTGCATCGGCGTTGCGACCGTCGCCACGTGGAGAGCTGGAGATTACAGACTTGAACCGTTCTTATCTCTCGGACGGCCTGCTCGAGGTCACCCGGCTGGGGCGGGGGATCGCTTGGCTCGACATGGGCACGCCGCGTGCGCTGTCGGATGCTGCCAGCTTTGTGTCCAGCCTCGAGTCCCGTACCGGTCTAAAGGTGGGCTGCCCCGAGGAGATTGCATACCGCCAAGGGTGGATCTCGGGAGAACAACTCATGGCAGCTGCGGAGCGTCATGCGGGCTCCGACTATGGCGCCTACCTCGGTGCGCTCATTGGAGAGGCTCCATGACGGTAGAAGAGCTCGCGCTACCCGGTGTGCGGCTGCTGACGCGTGCCATGCATCGTGACCGAAGGGGTGTCCTCTCCGAGGTCTTCAAGGGCCCTGAACTGCAAGCTATGGGCATCAGCGGTTTTGTTCAGGACAACCTGACGCGCAGCACCCGCCATGTGGTGCGCGGCCTGCACTGGCAGGTACAGCGGCCCCAAGGAAAACTGGTAACGGTGGTTCGTGGCGCCATTGTCGATGTCGTGGTCGATGTCCGTAAGGGGTCTCCGACGTTCGGACGTTCGCTCACGGTGGCCCTCGATGATGCATCCGGCCACCAACTGTGGATTCCGCCGGGCTACGCGCATGGCTTCTGTGTGGTCTCCGACGTGGCAGACGTCCTCTACAAGAATACCGATGTGTGGGTGCCTGGCGATGGCCGCGGCGTGCGCTGGAACTGTCCCACGCTCGCGATCCATTGGCCCACCGCGCACCCGATTCTGTCGGACAAGGATGCAGCGCTCCCGATGCTCGGAGAGCTCTCTCCGAGCGACCTTCCTGCGGTCGACCTGCCATGAACGTCCTCGTGACCGGTGCAGGAGGGCAAGTGGGACGGGCCATGAAGCGTGTGGGCCGTACCGCGCGCTTTCTGTCGCGAGACGAGCTCGACATCACGGACGCAGAGGCTGTCGAGACCACGCTCGCAGCGATGGCTCCCGACGTGGTGGTCAATCTTGCGGCGTACACCGATGTGGATGGCGCCGAGGCTCATCCTGCAGAGGCTCATCGGGTCAATGCAGCGGGGGCCGCCACGCTCGCCCGTGCGTGTGAGGCTGTTGGCGCGGGGCTTTTTCACCTGTCGACCGACTACGTCTTTGATGGGCGCTGTGGGCCATATCTGCCCGACGATCCTGCGAACCCGCAGGGTCTTTATGGAGCGTCGAAACACGCGGGAGAGCAGGAGATTCGGGCAGCGCTCCCGCGGCATGTGATCTGCCGTACAAGCTGGGTGTTTGGTCCAGGCCCCGACAACTTTGCATCGGCCATCTTGCGACATGCCTCGCTCAACCCCGTACTGAAGGTGGTCGACGACCAGTGGGGCGGGCCCACGCCGTCGACCGGGCTTGCGCGTGCCCTCTGGCGGATGATCGACCAGTTGTCTGAAGATGACTGGGGGACCTGGCATGTCGCTGGCCAGCCGTGGTGCAGTTGGTATGACCTCGCCAGGGCGCTGGTTCAGCGCGCCGGCCTGCCCTGTGAGGTGCGGCCCCGTCGCACCGTGAACGGAGAACGACCCGCAGTGCGACCTCGTGACAGTCGACTCGACTGCCGCCAGACCTACGAGCGGTTCGGTGTGGCCCTCGACTGGCGAACAGACCTTGATGATCTCGTGAGGGATTGGGAGATGACCCATGAAGCGTGATCTTGGAAACGTGCTGGTCACGGGCGGTGCCGGCTTCATCGGAAGCACCCTTGTACGCGAGCTGCTCTCGAGTACGCCGGCACGTGTGGTCACGCTCGATGCGTTGACCTACGCCGGCAGCCTCTCAAATCTGCGCCACCTCCCAGCACCGGAGCGCCACACCTTCGTGGAGGGCGACATCCGAGACACCGAGCTCGTGATTCGATTGCTGCGCGAGCACGAGGTGACGACGCTCATCAATGTCGCAGCCGAGAGTCATGTCGACCGGAGTATTGCCGGCCCTGCCGCATTCTTACAGACCAACATCCTCGGTACAGCATCGCTTCTCGAGGCTGCGCGTGCGGTCTGGGATGTGAGGGCGGATGTACGGTTTCATCAGGTCAGCACGGATGAGGTCTATGGCGACCTCGCCGCGGATGCGCCACCGAGCCGTGAGGGTGATCCGTACCGACCGAGCTCGCCCTATGCGGCGAGTAAGGCCGCGGCCGACCACCTGGTGCACGCGTGGTCCAGAACTTGGGGCCTCCCTATCTCGATCAGCCAGTGCACCAATACGTTCGGTCCGCACCAATACCCAGAGAAGCTGATCCCCGTGGTGGTGCGGGCATGCCTCGAGGGCGCGTCCATCCCGGTCTACGGTGATGGGCTTCAGCAGCGGGACTGGATTCACGTGGAGGACCACTGTCGGGCGCTGCTGCACATCGTGTCGAGGCCAAGCCTGACGGGAAGCTGGCACATCTCCGCGCGGCATGCCGTCACGAACCTGTCGCTCGTGAACCAGATCTGCAGCATCATGGATGGGCTGCGGCCGCAGCAAGCCCCACATGCGAAGCGCATCACCTTCGTGGCGGACCGCCTCGGACACGATCGGCGGTATGCCCTCGATGCGACCGCACTACAGACGGCGACCGGATGGCGGCCACAGCGCGCGTTTGCCATCCGGCTCAAAGAGACGATTCGTGCCATGCTGCCTGAGGAGCGAAGCTCATGAAGACCCGGTTGTTCCTTTGTGTGGTGCTTCTTGGATGTGCGGAGGTGGCTCCTTCTCCCCACGATGTCGAGGGGTGTGACGGGGAGAGCACGACTGCGGAGATCGAGGCCTACGACCCGCTAGCGCTCGTGGATCCGCTGGTGGGCACCGGAGGTCTGGGTGTGGAGGTCGCGAGCATCAATCCGGGCGCAGCTTGGCCAAATGGCATGGTGACGGTGGGGCCGGACACCCGGAACAAAGGCAGTATGCTCCCACCCTTTCATTGCGCTGGGTACTATTACCCCGACGCCTATGTTCACGGATTCAGCCACATCCATCCGCATGGCATGGGGGTCACCGAGGGGTCGGCCCTGACGCTCTCCCCACAGACCGGTTGGTCACCCGGCATGACCCAGCACACGGGTCGGCTGCTGCCGCTAGACCACGCGCTCGAGCACGCCTCACCGGGGCGCTACGCGATCCGGTTCGAGGAGGCTGATCTCGATGTCGATATTGTGGCTACACCACGTGGCGCCTTGTGGACCGTCTCCAGTCCTGAGCCTGTGTTGGTGTTTGATGCCGCATTTGCGCAGCAGGGCGACTCGGTAGAAGATGCCTACGTCACTGTCTCCTTGGATGATGGTGTGGTGGAGGTCTTTCAGGACTTTCATGGGTCATACTCCGAGCGGTACGGCGGGCTGCAGGCGTTCATGAGTGCCCGCATCGAGCCCGCGCCTACGGGTGGCGGAACATGGACATCGGCGGACATGCCCGTCGAAGGACAGTGGACGGCCGAAGGGTCCGAGAGTGGTGCGTGGTTGACCTTTCCACCGGGCACCGAGACCGTGACCGTGCAGGTAGGGGTCAGCGTTGTGGACGTTGCAGGTGCCGCGAAGAACCGAGAAGCGGAGCATCCGACCGCGGATCGCGCGGCTCGGCTGGTCGAGGTGGAGGGCGCGTGGCGGGAACTCCTTGGGCGGGTGCGGGTGTCGGGTGAGCGTCCCGAGCGGCGTGCCCGGTTTCATACGGCCCAGTACTTCCAACACCTCATGCCCTCCCGCATGGATGATGTAGACGGTCGGTATAGGGCGCATGATCAGACCATCAAGACTACCGATGACCCGTACTACAGCGACATGTCGCTCTGGGACACCTTTCGAACGACACACCCGTGGTACATCGTCGCAGCTCCCGAGCTTCAGCGCGATGTGTTGACCTCCTTGCTTCGTATGCATGACGATGGCGGGGCCCTGCCGCGTTGGCCGCACGGCCATGGCTACACGGGCGGAATGGTGGGAACCCCGACCTCGCAGATGTTCGCGGAGAGCAGGCTGAAAGGCCTAGACGGCGTGGACTACGACGCGGCCTTTGCAGCCGTGTATTCCGCGTTGACCGAGCCACAGCCCGCGGCGGGGCGCGGGCATCTTGCGTCGTACCTTAAGCGCGGATGGATCTCCGCAGATGAAGCGGGAGGGGGCAGCGCGAGCGACGTGCTCGAGTACGCCTGGAATGACCATGCGGCGTGGCGTTGGGCCCGTCAGGACGGGTATCCCGAAGCGGATCAGCTGCAGGAGATGCAAGACAACTGGCGCAACATGTGGGACCCGAAGCAGATGGCCTTTGTGGCGCGGTCCGAAGACGGTTCGTTTGTGGAGCTGCGGAACCAGAATGGGTGGAACAGCGCGTACACCGAGGGTGGGATGTACGACTACCTCTGGTACGTTCCCTACGATGTGCCGAGCATGGTGGATGTTCAGCACGAGGGTGATGTGACGGCCTTCCATGAGCGCTTGATGGCTTTCTGGGATGAGGTGGAAGCCGAAGAAGACGACTACCTTCCCGACTCTTGGTACTGGCATGGCAACCAGCCGCCGTGGGCGCACGTGGCCATGGGCAGCTTGTCGGGTCGCCCGGACATTTCGGCTCGCGCCGCGCACGAAATCCTCGACACGCGGTATGCGCTTGATCCGGAGGGCCAAGATGGCAATGACGACGGAGGGAGCAACAACGCGTGGTATCTCTGGAACTCGCTTGGGTTTTACCCGGTCGCGGGTACCGACCTCTACGCGTTGACCAGTCCGCGGTTTGCGCGCGTAGAGATCGACCGTGGGGACACTGGCCAGACATGGGTGTTGCGTGCGCCCGGTGCGGAGGCAGGTCACATCTATCCCACAGGGGTCCGTTTAAATGCCGAGGCGCACGGGTACGCCGAGCTGACCCATGATGAGCTCTTCAGGGCTGCCGACGTGTGTGTCGAGCTCTCGGATACGGTAGGGAACTGGGAGCCGGTTTGGCCGAGGGAGCAATGATGAAGCGCACCGAGCGAGAAGCCAAGAATGCCACCACCTTCGACGAATGGGCGGACCGTGGACGTGGGGTCCGTATGGGCGAAGGACATGCGCACTTGGTCAGCGCGGCCCTCGACCGGATCCAAGTGGGTGAGGGAGAGGCTCTGCTCGACATCGGTTGTGGCGTCGGCATGGCGCTTGAGGCCGCAGCAGCGCGGGGCGCAGGACCGCTCTATGGCGTAGATGTCTCCGAACAGATGGTGGCGCGCTGTCGTGCACGGCTACCGGGTGCTGTCATCCAGCAAGCATCGGGCGAAGCGCTGGGGCTGCCTGACGAGTGTGTGCATCACGTGATCTCCATTGAGTCGCTCTATTACCACCACGACCCGTGCGAGACCTTGGCCGAGGCCGTCCGCGTCCTCAAGCCCGGTGGCTGGTTCTGTACCGTGATTGAGTTCTTCCACGAAAACCCTGGAACTCACGGGTGGCCCGACGCCGTTGGCGTACCCATGCACTGTTGGTCCACCGATCGGTGGGAGGCGGTGCTGGAGTCTGCGGGTCTCGTCTACGTAGCCTCGGACCGGGTGATTCACCCCGACGTTCCTAGCGAGGAGACCTTCACACCGTCCTCGACGTTCGCCACGTTTGAGGCCTATGCGTCCTACCGTCGTGAGGGCGGCCTGCTGCTCGTCGGTCGCAAGCTCTGAACGTATCTAGGGGATGGCCGCGACGGTGCCGGCGGGAAAGGTCACCGCTGCAATCGGCGTCGCAGAGTTTTCATTCGAGACGGTCACGGCGGTCTGGTAGGCCAAGGTTCCATCGACGTAAATGCGGGCCTCGGCCACATTGTCGGCCATTCGCCGGAGGTCATTGTTGTCCACGATGACGATAGTGTAGGTGCCGGCCGCGGGTGTGGTGAGCGCCAGCACTTCTGGACCGGTCCCCTCGATGTCATCGGTGAGGACGACGGGGTTGTCGTCGGGGCCGGGTTGACCCCACTCAAGACCCTTGGTGCAGTCCGCGCCACCACAGTCACCTGCGGACCCCGGCGCGGCCCCTTCTTCCAAGAGATGGAGGTCGAGATTTTCGTCGGGCCATTCCCACGTAAGCTCTATCCAGAGGCGTTGCTCCGGTGCCGCGACCAACGTGGTGCTGCACGGCGTGGACATACCACCCAGCTGATTGGTGACCTCGAGGGTGGCCACGTACTCCCCGATGGCGTCGGGTACAAAGCCGTCGAGGTTTGGCGCTGATCCCGTCGCGGCGGGCAGCTCGGCGCGAGACCCATCGGGACGCAAGGCGAGCTCCCAGCGGTACTGGGTGACGTCTAGGCCATCGGGGTCAAAGCTGTTTTCACCGATCAGCTGCACGGGCTCGCCCGGAACCGTGCTCGTGGGCAGAAACCCGCAGATGGCATTCGGGGGCGTCACGTCGGGTGGAATGGGCGCATTGGGATCAACGCTCGTGTCTTGGGGCGTACCCGGGCTGACGAGCGATGCCTCGACGGCACACCCCATAAGACTGAACAGCATGATGAACCGGCAGCAGCGCACGCGGTACTCCAACAGTCAGACCATACCCGAGACCTGCCTAGGGCGCCGCCTCGGATGGCAAGAGTGTAGCGCGAATGTCCTTCTCGAACAGACCAGCGAGGACATCATGACCGTCCTCGCTGAAGTGACAGCACGTATCGACCCGTAGGGCTTCGTGGTCTGCATCGATGAGTCGCTCGGCAAGGCGAATCCAGCGGAGACCCTCACGTGTGGCGAGCTCCCAGAGTGGCGTATAGCCGGCGAAGCCCTGTCCAGCGGTCTCTCGGAAGGGCTGGTGAAGCGGGGGAGAGACCACCAAGATCAGGGTCGTGCCGACGTCGCGGGCCTTGTCGACAACGGGCTGCAGCTCGGTCTCGAGCATCGGAGGCCAGAGCTCCGATGGGCGCCCACCGGACTCCCCGAGGGTGAGGGTTCCGTAGCGATACAGTTGGCTGGTTTCGAGCAGGGCGCGGTTCCACGAGGCGGGGAGTCCCAAGAGGTTGGGGGCGCCGCTCTCATCGCGCGACAACTTAATGGCGTTGACGCCCCAGTCCTCGATGAGGGTCCATGCCCCCACGTCATTTCTCCAAATTTCCCAGTACATCAGGTCGGGCGGGTGTTGGGCCTCGAGGAGATCGAGTGCGCGCACGTGCTTTTGCTCCGCCGTGAAGGCGGGCTCCGAGACGTTGTCTACGCAGATGTTCGCAGGGGCCAGTCTGCGCTGCAGTGTGGTGGTGAATGTCGCGTCGCCATCCACCCCAGAGCCGCGGAAGATGCTGCTGCCGACAAAGGCCACACGACGCGTATCGTCGCCGGCATTGAGGCACGGCCGGGCCTCAATCTTTGGATACTCCGAAGCCCACACGACGCGATCCCGATGGACCTCAAGGTGTTCGACGTTGTCGCGTTGCACGAGCTGTACCCGTGGCGTCGGATTGACGCTCCGAATGGCCACCTCTGCCAGCGCGAGCGTGACCATGCACACGAGCACCAGACTGACCAAAAAGAACCCAAGCCTCTTCATGCGTCCCCCGGTTCATTATAGAAGGTGCCCCAACTGCCACTGCGAGAACATTTCCCATGACATCAGAAGAACGGCACAAGGCCCTTCGTGAGATTGCACGTGGACTCGAACGAATCGACGTGGAGGTCTACGACGCCAACGGGCGTGACCCGCTTGATCCGATCCTTGGCGGTGGTCCTGCCGACGCGCCGGTGGCGGTCATTGGACGGGACCCAGGCCGTGATGAGGTCAAGCACGGGATGCCCTTCATTGGTGCCGGAGGCCAAAAAGTACGGCGCGCGTTGCATGAGGTGGTTCATGGTGCCCCGCTTCCAAGCTTTGAGGCATCGGTCGCTGTCGGGCGTCACGTGTTCTGGGCAAACACGGTCCCATGGAAGCCCATCGGCAACAAGGCATGGTCAGCTCGCGTGCGAAAGGCAGTGATGCCCTACATCAACGACATGCTCGTCCATGACTGGTCCGGCACGCACATCATGGCGCTCGGGCGCGTGGCATTCTTCTGGTTCGGCCAGGATCGTGAGACCAAGCAGCGGCTGAATGAACACTGGGCCCGTGAAGACCGGTTTGAGACGGGCATCGAGCTCCTGTTGACCGCACCAGATGGCGCCAACCGTCTGGTGCAGCTCTATGCCATCCCACATCCATCACCGCTCAATGCCAC
This sequence comes from Myxococcota bacterium, assembly GCA_049889515.1. Taxonomy (GTDB): domain Bacteria; phylum Myxococcota_A; class UBA796; order UBA796; genus JBMHDG01. The sequence continues at coordinate 51,483 of JBMHDG010000028.1, forward strand.
GTGGGCGCCCCATGTGCCGCGTCTCTTGCGTGAGCGATTTTCACAGGTTGGCTTGCCGCGCCACACGATCGGATAAGCGTTCGGGGGGAGGGAGCATGTTGTGGTTGTTGGCTGGCATCGCAGCGGCGAGTGAGTGTGAGTTCGTCTCGTTTAAAGATGTGGTCGATGTCGAAGGACCCACGGTGCTGGTGCTCGGAGAGCGGCACGGCCACCAACCCGATCTGCGGCGTGCCATGCGCGTAGTCGACACGCTCGCACGAACACAGCCGGTCACCCTCGCCATTGAGGCGGTTCATCACGAACAGCAGCCTGTCCTTGATGCGTTCGCGCGCGGGGATTCTCGGGCCTCGGATCTCCCCGAGCTCATGGACTGGGACACGATGTGGGGCTTTCGTTGGCGCCCTTATGAACCCTTGGTGACGGCCTCGCTGGTGGGCGTCAAGGTGGTCGCAGCGGGCCTAGACTTGGGTCCGAAACCTGACGATGCCGAGGTGAACCTCCCGTCCAATTACATGGACATTCTTCGCCCCGCGCTGGCCGGACACGACATGCCATTGGAGTCCGAACAGCGCTTCGTCACGTCGATGGCATGGCGTGACTTTGGGATTGCACGCGCGGCGATCGAGCACTGGGACGGCCGCGGTGTGTTGGTGGTCCTCACGGGGCGTGGCCATGTCGAGGGCGGAAAAGGCGTCACCTTTCAAGCAGGTCAACTGACCGATGCCAAGATTCAGAGTGTGGTTCTGGCCCGCGGGGGGTCTCCACCCTGCTGGCCTGGTGACAGGATCTGGCGATGATGCTCCTGTTCGCCATGCTCGGCTGCAGTTTCCAGCCCCCAGAGGGCCCTGCGACCGAGGTCTATAGCGGGAATGGGTGGAGCATGCGGGTGCCGGCAGGTGCCGCGGTTGTCGCCAAGCCTCGTCAGGTCTCGGTCGATCCGGCTGCGGGGACATCATGGTTCGATGTGCGCTGGCTTCCGAACGGACTTCCCGTGGCCCAGGCCACGGCGTGGGGCCAAGAGTTCTGCCGTCCTATCCAGTGGGACACGCCATACACCACGGCGGGGGGCGCATGGTTTGCAGGAGGAATCTGCACCGTGGGCTACCGGCGTCACTGGACGATGGTGCTTGTGGAGCCTCGTGGAGAGCAGACGCTGCTTACCGCGTACGTCGCATCGTTTGGGCGTGTGACCTACGAAGAGGCCTGGTCGGAGTTTGCGACGAGCGCACTAAGCGTGACGGTAGGTACCGAACCTGCAGTGCCCATGCGCGCGGATGCGGTCATCGAGGCGCTGCGGGGTACATCGCGTGATGACCTTGCGGGCGCGGTGCGTCCCATTCCCGGCGGTGGCTTGTTCTCTGGGATGGCCGCCGCTAACCTTGAGGCGCTGTGGGCGGCCCACCTCACGCAAAACGTCCCGGAGGCCTTTGCCGTCCGGGACGAGGACTCACCCTAGCGAACAGGGTGTCAGTCGAGCATGGCGAGCCATCCTGCGTAGGTGCTGGGCCTCATGCCGAGGGCGAACCTGTCGTTCTTCACGTGACGAATCACGGTCTTGCGGTTCGTGACTTCGACATCCTGCACGTGCCCCTTGGCGAAGTCCAAGCGCTTGAACAGGTCGAGATCACCGCCCACTTCGAAGATGATCACCCACGCGGAGCTCTTGTTCACCTCGAGCTGCTCTGCACGGCCCGGCGCAACTGTTCCGATGCGCTCACCGTCCACGTAGACAGCGATAGGACGTGACTTGCGGTTCTCAACCTGCAGCAGCGGTGCGGGTGGCGGCGGATTGAACCCGATGTCGAGCTCGATGGTCTTTCCATTTCGGACCGTCACGCGACGCGCAGGAAGCTCCACCATTCCCTGAAAGCCACTCATGCTGGTGTCGATGACCAGCTCCCCTGCAGGAGCGTTGATGTTTCGCTCCATACCTGGTGCAAGCCAGAACTCCTTTTCGCCATCGACATTGACCAACAGCGGGATTCGGCCATCGTTTTCGATGTTGACGATGCCCCGCAGTGGCTTGACCTTGAACGCACGGAGCCCACTCGATGCGATCATGAACCGCTCGTTCATGAGGGTGTTGCCAGCCTTACCCACCACCTTGACATGGGTGCTGCCAGAACCCACACCGAACATGCGGGTGTCGTTAGGTGCGATCTCGCCGCGGAAGACACCTGCAATGAAGACGTCTACGCTCTGTCGCGTGTCGTTCTTCAGCTCGACGCGCGCGCTCTGTGTCGTGGACGGACGGCTGATTCCAGGGCTGTGCTGCCCATGGCGAGCTGACGGAGGGCCCGCCACTGCTGTGCTGCTCCACACTGTTGCGATTGCCATGATGGCGGTGAGTGACCCACGCATTGCTGCCTCCTTGTTGCCGCCGTCGGACGGAACAGGCGCGGGTTCATTCATCGCTTTGTTGAAAACAACCTCATGGTAGTCAGTTTTTGAGGAGGTCGTCCACCATCTGGGTGTCCAATGTGGCAGGGTGTCCGCGCCATACGACGACGCCATCTTGCACGATGGCCGCTGCGGGAACGCCACTCACCCCGAACAGCGCACTGGCATCGCCGTTCTCTACGGCGATGGGGTAGGTCAGGCCGTGGGTCTTGATGAAGCCGGCCATGTCTTCTTGAGTGGTGCCTCGTGAGAGCTTGGAGAGTCCGAGGACTTCGAGTCCGCGGTCGCCGAGAGCGGTGTGGAGGCCTTCAAGCTTGGGGACCTCTCTCTGACAGTGGGGACACCAGGTCTCGAAGAAGACAAGGAGCGTGGCCTTGGGATTCTCTGCTCGCTGACCCTGAATCCACTCAAGGTCTGGGAAGGTTTCGACCTCGGTGCCAATCACGGCAAGGCTCTCGGCCATGTATCGAGCGGCTTGGCCGGCCTGTGTGTTGGCGTATTCGGTGACGAGCGTCTCTACGATGGCCCGTGCATCCTCGTAGTTCTGCTTCTCCATGGCGCGCGCGAGCTGGGTGTAGAGCACCTCTGCGTCTTCTTCGCGTTGGATGCTGGCTGGGTCGATCCCGAGGGCCACGAGGAGCTCCTGCTGCTCTGCTCTCATGCTCGCAAGGTCGTTTTCGAGCTTGCTCAACCGCTCATGCAGGGACTGCGGCACGCATGCCGTCAGCAACAGAAATGGAATAAGAACGCGTGTCATCGAACGCTCCAATGAAAAAGGCGCGAGGCCTTTCGGCGCCGCGCCTTTGTGAGGGGTGGTGAGCGATCAGCCCTCGCCAGCCCAGCTCTTCAGCATGTCGTCGGTGATGCGGGCAGGGTGGCCACGCCAGACGATCTTGCCATCCTTGACGACGGCTGCTGCGGGAACACCGCGAACGCCGAAGGCATCAGACATGGTCTGGCCCTTCTCGCGTGCGACAGCGTAGGAGATACCGTTGCCGGAGACGAACTCGGAAACCTGTGCATCGGAGACGTCGCGGCTCTGCTTGGTGAGACCCACGACATTGACGCCTTTGTCCTTCCAGCTCTGGTAGGTCGCCTCAAGCTTTGGCACCTCGCGCTTGCAGTGTGGGCACCAGACTTCCCAGAAGACGAGCAGGGTCGCGTCGTCGGAGTTGAGGGAGGTCTCACCCTGGAACCAGTGGTCGACCGCGAGGCTTGGTGCGTCACGACCGATGACGTCGAGCTCGCCCTTCATGCGCGCAACCGCGCGAGCGGCCTTGGTCTTTCCGTACTTGGTGACCACTTCGTCAGCGAGCTTCTTGGCGGCGTCGTAGTCCATGGCGGTCATGGCCTTGGACAACTGCTGCATGAGGTCGTTGGCAGCTTCTTCTTCAGCGGCGGAGGCACCAGCTGGAGCGGCACCACGCGCTGGCCCCGCAGCAACCTTCTTCTCGAGCTCTGCGACCTTATTCTCGAGGTCAGCGAGCTTCTGGGTGGTAGCTGGGTCGGCACAACCCGTGGCCATCATGGCGGCGATAGCGGCGATTACGAACGATTGAGTCACATTCCCTCCCTTTGGGACGTGGGGTACTAACCACGGTTGAACCGTGTGCCCAATGCGGGCGTGGGTTGAACGGCCCACGGCAAGTCGACGAACAGACTATGAGGAAATCGCGACTTTGCACAGGGGTGCGTCGGGATGCCGCATAGATTTCTTGTCACCGGTGGAGCCGGGTTCATTGGGTCGCACACCGTCACCTGCCTCTTGAACATGGGGCACCAGGTGCGTGTGTTGGACAATTTGTCGACCGGCAACCGCGAAAACCTTGCAGGGCTCGACGTCGATCTCCATGTGGGAAGCATCGAAGACGCCACCGATGTGGCCCGCGCGATGGTCGGGGTGGACCGGGTGATTCACCTCGCCGCTCGGATCAGCGTTCCGGACAGCATGGCGCATCCCGTGGCCTATGACACGACGAATGTCGGTGGATTTCTGAAGGTCCTTGAAGCGGGCCGCGCCGCCGGGGTCACGCGCATCGTCTATGCCTCAAGCTGTGCGGTCTATGGAAGCCTCGAAGGGCTGCCCAAGCGGGTGGGCGATGCGGTTGAACCAGAGAGTCCGTATGCGGCCAACAAATACATCAATGAAGTGTATGGCGCGCTTTGGGGACGCGCGATGGGGTGTTCTGCCATCGGTCTGCGCTACTTCAATGTGTTTGGACCCGGGCAAGACCCTTCCGGGCCTTATGGAGCCGTGATTCCAAAGTTTGTGGAGCGTGCGCTCGGCGGGCATTCGCTCCTGATCTTTGGGGACGGAGCGCAGGCGAGAGACTTTGTGAGTGTCTACGATGTTGCACGGGCCAATGTGGCTGCGAGCCTCGTCGAGGGCCACGCTCACCCGGTGTACAACGTGGGATCGGGGCAGATGACGTCGATCAACCAGCTAAGTGCCATGGTTCGGCGCCTGATCGCAGATGTGGGTGTGGAACACCGTGCCGAGCGCCCCGGCGATGTGCGTCTAAGTCAGGCGTGCATCGAGGCGACCCGCCGCGACCTCGCATGGGCACCGGAACGTGCGCTGGAAGAAGCGCTCGAAGAGACCGTCACGTGGTTTAAGGCCCGCTACAGCGCCGACGTGTAGAGGTCGACGTACGCGCGCGCGGTGGCGTCGATGCTGTAGCGCTCATGGACCAGCGCATAGGTCTGCTCGCCGAGTGCGCGTCGCTGCGTGGGAGACAGCGCACCGTAGTCGAGGATTCGCGCAGCGAGAGCGCCGGCGTCGGCGGGCGGAACGGCCCACCCTCCCGCGCCGGCCTCGAGCAATGTGGGGCCGCCGCCTCCGGTGGTGACGAGCATGGGCAGACCCGCCGCTCCAGCTTCGAGGAGAGCCATAGGGAGGGCCTCGGAAAGGGATGGGAGCACAAACAGGTCTTTGGATGCGAGGTGCGTCGCCACGTCGGAGACCCGACCGGTGAAGGTGACGTGCTCGTCCAACCCCAAGTCATGACATTGGCGCTCGAGGTCTGGACGCAGATCGCCGTCGCCGATGAGCGTGAGATGAGCCTTCAGTCCTTGGTCGAGGACCTGACGAAGGGCGTCGATGAGGTAGGTCTGACCCTTCACTTCGACCATGCGGCCGACCGTCACAAGCTGGAGCGGCTGTCCGTTGAGGTTTGAGCGTGGTCGCCCGGTAAGGGGGATACCGTTCTCGATGCAGTGGGTGCGGGAGAAGGGCGCATAGCGGCGTTGGACAAGATCGTGCACGGTCGCGGAGGAGCACCCTACGACGGTGTGAACGCCGAGCGAAAGGACGCGTCGAACCCATGGCAGATAGGCGTACTCATCATCATGGCAGGCATGCTGTGTGTGCATGATGACGGGTACGCCAGCGGCACGCGCGGCCACCGTGCCCCACGCATGTGACGTAAACAGGTGCGTGTGTACGACGTCGGGCTTGAGTCGTCGAAGCAGCGCGATGAGCCGGCCGAGCACCGAGGCGTCGAACCGATGTTGCTTGCCGACGATGTGGGTGTTTGCGGCGAGCTCACCGTCGAGCCTGTCTTCAAGCGGCCCACCGTGACTGACACACACGAGATCAACGTGGTGGCCCAACGTCAGCTGCGCTTGGGCGAGCTGGGTGGCGAGAACCTCTGCACCGCCGACGACCAACGAAGGAATGAGCTGCACAATGCGCAGGCGTCTGGTCATGACGTGACCACCTCGGACAACACACTCGCGAGGTTGGCACACATGACGTCTTTGGAAAACTTGGTCTCGGCCCGCATGCGAGAGACAGAGCCGCGCTGAAGGCGAAGCACTTCGTCAGAGGCTAGGCGGCCGACAGATGCGGTCAGGCCGTCGATGTCGCCAATGGGAACAAGGTCGCTGTTTTCGCTCGATACGAGCGCCGACATGCCCTCGACGTTTGTGGTGACGATCGGCAGACTGGCGGCCATGGCCTCGATCATGGAGAGAGGCATGCCCTCCCAATCACTCGTGGAGAGGTAGATGTCGGACGCCATGAGGAGGTCGGGGACATCGGTGCGCTTGATCAGCAGGCGAACGTGTGACTCCAGCCCGTGCTGGGCGATGAGCGCCCGAAGCTCTGCCTCACGGGGCCCCCAGCCGATGATGCCGAACTTGAGGTTGGGGTGGTCTGGAACGAGCCGGCGCGCGATCTCGACGATGATGTGCTGGGATTTCTGTGCCGTGTATCTGCCGATATTCGATACGACGACGTCGTTTGACGAAGCGCCAAAGACCTCTCGGGCCCGAGCTTGTTGCTCGGCGGTTCTCGGATGGAACGGGTCGAGGTCGATGCCGTTGTGCACCACCGAGGACTTGCTCAAGGGTAGGCCCGCATCGATGAGTCGGCGTGCCACATCGTGACTGACCGGCACGACACGGTCGGCGACGGCCATGGGCATGGAGATCCATTTGTACCGTTCAGCGGGCCAGCCGTGAGCGACGTTGACCACGGGAATGTCGAGCCGAGTGGCGGCGAGGCGACCCACCCATGCGGTGATCAAGCTGTTGGTGAGGATGACCTGCGGCTTGAGCTTATGGAGCACGCGACGGACGCGAGAGGCGGCAAGTGGAATGCCGAGCCGCTGGTCTTTGAGATCGATGGCGTGGTAGCGCACCGCGGCGTCCAGCTTGGAGACGAGCTCACCGGGAGCCGCTGCGACTTCGACGTGGACTCCGCGCGCGGTGAGCCAGCTGGCCACTGTGAGCACATAGATTTCGGCGCCGCCGGTGTGCAGCTGGTTGGTCAGGATCAGAACGGGAGTGGGGAGCTTGGTCTGGTTCACCCGGCGTTCTCCAACCTGAGGTTCGCAGGTCTAGTAACCGGCTCCGCTCCCGATCACGAGTGCGCCGAGGACGGATGGCTGTCCGTCGATGATGCGGACCTTGGGCTCGAGGCCCACAAAGAAGCGGCGGCCCACGCGGGTCCAGGTTTGGGAGTACCCGATTCGGGCGGCGGCATGTGCCGTGAGGCGTGCCTTGTTCTCGTAGCCGATGGCGTCGCTGAGGGCGCTATCCACCATGATGCTGGGACCGAGACTCGCGCCAAGCCAGAGCCCACGAAGGTTGACGTAGTCGTACTGAACCGAGGGCTCAAGAACGTTGGACCAGAGCAGGGTGACGGGACCTTCGAGGGAGATGGAGAGGCCTGCGCCGATGCGGTGGGGACCGAAGTTGCGACCCCAGCCACCGCGAACCCCAAGACCCGGCATCGCGGCTTCGCCCTCGCCAAAGTGCGTCATGGTACCGAATGTGGGCGCAAGACCAATCTCCCACGAGAAGTTGGGGGGAATGCGCTCGAGGATGACGGGTGGTGGTGGGGGCGGCTCGTCATCGAAGGCCGCATCGCTCTGTGCCAGAGCCACACTGCCGGTCGATGCGACAAGCGTCATACCAAGGGCAAACGCACAATGCATGAGATTCCGAACGATCATCTTGGACTCCAACAACTATGGGGTGAGAAGGTAGCGCGCCCGCACGAGCCCGCCACTGTCGCTGACAAGGATTGGCACGATGATGAGATTGTTTGTAAGCGAGGCGGCGCTTGAAACGGTCTACGGTTAGCCACTCGGCGCGCGGAAGCGGCACGTCTGAGGGGGGCGGGGTTGTCGACATGGCCAGAGAGCGCCAACCCATTGAACCATGACGACGAGCTGTCGCCACGGTCGCTAATCGTGCGCCTTGCGCTGGGGATTTTGGTGCTTCTCGTGGGTGCCATTTTCCTCGCGACGTTCGCCTATGAGCCGATTCAAAGTATGTCCGAGCCCTTGGTGGACCGATTCGGTCTAGCCTTTGTGTTCGTGGGTGTAGTGCTCACCGACTCACTGATGTTCACCAACGAGCCCATTCTTCTTGTGGCGCACGCGGGCGGCCTCGGGTTTTGGCCCGTGGTGTGGGTAGCGAGTGTGGCCTCGATCGCCGCGGGTGTGCTGGGCTGGTTGGTGGGTGGGCAACTCGGGCGGCTGACCCGTGTGAAGCGGTTGATGGCCCGCTACCGGATTGGTCCCTTTATGGAACGCTACGGCGTCTATGCCGTAGGTGTGGCCGCGCTCACGCCCTTCCCGTATTCGGTGGCGACGTGGTCCGCGGGCGCGGCGGGTGTTCCGCTGGTGCATGTGTTGCTCGGGTCCTTGCTCCGGGTCCCGAGGGTCGTGTTCTGGTTTGGGATCATGTTGTTCGGCTTTGAAGTGGTGCCCCGATGGTTCGGGCTCGGATAGCGACCCGTGGCGGGTTGCTGGCTCTCCTCTGGGGGTGTGGCGAGACGGTGCCACCCGATGATGAGGGCATCGACCACGCCGACATTGAGCAACTCGTGTCTGGACTTCATCAGCAGTGGAATGTGGATGAGGCGGATGACCCTGACGGGTCATGGGACGCGCTGGCCGCCATCTATGAGGGTGCGTTGCTCACCGACCGCTACCTTGAGCACGTGAGGCGTTCCGTTCGGGCCGAACAGACGCAGACCCAGGTTCGCATCTTGCGCACTGATCTACGCACGGCCGAAAAACTGAATGGCATGTGGCGTGTGCAATGGTCGGTGTCGAGCGCGCTGGCGCATCAGTCCCATCAGCATCATCGGCTGCACGACGTCACGGCAGACTGGACCGTGGTCGACACCGAACGGGGTCGGCGTGTGATCAGCGAGACGTACCGCGGTGCGCAGCGTCGAACCGGCAGCCCCATGCTCGACCGACTCGGAGCGGGGGCTCCCGAAGCGGATGGCTTTGTCGACCCATTGGAGGCGCTATGGGCGAAACCATAGTGCGCACCGAAGGGGTGGGCCTGATCCGTGAAGCCCAGCACCTGGCGTGGCCAGATCTCGGGGTGGAGCAGGGCGCATGGGTCGCCTTGACTGGACCGAGTGGCGCGGGGAAAACAACCTTTCTCGAGCTCTTGAGCGGATGGGCTGTGGCGGACCAGGGCTGTATCTGGGTGCTTGGCGAAGATCAGCGCGCCCGCCGTGATGCGGAACGTCGACGTCTTCGAAGACAACACATCCGTTGGATGAACCAGGGGTATACGCTCATTCCACACCTCGACGTGCGCGCGAATGTCGACCTGGTGTGTCACGTGGCGGGCGTCGCATGTGACGCAGATCGCCGCGACGACCTACTCGACTGTCTGGGGCTCACCACCTACCGGTCAACCCGAGCCTCGGAACTCTCGGAAGGCGAGCGGGCGCGGGTAGTGCTGGCCCGTACGATGATGGTGCAGGCACCCCTGCTGCTGCTCGATGAGCCGACTGCGGCCCTACCCGCGAGCTTCACCTCGGTCGTGGTCGATGCGCTTCGCGCGTTCTGTCCAGCATCCACCGTTGTGACAGCGACCCATGATGCGGACTTGGCGCGTGCGCATGACCGCATTGTGGCGTTGGGGGCTGCATGAGGTGGCTACAGCTCATCGCGCTGCTGCGCATCAGCCTCGGATCGCGGGTGGGGGCTGGCATGGTCCTCTCTGCGGGGAGCTTTGTGTGCACCTTCTTGCTGGGGGTGACCCTCAACCTCGGTGTGTCGGTCGAGCGAAAAGCGATGGATCGGGCAGCGCGCACCGCGGTGGTTCTGGCAGAGACTGAAAATGGTGTCGATACCCTCATGGCCACGCTGATGTTTGAGGACATCGGGCCGGCCCGAACACGGGCGAACGTGTGCAACGAGGTCTTGGACGAGACGGTGCGGTGCATTCCGGTGTGTCTGGGGGACCCCCTCGGAGACCATGCGCTGGTCGGCACCTCACTTGACTACTTCACCTACCGCGGGCTTGCGGTCGCGATGGGGCGTCTTCCCGCGTGGACAGGAGAGGTGGTGCTCTCCGAGACCTTGGCATCGGAGCGGGACCTCGAGGTCGGAGACACGCTGGAGAGTGATGTGGCGGAGCTCTTTACGGTGGACCGTCCACCCTCCGTGACACTGACGGTGGTGGGCCTGCTGGCCGGAGCCACGGGACCGGATGCCTCTGCGGTCTTTACGGGGGTGTCTACCGTGCACTGGATGAATGGGCGCCTACATGGACATGATGAGGGACCAGAGGTCAACACGGGGAGTGCACAGATCTCGCGTGACCAGCGTGGACTTCACGCGCACGGTGACCCCTCGGCTTGGCCCGTTCACGGGTTCTTGGTCGACGTCGAGAACGACCGGTCGCGTGACCTGATTCTGGGGCAGGTCGAGCGCACGGCTGGCGTGCACGCGTGGGAACCCCGTCGGGTGATGGGACACCTCTTGTCGTCCTTGCGCCAGACCCGTGACCTCCTTGCACGGCTCTCGATGGTGTTGTCGGTTGCGGTGGTGGGACTCTTGGCCTTGGTGGCCGTGCAAGATGCGAGCGCTGGGCAGGGCCAGCGCATCTTGTTTCGGAGGCTTGGCCTCAGTGAGCCCATCCTCGTGGGGATGGGCATCGCACGGTTCGTGTTCTACATGACGCTCGGAAGTGCGTTCGCATGGGCTATGATTCCGACCCTGGGGGTATCCGAGTGGTCGGGAATCGCAGTGTGAGCGTGGTGCTGATGAGTCTGATGGCGTGTGGAGGTCCAGCCCCCACACCATCTATGCCCGAAGAGAACGTTGAGGGCGCACCCACCATCGACATTGTCGCGCTCTCGGAGCCCGCGGCCTTTCTTGGGCACCACCTGATGGCGGACATCGGGCGGGTGGAACGTGTGGCCCCACCCACGGCCGACCCACTGGCGTGGCAGCCCCAAGCCGTGGAGGTCGCAGCGCTTGTGGCCTTTGATGTGATTGTGGCGAACGGTGCTGGACTCGAGGCGTGGCGGTCCTCGGCTGTGTTGCCGGAGACGCGGTTGGTCGACAGCAGCCGAGACGTCCAGCTGCTGATGCATCAAGAGCCCGAGCACGCACATCCGGGTTCAGACCCGCATCACCATGAGACGCCAAATCCCTACACCTGGCTCGACCCGATTGGGTTTGCTCGGCAGGCCAAGACCGTGGCAGGTGCGCTAAGCGCAGCAGCGCCCGAACAGGTCGAGACGTTGGGCAAGAACCGAGACACGCTCATCGCACGCTTGAAGACCCTTCATGAGCAGATCATGGCCTCGCCATGGGCAACATCGGATGCTGCACCCTTCGTCTGCCGAGGCTCTGTGGCCGAGCTGGCCTCGGCCTATTTTTTGCGGCGTTACGGAAAGACGGCCACGCCCCTCGATGCGTGCGGGGACGTCGCGACGTTGGCTACCGCATCTGCTGGGCCAGCGACGCTGCTGGTCGATGATGGCGCAGAGGTGTCTGTACCCGCGGGGTGGACGGTCGTGGTCTGGGATCCGATCCTGACCGCTGATGGGCCATCGCTGAACTACTTTGCACGGATGGAAACCAACCTGATGCGACTGGGCGCCTTGCCATCGGCAGAGCGAGCGCCAAGCCGTTAGGACAGCGGCGGTGGAGGGGTGATGGATATCGTGGTCGATGAGATGGGAAACGTCTGGTCTTCAGACGATGTGGAGCGCAAGCGTCCCGTGATGCCGCATCCGGAGCTCGAAGGTAGCGCTGCTACGTGTGACTGTTGCGATGGCTACAAGTTCCGTATGAAAGTTGGGAACAACAGGTTTGAGTGGCGGTGTGGCGCGGGCAAGGTGTTCGAAGGCTTCCATCACTAGTCCACGAGAACCTATGAAGATCTTGCAGCTGGTGGCTGCTCCGTTTCCGACCCAGCAGGGGTCGCAGGTCTACATCAAGGGCCTGTCTGGCGCGCTGGTCGAGGCGGGCCATGAGGTCTTCTTGGCTTCGTATGGCGCGGGGCGCGGGACCTATCCTAGCGGTGTCACACCCGTGCCCATCGCAGACATGTCCACGTTCGTTGGCCACCGCAGCGGTCCGTCGTGGGCGAAGCTGGTGGCCAATCCCGCGCTGGTCCGGTCACTTGTGTCGTTTCTGCGCCGGCAGCCGATCGACCTTATTCATGCGCACAACGTCGAAGCCCCAGTGGTCGCGCGGGCGGCGATGGCGATGGCGGGCACGAACATTCCGCTGTTGTATGACATGCACACCTTAATGAACGAAGAGCTGCCTTCGTACACTGCGCCTCCACTGATGAAGCGGGCATTGGCGCGCGTGGGGGGCGGGCTTGATCGAGCCGTGGTTGCCATGAGTGATGGAGTGGTGTCATTGAGCCCTCGAGCGCTGGCGGTGGCCAAAGCCTGGGGCACAGAACAGGCGTGGCTATGTGAGCCCGGGGTCGATCCCGAGGAGCTCCATGGCGAGGCGGATCGCGCACGGCAAGGGTTTCATCTGCCAGATGGTCCCCTCGTGACGTACACGGGGAACTTGGACGCGTACCAAGACCTGGACATCCTCCTGCACGCGATGCTGCAGCTGCCTGACACCACACTCGTGGTGGTGACCCATGGCGCGCTCGGAGATCTGCATGCGGCGATGGACGCCGTGGGGCTTCCGCGGAACCGTGTACACGCCGTTGTCACACAGCGGTTTCAAGACGTGGTCGACGTGCTCCATGCATCCACGGTGGCTGTGCTGCCCCGAACCGTCTGCGCGGGATTTCCCATCAAGCTGCTCAATTGCTTGGGGTGTGGTGTGCCGGTGGTCGCGAGTGCCGGAAGCGCACGCCCCCTAGAGGGTGTAGTTGCCGTACCTAACCGGAATATTGACGCGATGGCACATGCGATTCGTGCCGTGGTTCGCGACCCTTTGATGGCCGAACGACTGGGGGCATCCGCGAAGCGAAGTGTCCTTGCTCACCACACGTGGGCGCAGCGAGCCCAGGCGATGCAGCTCACGGTGTACGACCCCTTGCTGAGTTGTGCGTCACTTCTGTGACGAAGGAAGATCTCAAGTGTCACTGTGCCGCGTGAGGTGTGTCACGAACGCCAGGTAAAACTCCAGCGTGTCTAAATTGGGACACATCATTGTGTCCAAACCGGGACACATCACTGGAGACGCATCATGGCAAAGTGGAATACGACACTGTTGGCGGGATTTGGCGCAGTGGCTATCGCATGTAACGGCGGTAACGAGACGGACACGACGGACACGACGGACACGACGGACACCGATGAGACCGTCGCGGTAGATGGCATCACCTGCGAAAATAACGTCTGCACCATCGAGGGCGGTGTCTACACGGGCAACATCAGCCTGACTGCGGACAACGACTACGTGCTCGGTGGCATTGTATTCATCGGTGAAGATGACATGAGCGAGACGGGCGCGCTCTCGATCGACGCGGGCACGACCATCTACGGCGCGAATGAGTCTGCTGTCATCATCTCGCGGGGCTCCACGATCACGGCGGAAGGTACGGCAGAGGCGCCCATCGTGTTCACGTCGGCGAAAGAAGACGGCGCGCGCGGTGCCGGAGACTGGGGTGGATTGGTCATTAACGGCCAGGCGACCAACAATGCCGGCGCCGAAGTCATCGGCGAGGCTGGCACGGGCACCCACGGTGGCACCAACGACGCCGACAGCAGCGGCTCGTTGAAGTACGTCCGCGTGGAGTACGGCGGATTCGAGATCGACTCCGAGAACCAGGTCAATGGCATCGCGTTCCAGAGTGTCGGCTCAAACACCGAGGTCGACTTCGTTCAGGTTCACCTCAACAAGGACGACGGCGTTGAGTTCTTTGGCGGCGCGGTCGACGTCAAGCATTTGGTGATCACCGGTGCGGGCGATGACGCCTTCGACTGGACCCAAGGCTGGCATGGCAACGCACAGTATGTTGTGCTTCAGGGTGCGAACCGCAGCGAGCGTGGCATCGAAGCGGACAACCTCGAAGACAACAACGACGCGACACCGCGCGCAGAACCGTTCCTCGCGAACTTCACGATTGTGGGCTCTGGCGACGACCAAGGTGACATCAGCAAGGAAGGCGTGGTGTTGCGACGCGGCACGGCAGCCCACCTTACCAACTTTGTCATCACCGAGGCTGGGAAGGGCTGCATCGATATCGACGATGTGGCAACCTACGACAATGCCCATGATGGAAACGCCTTTTCGGGCAACCTGACAGTGGACTACAGTCTTGTACATTGTGCGCAGCACAACGACGGCGACGACTTCCGAAGCGGCGACGACGTAGAGAAGGACAAGTCCGGAACCGTCACGTGGACGCCTCCATTCACCATGGCCGAATGGTGGGCCAACGGAACGGGCAACACCGCGGCGGACCCGATGCTCGCAGACGCAAGCAACCTGATCATGCCGAACTTTGCACCTGACGCAGGTTCCGTGGTGCTCGGGAACGGTGGTGTGCCAGACACATACGGCGACTTCTTTGAGGCCGCAGACTTCATGGGTGCCGTTGGAGACATGGATTGGACTGCAGGATGGACCGACTACGCCGCCAACTGATCGGGCGAGGGCAGTGCCTTGGGTACTGCCTTTTCCCCTTACCCGGAGCGCTTTGGGGCGCTTCGGGTTTTCGTGCATGTGAGGGCACAGGGAAAAATGATGTGTAAACGACGATGGTACGCCCTGTTCGCCCTGGGCCTCATGGGCTCGGTCAGCGCTCATGCGACCGAGGCCGAAGAGCTTGCGACGCGGTTGAGCGCGCTTCGCACCGAGGTCGAGGGGCTCGAGGAGACGCTGGATCTCGAGCGTGAGGAACTGCGCGGCGAGCTTCGTGCGCTCGAGCTGCGAAAGACGGAGCTCGAGGCACGTATTCGGCAAGAAGAGACCCGCATGGCTGAGCTGGAGCGCGCCGTCGAGCGTCAGCGTGAGGTCCTCGCGTCCGACGAGGTGGCGGATGAACATCTGACGCCCGTGTTGCTAGAGGGGATCGCTACGCTGGAGCAGTCGATCGCCTCGGGGCTGCCGTACCGGTTGGCGGAGCGTCAGGCAGGACTCGAAGACCTGCGTCAGCAAATCGAAGCCAAGACCCTCGACCCGCGCCGTGCCATGAGTCGAGTTTGGCAGTTTGTAGAAGACGAACTTCGTCTCTCTCGTGAGAATACGGTGGACCGGCAGGAGCTGGCGCTCCCGGACGGTAACCGTCTTGTGGAGGTCGCAAGGCTGGGCATGATCGGCATGTTCTGGCGGAGCGACGATGGGCGCTATGGCATGGCCGAGCGCTCGGCAGCGGGCTGGACGTGGCGTGAGGTGACCGACGCCGACGCCATCGCCCAGCTCGAAGACTTGTTTGATGCGCTGAAAAAGCAGATTCGCGTGGGGTGGTTTGACCTGCCCTGGGCCCTGCCGGAGGTGACCCGATGAATGCATGGATGCGAAACACATGGGTGATGGTGAGCTTGAGCTTCTCTGTCATGGCATCTGCACAAGAGGTCACGGAGGACGCTGTGGAGGCGCTGCCGCCTGTCGTGAGCGAAGCCGAGGCGATTGCACCTCTTGAGGCCGCGTACCAAAAAGAGATGGCCTACCTGACTGCCGAACGTGACGCCTTGTCCGTGCGCATTCAGGCGCAGGCGTCTGAGCGAACTCGGGTCCTTGGTGCTGCGAAGACCGAAGTGACGCGGCTGGAAGCTCGCCTCGAGGCACTTCGTGTGCGTTCCGAGAATGCAGAGACGCTGCTCGAGGATGTGGAGCGTGCGGCTGAGGAAGCCTTGGCCGCAGATGACCTTGTAGATGCCGCATGGTTTCAAGCACGCAACAGTCTAGAGTCCGAGGGTGAGCGTCTCACGGCGACACCGGATGACCCAAAGCTCGCCGACATTGCGACCGGCTTCTCCGAGGCCCTCGCGGTGGGCGCCCGGTTGATTCGTGAAGGTGGCCAGATTCGCGTAGTCAACGACAGCTGGTTTGCCAGTGACGGTGCCGAGACTGCAGGTGAAGTGGTGCGTGTCGGTAACGTGGCCTCGTTTGGACGCACGGACGCCGAAACTGCAGCCCTCGTACCCCAAGGACTCGGCAGGTTTCAGGTGTGGCGCGACGGTGGGGGAGCCACGGGTGCCGACCTGTTGAGCGGCGCAGTGAAGCCCACAATGGGACTCTTCTTGCACGAGGGCCGCGCGAAGCGTGTGGACGAGCGGCCACCCAAGACGATGGGCGACATCCTCGAGGCTGGAGGGACCGTAGGCTACGTCATTCTCGCCCTCGGCGTGCTCGCAGTCGTACTGATGGCGGCGCGGGCGGCCACGCTCATGCGGGCGTCACGCGGTGCGGCGAGTGTCGCTGCCGTGGTCGCTGCCCTTGAGGGTGGTGAGCGCACCAAGGCCACGTCTACGGCCACCACTGGTGGGGGTAGCGCGGGCCGCGTGATGGCGGCGCTGGTCCCACATCTGGACCGGCCCCGCGGAGAACTAGAAGATGTGGCGAGTGAGGCAATTCTCAGAGAGACGCCACTCATTGAGCGCTTCGGTGCTGCCATCTTGGTGGTGGCGGCAGTCGCACCACTGCTGGGGCTGCTCGGTACGGTCACGGGTATGATCGCGACCTTCGACATCATCACCGAGTTCGGAACCGGTGACCCACGTATGCTCTCTGGCGGTATCTCGGCTGCGCTCGTGACGACCCAGTTCGGATTGATCGTGGCCATCCCGGCACTGCTGGGCGGAAACCTCCTCACGGGCTGGGGCGAAGTGGTGATGGGCCGCACAGAAGGCGCGGCCTTGGCGGTTCTGAATGCCATCGCGCCTGCCGTCGCGGAGCCGGTGGGCGGCATCCCGAGCGCAGACTGGCGCCAGTCCCCCGGTGCAGAGGTACCTGAGGAATTGCCAGGTGCAGAAGCGTGAACCCTCTTCTTGAGATCCTAGACAAGGCTGGCTTTGTCGGGCCTGTCCTCGTGGTCTGCTCACTCATGATGTGGTGGGCCATGGGATGGCGGTTCTATTTGCTTCGTGGACCCGCCACGGCGACGGCCAACCAGCTGATCGACGGCGGTGCCGCGGGCACACTCTTGGGTGAAGCGGTGCGCACGATGGTCGAGGCGTCGCGTGGGCGTGGCGAGTTGGCCAAGGCCTTCGCGGAAACAGCGGCGCGTCCGTTTCGAGAGGCGTTCGGCAGTCAAGCCAACATGGTGCGCTCGGTCGTTGCGATTGCACCCTTGGCAGGTCTGCTCGGCACTGTGACGGGCATGATCGAGACCTTTGACAGCCTTGGGTCGATGCAGCTCGTGGGTCGAAACGGTGGCATTGGTGCGGGCATTGGAGAGGCGATGATCTCCACGCAGATGGGCCTTGTGGTCGCCGTGCCCGGTCTCTTGATCGGCGCCATGCTGGAGCGAAAACAGGGACAACTCGACGATGCGCTCGATGCGGTGGTGGATCGCATCAGCCAAGATGGGGGTCGAGCATGAGCTTGCGACGCCGCAAGAAGGCCAATCGGCCAGATGTCGACATCTCTCCTCTGATCGATGTCGTGTTTATTCTTCTGATCTTCTTTATGGTGACCACGACCTTCGTGAAGGACAGTCAGGTTGATCTGGAACGCCCGGGGGCGTCATCCGGCTCCGCAGCCAGCACCAAGTCCCTCCGTATCGTGATCGATCGGGCAGGTGGGCTCTTTGTGGCGGACACACCTGTAAAGCCATGGATGCTTCAGAGCAGAGTTCGAGACTACCTTCGCGATGCTGCGGATGGTTCGGTGTTGGTGGTGGCGGACCGACGGGCCGCCGTCGAGAAGCTGGTGGAGGTGGTGGACCAGTGTCGGTTGGCGGGGGCCACGGATGTCGGCGTTGTCACGGACGCGGAGGGCTGACCGTGGAGCTTCCAGTCTCCATTCGGCGGGGACGCATCGTTTATGCCGCGGGATTTCTCGTAGGTGGAACGACGCTTACGGCCTTGTTGCTGCTTGCGCTGCACGGTGAGATCGGTGCGCCATCCAAGCCCGATGTCGGACCGGTGGCGCAGTTTGACGTGCCCGAGCCGCCAAAGCCGCCGCCCAAGATGAAGAAGAAGAAGCCAAAGCCCAAGAAAAAGGCTGCGAAGCCGCCACCCATGCCCGCGCTGACCGCTAGTCTCGCCGGGATGAGTTTTGGATTGCCGGGCTTCGATGGTGCGCTGGACGCCACGGGAGATGCGTTGCTGGGCGATGTAGGAGACGTGGTGATGACCGAGGACTCGGTCGATACACCACCGGTTCCCAAGGCACGGGTCGCTCCGGAGTACCCCACACGCGCCCGCTCCAGAAACATCACGGGCTACGTGACCTTCTCCCTGTTGGTCGGCGCGGACGGGTCGCTGCAGGACGTACGCATCTTGGATGCGCAGCCCCCAGGTGTCTTTGAAGAAGTCGCGAGGTCCGCCATTCGGCAGTGGCGTTTTGATCCCGCCACCTACGAAGGACGACCCGTCACCACCCGAGCGCGGCAGACGCTGCGCTTTGAGCTGGAGTAGCCATGCGTATGCTCTGGCTGTTCGTCGCTCTGTTGTGGAGCATGCCTGCGATGGCGCAGGATGTGGATGCCGTCGATCCGTTGGCACTCGCGACGCGGTTGTTGGCCGATGGCTACCCTGACCGTGCCGTACGTGTGCTCGATGAGGTGGACGTCGACGCTGTCGATGAGGCGTTCAATCTCGGCCGGTTCTACACGCTGCGTGGGCTCGCCTACATTCGTTCTGGACTGCCCGAGGCGGCGATCGCCGACTTTAGGTCTGCACTCACGCAGGAGGGCGTCGACCCGTTGGTCAACCTGCAGTTGGCTCAGGCCCTCATCACCACGGGAGACTTCGAGGGCGCCATGGGCGCTGTCGATGCGTCGGGCGAAGCTGGGGCGCGTCTTCCCGGCAGCTTTCTCCTGAAGGGACGGGCCGCCTGGCAAGCCGGGAAGCTCGATGAGGCATGGATAGCTTTTGTGCAGGGGCAAAGCAGGTTTCCCGAAGAGGTGGAGTTTGGACGCCAGCGCGTGTTCTTGCTCATCGAGATGGGCCTGTATCAGCGTGCACTTGTCGAGGGCCGCGATTTGGTCAAGACGACCCCCGATGATCCGAAGACCTACTTGGTGATTGCGGAGGCGCTTCGCAATGTGGGGCAGGTCAGGAAGGCCACCGCGCTGCTTGAAGAGGCGCGTCTGCGCTTTCCAGCAGAGGCGGATGTCTACACCTTGCTGGGGCGCTGCTACCTCGAGCTGGACCTGCCGCGTACGGGGGGTGCGGTCTTCATGATCGCCGGCGAGCTTGATCCGACGCTCTTTGCGGCTGCCGCAGAAGCCTATCGACGGGCTGGGGAGCTCTCCCGTGCGCTCTACCTCAACAGTCGGGTGCCCGATTCTGTCGAAAAGGCGCGTCAGCGGCTGGGATTGTACGCCGAAACTGGCGACTGGTCGCGAATGACGGGCCTTTCCGATCGGCTGGATCGCCTAGGTCTGTTGGACGAAGATCCGGTGGCCTATGCGCTGGCGTATGCGTGGTACCAGCTGGGTGAAGTGGAGATCTCCGAACAGTACCTCTCGAAGATTTCTGACCCCCGTTGGTTTCAAGACGCCACGACGCTTCGCCAAGCCATGGCCGAGTGCAGCGCCGGATGGGGGTGCCCATGAGGCCCTCGGTCATGATGGGTATCGTGGGTGGGCTGCTGGGCTCATCCGTGGCCATCGCACAGGAGGCGATCGGGTCTGTCGAGGGCTTCGTCTTCGAAGAGGGCACCGGCAGGCCGATGGTGGGTCTCGCGGTATCCGTGGGTGATGCGCGCACCGAGACCGATGCAGCGGGCCGGTTCGAAGTGGAGCTGCCGGAGGGCCGCTATGATGTCTACGTGGCCGACAGCTGGGGGAACATCGCTGCGGCTGAAGCTGTGTCTGTTGGAGTGGGACGCCGGTCCGAGCTGTTGATCACGTGGTCTCCGAAACGCAGCCTCTTACCCACACAAGTGGAGCAGCCCGACGGCCTCGGGATCCCAGCCGTGGAAGAAGACCTCGAGGGGCCGAGCGGTCTCGTGACGGGACGTGTCGTGAGCGACAAGGACGACACGCCTGTTGCGGGGGCCCGAATCTTCGTTCGTGGCCGCGCGGTCGAAGCGGTGACGGCCAAGGATGGACAGTTCTCGCTCGAGCTTCCGGTTGGCGCGTGGGAACTGGCGGTGGTGGCCAACGCCTTCGCGAGTCAGTCCCTCTCTGATGTGGAGGTCACCGAGCAAGGTGAGACGAGCTTGGCCATCAAGCTCGTGCCTGCCGGTCTTGCGCTGGACGACTTCTATGTACGTGCCCCTGCTGTGACGGGGGGCACGGCCGCCTTGATGGATGAGCGACGGGAGTCGTCGAACGTTGCGGATGTGATGGGCGCAGAGCAGATGGCACGGGCGGGCGACAGCAACGCGGCGAGTGCGCTGCGACGCGTCACGGGCCTCACGCTGGTCGGTGGCCAGTTTGTATATGTGCGCGGTCTCGGCGAGCGGTACTCCACAACCTTGCTCAATGGGGCCAATCTTCCGTCCCCAGAACCAGAGCGCCGTGTGGTGCCTCTGGACATGTTTCCTGCGGCCATCCTGTCGAGCGTGGTGGTGCAGAAGACCTTTTCGCCCGACATGCCGGGTGAGTTCGGTGGCGGTACCATCACACTCCGTACGAGAAACATTCCGACCGAACCCGTGTTTCGTGTGGGACTGACGGGAGGCTGGCAAGAGGGCGCGACCTTCACCGAGGGTTCGCTCGCACCTGGCCGTGCGCTCGACTGGCTGGGGGTAGACGGCGGGTACCGTGCGATTCCGGCCGAGGTGGCCGCGACCGAGCCCGGTTCGGTCGAACAGGGTGACCGCTTCGGCAATGGTGTTCCCGACGACCAGCTCGAGTCCTTTGGGGAGAGCTTCAGAAACTCGTGGTATCCCCAACCCTTCAAGATTCCCCCCAACGTCGGTGCCTCCCTCAGCATGGGAAATGGGTGGAGATTTGGGCAGGACAAGAGATTTGGAGCGCTGCTCGGCCTTAACTGGGCGAACAGCTTCGATACGGATGTGTACCGGCGAAGGTACTACACGCTGGGTTCGGGGGAACGTCTGGGGGCCCCGAACAGCTACTGTGCGGGTCAGGACGACGCGCCAGCCGTCTGGGACAGTCCTGAAGATCCCGATCATTCGGGTGCCATTCGTGCGGACTACTGCTTCCGTGAGACGGAGCGTCGGGTGCGCTTGTCCGGCCTGCTCGCCATGGGCCTTGAAGCGGGTCCGGGCCAGACCATTGAGTCGACCACGGTCGTGCTGCGAAACACAGAAGACACCTCTTACCTCGCCGAGGGCTTCTACATTGACATCGACGGAGACCTTCGCCTCTCGGAGACGCGCTGGGTAGAGCGAACGCTCATTAGTCAGATGTTAAGGGGTGAACATGCGTTTGCGAAGGGCGATCTCGCGAGCTCGATGGAGTGGCGCTACGTCTTCAGCTTCGCGGGGCGGAAGGAGCCAGACCGCCGGACGACCCGGTATGACCTCGATGAAAACAGTGGTGAGTGGTTCCTCTCGAACCGACCCGAAGGCAACCAGCGCTTCTGGTCAGACACCAGTGACAACACACACGATGCTGCCACCCACATTGAGATCCCCATCGCAGCGGGGATCGGGATGGGGAAAAAGAAGCGTGACCCTCGAATCTTGACCTTCAAGATGGGCGGTCAGGTGGTGCGCAAGGACCGATTGGTGGGCTCGCGTGCCTTCAAGTTCAACACAGATCCGCTCGATCCCGAGACGCGGCGTCAGGACCCGGAGATGGTGTTTGTCCCAGAAAACATCTCGCCTGAGCTGGCGCGGCTCGACGAGATCACGCGAAACACCGACAGCTACGTGGCGACGCAGAACATCTGGGCTGTCTACGGGATGTTGCGCGCCCCCATCTTCGACTGGTTCGATGTGATGGGTGGTGTACGCATCGAGCACTCGGACCAAACCGTGGTCACCAAGGAGTTGTTCACGGATGATTCCGTGGTGGCTGGGATCTCCAATACGGATCCGCTCCCCGCGCTTGTGGCAACCTTCCGACCTCTCGAGAACATGCAGGTTCGGATGGGGTACGGCCGAACGGTCAGTCGACCGGAGTTCCGCGAGCTGTCCGAGGCGATCTACCGTCAGGTGCTCGGTGGGCGTCAGACCCGAGGAAACCCCGACCTTGAGCGTGCGACGATCGACAGCGTCGACCTTCGATGGGAGCTGTTCCCGGCCAAGGGTGATGTGCTCAGTGTGTCTGGCTTCTACAAGCAGTTCACGAACCCGATCGAGCCCATCGTGACCCCAGGTGCAGAGTTTACGACCGAGTTCGACAATGCAGCGGGCGCACGAAACTACGGTATTGAGCTCGAGTTTCGAAAGAACCTAGAGTTTGTAACACCTGTCCTGCGTGACGTATATGTGGCCGCGAACGGCTCATTTATCCAGAGTCGCATTCAGCTGGACTCGGGGGTGCAGACGAACTCGGAGCGTGCGCTGTCGGGGCAGAGCCCTTGGGTGGCCAATGCGCAGTTCGGGTACGACAACCCCGAGCTGGGCATCAACGCAGCATTGCTCTACAACGCGGCGGGCCCGCGTATTGTCGCGGTAGGTGCCGTCGGATTTCCGGACACCTACGAGACGCCACGACACAACCTAGATCTTGTGTTCTCTGCGCAGCTTCCACGTGGGTTTGAGGTGCGTCTGACCGCTCGCAACCTCCTCAACAGTCCCACGATTCAGACAATCGACGATGTCGCACGTGGGATCCGGTACCTCACCATGCAGCGATTTGCGGGTCGGCAGGTGTCTCTTCGGTTGGGATGGAGACTCTGATCTGAACCATGCGCATGATCGGCAGCACATTTTTCGCGCTGGACTTTTCATCCGTGGGAACAACATGTATCGTGGAGGGGTACTCACGTGTCGCCCCCTAGGAGCAGCATGGTTCTCCGAAGCCTCATCGATCGTCTTGACGAAGCCCTCCAGAAGGCGGGCGAGGGGCTGCGCGGCTTGCTGAACCACCTCGATGAGGTCTTGGGTGGTGCGCTCGGTCCCCAGCCGGTGCCCGTACCGGTTGAGGTCGACCGCGGGAAACGGCGGCGGCCGACCGCGCGCTGACCCACCGAGTGTGGTACGGGCTTGGGCATGAACCTGACGCTCTTCCTTCTCTGCGTGATCCTTTGTGTCGCATGTGTCGCGGCAGCATTCGTCTCTCGCACACCGTCGGGCATTGATGCGGGAGCGCTCTTTCTCCGTTTGATGGGGGGTAGTGGCGGGGTAGTGTGGCTTCCGGCCCAGGTCAGGGTCTCGGAGTGGCTCGACCCGTCCAACGAGGACTGCGACGGGCATCCGGCCATGGTCGAGGCGATGCGTGGGGTGTCCCGGGCTGAACGCAGCCAGCGGCTTCGGCAGTCGCCTTGGGCGGGGGAGATGTCACGCAGCCTCGAGGCACACGGAGATGTGCTTCGAACCGCCTTCGGGCCTTCGTTCAGCCTGACCGACGCCGCGATGGACAGGGACGCGGAGGTGCGTCAGGCCCTCGACCGGTCGCGGGTTCGGGTGGCATGGGTGGGGCAGCGAAAGGACCGTTTTCACCCCGGTGCGGTGGACTGGGTCACGGATGTGGGGGTTCATCACCTACCTCCCGAGTTTGAACCTCTCTGGCGCATGCTTCATCAGGTGACGTCGTCCGATCGCGCAGCACCATGGCTGCTCCTCGCCGTCGATGAGCTGATGGTGAGGGCCTATGTCTGGTGGGTGAAGTGGCTCCTTCACACGCTTGGAGACCAGCTCGATGAGGTGTCCGATGAGGTCTCACCGCTCTTGCTGGTCACCACAGGCTGGGGCGTGATTCCGGTGTTGGAGGTGATGGCCGATCGTGCGGACCTCCGCGATCGGGTGCGTGGCGTGATCGCCATTGGCGCACCCATCGGTGGGTGGCCTGGTCGGCCGGGACCGCTGGGTGAGGCGTCGCGCCGAGATTGGAACGATGCGTGTTTTCGAGATGATGTACTCGACGTCGAGGTGGTGCGAGACATCGGGTATTTCTCGGTGGGCGTCTGGGATGATGCGCCCGGGGCTCCGGGGTGCGATGGGCTTCCCTTGAAGGCTCAGCGGTTCGAGGCGCCCCAGGTTCGAGGCAGGGCTCCGCGTGTCATTGAGGCCGTGCACATGGGTACCGTGACGGAGATGGCCGATACGAAGCGTCTCTGGCCTGCGGCCGTACTCACGGCGTTGACATGGCTTCGAAGTCGGGAACGGTAGCGGGTCAGAAAAGAGGATATGCAGGCGCCTGACTGGAGGCGTACATGCGGATGCATCCCTTTCATCGTACCGAGCTGCTCGTCGGCGGCGAAGGGTGGTCGACGTTGCAGGGCGCATCGGTGTGCGTCATTGGCCTTGGCGGCGTGGGGTCGTTTGCTGCAGAAGCGCTGGCGCGATCTGGCGTCGGTCACCTGACCATTGTCGACTTTGACTCGGTGTGCCTCACGAACTTGAATCGTCAACTCCACGCGACACGCAGTACCGTGGGTAAGTCCAAAGCAGCGCTGATGGGCGACCGCATTCGCGACATCGCACCCAAGATCGACCTGCGTGTGCTCCCGCTGTTCTATGACGCCGATACGGCAGAGCAGGTGCTCGACCGGCGGTACGACATGGTGTTGGACTGCATCGACAACATGGCGGCCAAGCTCGATCTTCTGCAGCGCTGTCACCTGATCGGACAGCCTGTCATTGCCGCGATGGGCGCAGGTGGGCGTCTCGACCCAACCCGCGTGCACACGACACCGTTGTCCGAGACCCACACCTGCCCGTTCGCGCGGATTGTGCGGGAGCGACTTCGGGTGCTCGCGCCGGATGCCAATCCGATGGTGGTGTGGAGCAGTGAGTCACCGAACACGCTCGACAAGGCGGCAGAAGAGGGCTTTCGATGCATTTGTCCCGATCGGCAAAACAGTCCGCACAGCTGTGACCGACGGTTTCAGGTGCAAGGCTCCGTGGCTTGGATGCCGCCCATCTTTGGCATGACCATGGCGGGTGCGGCCTGCATGCAGATGCTCGATCGACCGGTTCAATCGCAGCGGGTGGTGAAGGGTGGACATCAACGCATGAAGCCCTCACGCGACAAGATCTCCAACGCCCGAAAGCGAGCGTTGTTGCAGGAGGCCGGGTTCAAGCCGGTGGATGTGGGCGGCCTGAAGCTGGGACGCTGACGGCGTTCAGTCGCTGATCGGGATGTCGCGTGAAGGGGAGCTGACGACCGCGTGTGGAACCTTCACGGTGAGGATACCGTCCTCGAAGGTGGCGGAAACGTCTTCTGGCGAGATGTTCTCTGGTAGCAGGAACCGCCGGCGGAAGCTGCCCTGACCTCGCTCTTGTGCCACGACACGAGCGTTGGGGGGAGGCGTCAACGCACGTTGCCCCTCGACGACGAGGTGTGCGCCATCGAGGCGAATCTTGATCTGCGCACGATCAACGCCAGGCAGGTCCATCACGACCTGATGATGGTCGTCGCATTCAAAGACATCGACGCGCGGGGTGAAGCCTGCGTCGGCGCTGAACCCGGGGACCGCTTGGGCGAGAATATCGCGCAACATGGGGTCGCTCGCGAGCAGACGCTGAATGTGATTGAGCGCGATTTCAGCAGCACTGGACATGCGGCACACTCCTTCGCGAAGGTTAGCGCAGCATTCACGATTCGTCCCGTCTGGGATCAAGACATTTGGCGATGCGTCTGAGGGGCGCAACGTGTATAGGTCCCTGCTGGAGACGAACCCCTTATGCCAAACCCCCATGCCGATGCCCGGCGCGTCGCTTCTGCAACGCGGCGTTCCGTGCGCACCATCCGTGTGGGTGGCTCAACGTCACGGCGCCAGCTGGACTTGGTGAGTATCGTGCATGAGGGCGATGCGGATGGGCCCACGGTGGCGTTGGTGGCCAACGTGCACGGCGATGAGGTCACGGGTACGGGCGTTGTGCTCGCTGTCGACCGCTGGGTCTCCGAGCATGGACTGCGCGGCCGACTCGTGCTCTACCCCAGCGCCAATCCAGAGGGGCTCGCCGCACGACAGCGTGCGGTACCGGAAGATGGCCAAGACCTCAATCGACTCTTTCCGGGCTCGGCCCGCGGCTCATGGGCGCCTCGCTTGGCCCATGCGCTCTGGAACGACCTCGTGGCGCATACACCAGATGCCGTGGTCGACCTTCATGCCGATGCCCCCCATGCCATCCCCTATGTGATCTGTGACCGACCGGCGCGGCTACCCGCCGTGCGTCGCACGCGCTTGTCCGCGCAGATTCTCGCGATGGCCGAAGCCACCGGGTTCACGATTCTGCGCGAATATCAAGACGACATCTACCTGCAGTACGGCCTCGATCGCTCCTTGGCAGGTGCGGTCGTCAACCTCCTCGGGAAGCCGGCCGTGACCATCGAGTCGGGTCCAAGACGTCGCCTCGACCCGCAGGCAGTGGCCTGTGCGCTCCATGGAACGCTGGGTGCGCTCGGTAGCCTGGGACTTGTGGATGTGGACCCGGTGATTCATGCGACCCGTCGGGTTGGGGCATGGCGTCGGTCTGGTGCGCCACGCGCAAAGTTTGGTGGGCTTGTAGAGACCTTCGTTCAGCCTGGAGAGCTGGTCAAGGCAGGCCAACGGCTGGCGAGCTTGACCAGCCTCACGGGACGACACCTTGGGACCATCGCCGCACACTCGGATGGCGTGCTCGTGGCACTGAATGAGTCGGGGTGGTTGGCATCGGGTGCCTCCGTGGCCACCCTCGGCGTCCCAGATGGGGGGCCGCTGTGAAGTCGAGGAAGCCCTACCAAAAGTCGCGTCGACCCCGTCCCGCGTCGGGAGGGAAGGTCAAGGCCAAGAAGCCCACCACCGTTCCCGCCGATGCTGTCCTAGTGAACGGCTATAGCGCGCGCTGGCTGGGCCAGCGGTTCCCTTGGGTCTACCCGAAAGAGCTGGAATCGGTGCGCCCCAAGCCCCAACAAGAGGTGCGCATCTTGGGTCCCGATGGCCGAGTGCTGGGCCGTGGCCTGACCGATGATGGGTGGATCGCTGTGCGGGTCTATCGGCATGATGAGGGTCCACTCGATGACGCGTGGCTTGATGATGGGCTGTCGCGCGCGCTTGCGCTCAGAAGGGCAGTGGTGCCGGCGAAAACGACGGCATTCCGCCTAATCCACGGCGAGAATGATGGGATGCCGGGGCTTCGTGTGGACCACTGGTCCGGCTGGCTGGTCTGCCAGTGTGACTCACCAGCGGTGGTGGCCATGGCGGAGCGAGTGGCGGTCCGCTTGCGGGACCATCATGATCTCGAGGTCAAGGGCGCCTACATCTGTTACCGCCCCGACCCGCGCGACCCTCGTGATGCGGCGAGCTTTCAACCGCGACCCACAAAGCTGTTTGGTCCTGATCTTCACGACGATGTTGAGGTGGTGGAGAATGGGATGAAGCTCGGTGTGCGGCCGTGGGATGGGCCTGATGTGGGCGCCTATGCCGACATGCGTGAGGTCCGACAGTGGTTGGCGTCTCGGTGGGAAGGGCGCTCGGTACTGAATACGTTTTGCTACACAGGCGCCTTCTCGGTTCATGCCGCGCTACACGGCGCGTCCTCCACCGTCAGTGTCGACCTAGCCTCTCCGGTGTTGGAGCGTGTGGAGGCAAACTTGGCCCGTAATGGGCAGCATGGGCCAGCCCATGAAGTTTTGGGCTCTGATACGTTCCGTGCGCTCGACCGGTTTCGACGGCAGGGGCGCCGGTTTGATGTGGTCGTCCTAGACCCGCCGAGCTTTTCTCATGGGCCCGATGGGGTGTGGTCCATCACGCAACACCTTTCGCGCCTGGTGAGTGCGGCCGCGCGCGTGCTCGAACCGAATGGGTGGTTGGTGGTGGCGAGTAACCATGGTCAAACGGCACCCAAGGCGTTTCGGGGCGACGTCGCAGAGGGCTTGAAGAAAGCGGGGGGTGTCGGGCAAGAACTCGCGTTCTTTGGGGCCGCACCCGACTACCCCTGTGCGACGACCTTTCCGGAGGCCCGCTATTTGAAGGTCGGTGTGTGGCGCTTCGTGAAGGGCTGACTACTCGGCCTCTTCAAGGGCATCAGTCCAGTCGTCGGTGAGCTCGTCTTGAAGCTCCTCCCAACGCTCCCCCAGGATTTCGGGGTCTGGCAAGGCTCGGTCGAGCTGCTGGAGCAGCTCATCGGCGAGTGCGAGCCCCATGTCGGTCGCTTGCTCGCGGGCGGCCCGAAGGTCCTCGCTAGAGCCACCACCCATGAGGCCACCCGTGTAGAGCAGGGCATCGATGTAGTCGACCACGGATGGGGCGACGCATTGGGGCGAGCCGTCTTCCGGGAGGTCGACGACAGGGCACGCATCCCAGTCATCGTCCTCGTGACGACGCCAGACGAACTCGGCGGCGGGCTCGTCACCCGTTCTGTGCATAAACAGATGCGCCATGGGAGGCGCATCGGCGCAGGGGTAGTCCGCAAACAAGGCCGCATCGACGGCGTTCAGGTCGAGCGGGGCGCGACGGTCCCATGCGTCGACGACCGGATCTTCTTCATCCAGCTCGAGCCAAGACTGCAACGTCGATGCGAAGGCGAGGGTGAGACTCACGGCAACCCCAAGTCCGGAAAAGCACTTTTCCTTTGGAGGAGGGGCATGGTCAAGTCACGGCGTGAGTTGTCGCCCTAATCCATGCCTGTGGTGGCGAATAATGCAGCTCATAAACATGTAATCCGGTGGCCGTCATATTTCGTTGTCCCCGCATGCACGGTCAGGCAAGAATGTCCCATGGTGCACGGACGAGGTCATCGGTGCGCCGCACCTCAGTCGAGGCCTCGGGTTGCCGTGGCACCCTCCAGCAGGTGTCGGCACGTCTCCGAGACGGCGACATCGGCGGGGGTCTGACCCTCTAGGTTCCGTGCGGTGGGGCGTGCGCCAAGCTGTAAGAGGCAGGTGACGGAAGCAAGGTGATCGTGCTTCGCGGCGATATGCAGGGCGGTCGACCCATGGGTGTCGCAGCTGTGGGGTGATGCGCCTGCAGCCACAAGGCGGACGAGACTCGCGGTGTCATCTCTCTGTGCGGCCGCGGACAACAGCATGGGAAACAGGCGCTGCGCTACGGGCCGCGCGGGCGCATGGTCCATCTGCTCCATGGCGCGCGTGACGGCCTCGAGGAACTGCTGCTCATCACCCAGCGTGGGGGGTGTCTGTGCTGCCGTCATCTCACCGCGGAGGTCGGAGCCAAATTGGGTGCGGACCTCGTCCGTGGTGAGGCCAAGAGACAGAAGCCATGACAGCTTCGTGAGGGCTGCCTCTGGCGTCATGTCCGCACCGGGAATCACGCCAACACTGTGAAGCGATCGTCCGGTGGCGTAGTCGTCCACCACACGCCCGCGGTGGCACTGGGTGACACTCACCACCACTATCCCAGCATCGCAGGCCTCTTTGAGCACTGCGAGGAGCTCCGGGTCATCATTCGGCGCATTTC
Organism: Myxococcota bacterium; assembly: GCA_049889515.1. GTDB lineage: Bacteria > Myxococcota_A > UBA796 > UBA796 > JBMHDG01. Next base: position 81,175 of record JBMHDG010000028.1, read on the forward strand.
CAGAACCATAGGTCTCGAGGACCAGTCCTTGGAGGGGCGGTTGGAGGATCCGCCGAAGCGTCGTGGCCGTAAGACCGGGAAACAGCCGTAGAGCGGCGACGTGTTCGCAGGTGATGGGGCGTAGGGAGAGGCCACGACTGGGCGGGGTACGCACAAGATCCCAACGTACATCGACGCCGATCCCCACCTTGGCCAGTGCGGGGTAGTTGCCAGAGTGGAAGGCGTTAAATCCGGTGGCATCGGTCTTCTGGGCGCGGTTTCCACGCATCAACGAGCCACGGAAGTAGAGGCAGACCTCTGGGATCTGATGGTCGGTGACGAGTGTGAGCGCGCCGATCAGGTTGTCGACACCGTCGTTGCGTACATGGGTCAACGGAATCTGTGAGCCCGTGAGGATGACAGGCTTGTCGAGGCCTTCGAGCATGAACGAGAGGGCCGATGCCGTGTAGGCCATGGTGTCTGTACCGTGCAGCACGATGAAGGCATCATAGGCAGCGTACCGGTCGGCGATGTCTTTCGAGATGTTGACCCAGCCAGCACGACGCATGTTGCTCGAGTCGATCAGCGGCGCGTACTCCAGAAGGTCGAAGTGCGCGCGCCGTCCGGTACGTGTAGGCGGCGTTGTAAACTCCGGCATGCCCGCCTCATGGAAGGCGTGCATCTGACGGAGCTGCGTCGCGAGATGCCCTGATGCGGGCTCATATCCATTGGGACCAGGGAGCATCCCGAGGGTCCCGCCGGTGTACAGCACGAGCACATTGACCGGCTGGTCCATCGTCGCTCAGCCGCAGCCGGGATGACCGAAGGTCAGGCTCTCACCCACACCCTCAAAGGCCTGCTCTGGGTCTGCCGACTCATGAGGCAGCGGGAACCAGCGGAGCGCGTCGAAATCACTGGTCATGGGAACCGGGGCGGGGAGATCATCCTCTCGAACTCGCTCGAGTTCGGCGGCAGCGCTACGTACGTAGGACTCGACCACGTACTCGGGCTGTCGGGTCACATGGAGGGGAACCTCCATGCGGCCTGCGACATAGCGAATGTCATGCAGACTGTACTTGGGGCGGGTTCGACCGCTGATGTGGCGCCATTGGCCCGTAGACGGGCAGAAGGTGTAGTGTCGCAAGAACTCGTGTGCGTGCTCGGCGATGAACTCCACGGCATCAAGCAGGAACGAGAAGATCTGCTCGCTGATGAAGTAGTTGAAGTTGACCCGAACCCAGCCTGGCTTGATACCCTCCGAACCGCGGAGGATCTCACGTTGGAACTCGTGCGAGGTCGTGAGATCAATCCCGAGCAGCCGGTGGCCGTACGGGCCTGCGCAAGAGCAGCCTCCACGGGACTGAATGCCGAAGAGGTCGTTGAGCAGTGCGACGACAAAGTTGTGGTGTAGGTAGCCAGAGCCATGTCGCACCATGAAGCTGACGATCGAGAGGCGCCACGCTTCGGGGTTGCCAAGAACCTGAATCTTCGGATGGTTGGACCACCGGCGAATCGCACGCTGGATGAACTGGTGCTCCAGCCGTCGAATGGTGGCAGGTCCCACGGCTTCTTTCAGCTGAAAGACCAAGCCCGCTCGAATGGACTCGACAATCGCTGGGGTTCCGCCCTCTTCGCGATGCTCGATGTCATCGAGATAGACGTGGTCCTCGCTGCTGACGTAGGCGACGGTACCGCCACCGGGGACGGCGGGCACGACGTTGTCGAACAAGGCCTTCTTGGCGATCAGGATACCCGGGGTGCCGGGACCACCAATGAACTTGTGGGGAGAGATAAAGATGGCGTCTTTGTAGGTCAGATGACCATCCTCAAGTGCATCCGACATGTTCATCTCGATGTCGACATACGGCCCAGCAGCTGCAAAATCCCAGAAGGAGAGGGCGCCGTACCGATGGAGCAGGGCAGCCGTGCCACGGGTGTCTGTGCCGATGCCCGTCACGTTGGACGCGGCCGAGAAACTTCCGATCTTGAGGGGGCGGTCCTTGTAGGTCTGGAGTGCCGTCTCGAGGGCCTTAAGGTCGACTCGGCCATCGGCATCTTCAGGGATGGTGACCACATCACAGATGGACTCCCGCCAAGGGAGTTCGTTGCTGTGATGCTCGTAGGGTCCGATGAAGACCACGGGCCGGTCGGATGCAGGAATCTGGTCGGTGAAGTTGTAGGTCTGATCGAGGTTGGCCGGAATCCGGATGTTCAGGACGTCGATCAGCTTGCTGATGGCTCCGGTAGCGCCAGATCCGCAGAAGATCAGGACGTCGCGGTCATCAGCGCCGCATGCCCGCTTGATGATCTCTCGGGCTTCGTCCCGAAACCGCGTGGTCTGAAGACCTGTACCGCTGGTCTCCGTGTGCGTATTTGCGTAGAGCGGAAGCACAGTCTCTCGGAGGTAGTCCTCAATAAAGGTGAGGGACCGTCCGCTGGCTGTGTAGTCGGCGTACGTGACCCGTCGAGGTCCGTACGGGCCATCGAGGACTTGGTCGTCGCCAATAATGCTGTCGCGTACGCGCTCTACGAGTCGATTGGGATGCGAGTTCACGGAGGCCTCGGGTGCTGTCAGGGGGTCGGTCAACAGTTGTCTATGGTGACACAGGCCAAGACCGATTCCTAGTTCTGATTGTCCGCTTCACCAGCGTTTGGCGGGAGCGTCTTTTGCCATGTGATGGCGAGCTCGTAGACCTCGGAGAACTGCGGAGGGGGTTCGAGTCTAAGGTCGCGGACAAGCTGCTCTACGCAGGCATCGACGGCGTCATTTCCTGTGGTCTCCAGCTTGCGAAACCGCTTGGCCGTGCCGTTGAGGCCCCACTTGATGTAGAACTGGATGAAACGTCCTGGGTCGGCATCTAGATGATCGGCTCTGCACCGGCGCAGGAGGGGTTCACGCTCTCGGAGTAGCTCCTCGATTCGGGTCGCGACCCGGTCGTCGCCACGAACCGGAGGCTCGGAGTAAATCAGCAGGCGTGCGGTATCATCTGGCGCGGCGGCGACAGGCTCGGCAAGGCCGATCGAGAGAAACATCCAAAGCATCAACATCAAGACTCCTGGTCAGCCCTCGAGGGCTGTGGCGAGCAGTTTGCGGAGCAGGTTGGGTTCAGCGGTACCACCCGTGGCCCCCATCACCTTTCCTATGAAGAATCCGAACAGTTTTTTCTTCCCTCCGCGGTACGCATTGAGTTGGTTGGGGTTCGCCTCAAGAACGGCCGCGATGTGCGTGTTGAGGACATCGGGGTCGGTCAAGACCACCCACTCATTGGTGCGCGCAATGGTCTCTGGGTTCACACCGCTTTCGAACATGACCGCAAGTGTCTTCTTGGCCAGACCGGTGTTGAGGGACCCTTTCTCCACCATGTTGGCAAGCTCTGCCAGCTCACCGGGCCCAAAGGGGAGGGTATCGAGCGCCTCTGCCTCGACATGGGCGAGGACGCCATTGACCATCCACGTGGCACCGGTGGAGGGGTTCTGTACCGACTCGAGGACGCGGTCGAACCATGCGCACGATGCAGCGTGACGGGTGATGGGGTCTGCCAGCTCATCGGTGAGCCCGTGGGTCTGTGTGTAGCGACTGTGTGCAGCTGCGAGTTCGGGGTTGGCAGCCAGCCACGCTTCTCGTACCTCTGCCTTCGTCTTTCGGGGACCCACAGGAGCTGTGGGGGACGAGGCCTTGGTCGAAGGCGAGGGACCCGTCTGCTTTCGTGCCCATGCGTCTTTGAGTCCGATGGTACGGGTGAGGCTGAGGGCTTCGTGATTGGAGACCGGGTCTTTGTAGAAGTAGCCGAGGCGCTCGAGCTGAACATGCTGGCCAGGAGGGAGGTCGCGCAGCGACGGCTCGCCCATGGCCGCATGGGTGAGGAGGGCCTCGGGATTCAGCTGGGTCATGGGGTCGCCGTCGGCGCCGGGCGACTCCACGGTGAACAGTCGATCGACCAGATGAAGATCGAGGGGAACGGCACTGGAGGCATCGACCCAGTGCAGGACGCCTCGAACCTTACCGTCGGTGGGTTGGCGTCCCCACGTGTCTGGGTCGTGTGAGGCGTAGACCTTGGTGATGCGACCCTCGTCATCGACGTCGATGGCATCGCAGGTCAAGACCCACGCATGCCGCAGCCGTACGCGTGCGCCAGGGGCGAGGCGTCGCCAGCCCTTGGGTGGATCGAGCGCGATATCGGACCGATCGACGTACAGGGTGCGAGAGAAGCTCAGGGTTCGCTCCGCGCCTTGATCGTCGGGGAAGTCCCAAACGGAGAATTCCTTGCGCGTATCCGCCGGCCACGTGGTCACCTCGAGTGGCACGGGATCGACCACGGCAAACCGTCTTGGGCTGCTGCTGGCGAGCGAATCTCGGATGGTGTGCTCGAGAAGTGCGATATCGACCGTGCTGTTGGCCTTCGCAACGCCGACCTTCTGACAGAAGGTGCGGAGTGCCGAGGCGGGTACGCCGCGCCGTCGCAGGCCACTGATGGTCGGCATGCGGGGGTCATCCCAGCCGTGGACATGCGCATCTTCGACAAGCTGCTTGAGCTTTCGTTTCGACATCACTGTGTAGGTGAGGTTCAAACGCGCCATCTCATACTGTCGTGGGGGCTGTTCGAAGCCTACGGCGTCGACGAACCAGTCGTAGAGCTCACGGTTGTTCTCGAACTCGAGCGTACAGATGCTGTGCGTGATGCCCTCGATGGCGTCCGAGAGGCCGTGGGCGTAGTCGTACATCGGGTAGATGTGCCATCGGTCGCCGGTCGCATGGTGTGTCGCGTGCTTGATGCGGTACATGAGTGGGTCGCGCATCAGGACGTTGGGGCTGGCCATGTCGATCTTTGCCCGAAGCGTATGAGACCCCTCGGGGTGCAGGCCATCGCGCATCTCTCGCAAGAGGGTCAGGCTCTCTTCGACAGGCCGATCGCGGTACGGACTCGGTACACCCGGAGTGGTGAGGTCGCCACGCTGCGCCCGAACCTCCTCAAGACTCAAGCTACAGACGTAGGCGCGACCGTCTTGAACGAGCTTCTCGGCCCATGCGTAGAGCTGGTCGAAGTACGAGGACGCATGAACGACACGTGTGGGCTCAAAGCCAAGCCACCGTACGTCCTGCAGAATGGAATCGACGAACCGTTGTTCTTCGGCTGCTGGGTTGGTGTCGTCGAAGCGGAGGTTTGTCTCGCCGCCGTACTGGAGTCCGAGCCCGAAGTTCAAGCAGATGGACTTGGCATGACCGATGTGGAGAAACCCATTGGGCTCTGGCGGAAACCTGGTACGGACCCGTCCATCGTAGGCACCGGTCTTGCGGTGGCCGTCGATGATGCTCTCGATGAAGTTGCGGCTGCGTGACGCCGTGTCGTCGCTCATGTGCTCTCCAGCGGGGCGGTGCTCTATCGCGTTTGGCGACGCGGGGTACGCCTCATGTGGTGCGCCGAGACCCTTATCCGCCGAAGCCGATGGGCACCTGAACGGTGTCGCCACCGGGCAGATCGTGCGCGGGGAACGACACGTGTTCGAGCGTGGTCGCGACACAGGACAAGAGGGTGTCGGGCCATCCTGCAGAATCCGTGGGTGTTGCGCGGTCTACGACGCCATCGCACCCCACCTCGAGCTGAAACCATGCCGTACCCGAGGGGAGGGACCCTGCAATGCAGTCGGGCAGGTGAGGCAACGCGGTCTCAACGGCTGACCGGGTCTGCGACGCCGAGAGGCCAACGCTCGCAGCCATGCCCTCATCGTCGGCGACCTGGGCGGGAGGCGGCAGGCAGGGCTTGGGGCGGGGTTTACCCCTTCGTGGCGCTGGCGTGGTGGCAGCTACAGGCTTGGTTCGGTGGGACGTCTGCTGCCGAGTAGGGGTGGGCGATGCGGGCGTCCCCGTTTTGAGGATGAGGGTCTGTCCAGGCTCAAGCGCGTCGGAGCTCAACGCATTCCACGAACGGAGTTCATCGACAGTGACGCCGTGCTGTCGGGCGAGCTTGTAGAGGTAATCGCCCTTCTGGACGGTGATCGTCTGCAGTTCAGCCGGATCGTCCGTGCCACCACAGGCCGATAGAAGCAGCGCAAAGAGACCCGCGGCCCTGCTCAAGGGGCCACGCCAAGCGCGCTCAGAAGCTCCTGGACAGATTGCGTGGTGCCGACGTCGAGGGCACGGCAGATCTGGGCGTGCCCGATACTCACTTCGTCGAGTCGGGGCAGCATGCGAAGCTCGAAGAGATTGTGACGGTCAAGGTCGTGCCCCGCGTTGACGCCCAGCCCAGCCTCGTCGGCTGCTTGGGAGGTGTCGATCAGTTTTTGAAGCTCACCGTGACCCTCGGGCTTGCCACACGCCCATGCAAAGGGGCCCGTATAGAGCTCGATTCGGTCAGCTCCGGCTTCCCGTGCATACCGCATGTCTTCGGGCCGTGATTCTACAAACAGGCTGGATCGGATGCCAAGCTCCCGAAGCCGGTCGAGGGTGGGCATGAGCCGGGCCATGTCTTCAGGAAACCGGTACCCGTGGTCGCTCGTGACCTCACCAGGCCTGACGGGTACCAAGGTGCACTGCTGGGGCCGAATCCGCTCGACCCACTGAAGCACTTCGGGATGGTTCTCACACTCAATGTTGAGCTCAACCCCTGGGTGATGTTCCGCGAGGTGGCGGGCAATGATGGGAAGGTCGTCGTAGCGGATATGACGCTGGTCTCGGCGGGGGTGAACGGTGATGCCGTGGGCGCCAGCACCCAGTACGGTATCGATGACGTTGCACAAGTCGGGAATGCCACGTCCTCGGCTGTTCCGAAGAAGGGCGTACTTGTTGATGTTGATGGAGAGCTGTGTGGGATTCATGCCAGAGACCTTCCACCTCGACGCCGAGGCACCGAAGTTGGTAGCCTGCCGTTGCGGGTTGGCCCAGTTCCATTAGGTCAGAATCGCAACGTGAGGAACCACTTTGGGTACCGTAACGAGAACCGTGCTGTTCACGGACCTTGCTGACTTTACTGCTGCCGTGTCGCGTTCTGACCGGGAGGGTCTCCGTCGCATTCTGTCTGAGCATGAGACGCTGGTTGCGCCAATTGCGCGCCGTTACCGCGGACGCATCGTCAAGAACCTTGGCGACAGCTTCTTGTGCTTGTTCGATGCGGCGACCGATGCCGTGCGAGCAGGCCTAGAGATGCAGGAGCTGGTCCGCGGCACCGAGGGCACCTCGATGCGTGTGGCGATGACGACCGGCGACGTCGAAGACATTGAGGGCGATGCCTTTGGCGACGCCGTGAACTTGGCAGCGCGTATTCTACGAAAGACGCCCGCGGGTGAAGTGTGGTTCGGTGTGGCCACCCATGCATGCATGAACGCGGCCGAGATCCCATGGGAACCGGTGGGGCGCTTTCGCATGAAGGGCATTGCGGGCGAAACCAATGTGTTTCGGGCCGTTCCACGTGACCAATGCTGGCTACCCGAGGCCGTACGCCTCGCGGCCAAGCGACGTCGCTTGGTGAGAATTCGCAGGGGCGAGCGTGTGCCATCGAGGCTCGCGCCAGACGCCGTGGTGTTGCTGGAAGGCTTCGTTCCGGGATCGGCAGAGATCGAGGACGTGTTGGGGCGGCTGCCGGTCCTCGATCCTGCATCGTATGTTCTCTCTACCTACTTACTCTCTCCTGCTGACCGAATGGCATGGCTCGATGCGGGGCGAGAGCTGGTCGTGGGGCTCCCGGCCGCGGTCGACGATGCGCTAGATGACGCCATTCGACAGACCTCCCGCGGTTCAGGTTCTGACACCATCGTCATTGATGTCCCGATGGCTGCTGACCTCGAGATTGCCGTCGCCGGTCTCGCATTGCCTCGTGTCCCGCTGTCAGAGGTGGTGGAGAGCTATGTCTATGACCTCCTTGAAGACGGGCGGTGGACCAACGGCTCCGAAGCTGCGGTCTTAAGAATCGAGGCGTCGCAGCGTGGCGTGACGGTCAAAGCCTTCCGTCCGGGCGTGAGAATGAACGGACGCTCCATGAAGCCCGGAGACGTGTCGAGTCTCGAAGACGGCGCCGTGCTGCAGACCATCGCCGGAGAGCACATGTTCCGAGCGCTGCAGGGGCCCTACATGGGTGCGCTGTTCAGTGAGTCGCAGATGAGGTTGGCGGTTCTCGAGGGTCAAATGGCCGAGATTGGGCGGGAGCCAAAGCACCCGGGCTTGGCGTTTCCTGATCGAAGAGGCCACGCCAATATCCGGTGGTGTGCAGGACCTCGTGCGGCTCGCGCGCGCGCGAACGCCTTCACATTGGACCGTGCGTTGGCAGGTAGACGTCAGGCCGGCGTGACGCTGAAGGACCGTGAAGTGGAGGTCGTCTCACTCCACGAGCGCTGCCCGACCTATCGGTTGAGGCCGCACGGAAACCAGCTCGAGCAGATTTCCAACGCGATGGTCGTGGAGTTTGGTGATCTCTTGGTGGCGGGAACCACGGTCGTTCGAATCCGCCAACCGGAGCAGAGCTAGGATGCGTGGTGTGCGGGTGCTGCGACAGCATGGGGCATAGATGCGCCTGGTGATTGCCGAAAAGCCCTCGGTGGCGAGGGACCTCGCGCGGGTACTCGGCGCCACGCACCGCGGCGATGGCTACCTCGAAGGTCCCGGTCTGCTGATCAGCTGGTGTATCGGTCACCTCCTAGAGCTCGATGACCCCAAGGTCTACAACCCGACGTGGAGCACGTGGCGGCTTGAGACCTTGCCTATGGTGCCCGATTCCTTCTCTTTACGGGTGCGCAAGGGGGCCGAAGATCAGTGGAAGGTCCTTCATCAGCTCATGCGGAGGAAGGACGTGACCTCGGTCGTCAATGCATGCGATGCCGGGCGAGAGGGAGAGTTGATCTTTCGGTACGCCATGCAGCATGCGGACGTCGCGCTCCCTGTCGAGCGATTTTGGGCGAGCTCTCTGACGGATGAAGCCATTCGGCAAGCGTGGGATCGCCTCCGGCCCGGAGCTGACTTTGATGCACTTGCGGATGCTGCACGTTGCCGCTCCGAGTCTGACTGGCTCGTCGGCCTCAACCTTACGCGTGCACTGACCTGTCGAACCCGCGATGAGGGGGGGGACGCCCTCTGGTCTGTCGGGCGGGTGCAGACGCCGACGCTTGCGCTCATCGTGGCGCGAGACGCCGAGATCGCGGCCTTCGTTCCAGAGACCTATTGGACGGTCAAGGCGACCATGGTGGCCGCTCCGGGGGAGTGGACGGCGACGTTTCAGTCGGAGCCTGGAGGCTCCGAAGAACGGCGGGACGGCGAAGCCTCCTCTGTTCAACGGTTGCACGCGGTGGAGGAAGCAGAGGGCGTGGCTTCAGCTTCTGACGGCGCAGAGGGGCGCGTGGTGCATGCCAAGCGCAAGACGCGGGTCGAGAAGCCACCCCTGCTCTATGACCTGACCAGCCTGCAGCGTAGGGCGAACCAGCGGTACGGTCTCCCTGCTGCGCGTACGCTCGAAGTGGCGCAGGCGCTCTATGAGACCCACAAGCTGCTGACGTACCCGAGAACCGATGCCCGGTACCTCACCTCTGATCAAGTCAGTGGCCTCCCCGACGTCGTGGCGGGGGTCGGACACCTCGAGGTGTACGCGAACATCACATCGTCGCTGCTCGCTACCCCCCTTCGCGTGGGTTCACGGATCGTCAATGATGCCGAGGTGGGCGACCATCATGCGATCATCCCGACAGGTCGAGCAGTTCAGGCGGGACGATTGTCCCCGGATGAGCGCCGTATCTATGACCTCGTCGCGCGTCGGTTCCTCGCTGCGTTGTCACCGGATGCCGAGATCGACCTTGCGGAGCTTCACGTCGAAGCCTCGCCGGTCTCATCGCTTCCCGACCGGCTCAACCCGCCTCTGCTCTATGTGGCCCGCGGCCGGGTGGTGAGGGTTGAGGGGTGGCGTAGCGTGGATCCGCCGCGTGCGAGAAAAGACGTCACCCTGCCGCACGTGGAGGTGGGGGAGCCAGTTCGCCTTCGGGAACCCGTGGTCAAAGAAGCGCAGACACGCCCGCCGCGTGCCTATGACGACGCCTCCTTGTTGAAGGCCATGGAGACGGCCGGACGGCAGCTTGATGATGCGGCCCTGAAACGTGCGATGCGGAAGTCGGGGCTGGGTACCCCGGCCACGCGCGCAGCCATTCTCCAGACCCTCTTGAAGCGCAAGTACATCGCACGAGACAAGCGATCCTTGCTCTCCACGGCAACGGGACGAGCGCTGGTGGAAGCCCTTCCGGTCGACGAGCTGAAGAGCGCTGAGCTGACGGGACGGTGGGAGCACCGCCTCGCAGATCTCGCTGAGGGCCGGGGGTCTCGTCAGGCGTTCATGAAAGATGTGGTGGCGAACCTGCATGGTTTGGTTGAGGCCGTGGCGTCCGCGCCCATGCCAGCATCGGTGTTGGTGCGTACGAGACCGCTCGGAAAGACCTTGGGGGAGTGTCCGGCCTGCGGCACGCCCGTCAGGTCCAGAGGCCCGGTGTTTGCATGTGAGACGGGGCGGTCGTGTCCATTCGTGGTGTTTGGCACCATGTCCGGTCGTACCATCAGCGCCCGCATGGTCTCGACGCTGCTTCGAGACGGACGCACGGACATCGTAAAGGGCTTCAAGAGCAAGAAGGGCAAGCCGTTTGAAGCGGGCCTTGAGGTCCGCAGCGACCACACCGTGGGCTTCTACTTTCCGCCCCGGGCGGACGCGCGTTCCGCGCCGTCCAGCGAAGCCCCGCAGTCCCGTACATCACCGGCAGCCGGCCCCGTCGGCCGAACCTGTCCGAGCTGCGGGGTTGGGGTGGTCATGGAAGGGCGCACGGCATGGGGATGCTCACGCTGGAAGGAGGGCTGTGGTTGGCGGCTGCCGTTTACCGATCAGGGCGTGCGCCGTACAGACAGCATCGCCGTGGCCCTCATTGAGCGCGACGCCGCCGAGCGGCAAGACCGACGCTAGCTGCGAACAGCATCCACGCCGCAGAACGTCCCGGTAGGTGACTGCAGGTGCCGCGTCCTTGGTCCTCGTCTTCCGATGGGTCATATGAGGGGATTCCTGGCTCATCGCATGCGGTGCGCAGACCATCCTCGCAGGCCGTGACCATGGCCTCTTCAATCCAGTCCAGGTAGGCATCGACGCGTGTGTCAAAGCCCCCCTTTTCTTGGCACTGGGTGAAGTCTGCGGAGCGGCTCGTGACACCGATGAGGCGGTAGGGTCGAGCGGAGCCATCGTTGAGGTCCATGAAGGTGGGACCACCAGAGTCGCCCTTGCACTTTCGTGTGTCGTCTTCAGAGTCTCCCACCTGGATCTCAAAGTCACCCACCTCGCCAAGTACGCTGGCACCCCACATCTTCTTTCCAAACGTGTCGGGTTCTGGTGCAGACATGCTGTCGAGGAGACCCACGGGCTCGGTCAGTCCCCAACCCACGATCTCCACGGCATCGCCGGAGGCAAGGTTCGCAGACTGCTCGGCGGTGGTCAGGAGTGCAGGGGTGACATCCTCGACGGGTTCGTCGAGAAAGAGCAATGCGATGTCGTACTTGGCGCCACCGAGTGACAGGTCAGCCATGTTGTTGGCATCCCACTCTGGCGGCGTTGCCCAGTGGCTGCCTCGGATCGCATCGTCAGGAAGTGCCGAGAAGGGCGAGACAACATCCGAGAGGTCGGCCTTACGCGACCAGTAGAAGGCCGGGTCCTCCCAAGACCCCCCCTGGCTGAAGACGAATTCATCGACACAGTGGGCTGCGGTCAGCACGACATCTGGCGCGATGAGTGTCGAGCTGCAGGAGAACTGACGCATCGGGGTGGTGGTGGGGCTTCCGAGGAGGCCGCCTGTGGTGACCGTGCCATCGAAGATCAGGCCACCCGTGGCGGGGAACCAGTCGGTGTTGACCCGCTGTCCGTTGATGATCTGGGCATCGAGATCCCGAACCTCAGTGGCCAGCGTACGCACGGTGTCATGGTCCGTGGGTGAGGTGGACGTTGCATGTTCGGGAGGATTTGCGTGGCTTGTAGACAACATCAGCAACAGGGAAAGCATCGGACACTCCAGATGGGTGCTGTTCTGCCTTGAGGAACGTAAACCCGCAAGGAGGTTCCGCTTCCCTACGCGAAGTACTTGCGAAGAGCGGCAGGGCGTTGCGTGCTCGGCTACGGTAGGCTGGACGAGAGTTCGGAGGGTCTGTTGAGAGTCCTGCTGACCGCAAATAGTGCGTCGTCGATGGTGTGGTTTCGACTGCCTCTTCTCCGCGAGTTGAAGGCTCGCGGGCACGAAGTGTGGGTCATGGCACCCGAGGGATGGGGCGTCGACCAGATTCATGAGACCGGCGCCCACTTCATCCCGATGCACATGACCCAAGGGTTTAGCGCTGAGCGCCAAGGGCGGAAGGGGTCATACTTCAATGCGTGGGTGGACGTGCAGACCGCGCGTGATGTGCGCCGTGTGTGCAGGGTTGTGCGTCCGGAGCTGGTGTTGCACTACACCCACAAGATGACGGTTGTCGGGGTGCCTGCAGCACGTGCGGCTGGCGTACCCCGTGTCCACGGGATGATCACGGGGCTGGGCCTACCGAACCTGCATGGTGACCTCAAGCAAGAGGCTATCCGCGCAGCCTACCGCGCGAGCATCGCGGTGGCGGGAAAGGTGGCGGACAGCATTATCCTCCTCAATTCCGACAACATGAACGACCTCGTGGACGGCGGTGTGGTGGCTTCACAGAAGCTCTTTCACCTTGACGGCGAGGGTGTAGATGTGGCGCGGTACGCGGCAGAGGCACGTCGCCCAGAGCCTGGGGCCCCGGTCTTTCTTATGGTGGCCAGACTGGTTCGCTACAAAGGTGTACGAGAGTACGTCGAGGCGGCCACCGCCGTAAAACAAAGGGTTCCCGGTGCCCGATTTTTGCTTGCCGGTGGGTACGACCCGCAGCATCCCAGCGCGGTCCCGCTGGCCGACATGGAGCGCTGGAGGTCTGAAGGCAATGTCGAGATCATCGGTCATGTGACGGACATTCGTGAGACCTTGCGCGGCTGTGATGTCTTTGTGCTTCCGAGCTACGCGACGGAGGGCTTGCCGATGAGCATCATGGAAGCCATGAGCGCATCGAAGCCCATCATCACGACCGATGCTCCAGGGAACAATGAGACGATCGAAGACGGGCGGAATGGCATTCTCGTGCCACAGAAGGATGTGGCGGCTTTGGAGGCTGCGATGCATCGCCTCGCGACCCAACCTGCACAATGCGAGCAGATGGGACGTGAGAGCGCTGAGATCGCGGCGAGAAGGTTTGACCATCGTGTGGTGAATGCCTCATTGATCGCGCATCTGGGGCTCTAGGAGCGAGAACCGTGACCGCTGAACGCCAGGAATTCTCGGCTTACCTCTACGGCCTGCAAGAGACGATCTGTGAGGCGCTTCGGGCCTTTGACCCCGCGCTCGTGGTGCATGAGGACATCTGGGAACGGACGGATCATGCCGGCGATCCTGGAGGCGGCGGGAGAACCCGTGCGCTTGAGGGGCAGCACATCGAGTGCGGTGGTGTCAATGTGAGCGCGGTGCACGGTGCGCTTGAGCCAGCCTTTGCTGAAAAGCTCGGTGGTGCGCCGGATGATCGCTTGTTCGCGACCGGCATCAGCCTCATCCTCCACCCACGGAACCCCCGTATTCCGACCGTGCATATGAACTTTCGACTCGTCGCGGTCGGCGATCGCGAGTGGGTAGGAGGCGGTGCAGACCTCACGCCGTTCTATCCCCATCGCGAAGACGTCCTGCATTTCCACCAGACGTGGCGCGATGCCACCGAACCATGGGGCACCCACGACGCGTGGAAGGCACGCTGTGATGCCTACTTCGTCAACCATCACCGCGGCGGCGAGATGCGCGGGGTGGGGGGGATCTTCTATGACCATGTCAACAGTGGCGACCTGACGGCCGATCTCGAGATGCAGCGGACGTTGTCCCAACAGTTCTTGGAGAGCTGGCTTCCGATTGCGCAGCGACGCCGCGATGAGCCATGGACTGCGGAGGACGAGGCCTTCATGTTGTGGCGTCGTGGTCGGTACGTGGAGTTCAACCTCCTCCATGACCGTGGAACCCTCTTCGGGCTTCGTACGGGCGGTCGCACCGAATCGATCCTCGTGTCCCTTCCCGGGCGGTGTGCGTTCGCCTACCGACCACCCATCGCTCCCGGGAGCGTCCATGAAGAGATGATGGCGTGGTATCGCCCGAGAGCGTGGCTGGCCTAGTTGACCAGACGCAGCGAGACGTGTGTGCGCCGGGTCGCGGCGGCTTCTCGCAGTTCCTCGGCGATGCCGTATGGGCTTTGGTTCTTGGTGATGAACCATGTGGACTCATCGATGAACCCATCCTCATCGAGAAGTCCGCCCGCATGCGCAGAGAGGATGCGAACGGGCAAGTGCGGGTGGGTCTTGGCCAGTTCTCGGGCGAGAACATCGCCGTAGATCTGCGGCATGACGAGGTCCACAGCGACAATGTCGAAGACATTGTGCGCATGGATCAACGCTGCGGCTTCGCGCACGCTCTCGGCCTCGGTCACTTCAAAGCCATGCCGTCTCAACGAGCGTCTGAGGGCACGGCGGTACAGCCGGTCATCATCCACCAGAAGCAGTCGAATCGGCTTGTCCATGGTGTGGGGCATGTGCTGATTTCCAAGGGAGGACGGCAGTGGGCGCCGGGGGGCGAATTCTGCTCGTTATGCGCTTCGTTCGATCACAATGGTTGGTCCGACGCTTTGGGGCGTCTGTTCCATGATCAAGTATAACCCGATATGATCGAGCAATGAAAGGAGGGCAGAATGATTCGGACGCGGTTTGAATATCTCGTCGCATTTGTGAGCAACGACCGGGTGCTCAGAACGAATGGCAACTGGCAGGGACACGTGGACGAGGGTGAGCCCAACGCCGAAGAGAGCTGCCCGAGTCTATTCGAGTACCTCAACACGGCCGGCAATCAGGGGTGGGAGCTCGTGAGCATCGATGATGAAGATGTCGGTACGGCGCAGCTCTACTTCAAGCGGGCGTTTCATCTCTGATGCCACTTGACTGGACCGATCATCGGGCTGACCCGGTCGCATGGGCGCAGTCGCTCGGGTGCTCGGTGGAGGCTTGCGAGCTCCTGCTCGACAGCGACTTCATTGATCTCCACAACGACCTTGAAGTTCCCGTGCGTCTGTTCGGCTGGTCGCCGCACAAGCGGCACGGTCCGTGGCGGTCCACGCAACCCTTCTTCGGCCATACGGACTATCCCCGCATCCGCGAGGCGGGATTTTCGGGGGTGGTCTACGATATTGCGACCAACATCTTCCGCCCGGAGAAGAACCGGCAGACCATCACGGTCAAGAACATCCAGCGCGCCGTCGCACGGATCGGTCGTCATCCTGAAGACCTTGAGGTGGTCAGGTCCTACGCCGGCTATGTGCGTGCACGATCGCATGGTCGAACCGCGTTTTGGCTGTCACTCCAAGGTGGGAACGCACTGGCCGCTGACCCGTCGGTCTTGCAGGGAGAGGTCGGCCAACAGCTCCATCGGGTGACGCTTGTTCATTTGAGCAGCTCGGTCCTCGGCGGGAGCAACAGCCCATCACAGGCCGATCAGGGACTGACCAGTCGTGGGGTCGCCTTCGTCAAACGGTGCAATGCGGCACGTGTTCTTGTCGACCTCTCCCATGCGGGGCGCCGGACCTTCATGGAAGCACTCGAAGTCCATGATGGCCATCTTCCACCCATTGTCAGTCATGCAGGCCTTGCGGGAGTTCGTCCGCACTGGCGAAACATCGATGATGAGCAGGCCCGTGCGATTGCAGACCGTGGCGGCGTGGTCGGGGTCATCTACCAGGGCAACTTTCTCGCGCGTGTCCCGCCAGGATTTGCGGCGCCACGCGCAGCGGTCCTCGATCATCTTGAACATCTCATCGACGTGGCGGGCGAAGCGTCGGCCGCCATCGGCACGGACTATGATGGCTTCATCACACCGCCATCCGACCTTCCGGATGTGACGTCTCATCCGCTCCTGGTGGAGGATATGCTCAAGCGGGGGTGGTCCGAGACGCGCATCCGGGGAATTCTTGGCCGGAATTATCTACGCGTCGTGGAAAGGATACGGCCAGGTAAGCCAGAGAGTGACGGATAAACCCTTATCTTTCGGATTGACAACCTGTCGTAGCCCGGACGGGCTTCCGTGTTGCGATGACAGCTTGTCGCACCCGGGGTACGACGGCGGGGTAGGCCGGGCGAAGGGGTCCACTTCACGGTTGGCACGAGACATGCATGTCTTGTGGGTCGAGGACGAGGTTCGCGGGTGAACGTCAACAGAACATGGCTGATTCGATTTTCGGCGCTGACCGGGGCGGCCGTGGTGCTTGGGCTCTTGGCCAGTTTCGGTGTGGGGCAGCTGCTTGAGGTGCCCACTGCGCCTACGTCATCTGCGTCCGGGCCCGAGTTGGTGGCCGCAACGCCGAGTGCGCCCACGAGTGGGGTCGATGCGTCCGACACGCCGAGTGCGCTCACCGAGGCCCAGTACTTGTCGAGTATTCTCGGGCGCCACCTGTTCGACTACACCAAGATCGGGGTCGATGCGCCTGTGGGCGAGGGCGACGGTGGCGAAGACGGGGCAAAGCTCTCCAGCCTTAATGTGCGCCTGACAGGTACGGTGGTGGCCATTCCTGCATCGGCTTCGGCGGCCTTCATCGCCGAAGAAAAAGCGGTGTCATCTCCCCGCGCGTACGGCATCGGCCAGCTGGTGCAAGGTGCTGAGGTCGTCGAGATCTACGAGCGAAAGGTCAAGCTCCGCCGAAACAATGAGTTTGAATGGCTCCTGCTCGACGAAGAGAAAGAAGTGACGACGGCTTCGAAGACCACCGAGAGCGTCTCCGCGCCCACCGAAGACGTGGAGCAGAAGTCCGATACCGAGTTTGTGGTGAGTCGGGCCATGCTCGACGAGGCGCTGTCCGACCTCGACGCTCTCGCGAAGATGGGGCGTGCCCTGATGCACCGTGGGCCAGATGGTGAGATCGATGGCTACCGATTGAGTGCGATTCGGCGAGGGACCCTCGCCGACAAGCTCGGCATCCGAAACGGTGACGTGGTGCACTCGGTCAACGGCATGCCGCTCACCAGTATGCAAGGTGCCATGTCCGCTCTGCAGTCGCTGCAGAGTGAGTCCAACTTGAAGTTCGAAGTCACTCGACGCGGTCAGCCCGTCGATATGTCCTACGAGGTGCGGTGAAGATGCGCTCATCGATGTTCCACCACCTTTTCCGCTCCCGCCAATCGTCTGGAAGTCGCTCCATGTTCGTTTCCGCCCTTCGCGAGACCTCGCTGCCCGTCCTGTTGGCCTTCGGGCTTATGCTGTCGCCTGCTACGGCGTTTGCACAAGACGCTGACCCTGCCGATGATGGCCCCAATGTGGGTGAGCCAGGCACGCCGGGAGAGGCACGCACCGCGCCGACCGCACCTCCCGCAGGTCGGGGCACCGACCAACAGCCGCCGTCCATCAGTGGCGCCGGCAAGATCAACATCAACTACGTCGATGCAGATCTCAAGGGATTGGTGGAGTACTTCGCGTATGTGACAGGGCGGAACTTTATTCTTGGCGAGACCAAGGAGCTCGAGTCCAAGAAGGTCACCATCATCTCGAACAAGCCGGTCTCGCCAGCAGAGGCCTACGAGGCATTCCTGTCGGCGCTCGAGATCCATGACTTGACCACGGTGCAGGTCGGCAAGGTGACCAAGATCATCAAGGCGACCGACGCTCAGCAGTCTCCGGGTGCGATCAATGAGGGTGGCGCGATTCGCTCGACGGACAACTTCGTCACCCAGATCTTTCCCCTGACCAACGTCAGTGCGTCTGACGTTCGCGAGATCATCGACAACCTCGTGTCACCCAATGCAAAGGTTCTTGCCTACGCGCCGACCAATACGCTGATTCTGACGGACTCTGGCAACAACCTACGCCGCATCTACAAGTTGATCTCCGAGCTCGATATTGCAGCACCAAAGTCGACCCTTGAGATCATTCCTATCGTTTATGCGACGGCAGAAGATCTCAAGACGGTCATCGAGGAGCTCTACGGAACCGAGGAGACCGACACGAGCTCCTCCAGTAAGTCATCCTCGCGGCGGTCATCGCGTTCGAGCCGTTCTTCGCGAAAGGAGCCGGCGAAGCCAGAGGGCGTCACGGCGGGTAAAGCTGCCAAGTACATTCAGAAGGTGCTGGCTGACGAGCGAAGCAACAGCTTGATTGTCATGGCCGACGCTCAAGGCCATACGGCCGTACGCGACCTTGTGGGTAAGCTCGACATTGATGTCGACCCGACCAGCCGCAGTCAGATCTACACCTACCGTTTGGAGCACGCCAAGGCCGAAGACGTCGCGAGTGTACTCAACGACCTGTCCCAGGGTGGTTCTGGAAGCAACCGAAACAACCAGAACAGTGCGGCTGGGAAGGCCAACGCGGCTCGGAAAGCCACGCGTGAGGGAAACGACAGCGCAGCGAAGACCAACAATGAGCCCAGTGGCGCCATTGCGGCCTTTGACAGTGGGATGCGTATCACCCACGACGAGAACACCAACAGCCTCGTGATCATCGCTTCACGCGATGACTATGAGGTGGTGGAATCGGTCATCAAGTCACTCGACGTTCGACGAAAGCAGGTCTTTGTCGACTGCGTGATTGTAGAGCTTTCGAGTACCGATGGGTTCGACTTTAGCCTTGCGTACCATGCACCCTTCAGCGCCGGTGGCGAGTCGCAGGGTGTGGCCGCTGGGCAGTTTGGTACCAACAGTCTTGGGTTTGACCTGACGAGTGCGCTCGCAGGACTGGTGGGCGGCGTCTACGGAAAGAACGTCAGCGTTCCAGTCGCCGGTCTGGATGGCACGGTGACCGACGTGTCCATTCCAGCCTTTGGTATTGCACTCCAGGCGTTGTCGACCAATCAGTTGGTCGACATCATCTCCAACCCAAGCCTGATGGCGGTCGACAACGAAGAGGCGAAGATCGTTGTGGGTCGTAAAATCCCGTTCCCGCAGAGCAACGGTCTCTCGAGCTTTGGACAGCCGTTGGTCACGTATCAGCGAGAGGACGTCGCCATCACCCTCGAGATGACACCGCGCATCAACTCCGAAGACTTCGTCACACTTGAGATGCGTGTCGAGGTTCAAGAAATTGAAGAGTCTGATGCCATCGATGTCAACCAAGCGGGCTTCATCACCTCCAACCGCGAGATCGAGACCGTGGTGGTGGTGGGCGACAACCAGACCGTGGTGCTCGGTGGCCTCGTGGGCTCGACCGATACGCGTGTCGAGAGCAAGGTGCCGGTACTCGGCGACCTCCCCCTCATTGGAGCATTGTTCCGCAACCGGAGCACCACGCAGCGCCGGACCAACCTCATGGTGTTTTTGACGCCTCACATCGTGGACGACGAAGAGGACACCGCGGAGCTGATGCGGGTCAAAGAGGCGCAGCGGCGCGAGTTCTTGCGTCGGTTCTACGGAAAGTCGCAAGACGCGCAGTTCCGAGAGATCGAGCAGCTTCTGCAGTACAGCATGAACATCGTCGACCAGCCGTCGGTCTTCCGTGGTCCAAGCAAGGTCTCATCGACCGCCACGCTGAACGGCTACCCCATCAGTGACGAGGCGCGGTCCGACGTCGTTGAGATCGCCGCAGAGAGCGAGGGACTCGCGCCAGGTGAGTCGGCAGGCGAGCTTCCTGAGGCCGATGTCGACATCGCGTTGCCCGAGTCGATGGAGGAGCAGACAGCCGCCGATACGGAGGAGGGCGCCTCGGAGACTGAGCCCACCATCCCAGACGTCGATGATGTCCTCGAGTCCGAAGGGGCGGAATAATGGGTATTCGTCGCGAGGGATTTGAGCAGACGCTCCAGCGCCTCGGTGTCGACGAGGTCGCAATGGACCGTGCTCGAAAGGCGGCAGAACGTCAGGGGATGAGCCTGCGTGAGGCCGCAGTCCGTGAAGACGGCTTGGACGCCCTTAAGACTGCAGAAGCCCTTCACCGACTCTCCGGCTTGCCGCTGGTTCGCGAGATCTCTCCCGATGATGTAGACCCCGAGCTTGTGAGGAACCTGCCGCTGTTGATGGCACGAGAGAAGGGGCTCTTGCCGCTCTACGTACAAGGTGATGAGCTTGTCGTAGGCTTGAGCGATCTCTCGGCGCTTCCGCTGCTCGACGACCTCAGCTTGCTCCACGGTCGGCCCATTCGCACGATTCTCGTGCCGGCCAACACCCTTCAAGATCTCATCAATGAGATCTACGACCGGGCTGCGCGGTCCGCGACCGATATTCTCGGCGATGTCGAGAACGAGTCCGACGATGATGGCGATCTGTCCCTCGAGAATGCAGAGCTCATCGATGACCCGAACCAGGCGCTCATCGTTCGGTTCGTCAACGCGCTGTTGCTTCAAGCCATCAAGGAGCGCGCGAGTGACATTCACATCGAGCCGTTTGAAAAGGCGCTCACGGTCCGATTCCGGATCGACGGTGTGCTCCATGAGCGCCACTCTCCACCCTTTACGCTCCGCAACACCATCGTCAGCCGAATCAAGATCATGGCCGGCCTCAACATCGCCGAGAAGCGCCTTCCACAAGACGGTCGTATTCGGGTGAAGATGGGCGGCCGCGAGATCGACCTCCGCGTCTCCACCGTCCCGGTTCGGCATGGTGAGCGCGTGGTCATGCGTATTCTTGAGAAGGGGCAGGTCTTCAACCTCGAGCGGTTGGGCATGGGCCCAGGGCTCCTCGAAGAGTTCCGAAAGATCATTCGACTCCCACACGGCATCTTGCTGGTGAGTGGTCCAACCGGTTCCGGTAAGTCTACGACGCTCTACTCCGCGATCTCCGAGATCAATGAGCCGGACATCAACATCCTGACCATCGAAGATCCGGTGGAGTACGAGGTGGTGGGCATCGGCCAGGTGCAGGTGAACCACAAGATCAACCTCACGTTCGCCAGCGCACTTCGGGCCTTCCTGCGCCAAGATCCCGACACCATTCTGGTGGGTGAGATTCGTGACCGCGAGACGGCAGAAAATGCCGTTCAAGCTTCGCTCACGGGTCATATGGTGTTCTCGACCATTCATACCAACGATGCCGCAGGCGCATTCGCACGAATCACCGACATGGGTGTGGAGCCCTTCCTTGTGGCCAGCTCACTCGCTGGGGTCCTCGCACAGCGCCTCGTACGTCGGCTCTGCATGGACTGCCGCGAGGCCTACGAGCCGACCGACACCGAGCTTGCGGACGTCGGCCTTCAGCGCGATCGCCTCGAGGGGCGCCCGCTGTACCGCGCCCATGGGTGCGAGGCCTGTCAGGGCGTGGGATACCGCGGTCGTATGGGCATCTATGAACTTCTGCTCGCGAACGATGAGATTAAGCAACTCGTCATCGACCGTGCCGACGCCGGCGTGGTCAAGCGAAAGGCCGTTGAGCTCGGCATGATCACGCTACGCGAAGATGGATTTCGGCAGGTACTCGCCGGCAACACCACGCTTGACGAAGTCATGCGCGTCACCCAGGTCGAGAAACTCGACGACTAGGCCACAGGAGGGCGTGCGTGCCAGTCTTCGAGTACAAGGGCTTTGACAAAGCCGGAGCGGCCGTAGCGGGCGTCGTAGATGCCGATACGGCGAAGATCGCGCGCTCGCGTCTTCGGCGCCAAGGGGTGTTTCCGACCGATGTGCGTGAGCAGTCTGGTGAGGCCACGCGGGGGTCCGGTCTCAACATGGAGATCGACGTCAGTCAGTACCTCGAGTTCATCACGTCGCGAGACATCTCGGTCATGACGGCGCAGCTCTCCATCCTCTTGGGCGCTGCCGTGCCGATGGCGGAGGCGCTGACAGCTCTGGTCGACCAGACCGAGAAGGGCAAGCTGAAGGTGGTGCTCTCGAAGGTCAAGGAACAGGTCATTGAGGGGGCCACGCTCGGCGACGCGCTCGAGGAGCATCCGCATGTCTTTGATGTGCTGTTCATCTCGATGATCAAGGCCGGCGAGCGCTCGGGTGCACTCTCCGAGGTGCTCAAGCGCCTCGCCAAGTTCACCGAAGACCGCGTTCGACTTCAAGGCCAGATCATGGGGGCGCTCGCGTACCCCGCACTGATGGCTACGGTTGGTGTGTTGGCCATCTTCGGCATCTTTCTTGGGGTGGTGCCCCAGATGAGGCAGATGCTCGAGGGGCTCGGAGGTGAAGACACGCTTCCGATGGTCACTGTGCTTGTGTTCGCCATCGGTGACATCTTGGTGGGCTACTGGTGGCTGTTCCCGCTGCTTGGCTTTGGCGCACTGTTTGGCTTCCGTAGCTGGGTGAAGCGCCCCGAAGGCCGCGAGCAATTTGACCGGTTCAAGCTTCGTGTCTGGGGCTTCGGCCGAATGAACCAGCTCGTGGCGGTAAGTCGATTCTGCCGAACCCTCGGTACGCTGCTCGCAAGCGGCGTGCCCATCATCACGGCGCTCTCGATCACGCGGGATGTGGTCGGTAACGTGGTTCTCTCGGACGTGATTCAGCAAGCTTCTCTGAACATCCAAGAGGGGCAGTCGATCAGTGGTCCGCTCAAGCAATCGGGTGAGTTTCCACCCATGGTCATTCACATGATCGCGGTGGGTGAGCGTACAGGTGAGCTCGAGCGCATGTTGAACCTGATTGCGGACTCTTATGAGAGTGAGGTCGACGCCGCGATCAAGGGTGCCGTCTCGCTGCTTGGCCCGCTTACGATTGTCGTGATGGGCGGGGTTATTCTCGTAGTGGCACTCGGATTGCTTCTACCCATTCAAAACATCGCTGGAGCTGTCATCTAGCGACGCACGCTTTTCTTGGAGGCACCATGCTGCTTGGACATCGCTCATCGACTTCGCTGCTCGCCGCGCTCAAACACGGCCCTCGCCGAGGACGTCGGGGTATGACACTCATCGAGGTCATGATCGTGATCGTGCTCATCTTGATGGTGATGGGGGCACTCGCCTTTGGCCTGAACTCGATGTTTGCCCAAGGGCAAGGCATGACTGCCGAACTTCAGATGGCGAAGATCAACGAGCGCATCACCATTTACGTGGCACGGAAGCGTAAGGCGCCGGCGTCTCTTGCAGATGCCTACAATGGCGCGGACGTTCCTGTCGACCCATGGGGTAATGACTTCAAGTACCGCGTCGGTGGTCCTGATGGCCGTAAGTACGAGATCATCAGCTACGGTGCCGACGGCAAAGAGGGTGGCACGGGGCCGGATGCCGACATCAAGTGGTCTGAGGTCTCACCCGACTGACTTACCCCGAGCCGGGAACCGACCATTCGTCACGGAGAACGCACGTTGAGACGCTTTGCTGGACAACCTGTCATCGTTGCTTCGAGGCGTCGGTCTCGGAGGGGCATGACGTTGATCGAGCTGATGCTCACGGTCGCTGTCATGGTGCTCGTGGGCGGTGTTGTGGCGTCATCAATGGGGGGGCTGCTCGGGCTCGAACAACGCGATGCGGCGCGCCGTCTTGCATTGACCTACGAGCGGCTTCATGACGAAGCGGTGCTCCGGAACGTAACCTTCCGCGTGGCCTTTGATCTCGATGCGAACACCTGGGCCGTCGAGGTGGGTGATGCCAGCGCGATGATCTTCAGTACACCGGAAGCACGTGAAGCGTGGGAAGAAGCCCAAGCAGAGCGCGAAGCCGAGATGTCGGACCAACAACTTAAGCTCGCCTCGGACCGACAGGCGAGCGCGGCACTGCGAGGCGCGGCCCAGCAAGACGTTCAGCGCGCGCAGGCGACCTTCACCCAGGTGAAAGGCGACCTGGCGAAGAAGATGACCCTGCCGGGAGATACACGGTTCAAGTCGGTGTTTACCCCGCAGTACGAAGAGCCGGTCACTCCGTCGCGTGACGGGGGACGTCGTCGGGGAAACGACGATGGTGAAGGGAGCTCCGCGAAGGCGTACAGCTACATCTTCGCAGACGGCACCTCGGAGCGAACACTCATCCAGATCATCGAGGGTGAGGACGATGATGAGGGCCTCACCATCGTGGTCGATCCGCTCACGGGCCGTGCCAAGATCCACTTCGAGCTG
Source organism: Myxococcota bacterium (assembly GCA_049889515.1). Taxonomy (GTDB): domain Bacteria; phylum Myxococcota_A; class UBA796; order UBA796; genus JBMHDG01. The sequence continues at coordinate 105,183 of JBMHDG010000028.1, forward strand.
ATGGATCAGCACGACTTGTTCGGGTTTATTCCAGACGAAGGCCCGAGGCTGGATCTGTGAAGGCCTGGCTGGGGCAGCACCGCCGAACCCGAGGCGGCTTCACGATGCTTGAGGTGATGATCGCCTTGTCGATCCTCGTGGTCTGTATGGTCGTGTTGATGGAGATTCAGGTTCTCGCAACGGACAATACGGCGGAGGCACAGCGCATCATTACGGCGACCCAGCTCGCCCAGGAAAAGCTCACGGAGGTTCGGCTGCTCGTGGAGCATGAAGGATTTCCGGACGCAGATCTCAACGACCATGGGGACTTCGATGACTGGGGTGATGACGCGCTGAACATCGAGATGGACGAGCTCGATGACTTCCATTGGGAGTACCTCGTGACCAAGACCGAGCTCGGTGCGGGGAGCGATCTCACGTCGCTGGTCGGCAACCTCACGAGCTCATTCTCGGATGGCCAAGATGCGGCAGCCGCAGCCCCGGATCTCTCTGCGCTCGGTATCTCCCCGGAGTTTCTGCAGAACATGATCGAGCCGTTCATTCGCGAAGTCCGCATTCGCGTGTACTGGGGAGACGATCAAGACGAAGCGGAAGAGGACGGCCGGGAAGTCGTGTTGACCTCCTATGTGATCAACCCGCAGGGTGACATCTTGGGGCGTTCCGGCCTGCGCGGTGGTGCGCCCGCCATTCCGGGCGCAGGTGGTGGTCAGCGGTTGCCACCTGGAGCAGCACCTCGCGGGGTTCCGGGCGGTGTCCAAGGTCGGGGTATCCCATCCTCTCCGCGTACCCCTACCGTCGGTGGGGGGCGGCGATGAGAGTTCGGCGCGCTCATCGACATCGTCGGCGTGGGATGACGCTGATCGAGGTGCTCCTTGCCGTCTCCATTCTTGTGGTGATGTCTACCGTCGGATGGGCGACACTTACAGGTGCGATCGAGCTCAACGAGGTCCTCGCCGAGGGTGATGCGACGGCGCGAGGGGCCCGCGCGGCGCTCGGGCGTCTGCGGCGTGAGCTGTCGCTCGCCTACCTCACGCCCAACCGTCAGCTTGCGGCCACCTATCAGACGGTCTTTGTCGGCCGAAATGATGACCCAGATGAGCTCTGGTTCGCCACGTTGGCCCACAAGAGGCTCTACCGAAACAGCCGTGAGTGTGACCAGGCGGAGATCTCGGTGTGGGTGGACCGCGTACCCGATGAGGTGAGCGAAGACGACGTGTTGTTTCATCGAGAGTCGCAGCGTATCGATCAATACCCGGATGAAGACGGTCGGGTCATGCCGCTCGCCTATGATGTGCAGACCTTCAACCTTCGCTATCTCGATGGCCGACGGTTTGAGTGGGTCGATGAATGGAACTCCACGGGGGCTGACACCCCGTACATCTTGCCGCGGGCGGTCCAGATTGGATTGGTGTTGACGCGGCCAGATCCCGAGCGTCGAAACCGACGTATCGAGACCCCATTTGTCACCACGGTCGTGGTGGAAGCCGCCGACCCGGTACAGCCGCTGCTCGGTGGGGGAGGGCTTGATCCCTTGGGCATCCAGAACAACAGCGCCACGGGCGGTATGCCCGGTGGAATGCCCGGCGGTATGCCTGGTGGAATGCCCGGTGGGATGCCCCGCGGTATGCCCGGAGGGTTCCCTGGTGGTGCGCGGATGCCCACGGGGGGCGGACGATGATGGCGTGGCGTACCCATGTCTGGCGACAGCTGACCCGACCCCGGCAACGGGTAGGGCGCCGTGTGACCCGCATGGGACGGGGTTCGCGTGGTGGGGTCGCCTTGCTGACAACGATCGCATTGGTGGCACTCATGGGTGTCATCGTGACCGAGATCACGTTCATGGCGACCATGCGGCTTCAATTGGCTGCAAACCAGCGTGATGAGGCAAAGGCGGAGGCCTTGGCCCAGGCTGGCGTACAGTTCTACCGGCTCATTCTGATTGCGAGTAAACAACTCGGTCAGTCGCCCATGATTCAGTCGCTGGGCCCGATGTTGGGTGTGAACGCCGATACCCTCTGGCAGCTGGTGCCCGAGGTGGGGTCGGGCTTTCTTCGGTTCCTGCTCATGGCAGATGGCGACAAGGAGGAGGCCTCCGAGCTCGCACGTGCGGGCATCGATGCCGCCCTCAACGACGGTGAGGAGATTCCTCAGACGACGCTGAAGAAGCACTTCTTGGACTTTGATGGAGACTTTCAGGCATCGGTTCAGCCAGAGGACCAGCGGATCTTTGTCGGCTCCTTCCAAGCGACGACGCTTGGCGACCTGCAACTCGAGCCCAAGGCCGGGCTCCTGATCGGATTGATGAGCGGGGATGCCCAGTCAGACTTTCTTCGGGAACGTGATCTTGAGATGTGGGAGCTCATCGGAAACCTGTCGGACTGGACCGATCCCGATGACACCCGGATCTTCCGCGGTGGCTCCGAGAACGCCCTGTACGAGCGCTTGGAGCCTCCCTACCTGTCCAAGAACGGCGCTTTTGATAGTCGGGAAGAGATCCGTTTGGTCGACGGCTGGAACAGTGATCAGGTGTGGTACCGATTCGGACAGCACCTCACGATCTACGGTTCGGGCAAGGTCAATGTAAATGCGGCGGATCGGCGCGTACTTGAAGCGCTGCTGTTCCGCTACATTCAGCCGCAGCCACGCAATGTGGACATCATCTTGGACTTGATCATGCAGTTTCGTCGCACACCACCAGAGCTTGGCGGTGGGCTCTTTCGGGGTGCGGACAGCTTTGTGGGCTTCATTCAGCAATATGCGCCCGGTACGATCGATCCTGCGATCAATCAGGTCATCACGACCGAGTCAGAGATCTTTCGTATCACCTCGAAGGGTGATGTTCGGAATGCCAACGTGTCGATTGAGGCCGTGCTCGACTTCTCGAAGTCGCCGATGGGCAAGGTCGTCTACTGGAATGTTCGTTAGAATCTTTTATGAACGCGGGCTACCCGCGTTGGAGAGTTGAATTCATGGCCAAGTTGATTGCCATCGACCTCGGAACCTGGGCGGTCAAAGTGACTGTCCTCGAAGGGTCCAACAAGGGGCATGAGATCGAGGGGCGGTATGTGCAGCGGGTGCCACAAGATGGTGACCAGCTCCCGACCATGGAAGATCGTCTGGCTAGCCTCGATCTCCTGCTTCGGGAACATCCGGACTGGACACGGCAGAGCGTTGTGGCGGCCCCATGGCCCACGTCCATGGTTTCGACGCGCCTGGTCACGCTCCCCTTTGATGAAGACGCAAAGATCGAGCAGACGCTTCCGTTCGCCATCGAGTCCGAGACGCCCTTTGATCTGGATGAGATGGTGCTCGCGTGGCAGCGCCATGCCGTACGCGAGGGACCCACGCGCATTCGGGCGACGTTGGTCAGAGAAGATAGTTTCTCGCATGTGCTCGAGGGCCTAGAGGAACGGTCGCTCGACCCACGCGATGTTCACGTCGGTGCAGATGTCCTCTCCCAGCATGTGTCGCTCGATGAGCGTGTGGTGGCTGCGGTAGATGTCGGACACCACCAGACCATCGTGTCGGTGATCGTGGATGGTCGCCCAGAGCACATTCGAAGCATTCGCGTAGGCGGTCATGCGTTTACGCGCGCGATCCAGGCGGCGATGGCGTGTTCGTGGCACGATGCCGAGCAACTGAAGCATGCGGCCGGTGAAGATGTACCCCTCGTAGATGTGGAGCTCGACGGCGAAGTGACAGATGTCGCAGCGCCGCTTGCGGAGCCCGAAGAACGCACCGACCCTGCGGTCAGTGGCTTGCCTGCCAAGGCACGAGAAGCGCTCGCGTCGGCGATGGCCATGCTGCTCTCGGAGCTTCGCTCCACGTTGATTGCGGCGGAAGACCACCTCGGCCTTGAGATCGAGGAGGTGCTTCTCGGTGGTGGCGGTTCGAAGGTCCCTGACCTGCAGCGCCTCGTCGGACAAGACCTTGGCGTTCCCGTTCATCGCTTTGTGGACGCCGATGAGATCCCTGTCCCGATTGGCCATGAGCTCTCGGACGCTGCGGCCATGCGGCTTCACGATGGCAGTCGGTCCCTAGCAGACCTGCGCGTGGGGCCGTGGGCATTTCGTGGTGGTCTCGATCTGGCGGAAGCGGTGCTCTCCTACGGTGGCGCTGCGATGCTGATGTTCGTCGCGGCGGTCTTGGTGATGTTCGGCTGGCAATACGTGACGCTCGAGCAGGAGCTCGGAGAGGTGAATGGACTGATCGCCGAGGCGACCTCCGCGGCACTGCCAGACATCCCGATCGAGGGCATGGACGGAACCAGCATGGTGACGCTGATGATCGATGTGGTGAGTGAGCGAGAAGCCGAGGCTGCCTTCCTCGGTGACGGCAGCAGCTTTCCGCCGACCGTGCACTTGCTGCACCAGATCACCGAGGGTTTCCCTGCTCATCCGGGTGTGACGGTCAATGTAGAGTCCCTCGATGTGTCCGAGTCCGCGATTGTGATCAAGGGCTTGACCGACAGCTTTGCCTCGGTGGACAGCATTCAGAGCAGCCTCGAGCAAACGGGACTGTTCAGCGAAGTGGCCAAGCAGCCCGGCACGCGAAACAACAAGGGCCAGCTTAACTTTACGCTCAACCTGACGCGTGGTGATGCCGTGCTTGACGATACCGACGCGGGAGGCTTCTGATGGACCGCATTCGAACCGTGTTGGCCAACCTCCGCGAACAAGTCGATGCCATGTCGCCGCGCGACCGTAGCCTCTTCGCTGGCCTCGTGGCCCTGCTTGGCCTCGTGCTGGTGGGGCTGTTCACGTGGAGCCTGCAGAGCGTCATCGATGATCGAGCGAGTCGCGTCGTGTTGGCCAAGGAGAATCTTGGTGATGTGCAGGCGATGGCTGTGGATCTCGTGGGACTCGATGCCAAGCTGAAGGTCGCAGAAGCCAAGATGAGCAACTTCAAGCCCCAGCTCATTCCCACCCATCTCGAGGAGTGGGCGAAGCGTGCGAGCGTGCCGCTCAAGCGGTCCGAAGAGACCGGTAGCCAAGTGCAGGGACAGTACCGAGAGCTGATGTACACGGTCGAGGTGGAGGATGCCTCCCTCGAAGGACTGGTGAAGTTCCTCTACGCGATTGAGACGTCCGAGTTCCCCATTGAGGTGGACACGGTGGAGTTCGATGCGAAGACGGTCCGACAAGAGCGATCGATGAGTCTCCATCTCGAACTTCGTGCCTACTCGAAGGAGGGCTAAATGCCAAAGATCGCGATCTGGGCGGGTGCCGTCCTCTGGTCTGTCTTCGTCTTTATGGTCACCTTCTACACGAGCTTCCCGTCCGAGGCTGCAGCGTCTCGCGTGAGCGATGTCGTCCGCACGGCGTCGGGTGGCGACACCGTGGTGCGCATGGATGGCGTCCGTCCCTGGTGGGTGGGGTTCGCAGCCGAGAACGTCATGGTGCTCAGGCCTGACGAGGCCACCGGTGAAGACGTGCCCTTTCTCTATGTGGATGAGCTGGGTGCCAACGTGGGCTTTTGGGGCCTACTCGCAAGAGATGCGAGGCTGACGGCCTACCTTGAGATCGATGGTGGCGCTGCGGATGTGCAGACCGATGTGGCGTGGACCGACGAGCAGGTCGAGGTCTCGGCGCTCTCCGTCGATGCCGAAGGGCTTGCGCTCACGGATGTGCTTGCCGCAGTCATGACGCTCGGGCTCGGCACCGAGGCGCCTGCGCTCGATGCCGAGGGCACCCTCGATCTTGAGGTGGACCTCGACCTCGAAACCGGTGCGGACAAGCCCGATGGAAAGATTGTTCTGTCGAGCGATAATATTTACCTCGCAAAGGTTAATATGCCTTCTGTGGGCATGATCGACCAAGACGTTGGACTCACGCTGGAGACCCTGAATCTTCGGCTGCAAGCCGACGGAGATGGTCAGGTGGAGGTCGTGGAGGGCGAACTTCGGTCGTCTCTGGCAGATGTGGACATCTCTGGTGACGTCGACCTCGTGAACCCGATGTCGCGTTCACGCCTCGACCTCGAGGTCCTGCTGCAGCTGGGGGATTGGACCGGTAGCCCGCTAGAGCCGCTGCGTGGTATCGCGGAGAGCGCCCTGAAGAGCGCGCTCTGGGGTGATGGTCGGTACCACTACACCGTGGCGACGAGCCTCGATCGGTTCTCGACCTCTTCCTTTCGTCCAGAGCGGGAGCGCTCGCGGTCCAGTCGTGCCGCGCCGTCCAGCAGCGGAGAAGCGGGGCGTCCATCCGCCTCCACGAGCCGATCCAGCCTCTCTGACCGCTTGAGCACCCGCACACCTCCAACTACCCGGACCTCTACCTCTGCGGTTCGGGCAGGTGGTCCGACAGACGACGAGCTGGAAGACGACGAGGACTTCGAAGACGAAGAAGACCTTGAGGATGAAGAGGGCGAAGACGAAGACGAGCAAGGGGACGAGGACGAGGCGGGTGACGAAGCGTTTGAAGACCTCGATCAAGACTACTGATCCGCTCCCGGTGTTGCCTGTCCAAACAGCGCAGAGGACAGGTTGATGCCCTTCGCGAGCGTCTCTTCCCACTCTGCCGTGGGGTCTGAATCGGCGACCAGGCCGCTTCCGATGTGGTAGCGCACCATCTGGGCGGTTTGGATTGCTGTCCGAATGGCGACGGACCAACGGGCGTTCCCATTGGAAGAACAGAAGCCAATGGCGCCGCAGTACACCCCGCGCGCTGTCGCTTCGAGCTCCTTGATGCGTCGGTAGGCCCGGACCTTGGGGGCTCCCGTGACCGAGCCGGGCGGGAAGGCGGCACCGAGCGCGTCCCAGATGTCGAGCGCGGGTCGAAGCTCGGCGTACACGGACTGCTCGGCATGGTGCACATTGGAGTGTGTCGAGAGCTCACGTGCGCCGACGCGGACGGTTCCAGGGACCGCCACCCGCCCAAGGTCGTTGCGGCAGAGGTCGACGATCATCGTCAGCTCCGCAATTTCTTTCTCCGAGAGCCGAAGCTCCTCGAGAAGCGCCGTGTCCTCGTGAGGGGAGGCGCCACGAGGTCGGGTGCCCTTGATGGGACGGCTCTCGAGATGGCGTCCACGCCCGGACAGGAAGAGTTCCGGACTATTGGAGAGCACACGCTCCCCTTCATGGGAGACCAGGTACGCGCCGTAGGACGCCGGAGACCGGGCGCGCAGTCGGCGGTAGCACTCAAAGGCATCGATCTGACCGCGATGTCGAACCTCATGGCTGAGGTTGATCTGGTAGTGGTCGCCGTCGAGGATCCAGTCCAGTACGCGTCGAACACCGTCTTTGAAGGCCTGCTCACTCGTGACGTCTTGGGGGACCCACTGGGCGGGCCGTGGTGCAGGGAGTTGCTCGGCGCGCTGGAGGAGGTCGTCAGCGCGACGTCGGAGATCGGGCGCGTCAGGGAGGTGCCACTTGCCGGTTCGATGGTTGAAGCACATGGCGCCGCGGTAGTGGCTCAGGTGGACCACTGGCTCTGGCGGAAGGGGGCCAGCCGCAAAGGGACCCACGGCTGGTGCGGCCTCAAAGCCGAGCCAACCCATGCATCCGCTGGTGAAGGGTACTTCGCTCGACGCGTGCGAACGCGTGCCCGTGAGCTGCCTGCCCGTTTTGGGCCAGTCCGTCATGTCGGTCGACGTCCTGTCCGGGGAGAACGCAACCAACGACCATCCAGAGGTACCATCATCCAGCCAGATCATGCCGGGCTCATCGCGAAGTTGATAGGCAACGTGTTCGGGCGTGGCCATGAGGGGCTCCAGAGCGCGGGCAGAGCGTACCCTCTTGGACATCGGGAGGGCTAGTTTCCGTGCCGACGCTGGTCGATTATGGATGCTGGTGAGGAGGCATCACATGCACGCGGGATGGATCGGAGTGCTGTGGTGTGTGCTGTCCGCGGGGGCGACCGAGCCGCTCGGTACGGACGATGCGGAGGCGACCGAGCATCAGGGCGACGGGAGTGTTCAGTCGTTTCGAAGCTCGGTGCCGCGAGGCCAAGAGCTTCCTGAACTCGCGCCTCTAGAGCCCCAAGATGAGGGGATCTGGACATGGGTCGATCGGTTTGAAGGGGAGGTGCTTCCTGCCGGGGCTCGGGAGGAGCAACGGTCGTTCGGAGAGGCGCGGCATGAGGGACGCGCCGTGTTCGGTGAGCTCGGTAGTCTCGATCTCGCGCTCGACGTCTACGAAGACCCGGCAGGTGCTGTGCGCGGTGATGCGCTGCACCTTGACCTGATCGACCCGAAGGACTTCGACCTCCCGATCTCCACGCATCCTGCCGTGCAAGAGTGGATCGCGCACATGGTGGGCCCCGGACGCCGCTACTTCCAGAAGTGGCTGGAGCGGAAGGGTCGGTATGAAGAGCTCATCTACGCTGCAATGGACGAGGCGGGTGCGCCCAGAGACCTGATCTACCTCGCCATGATCGAGTCGGGCTACAGCAGCTATGCGACGAGTCATGCCGGTGCGGGCGGGCTCTGGCAGTTCATCCCAAGTACGGCTCGGATGTATGACCTTCGGGTGGACTGGTGGCTCGACGAGCGCCGCGATCCGGAGCTCGCCACTGCTGCGGCTGCAACCATGCTGACGCGTCTGCACGCCATGTTTGGCGACTGGTACCTTGCCATGGCGGCGTACAACACGGGTCCCGGACGGGTCCGACGCCAGCTCTCAAAGACGGGAAGTAAAACCTATTGGGACCTCCGAGACGGAGGGCATCTTCACCGTGAGACCATGGGGTATGTGCCCAAGATCGTCGCTGCGATGATCGTGGGTCACTACGCAGAGCGGTATGGGTTCACCGACCTTGCACCCCAGGCGCCGCTTCGCACGGATGGGGTCGACTGGACCGGTAGTCGCGATGTGGCTCAGCTCGCTGAGGCCGCGGGACTCTCCGAGGATGAGTTTCGAGACCTGAACCCGGCCCTGCGCCGTTTTGCGACGCCAGACGGACCCGTGGTCCTGCGTGTGCCGCGCGGGACGGCCGAAGCGTTTGTGACGGCTGTGGAGAAGCTGCCCGCGGTGGAGCGCCGGCTGGTGGAGCACGTCGTGGCCTCGGGGGAGTCGCTGTCCAAGATTGCTGCGCGGTATGAGGTTCCCGTCGAGGCGATTGTCACGGCCAATGGGCTCAAGAGTGCGCATCGCATTCGTGTGGGACAGGTCCTGGTTCTGCCTGTCGATGGGCCGGTCGTCCCTCGCGCACCCACCGCGGTCGCGACCAAGACCACGGCAGCCACGTCCACATCACCCTCCTCTGCGGCGCCGCCGCCCGAAAAACCTACGACACATCGTGTGGTGTCGGGAGACGCCATCAGCCGGCTGGCGGAGCGCTACGACATCTCAGAATCCGACCTTCGTCGGTGGAACAACCTGACCTCCGATGTGATTCGTGTGGGGCAGGTCCTAAAGCTGACCGGCGGGGCCTCGGAGGCACCCTCTACGGAATCACCGTCAGAGGTTCGGCACACGGTGGTCTCCGGTGACACGCTCTCGGAGATCGCCTCGGCCTATGGCGTGTCGACATCTGATCTCGCCTCTTGGAATGGGCTGCAACGGGATGGCACGCTGCGGGTAGGTCAGCGCCTTGTGATCAAGGGAACCGCCCAGCGGTGGACCGAGCACGTGGTCAAGCCCGGCGAGTCGCTCGGGGCGATCGCACGCCGCCGTGGCTGCAGTGTGGCGGACCTGCAGGAATGGAATCAGCTCTCCGGCACCACGATCTACCCGGGTCAAACCCTGCGGATTCTACGCAAATAGTCGCCGTAGACGTTCCGTGACGGTTGCAAGACAGGTCGAGACGCGTCAAGACGGCAGGAACCGCGAGAGCGGTCTTGGGAGGGACACCATGGCTTGGGGCTTGTTGCTGGTAGCGACGGCGGCATTCAGTGGCGTGAGCTGGATGGCATGGCAGGGACGGCTTGGGTTTGCGGCGATTGGGCTGCTTGCCGTAGCCACGGTGCTGTTCGGGCTTGGGCGACGGTCCTTGTCGAAAGACACCCGAAAGCGCATCGATCTCCTCGCCAAGATTGCCTTCACGGTGGTCGGAATCATGGCCTTGCTACGGCACCCGATCGAGGCCAATGATGGCGCGCAGCTACCCCTCTACGAGGCCATTGGGGCCTACATCGGCCAAGTCGACGCCAATACATTCATCTTCTGGGCCTTTGTGGCCATGGGCGTAAAGTTTGTCGGCGTCATCACCTCGGCATGGGCTTGGTCGCTCTTGCTGCAGGGGCAGGGGATTCGGTTCCCATTCTGGCAGAAGATCATGACGAGCTTCTTGATTGGTCGCTTCATCGGTACCTTCCTGCCGAGTACGATCGGACTAGACGGCTACACACTCTACGAGGCCGGTCGGTACAGCAATGCGTGGCCCCGTGTGGTGACGGCCAAGGCGCTAGAGAAGTTTATCGGCGTAACAGGTCTGTTTCTGGGCATGGTGCTCACCATGCCCTTCGGGTACTCGGTCATCACAAATGTGGCTGCGGATCTCGAGCGTCCAGATGCAGCACCCTTGCTGGCCGGTGCCATCCTCGCGGTTGCAGGTGGTGTCTCAGCGGTCGTGGTTGTTGGTCTGGTCTGGCCTATTGTGCCCGTCACCATCATGAAGCTGATCACGAGCATCACGGCCAAGTTCGAGGGTCGCGTACCCTTGGCCGGGGCTATTGTTCGACAGCTCGAGCGGTTTACGGGTGCGGTCGGAGCCTACGAAGGCAAGGTCGGTCTGCTGATGTTGGCGCTTGCGGCAAAGTTTGTGACGCACTTCACCACCGCGGCGGTTTACTTCTTCACTGCGCTGGCCATTGGCGTGGTCGGCGCCGAGTTCTGGCCCATCACCTTTGGCTCGACCATTCAGATCCTCGCTACCTTGCTCTCTCCAACCATCGCTGGTGAAGGTGCCCGCGAGGCGTTCCAGGCGCTGCTGTTGAAGGAACAGCTCGGCGGTGTGGAGCAGGCCGTGTTGTCGGGCGCGCTCGGCTTTATTGCTGCGGAGGCTGCCACCATGTGGGGCGGCATCTTCTTGTGGGTGCGCACGCCGGAGTGGCGGCCGACCTTCGCCGAGGTGGATGGTCAGCAGGTCGACTACGCCTGGCTCGTGGGCGACGAAGGTGGCTTTGACGCAGAGCGTATCGCCAAGGTGATGCGCGAGGGCGCGAACAAGAGCTGAGGGCTAGAAGCTCTGCGACCAACCGAGGAGCACTTCGAACGGAAGGTTCTTGGCGGGTCGTTCCACACCTTCCGTCCATAGAGGCCAGCCGAGCGTCACATGAGCCGCAGCGGGGGCGAGCCCGAGGTGCTCCACCACGGTTGCAGCACCGACGACAGCGCCCAGCGCTGCGAGTCGATCCGTGTCGTGCGCTCCGACTGCAGCATCAAGTCCCAATGTGAACTGGAGATCGGTGGCCCACATGACGCCAAGGGGTACGCTTGCGCCTCGAATGGGCACAAGGCGAAGCTCGAGTTGGGCGACGCCGAGTTGATCGGCCTGAACGGCATCGTCCGGTAAACCGCGGATGCCCGAAGGCCCCCCCATCGCAAGGAGACGCTGGGGGAGCGTCGTGAACGCACGCCCCATCCGAACCGAGGCTGCGAGCGCGACGCGAGGGTGTGGTGCGGCGACGGAGTTCCCTCCGACTTGAACACTTGCATAGGGCTCGCCCGTAGCGAACTGACTGCCCGCGGCGACGGAGGCAAACAGCGCCGAACCGCGCAAGGGGAATAGACTGTACCTTCGGTTGCTCCACCCCCACCGCAGCGAGCCCCCCGCGGCCACTGGTGGGCCGGAGAGGGTGGCAAAATTTGGATTCAACCACGCGAAGTCGGCTCCAACCGTGAGGGAATGACTTCGTGTGGTTCCTCGCATCAGCGGGCCGAACGAGCGGCGATAGGCGGTTCGTAGACGGAGATGGTTGCGCTGCGTGGTGGAGAGGCTTGTGCTGAAGAGGTTCCGCGTGTCATCGGCGCGGCGTACCGAGGTGGCGAGGAAGGCGCTGATGAACCCTTCACCTAGGTTGATGCTGCTGATCTGTCCTGCGAGGGTCCATCGCCATGGTGCGGGCTGCGTGGATTCAGCCGTTGGGCGCGGGGGGGTGTACAGAAGCGTGTCGAGCCGCGGCTGACCGATCGTGAGAGGTGCGGAGCCGGTAACGGCAGCACCATGACGGCTGCCGACGGCTCCGATCAGCATCGCCTGAAGGTTCGAAGGGACGTGTTCAAGGTCGTGATAGATGGCCTCGCCGGTCTTGGTGTCGCCGGTGGCACGTTCGTCGGGTCCGTCTGGCACGCGGTCCATGCGGTACGGACGGTCAAACAGCGCTTGCTGGAAGGCCATCTCACGGTTGTAGAGCGCGGTGTCGACGAGAGGAATGAACGTCAGCCAACCGAACCAACGCGTCCGGTTGTGCTTCTTCATGCGTTGGGTCTGCAGGTCGAGCACGGCTGCAGCGGAGAGCTGCCGAACGACCGGCCGAGCAGGGGGCATCCACGACAGGCTCGCCTGGCGCATCACACCCTTGTGGTGGAGATGTTGGAACCAAGGGAACACCCGCCACGCGCGGTCGGAGAGATACACAAGGCCATGTCCAGCACGGGCGAGGCGTCGACGCAGGGGCGCCTCGACAGCGACACCTCGCCACCGCCAATGGGACATCTCGAGCAGCGGGAGGTTCTTGGTGAGGTTGTCCTTCAATGCACGCCGTGCCGTGCCGGCCGTCAGGAGGCGAACATCAAAACCCGGTCCTCGCAGGTGCTGCACTTCGCCATCGGGAACGCATGCGAGGCTGACAAAGGGACCGTCTACAGACACGTTCAGCTCGTCGGTGCCCACATGGTCGCCGACGGCGCAGGCCCATCCAGCGGGTACCTTGAGCGTCACGTGCCAGCGGGTCGTTGAGGCCTCTGGAACATCGGGATGAGGATGCCAGCGCCCGTTGGCGAACACCCCATGTCGGGTGGCGCCCACGTCCCCCCAACGTCTCGGCAGCCGGGTCTGGAAGGCCACTTTGGCGGGTGAATGGCTGTGTGGGGCGAGTCGTAGACGGCCACGGTGTGGCTGGCCTGCCCACGTGCGCATCACATCGAGCTCATGCGTCGGATGAGGCAGCGGTTCGAGCGCGTTCCGCCACGGGACCGGATCGTCCTCGACGGAGGCGACTGTACCGCTGATGGTCTGGCCATCTGCCCAGAGTTCGGCTTCGAGATGCAAGGCCAGAGGCTCTGCTTCGGCCGTTTCCATGATCAGGGCAAGGCAGCCCAGACCCGCGATGACTCGGGAACCGTGGTTCAGAAGGTCAGTCCCACTGCTGTGTCTACGGTCGCGAGGGTTCCCGGTGTGTAGCCACCCGCGATACGAAGCAGCATCTTCCCGGCGACGACCTGCATGCCGCCGCTAACCTGGGGCATCAGGAGCGGCTTCTCGGGGGTCACCTGACCACGGTCACCGCGGCCGCCGTAGGGGATAGCGCCGATGGAGGCCTGCGTGGCGTCGTCGAGAATGGGCGCCGCACTCACCCAGAGGAGTGACACATCGACGAAGGGGGAGAGCACGACGCTTCGCACACCCGGCTGACCACCGAGCGCAAAGTCTGACCCCAAGCTTGCGCCGAGTCGTGCAACACCAAGCTCGAGCTCATTGTTGCCGATGTAGCCCGTGTAGCCACCGTGTACCGAGACATCCGGGAAGGGCTTATAGCCCTCGACGAGCGCGGCGCGAACCCAGCCGCCGAAGGTGCCCTGGCGGCTCAGGCCGACCCACGTTCCTGCCATCCCCACTTCGAGGGAAAACGGGAGCCCCTTGCGCACCATGATGCCGGGTTGCCAGAGTACGAGACTGGGGTCGTTGTCGACATGGGCGCGTTGCCAAGCGGACGGTCCGTCCGGGATTCGGCTACTGATGAAGCCTACCTGATGGGTCAAAGAGACTTCTGTGCCTGCACCGAGCGTGCTCGCGGGGCCGAGGGCACGACTTCCGATGGAGGCACCCAGCTCTCGGACCAATGTGGTGTAGGCCTCGGAGAGCGTGCTGGTACTCAAGACGCGATTGCCTTCATACGTAGGCATGCTCGAAAGGCTGATATCGTCGGGCCACGCCGCCTCAGCCACCGAATGTACGGCGAGCAACGAAGCACATGCGACGGTCTGGGCGAGGCGTGTACGAAGGGTCAGCGTGGACATGGTCTCCCCGTTTCGCTCCCAGCGTAGCGCGCATACTGCGGGGTCGGCAATGTGAACGGCGCATCAGGCTCGAACGCGATAGTGCGAGACGCTCAAATCGGGGGACCGATGTCCGAAGTTGATCCGCTTAGACTTGTGCAACCTGCTGCGTCACGTGTGCGAGATCCGGTGACAGGACGAAGTGTGTGGCTCGCCGGTCTGGTTCAGCAGACCCGCATCAAGGATGGTGAGCTTCACTTTCAGCTCGTGTTGACACCCGAGCATGCGGAGCATGACCGACTGCCTTTGGTTGAGGCACTTGTCGCCAATCTACGAGGACTGGGCTTTAAAGGCGAGGTGCGTCCCAAGGTTGTGATTCGCCGTCACCCCGCCGCCCCCCCCGAACAACCCACGGTACCGGTCAAGGGGATGGATGGCCCCGGGCTGGGTCCCCATGGAGGCCCTGTCGTCAAAGGGAAGTTGCCCGGTGTGACCCACGTGGTTGCCGTGGCATCTGGCAAGGGTGGTGTCGGAAAGTCGACGATTAGCTGCAACCTCGCAGTGGCTCTCAAGCGGCTCGGCCTTCGGGTCGGCCTCCTCGACGCAGACATCTACGGGCCGTCCCTGCCCGTGATGATGAACACCACGTCGCGACCCGTCGTGGGTCCCGACAAGCGCGCGGTACCCCCGCGCGCATACGGCGTGGCCTGCATGAGCATCGGGATGGTCGTGGACCCCACAGAGGCCATGATCTGGCGCGGGCCGATGGTGATGGGTGCGGTTCGGCAGCTGCTCCAAGACACGGCGTGGGGCGAGCTCGATGTCTTGCTGGTCGACCTGCCGCCCGGCACGGGTGATGCTCAGCTCACCCTCATTCAAGCGGTCGATCTCTCGGGTGCCGTCGTGGTGACCACGCCCCAAGAAGTTGCACTCGCGGATGCCGTTCGAGGCCTTCGGATGTTCGACAAGCTGAATGTACCGCTGCTTGGTGTGGTCGAGAACATGGCCTACTACGCGCTACCTGACGGGCAGAAAGACTATGTGTTCGGTCGCGATGGTGGCAAGCGGGTAGCGATGCAGCACCACACCGAGGTGCTCGCCGAAGTACCTCTCCGCAGCGCCATCCGGGCGTCGGGCGATCGAGGCTTACCCATCGCGCTTAGCCAAGACGAGGGGGCAGAGGTGTTTCTGAGTCTCGCACGTCGTGTGGCAAAAAAATTGGAGCTGTCCGGTGCGGCAGGGGTAGAGAATGACGTCTCCTGACGTTACGCACAGATGCGTCACGCCCAAAAGCGGTGGGCAGCGTCCAACAAGAGGTGACGATGTGGTGGCTGATTCCCTGCGTGCTGGGTGTGGCTCACGGCGATGAGCCGGCCTCCGAGGAGGCGTCCACGGACAAGGCAGACGTCGAGATTGTGGAGTCGGGGTTTTTTGCTGGCAGTTATGGTCGGGCAAACCTTGGGTACGACCTGCAGGGTGGGCGGGGTGATGCGTTGAGTGTGGCGCGGCGTACGACGCGTCATGAGCTCGGCCCCTACCTCGAACTCGACCTGGGTTGGAAGTGGCGAACAGCGCAAGATGCGAAGTTCAAGGCTGTCATTACGCCAGCATTGACCGGAGATGTCTTTCACTACAGCGGAGAGTGGAACGCGCAGCTCGCGATTCGCAACCTCTATGTGGAGGCGGAAGACTTCATCCCGAACGTGCCGCTCACCATGTGGGCGGGCGCCAGAATGTACCGTGGAGATGATGTCTATCTCCTCGATTTTTGGCCGATGGATAACCTCAACACCTACGGCGGTGGGCTCATGGTGCGGCCGGGCGCGGGTGAAATTGCGCTACATGTGGGGGCCAATCGGCTCACGGGCCAGGACTTTCAGCTTCAGCTTCAGACGGTCCAGGTACCTGACCAAGTCGACGGGGTTGAGGTGGTGGTCCTCGATCGCCAACGCGTCGTGTCGAGCCTCCGTGGTCTCTACCACTTTGACATCGGTGGCTTGACCCTTCGAACCAAGCTCTACGGCGAGCTTCATCACCTTCCGGAGGGGGTTCGCCAGCTGCAGCAGGGTGTCGGAGATCCGATCAACCAAGAGCTGCCAGAAGACTGGGGAAGCCTCGTGGGCGCACAGCTGTCCCTCTGGGGCTGGGCCGAGCAGAGCTTTGTCCATCTATGGGCGCGGCGTGCGTCGGGGCTTGCGGCCTATGGTGAGCTTGCCATTCCCCAAGGGGGCCTCGCACTAGACTTTTCTGCGGCGGCCGCGGAGTCGTGGATGGTGGCAGCGATGGCCAACCATGAGACCCCTCGTGTCGGCGTCATGGGTGCGATTGTGGCGGAGTGGTACCACGACGCCGATGGCATCGACCTCGATTTTGATGATAGGTTCGAGTTTATTGGCGTGGTTCGGCCCCAGGTTTACATCGGTCGCCACCTCGCGCTCGGCGTCGAGGTGTCTCACCAACATGTGCGTCCCAACGGTGCCAACCCACGTACGGGACGGGTGGATGTGGCCGACCTCACGAAGGTGGCATTGCTGCCGGCCGTTCAGCTGCGTCGGGGTGGCTATTCTCGTCCCCGCATTCAGTTCGTGTACCAGGCGAGTGTCCTCGATAATGCCGCAATGGCCTATTTCGCACCCCAGGACCAGCGCGTTCAGGGGCGGGTCAATCACTTTATGGGCATTGGTGCAGAGTGGTGGGTGAACTCCCAGCGCATCATTACGCCGACGACCACACTGCGATGACCCGATGACGTGTCGTGTACTCATTGTGGGCGGGTCCCGTGGAATCGGGGCTGAGGTGGCGCGCCAGTTGGCGGGCCGCGGGGACCATGTGGTCGTCGTGGGCCGTCAGGCTGACGCCATGCAGGAACTGGTGGAGGCTACGGCAGCCTCTCCGGGCTGTATTCACACGCTCGTGCATGATGTGACCCAACGCGACGAGGTCGAGGTGGCGTTTCAGCGTGCGGTTGATGTGCTGGGCGGACTCGACATCCTCGTCTATTCGGCAGGTGTGCTTCCCCACGTGGACATCGACCAGTTTGAGACCGCCGTCGATGCTCACGTGATCGCCGTCAATCTGGTGGGCGCCATGGCGTGGTGCAACCTAGCGGCCCGAAAGATGAAGGCGGCGGGGACCGGTGTGATCGCAGGCATCGGGTCTGTCGCTGGAGAGCGTGGGCGTATGGGTAACCCTGCATACTGCGCGTCCAAGGCGGGGCTTCACTCCTATCTTGAGTCCCTGCGCAATCGGCTTGATCGCCACGGCGTTCGGGTCATCACCATCAAGCCGGGTCCTGTCCGCACGGACATGGTCAAGGGGCGGGGGGCACTCCCGCTCATGATCGATGTCGATGTGGCGGCCCGTGCGATTGTGTCCTCTCTTTCGGGAGGGCCGCAGGTTCGCTACACTCCTTGGCTCTGGGGTCCGCTGATGGCCACCGTCCGCGGAGTTCCCTCTTTTGTGTTTCGGAGGCTCAATGTCTGAGACCCGCTCTTTCGGCAGTCTATGGTGTGTGGGGATGCTGATGTTGTCATCAGCGTGCGTACAGTCAGGTCTGTATGCGGATAATCCAGAGATCACGAGCGAAGTGACCGACTGGCGAGACGAGATCATCTACCAGGTGATGATCGATCGATTTGCCAATGGTGATCGCAACAACGACTACAACATCACCTACTCTGATGACAGCATGGCTCGGCACATGGGTGGCGACTATCAGGGCGTGATCGACAAGGTCGACTACCTCGTCGACCTCGGTGTCACGACCGTCTGGATCAGCCCGATCGTGGTCAACGTCGAGGAAGATGCCGGTGTCAGCGGCTACCATGGCTATTGGACCCAAGACTTTCTCAATGTCAATCCCCACTTTGGGGATCTCCAGACCCTGCGCCGCATGGTCGATGTGCTCCATCAGAACGACATCAAGGTCATCGTGGACATCGTGACCAACCATGTGGGCCAGTTGTTCTACTACGACATCAACCGCAACGGTCAGCCCGATGTGACGGTCTACGGTTCAGGAGATCAAGACTCACTAGACGGGTTCGGTGCGGATCCCATTGAAGTCGTGACCGAGTGGGACCCCGCCTACGATGGGCGTGGCATTCAGGGATGGACGAGTCTCGGAGAGTCTGGCCCAGCGCCCATTAACTTCGTCTACATGCCAGAGATCAACCGGGTTCCACCCAATCCCCCCGAGTTCCACAACCCAGAGTGGTACAACCGGCGCGGTCGCGTCACCGACTGGAATGTGACCGAGCAGGTGATCAAGGGCGACTTCCCGGGCGGGCTCAAAGACCTCGACACGACCAACCCGGACGTGACGGATGCGCTGATCGACGTCTTCACGACCTGGATTACCGCGCTGAACATCGATGGCTACCGCATCGATACCGTCAAGCATGTCGAGCATGCGTTTTGGCAACAGTTCTGCCCGTCGATGCGTCGGCACTGCGAGGAACTCGGTAAGGACAACTTCTTGATGTTCGGCGAGATCTTCGACGGCAACGACGCGCTGATCGGATCCTACACGGCACCGGGTGAGCTCGACAGCACGTTCTACTTCAGCCACAAGTTTCAGGTCTTTGATGATGTGTTCAAGCGGGGCCAGCCTACGAGTAAGATCGAGGCACTCTTCAATGAGCGTGCGCTCAACTACGGCTCGGCCCCGCAGGATGGAGGCATCGGCCTTTCACCCCAAGAGTCGTTGGTCAATTTCATCGACAACCACGACATTCCACGGTTCATGTGGGATGCGGGGGACGAGCGAAAGCTAGAGGCCGCGTTGGTCTACCTGCTTTCGATGGATGGCATTCCGTGCATCTACTACGGCACCGAGCAAGGGTTTGCCGGTGGCAATGACCCTGCGAACCGCGAGCCCTTGTGGTGGGCGGACTATGATCGCACGGGGTCTCTCTTCCAGCACACGGCCGCGTTGACGCGGCTTCGCAAGACCTATGCGCCGCTTCGGCGCGGTGACTTTCAGATCCGCTGGGCGACAGATCGCATCAGTGGGGAAGAGGATGCCAACGTGATTGCGTTTGAGCGCTCATGGGAAGGTCAGTCCGCGCTCGTTGTGGTTCATGCTGCCGATGGCACGGCCCACACCAGCTTTGAGGGGAACGACATGCCGGTCAGCTTCGCGCCCGGGACGGAGCTACGCGCCGTGTTTCCGGTGGATGACGAGCGCACGTGGACCGTCAGTGGCACGGGCACGGTCCGGGTCGAAGTGGGTGGCTACGAAGGTCTCGTACTGGTGCCTTCGGGTGATGTCCTCCCTATGGTCGACTAGGCCCGAACAGCGCGCCTAGGACCGGGCGGTGCGCGGGCAATGGACCATGGCGTTGCGATCGAATAGGACTGCAGCCGGCAGGCGGGGGCGCACTCATGTTGATCCTTGGCGTTTCGGACGGCGACGACCCTTCGGTCTGTCTGGTGCGAGACAACCAAGTGGTTGCGGTTGAGCGTGCGTCGGGTCTCGTCGGGGGACAACGTCAGTACGGATTCCCGTGGCGTGCGGCCGAAGTGGCGCTGGAACGCATCGGCGCCAGCAAGGCCGATGTGGGTCTGGTCGGGGTGGCTGGCCGCTTCTCCCCCCCATTTGTCATGCGCCGCTTGCCGGTCCTACGCCATCTGCTGCACAATCCGTTCAGCCCAGTGAATGACGCCTACGTGGCGTTTCAGGCGTTGGTACGCCAGTCCGGATGGGGAGCGTGGGAAGCCGACCTAGCCGCTGAGTGGCTCGACACGTTGGTGAGGGAGCAGGGGTATCGACCCTCGCGCGTGCTGACGGTCGACATTCACAAGGCACTCGCCGAGGCTGCCTATCGCCTTCAACCCCGTGATGATGTGCTGGTGTTCACCATCCATCCGATGGGGGATGGCGCGTCCGTCTCCGTGCATCACGGCCGACTGGGGTTGTTGGATCACCTCTGGACGCAACGTGGGTTTTCTTCGCTTCATGTCCACCTTGATCGCGCGTTGACCGCCATGGGTGTGGAGCGAGGGTTCCATCCGCTCTGGCTCGATGACCTCGCCGCGTCAGGAACCGCGGACCCTGACCTTGTGGCGCGTCTCGATAAGCGACTTCATCTCTCCGGTGACAGGTTGTCACGCGCGAACTTCTCCCGAGAGCTGCCGTCGTCGGATTCGACGTACCGGATGATGTCGGAGGTCCCACAGGGTGTGGCTGCGGCGAGCTTACTCGACAACCTCTCGCGTGTGATCACCGGCTTCGTTCGGCGACACGTGCGTCGATGGAAGATCAGCAATGTGGTGCTCGGTGGAAGGGTGTTTGCGTACCCACGCGTCCTGGCGCGGATCGGTGAACTGGCCGAGGTACAGAGTGTGGCTGCGGTCCCGGACGCTGGGAGCTCAGCGCTCGCGATGGGGGCAGCGGCCCATCTCTCCGGTATGGCTCCGCATGCGTTCTCCTCTCGCGTTGGACCGTCCATCTCCGAAGCGGACGTCGACCGCGCACTTCAA
The DNA here is from genome assembly GCA_049889515.1 of Myxococcota bacterium. Lineage (GTDB taxonomy): Bacteria > Myxococcota_A > UBA796 > UBA796 > JBMHDG01. The sequence continues at coordinate 125,764 of JBMHDG010000028.1, forward strand.
CGCGCTGGTGTATCTTCACAACGAAACAGTCGACTGATCGCCCTGCTGTGTGACAGCGGCGCCGTCGCACGTGTGCGTGGGCCAGGAGGACTCACCGCCCACGCAGGGGGGGATCGGGCTGTCCTCGTGCGAGCGGACGACCCTTGGGCGATGGACCGGCTGCGGCGTCGCTTGGCACTCCCGCCAGAGGCGATGCCTACGTGCCTCACGCTTGAGACAGCGAACTTCTCACGGCCCCCGGCGTGGTCGTCGATGGCTCAGCCGCTACAGCTCGGGGTGGCTGCGCCGGTTGTGGATGCTGCCTTCCGTAGGCGGTATGCGGGCGTCGTGGCACGCGATGGGCGGGCACGGATTCAGTGGGTCACCGCTGAACACCATGCTGGCCTTCATCGGATGATGACCGGGCTCATCCGTGAGAGTGGCTGTGGCGCACTTGCGGCGTTCCCATTCTGCGAAGCAGGGGGACCTACGGTCCACGACCCCGTCGATGCCGTGCAGGTCTGGCGTCGTTCCGGCATCGAAGCGCTTCAGCTTGGAGCGCATTTCGTGGAGCGCGCGCCGTGAACTCCCGTCATTTATTCCGTGAAGTGGTGGTGGTCTGGTTGGCCACGATGGTTGCGATCCGCGTGATCGCGACCTTCCTGACGGGCGTGGCGTGGGATATTGGTCTGGTGCTCGTGCCGTTCCTGTTCATGTATGTGCCCGTCTGGGTGCTCGCATGGCGGGGGGATGATCCTGACAGGTACCCGTTGACCGTACCGTTGTGGGAGGCACCCTCAGCGCATCTACCAGCGCTGACGCTTGTGGCGAAGGTCATCGCGCTCATCTTGGTACCCTACGTCCTGGGCTACCACCTGTGGCAGACATGGGGTGTGCCGGCGGTCTTGGGGGTTGCGTGTGATGCGGGTGTGGAAGCTGCCTGCGTGACGTGGAAGACGCCAGTCCCGCGCCTTCGATTGCCGCCCGATGTTGTGATGTTGGCGCTCTACCACCTGATCTTTGTGGCGCTTCCCGAAGAGCTGTTCTACCGCGGGTACATTCAGACCCGCCTCGATGAGGTTTGGCCACCGTCATGGACTGTGTTTGGTGCAAGGGTGGGACCTGGTCTGCTGGTGACCTGCGTGATCTTTGCGGTAGGACACAGCATTGTTCAGTTTCAGTACTGGCACCTTGCGATCGTGTTCCCAAGCCTGATCTTCGGATGGATGCGCGCGAAGACTGGGGACATTCTCGCGGGGGCGTGGTTTCACGCCTTCTGCAATGTCAGCGTTGCCATTCTCGATGCCAGCTATGGTCTCGTGGGCCCGCAATGAAAGTGGGTGTGCAGACGGTCTGATCTGGATACCGGGCGTCAGACGGTGTGTGCGGAGGCATTGTGGCGGACTGTCCCTTCTGTGGCGGTGAAATTAGCGAGGCGATGGCCCTCGACGGCGGGACGTGTCCCCATTGTTTTGGGGAGATCCCGGGCGAAGATGCCCCGACGAATCCCGGTGATGACGTGCTGCAGGCGATCGCAGCAAAGGACGAGAGCGAGCGAAAGCGAAAGCAGAACGCGCCGGTGATGTTGCTCCTTCCGGTGGTCGCGGCGGCTTTGGCGGCGGTGGCGTACCTCGGCTTAAATCCTGCACCGGTCGTCGAAGACATGGGAGAGATCATCGTCCCCATGGAGCAGGACTTTCTCGGCGTCGAGGATGTGGCTGCTGAAGAGCCCGCAGGGGCAGACGCCCAGCCGACGACACGCCCCACGCCCCGGCCGAGCAAACCGACGCCTCGTGGCAGCAGCATCGACGTCTCCGGTCCATCGGCGCGTGCCGTGACCTCGGGGGGGGACGCCACCACAACGCGCGGCACTCGAGGCTCGTCGATGGGTACTGCAGGGACCGATCGGTCGATTGGTGGGCTTACCACGTCCGCGGCGTCGGGTGGGCTTGCAGACGGCACGGACCTGTCGGCGATCGGACCCTCTCGGCGCAAGGCGAAGCTCACCGATGCCGACGAGATCGGTCAGGCTGTCCGAGACATGCTCAACGCCAAGGTTCGGACCACGCGTCGCTGCTACGAGCGCGCACTGAACACCAATGAGTCCTATTCTGGAAAGTGGCGAATCGGTGCAACCGTGGGCACTGACGGCAAGCTGAAGGACATCTCTGCCGAGATCGAGGGCGGTCAGTTCGATGGCGAGCTCCAGACCTGCCTCATCAACCAGATGGAGCGCTGGCAGCTGGCGTTTGAGATTGCCACCGAGAAGCCGTTTTCGACGGTGCTTAGCTTCTAGGCGTCGAGGGCTCGGGTCAACACCAGCGCGTCGCAGCCATCTCGGTAATAGGCCCGCCGAACGCCCGCCTCTACCCATCCGGTGCTGCGGTAGAGGCTGCATGCGGCCACGTTGTCACGGCGCACATCGAGCCAGGCCTCGGTCAGACCATCCGAACGCCAGTCGCGGATGGCCGCTGCGATCAGATAACGACCAAGGCCTTGACGCTTGGCGCGGGGGGCCACGGCGAGTGTCAGCACCTCGCCCACGCTGCCACGCTGAAGGATGATGTGTGCACACGGCCCGGAATCATCCTCGATAAGGATCCCGGCACGCCCGGTATCGAGGCTGCCACGAATGGCGTCGAGGCGCCATGGATGTGGACCTGCCAAGCGCTCGAGTTCTGCGAGATCGGCAGCATCTTCGGGGGAGCTGGGGCGCGCTTGAAACGGAGAGGGTAGAGAAGACATGGAGGCAGCATGACACATCGATGGATCACGTGGGTGGGATGGTTCGCGATGAGCTGTGGGGGGCCATCCGTGGACGCGGTAAGTCTGGTGCATACCTCCCGCTTTGAGGGCGAACTCGAGCCGTGTGGTTGACCCAAGCGTCCTCTGGGCGGTCTGTCCAGGCGTCATAGTGTCATCGCGCAGCAGCAGCGCCTCGGTCCCACGGTTGTGGTCGACAGTGGTGGGTCCCTCAATGGGCGAACGCCGGCGGCGCGTGAGCAAGAGCAACGCAGGCGGAAGGCCGAGGTCGTGATGGCATCCTTCATGTCGGCAGGGCTCGATGCCATGGCATTGGCCGAAGAGGATTGGGCCCTAGGTGCGCCCTTCATCTGGGATCTGATCGCGGAGTACGATGCACCCTTGTTGTCGGCCAATCTGCAGTGTGAAGGCCGTACACCTCCGAAGCCACATGTCATCCTCAAACGGGGGGACCTCACGCTTGGCGTCATTGGGCTCTCGGTGGGGCGTGTGCCGGGGTGTGTGGTCGATGATCCTGCGAAAGCGTTGTCGGTAGCGCTTGACCGTCTGCCCCATGTAGATGTGACCATTGCCCTCATCCCCACCAGTCGGATGAAGGCCGCCGAAATCGCCCACTCCGGTGTGGACCTGGTGCTCGATGCAGAGGCCAGCCGGCGGGACAGTGATCCCGTGATCGCGGGCAGTGGGTGGACGGCCGGTGGTGGCGCTCGGGGTCATGCTGTCGGTGTCTGGTCGCTTCACGCACGGAAGGGTCTGGCGGGCTGGGCGCCCGATCCCACCGAACAGCACCGTCGAGCAGCCGTTCGCAAGGAGGAACAGGCAAAACGCCTCATGGCGCGTGCAGAGGAACAGGAGGACAATGCGTCTTCACTGCGCAAGGCGGCCAAGCGTCTTCAACGTGAGGCGCGCGAAGAGCGGGAGGCGGCGTCCGCGGTGACAGCTGTCGGTAATCTGTTGGCCTTCCGTCGTGTGGAGCTCGATGAGGCGGTCGGAGAACACGCGTCCAGCGAGGCGCTCGTCACTGCATGGAAGAAAGAGGAGCGTCAGCTGTCCAAGCATGCGCAGAAGGGCACCAACGTTCGGAAAGGCGCGAGAACTGCGCCAGCGGGCTCGCCATATGCAGGTGCTGCCCAATGCGTGGCCTGTCATGAGGGCCCTACGACGCAGTGGCGAACCACGCCCCACGCACATGCGTGGGCAACGCTCGTCAACGACGTTCGCGAGACAGATGCCTCGTGCGTACCCTGTCATTCGACGGGCTTCGGCCAGCCAGGGGGACCCCAGACGCCCGCGGAGATCCACGGGATGAGAGATGTCCAGTGTGAAGCCTGTCACGGTCCGGGTGCTGCACATGTGGCGTCGGGTGGGCAACGTCATCTGCCAGAGGTGACGCTCGCGACGTGCACCACATGTCACGACGGTGAACAAGACCAAGGGCGGTTCGACGCCACCACCTATTGGCCTGCAGTGGTCCACGGGGTGGCGGAAGGCGTTATGAAACCCGGTACATCGGGTGAGTGACCGTGAGAGTTCTAGGGTTGGAGACAAGCTGCGATGAGACGTCTGCGGCCATCGTCAAAGATGGCGCGGTCCTGGCAGAGCTGACCTGGACACAAGACATCCACAAGACCTACGGCGGCGTGGTGCCAGAGCTTGCTGCGCGGGCCCACCTCGAGAAGTTGGCCCCCACGGTGGCAGCGGTCCTAGAGCGTGCTGAGCTTGCGCGTCCGGACGCGGTCGCGGCGACCGCTGGACCTGGGCTTATCGGTGCGGTCCTCGTGGGACTTTCGTTCGCCAAGGCACTCGCGATGGGGTGGAGTGTACCGTTTGTGGCCGTGAATCACCTCGAAGGCCATCTCCTCTCTGCACGCATGCATACGCCCTCACCAGACTTTCCGTTTTTGGCGCTAGTGGTGAGCGGTGGCCACACCTGCCTGTACGACTGCCACGGTGTCGGAAACTACGAGGTGGTCGCCAACACGGTAGATGATGCTGCAGGCGAGGCGTTTGACAAAGTGGGGCGCATGATGGGTCTTGGCTACCCGGGGGGGCCGGTGATCGACCGTATGGCGCGAGGAGGTGACCCCACGGCGTTCCCGCTGCCGCGTCCTCGACCGCGCCATGCGGGTCCCCACGATTGGTCCTTCTCGGGACTGAAGACTGCGGTTCGGCAGACCATACAGCGAGATCCCGAGCTGTCGGTACCCGATCTCTGTGCAAGTTTTCAGCACGCTGTCGTGGAGTGTCTGCTGGACCGCGTGATGGCAGTCGCCACGGAGCGCGGAAGAACTCGTGTGGTGCTGGGCGGTGGGGTGGCTGCCAATCAGGGGCTTCGGCAAGCCCTCGACGCGACAGCCCTCGAGGTGTTCGTTCCACCCATCCGCCATTGTACAGATAACGCCGCGATGATTGCTTATGCGGGCTGGGTGCGTGCCGTGCGAGGCCAAGATGATGGACTGGCAGCTGGCGCGCGTGCCGGCTGGCCCGTGGAGGAGCTCACATGACAGGCGCACAAGATCCACGGGCATTGCTGAGAACGCTCGAGCAGCGTGCACGGAAGCGCTTTGGACAGCACTTCTTGGCGAGACCGTCGGTGTGTACCCGCATGGTCCGAAACGCCGGTCTGGAGAACGGTTCACGGGCCCTCGAAATTGGTCCGGGACTCGGGATCTTGACCGAAGCCATGCTCGCGGTGGGTGCCGAAGTGACGGCCATTGAGATCGATGACGATCTCGCGGAGCGTACCCGAGAGGTGTATCCCGACGTCCGGCTCATTCATGCCGATGCGGTACGGACCGATCTCGCCGAGGTGTGCGAGGGGACAGGCTGGACGATGTGTGCCAACCTTCCTTACAATGTAGGGACGATGCTCGTGATGAATGCGGCCCGTGCTCCGCAGACCTTTCGACGCATCGTGGTCATGCTCCAGGCGGAGGTGGTTCATCGCATGGCTGCGGGCCCAGGCTCGAAGACCTATGGGGCCCTGTCGGTCGAGTTAGGTGTGCGTGGGCGGGTGCAGCCACTCTTCGGTGTTCCCCCAAAGAGCTTTGTACCGCCACCGCGGGTCGACTCTACGGTGGTTCGCGTGGACCTGTTCGAGGCGCCTCGAACCGGACGCACCTCGCCCGATGACTTTGACCGCATGGTGCGTGCTGCGTTCTCACAACGGCGAAAGACGCTGCCCAATGCGTTGGCTGCAGCGTTCGGCAAGGATCGTGCAACGGCGGCGCTCCAGGCGGTCGGCCTCGATGTTCGGGCACGCGCAGAGACCGTGTCCGTGGAGGGCTTCGTCGCGCTTGGTGAGGCCCTGTACGAGTGATGAAGGCCTACCGAACCACCACCGGTGCGGTTACGGTTCTCCGGTAGGAGCGCGGAAGGTCATGAACGTTGTTGCGAGTGGCATGACCGATATTGGCCCTCGCCGAAGCCGAAATGAAGACGCGCTGCTGGTCAATGAAGAGCTAAAGCTGTATGTCGTCGCCGATGGAATGGGGGGGCATGCGGGAGGCTCATATGCGAGCGCCATCGCCATTAATACCGTCGAAGAGTACATGGCGTCCGCCGAACTGCCTCCACGTGATGGAACGGGGGAGCCGCTGGAGGTCATGCGCGGGGTCATGACCCGTGCCGTTCAGATGGCCAGCAAGAAGGTGCACGCCTATGCACAGCGCCATCCAGAGTTTCGAGGCATGGGAACGACCGTTGTGGCGGTCGTCGTCTACGGCACGAACGCCCTCGTGGCCCATGTGGGGGATAGCCGCGTCTATATGCACCGGTCAGGTCGACTAGAGCAGCTCACCGAAGACCACTCTTTGGTGGCGCAGTCGGTCAAAGAGGGCATCTTGACCGTGGAGCAGGCGCGAACGCATCGCATGAAGAACGTCATCACGCGGGCACTCGGGTTCGACGATGAGGTGGAGGTCGATGTCATGACGCGGGCGCTGCGACCAGGCGATACCGTCATGCTCTGTTCCGACGGCCTCTCCGGTCCCGTGGATGACGCGGTGATCTCGGACGTGCTCGGCGCAAATGCACCACGCGTGGCGACCCGTAAGTTGGTCGACCTCGCCTATGAACATGGTGGCGACGACAACATCACGGTCTTGATCCTCTCCATTGAGCAGACCACATGATCCCTCCCGCGCGCGATCCACGGATGGACCGGGGCGTTCGCCCGGCAACGCCATGGCGCCCGCAGCTCGGTGCGGTCGACCCACGAGGCGCCCCGTGGTGGTGGGGAGGAAGTCTGGTCGTGATGGTATGCGCACTGGCGATGGCGTGGCCTCGGGTCGCTGCGTTCGAGGACCTCGCAGCAGAAAACTACGAGCTGCGGGCCCGGCTGCTGCACATGGAGCGGCAACTCGATGAAGTGGAGCGGGTGAGTCAACGGTTGAGGCTCTATGATGCCCAGCTCCGCTCGCTGACCGAGGCGACGGGTGATGCGGGTGGCATGCCTGCCAACACACTCTCGGGCCACGAGGCCGATCCGTTGGAGGCGGGGAGCGAGGGGGCACCCCAGACCGACACCGACGCGCCGCTTCCGGATGTGGAGATTGCGGAGGGCGATGAGCCGGATGAGCCGGTGTCGTTCGAGGAGGCCAGCAGCTCTGACCTTCGGCCGGCCGAGGCCTGGGCCTTTGCCGTACAAGAACGCATGGATGCCTTCCTTGGGGCGTCCGAGGAAGAGGAACTCGACCTGAATGCGCTCATGGCGGACCTTGAGACGCTGCGGGCGTTACGCGCGGCGCTGCCCCAACGGTGGCCTGCAGAGGGGCACCTCAGCTCTGGCGTGGGCTGGCGCCGTGATCCGATTAACGGTGGGACGAAGTTTCATGCGGGTCTCGACATCTCAAACAAGCGGGGCACCCCCATCTATGCAGTCTCTCCAGGGACCGTGGTTCGGAGTGGCTACCACTCGGGCTACGGACGGCTCATTGAGATTGATCATGGATTTGGCATCACGACACGCTACGCCCACTGCACGACGCTGAGAAAGCGGGCGGGAGATCGCGTGTCAGCCGGTGACTTCATTGCGACGATGGGATCCACGGGAAGGTCGACCGGGAGCCACCTTCACTTCGAACTCCGGGTCGATGGGAGCGCTCACGATGCACTGAAGTATCTTCCGCGTTGAGTCTTCGGGTTGCCATTGGGGCCCGGAGTGAGCACATTGCCGCCGCGAGGCAGTCTTGACGTAGAACGGTCTCTGTGTGACCGCTCCGTCAATCATGCTGTAAAGGGGACTTTGGGATGTTCGAGAGCTTCAATTCCGCAGTTAAGTGGATGTTCGGCGATGCCAACTCTCGCGAGCTCAAGAAGCTCGCGCCGATGGTCTCGACGATCAACGGACTCGAGTCTGCCATGAAGGCGATGAGTGACGAGCAGCTCGCTGCGCAGACGGCGGTCTTTAAGCAGAAGATCGAGAATGGTGCGCCACTTGATGAGCTGCTTCCCGAGGTCTTTGCGACGGTCCGCGAGGTCAGCGTCCGAACCATGGGCATGCGGCACTATGACTGCCAGTTGATCGGTGGCATGGTGATTCATAGCGGGCGCATCGCCGAAATGAAGACGGGTGAAGGTAAGACGCTCGCGTCGACGCTACCGACCTACCTCAACGCGCTCTCTGGAAAAGGCGTTCACCTGGTCACCGTCAATGACTACTTGGCCGCACGTGATGCAGAGTGGATGTCGCCCATCTACGACTTCTTGGGCATGAATGTGGGTGTGATCCTGTCGGGTCAGCGAGACAGTCGCGCAAAGCGTGAAGCGTACGCGGCTGACATCACCTATGGCACGAACAACGAGTTTGGCTTCGACTACCTTCGCGACAACATGAAGTTCAGCATCGAGGACTACGTCCAGCGCGGTCACAACTTCGCGATTGTCGATGAGATCGACTCGATTCTGATCGACGAGGCGCGAACGCCGCTCATCATCAGCGGACCCGCGAATATTCCGGTTGACCTCTATAATGTGGTCGATGCTGTCATCCCGATGCTCCAGCGCGACATCGACTTCGTCCTCGATGAAAAGGCGCGCAACGTCACCCTCACCGAAGAGGGCATCTCGCGGGTCGAGGACCGGCTTGGCGTAGACAACCTGTATGACCCGCAGAACCTCGAAGTGCTTCATCACAGTATGCAGAGCCTCAAGGCGCATCATCTGTTCAAGCGCGACCGCGACTACATGGTCCGTGCCGGCGAGGTCATCATCGTCGATGAGTTCACGGGGCGGACGATGCCGGGTCGTCGGTGGTCCGATGGACTTCACCAAGCGGTTGAAGCCAAAGAGAAGGTTGAGATTCAGCCAGAGTCCCAGACTTATGCGACGGTGACGTACCAAAACTACTTCCGCATGTACGACAAGCTGGCTGGCATGACGGGTACGGCCGAGACCGAGGCGGCCGAGTTTGCGGGCATCTATGACCTCGATGTGGTGATCATTCCCACCAACAAGCCCATTGCGCGACAAGACCATGATGATGTGGTCTACAAGAACCAGACGGGCAAGTTCAACGCGGTACTCGAAGACATCCGCGAGTGTCACCAACGCGGTCAGCCCGTGCTGGTGGGTACGACCAGCGTTGAGAAGTCGGAGATTGTGAGTCGGTTGCTCAAGCAGGCGAAGATCCCGCACGAGGTCCTCAACGCGAAGCAGCATGACCGCGAAGCCGACATCGTGGCCCAGGCAGGGCGTCTTGGCGCGGTCACGATCTCGACGAACATGGCCGGGCGAGGCACGGACATCAAGCTGGGTGGCAATCCAGAGGCCATGGCTGCGAGTGAGGCCGACCCCGAGTCCGATGCCGAGGGATATGCTGCCGCACTTGGACGGTTTGAGCCGCAGTGCCGCGAAGAACGGCAAAAAGTACTCGAGGCCGGTGGATTGCACATCATCGGTACCGAGCGGCACGAGTCCCGACGGGTCGACAACCAGCTTCGTGGCCGTTCGGGGCGTCAGGGCGACCCGGGGTCGTCTCGGTTCTACCTCGGACTTGATGACCAGCTGTTCCGCGTATTCGGTAGTGATCGGTTTACGGTCTGGATGGAGCGTATGGGCCTTCGCGATGACGAGGCCATTGAGCATCGATGGATCACCGGTGCCATCGAGAACGCGCAGAAGAAGGTTGAGGGGTACCACTTCAACATTCGAAAGAACCTTCTCGAGTATGACGATGTCATGAACTACCAGCGGAAGGGCATCTACGATCTCCGGCGTCGGGCCCTGGCGGGCGAGGGCGTTCGCGAGATGTTGAACGAGTCGCTGGAGAATGTGGTCAACGACGTCATGGACGACTTCTGTGGCGAGGGTCTACGACCCGAGCACTGGAATATCCGCGGAATCCGCGACAACATCCGGCGAGTCTTCGGCCTGGAGTGGGCAGAGGAAGACGATGCGCTTCGCGATCTGTCTCGGGTTGAGATCAAGAATCGGATCACGACCGAGGCCAATGACCGCGTCTCCGAGAAAGCAGAGGCGATGGGCGAAGAGGTCTTTGATCAGGTCAGCCGCATGATGATCCTGCGCCTGACCGATGACCTCTGGAAAGACCACCTCCTCGCAATCCAGCGTCTGCGGCAATCGGTGGGCCTCCGTGGCTACGGCCAGCGCAACCCGTTGCTGGAATACAAGCGCGAGGCCTATCAAATGTACCTCATGATGTCGGCCACGCGGGACGAGGCGGTGATGACACGCGTCCTGCTCGCAGAGGTGCGCGCAGAGCCCGAGGCTGCACCCGCAGCGACGCCAGAGCGTCCAAAGCTCAACTTCCCGTCGCTCCCTGCGGTCAGTGCACCCGCAGAGCCCGCCCCTCCGGCAGCTCCGGCACGACCCCAAAAAGGCGAGGAAGCACGAGCGTTCGCGGCAGAACACGGGGTTCAACGGAACGACCCATGTCCGTGCGGCAGCGGCCACAAGTTCAAGAAGTGCTGCGGCTCGAAGAAGGCCCAGTCCGCTTAAGTTTTTGTCGAACTGAAGCAATCCTGCAGAACGCCTTGATCTGATCGTCCCGATGGGGTTACCAGCGGGCGCCCGGGTGCGTGGTGCGTCCGGGTTTGTGTATCGCTCACGTTGGAGTCACGTCAGGGTCCTCGGTGCCTTCGGGTCGGACCCCGTCGCCAGCGGATGTTGAACCAAATCGCCTCTCTACCCCGTGGGGGAGTGGCGCGGCGCAAGGCGCCAAAGGAAATCCTATGCTGAATATCAGTCTACGTGACCTGCTTGAGGCAGGCGTACACTTCGGCCACCAGACTGGCCGTTGGAACCCCCGTATGCGCCCATACATCTATGGTGCAAAGGACGGGATCCACATCATCGACCTCCAGAAGACCGCCAAGGGGCTTGTGGAGGCCAGCCGCTTCGTGTCGGCTACGGTTGCAGGCGGCAAGCACGTCCTGTTCGTGGGTACCAAGCGTGCCGCACGCGACATCGTGCGCGAAGAGGCCGAGCGCTGTGGCATGTTCTTCGTCAACCACCGCTGGCTCGGTGGCTGCTTGACCAACTGGCAGACCGTCAAGAAGTCTATCGACCGCCTCCGCAAGCTCGAGCAGGCTCGGGACGATGGCCGGTTCGAACTGCTCACGAAGAAGGAGGCCCTCGAGGCCAACCGTGAGATTGAGAAGATGGACCGCACCCTTGGCGGAATCAAGAACATGAAGGGCATCCCTGCCGTGATCTTCTTGGTCGATCCAAAGAAGGAGCACATCGCAATTCGCGAGGCGAACACGCTCGGCATTCCAGTGGTCGCCCTGTGTGACACCAACTGCGACCCCACGGGCGTCAAGCACGTCATCCCCGGCAACGATGATGCCATCAAGTCGGTTCGCCTCTTCACCGCGGCCATCGCTGATGCTGTTGTGGAGGGACGCAACATGTCGACCTCCCGCAATGCAGGCTCTTACGTGGGTGGCGATGAGGCCGAGGCTGCAGCGCAGCCAGCGTCTGATGCGCCCGAGGTTGAGGTTGTCCGTCGCGGCGCTGCGCCCGTCGAGGCACCTGCCGAGTCGGCTGCTGACGCGCCTGCCGAGACGGCCGCTGACGCGCCCGCCGAGGCGGCTGCTGACGCGCCTGCCGAGGCTTGATTTCACACTGAACACGGTTCGGCGTCTCGCCGAACCACTCCCCTGATTTTCTGGAGATCTCATGTCTGCAAAGCTCATCAAAGAGCTCCGCGGCCGTACCGGCGCGGGTCTGCTTGACTGCAAGAAAGCCCTCACCGAGTGTGATGGCGACCTCGATAAGGCAACCGATTGGTTGCGTAAGAAGGGTATCGCAAAGGCTGCCAAGAAGGCTGGCCGCATCGCTGCCGAAGGTATCGTCTACAGCTACATTCACGCTGGCGGTAAGATCGGTGTCCTCCTTGAAGTGAACTGCGAGACCGACTTCGTGGCCATCAACGATGACTTCAAGGTGCTGGTGCACGACATTGCCATGCACATTGCGGCGTCGAACCCACGCTACGTGTCCCGCGACCAGGTGCCAGCCGCCGACGTTGCTGCGGAGCGAGACGTGCAGCTCGGTCGCGTGATGGAAGAGGGCAAGCCCGCGCACATCGCCGAGAAGATCGTCGAGGGTCGCATGGGCAAGTGGTTCGAGGACGTGTGTCTTCTCGACCAGAAGTTCATCAAGGATGACGAGAAGACCATCCACGACCTCGTGGTCGGTGCCGTCGCCACCATCGGCGAGAACATTAAGGTTCGCCGATTCGTCCGCTATGAGGTGGGTGAGGGGCTGGAGAAGCGCTCCGACAACTTCGCCGAGGAAGTGGCCGCAGCAGTCAGCTGAGGTTTTTGTTTTCCCCGCGGTCGCCCGCGGGGGCGGGCCGCGGGCATGGACACCATATGGGTGCCATGCGACGCGGCCTTTGTTTTGGTCATAGGCCGCCGCACCTTCACGTTAGGGAGTGCTTGTGACCCAATCAGCGTCAAAACCAGCGTATTCGACGATTCTGCTGAAAGTCTCCGGTGAGATGCTCGGGGGCTCTCGAGGCGGGATTCAACTTGAGACGTTGGAGCGGTTCGCCGCCGAGATCCATGCTGTCCGCGACAGTGGGGTTCACATTGCTGTCATCATTGGTGGCGGAAACATCTTCCGAGGCATCGCAGGTGCAGCTGCTGGCATGGATCGCGCCGGTGCGGACTCGATGGGCATGTTGGCCACCGTCATCAACGGCCTTGCGCTCCAAGATGCGCTTGAGCGTCGTGGATGCCACACGCGTGTCATGAGCGCACTTCAGATGCCCCAGGTCTGCGAGCCCTACATCCGTCGGCGTGCACTGCGTCACATGGAGAAGGGCCGCGTGGTGATTCTCGTTGGCGGAACAGGCAACCCTTACTTCTCCACAGATACCGCAGCCGCGCTTCGGGCAGCCGAGATCCATGCGGACGTCATCCTCAAGGCTACGAAGGTGGATGGTGTCTACGACAAAGACCCCGCAAAATACGATGATGCCGTGAAGTACGATAAGCTCACACATATGACTGTTCTGCAGAACGGTCTGAAGGTGATGGACTCCACTGCGATCAGCCTATGCATGGACAACCGTTTGCCCATCATCGTCTTTGCGTTCGACAAGAGCGGAAACCTTGCAGAGGTGGTTCGGGGCAACAACGTCGGCACATTGGTCACGGCCGACGCTTGACGAGCGCCGCGGATACGGTTGAGTAATGGTGTCCGTATGAGTGTGGAGGCAACGTGGACGACTATCTCGAGTCCCTAGAAGAAGAGATGATGAGTGCCATTGAAGGGCTCGAAGGTCAGCTCGCCAAGGTACGAACCGGCCGCGCGACACCGAAGCTTCTCGATCCCGTGCAGGTCCATGTGGCATCGTATGGGGCGTCAATGCCCATCAATCAGCTGGCAACGATCAACGCTGCCGATGCGCGACTCTTGGTGGTCACCCCCTGGGACAAGACCACGATCGCCGACATTGAGCGCGGCATCGTGCAGGCTGGTCTGGGGCTCAACCCGTCTAGTGATGGCCAGGTCGTCCGAGTTCCCGTGCCCCCGCTCACTGCGGATAGGCGTCGTGACCTCGTCAAGCAGGTCAAGCAGATGGGCGAAGAGTGTAAGGTTCGGCTGCGTCATGTTCGTCGCGACTACAATGACACCTTCAAAACCGCAGAGAAAGACGGTGAGATCAGCGAAGACGATCTCCGTCGACTTCTCGCGAAGGTACAAGAGTCGACCGACGGCAGTGTGAAGAAGGTGGATGACATCGTTGTGGCGAAGGAAGCCGAGGTCACAGAGATCTGAGGTATCGTCTAGACGGCTAGAGACTTGGGGGCTTCATGACCGCTGCCAATGCGGAAGAGCGTGTCGTGGTGCCCCGCCACGTGGCGATCATCATGGATGGCAACGGACGGTGGGCGGAGGAACGAGGTCTGCCGCGCACCGCCGGCCACGAGGCAGGCGCCGATTCTGTTCGCGAAGTCGTGCGCACGTGCGGCGAGATGGGCGTCGAAGTGTTGACGCTCTACAGCTTCTCGACCGAGAACTGGTCCCGACCACGGGGCGAGGTCGCTGCACTGATGGGGCTGCTCGAACGCTACCTCCGCGATGAGACGCACGAGCTACTCCGACAGAATGTACGGTTGCGTGGCATTGGTGAGCTGGACCAGTTGCCCTTTGCGGTTCGAACGTTGCTGCGTGCTGGCGAGACGACGACCCGAAACAACGGGGGAATGGAGCTCGTCCTCGCACTCTCATACGGCAGTCGGGTGGAGCTTGTGCAGGCTGTTCGGGACCTCGCCAAAGAGGTACAGCGCGGACGATTGAAGCCCGAAGATATCTCCGAGCATGACATCGCATCACGCCTGTATACGGCCGGACTCCCCGATCCGGACCTCCTGATTCGGACCAGTGGGGAACAGCGCATCTCGAATTTCCTACTCTGGCAGATCGCGTATTCGGAGCTCTATATCACTGGTGTTGCGTGGCCTGACTTTGGTGCGGAACAGCTCCGCGAGGCGTTTCGTGCCTTCGGAGAGCGCCAACGTCGGTTTGGCCGAACGGGCGCCCAACTCGAGGACAACACCTGATGTCGGGAACGCTCACACGTGTGCTTGCTGCCGCTGCTGGTCTTGCGGTCCTCGTCCCCGTGCTGGTCTGGGGCGGATGGACGGGAATGGCCGTGCTCGTGGCGCTGATGGCAGGTGTGGGTATTTGGGAGTACGCCAGTATGGCCTTTCCGGCCCACCGGCTGCAGATGCTTCCGCAGCTGGCCACGGGGACCTTGACCGTTGTGCTGTCCCTGCAGGGGGGATTTGCCGAAGCGGGGGGCGCAGTCTGTGTCCTCGTGTTCGTGGCCTTGGCAGCGCGAGGCGTGTTTCAGTCCGATGTGCCGTTGGAACGCGGTGCCGATCATGTCGGTCGGTTGGTTCTGGGGTGCTGCTGGATGGGCCTGCTCGCAACCTTGCTGCTGATTCGAGCCACCGATCCTGGAATGGTGGGTGTGTGGTGGGTCGTGTTGACCTTGTCGATCTCATGGATGGGTGACACGGGGGCCTATTTTGCTGGCCGTGCCCTCGGAAAAACACCACTCTACAAGCGGATTTCACCCAAGAAGACCCGGGAGGGCTTCTTCGGTGGCTTGGTGTTCAGCGTGCTCGGTGTGGTGGTCATCTCCCAGACCGTGTTGACCGCCATTCCGCTCGAAGGCGCCGTCGCGTTGGGAGTGGTGGGCGGATGTGCCGGGGTCCTCGGTGACCTGTTTGAGTCACTTCTCAAGCGGTCGTTTGGTGTCAAGGACAGTGGGTCCATCATGCCGGGGCATGGCGGAATTCTGGACCGTATTGACAGTGTTCTGTTCGTCGGGCCGGTCGTGTATGGCTACATGGTCTTTTTCCCCGCAGCCTAGAGTCTAGTCGAGATGATCGAACCCCTGCACATCGTTGCTGGTCTAGGAATGATCGGCTTTTTGGTCCTCATCCACGAGGCTGGACACTTCATCGTCGCGAAGATGTTCGGGGTCGGCGTGCCTGTGTTCAGCATCGGTATGGGTCCTCGAATCTTCGGGTTCGCGTACAAGGGTACCGACTACCGCATCAGCGCAATTCCGGTCGGTGGGTACGTGATGCTCGCTGGGGCAGATCCGTACGGCGAAGAGGATGTCCACGCGAGTGTTGCGCCGGAAGAAGACTTCATGAAGAAGCCTGTCTGGCAGCGGCTGCTCGTGATGGCCGCCGGGCCGGGTGTGAACATTCTCCTACCGATACTGCTGTTTACCGCAGTCCTGATGGGGGGGGAGCCCTCGAGCGCAGCTGTCGTAGGAACCGTGCTTCCAGGCTCGCCAGCCGAAGACGCGGGTCTGACAGCCGGGGACACCGTGACGGCCATCGATGGTGAGCCAGTACTCCTCTGGATGGATGTCGTGGAGGGGCTCGAGCGCCATAAGGGCGATGCGGGAGATGTGGTGCTGTCCATCCAGCGTGCTGGTGAAGCCGTCACACTCGAGATCCCGCGGTCAGAGCTGCGGGAGAACATGCGAGGAGGACTCGACACGGATGCGCTCGGTGTGAGCTACTACCGGGTCTCTCCGAGGGTCGGTGTGGGGGATCCGGGGAGTCCAGCCCATCGTGCTGGGCTGCTCACCGGTGACGCCATCGTCTCTGTCGATGGCGAGTCCGTCGACGATTGGGGATCCCTTCAGGGGCTTCTGAGCGGAGACGCTCCCCACGAGCTTGTGGTCTCTCGCGGTGGCCCGGCGGTGGGCGAGGACGGTGAGCCTGTGGAGATCACGCTCACACTTCCTCCTGTCTCGGACTGGAATGCACCAGCAGATGAAGCGTGGACCGATGCCTATGGGATGGCGCCAGCGCTGCTGTTTGCGTTCGATGTCCAGGATGGAGGACCCGCGGCCCGTGCCGGTGTGGTTCGGGGGGACAGGTTCCTCACGGTAGATGGGCATCGTGTGCGCAGCTTCTCCCATTTTATCGAGTTGGTCGGTGACACGGTGGATGGCCGGGACAATCCACGGCCGCTGGAGCTTGTGGTGTTGCGTGATGGTGAGCGGAGCACCATGACCATGACGCCACGGGTCGAGCTCGTGCCCAGTGAGGTCTATGTTCGGCCGATTATCGGGGTTCAGACCTTCGGGGGGACGCTGATGTCTGGTCCCCAAGCGGTGAAGTACTACAGCGTTATCGAGGCGGTCCCCCGGGCCCTCAACGAGACATGGATGCTGCTTGAGATGACCGTGGCCACCATCGGCAACATGTTTGCAGGGCGCGCGGACCCCGCGGACAACCTCGGTGGACCGGTGGCGATGTTCAGCATGGCGGGTACGGTCGCAGAATATGGACTGTTCACCTTTGTCCGCTGGACGGGCATGTTCAGCATCAGTGTTGGCGTCATCAACTTGCTGCCGGTGCCGGTCCTCGACGGTGGTCAGATCCTCTTTTACCTCGCCGAAGCGATTCGCGGACGCCCCTTGCCGCTCGAGCTTCGCGAACGCCTCCAAATGGGTGGGGTGATGCTCATGCTCGCCCTCATGCTCTTTGTGACGATCAACGATATTTCCCGCATCTGGGCTGGCTAATGTGGATCCTAGCGGTAGACACCGCGGGGCCGGTGGTCGGGGTCGCCGTGAAGGTGGGCGAGCGTACGCTCGTGCGAGAGGATCGACTGGGGCGCGGCACGGAGAAGGTTCTTGTGCCTTGGATTGATGCCTTGATGAACGAAGCGGGCGTCTCGTCGAGTGAGCCAGTCGGCATTGGGCTGACCAACGGACCCGGCGCGTTCACAAGCCTGCGCGTAGGCATGGCCACCGCGCTGGGGCTTGCGACGGCATGGAAGGCTCCGGTGTGGTTGGGCTGCAGCTTGCTCACCCGCGCCAAGATGGTTCACCCGGGCCGACCCGTGGTGAGCGCGCTCGACGCTCGAAAGGGACGTCTCTATGCTGCGCGCTATGGCGCCGATGGTCGTGAGATCATGGCACCCGCGGACCTTCCGCCGGACGTGGTCGCTGGTTGGGTGGAGTCCGGTGATGTAATGACGGGTGAGGGGATTGCCGTGTATCAGGACGTGTTCGCCCGGACAGCGGGGGCCATGGCCCAGGATGCGACAACATCTGGTGTGGCTGCGCTGGCAGAACTTGCGGCATGGGGGCTCGCCAATGGAGAGGGGAAGAACCCAGCGGAGGTTCTCCCACGCTACATCCGTCCCCCTGACGCAGTGCCCCCCAAGCGGCGGTCCTTGATTCCGCCACGTGTGTGAGCCCTCGGAGGTCGTGTGAGTGATGTGACGATTGGACTGGTTGGCGCCACCGGCGCGCTAGGTGCCGAACTGCTTCGCCAACTCGAAGCTGCTCCATGGGCGCCAGCCCGGGTGGTGCCCATGGCCCGGGCTGCGACCCAGGTGCCGTCGGTGGAGTTTCGTGGGCAACACCTGACGGTCGAGGACGTACAGCGCGCTGACGAGGGGACCATCGACTTGGTCATCGTGGCATGTCCGACGGATGCTGCCCCCGAGGTGGTGGACCGGTGGGTCGCGGCGGGCATTCCTGTGGTGGACTGTACAGGACACCTCCTCGGCGACTTGGAGGTTCCCGTGGCCGCGCCATGGTTGGGACCTGCGGTCTTGGACGTGCCCCGCGCGCGAGATGTGGTGGGCGTCCCGGGACCCGTGGCGACCGTGTTGGCCTCGGTTCTCCAGGCGTTTGAAGAGGAGGGCTCGTCCATCGAGCTGACGGCGAATGGACTGGTTCCTGCGAACGCCTGGGGGCGAGACGCTGTCCACGAGCTGTCACAACAGGTGATAGCCTTGTTCAATTCTGGCACGCCACAGCGTCGGGTGTTTGAGGGAGGACTTGCCTTTGACACCCATCCGCTCTGCGGTCCGGCTGGCGGAACAGGGTGGACGTCCCGAGAGCTCCTCGCAGTGGCGGAAGTTGCCCGCCTGACGGGACAGCGATGCACGGTGACGCTTACGGGCGTACCCGTGTTTAGCGGATGGGGACTCCATGTGGAGATGGGGGTGCCCGCCGATTGGCCGCTCGAACGAGTCGAACGAACGCTCGAACGGGCAGGTGTTTCCCTTCAAAAGACACCCACCGCGCGGACCGTTGTCCGTCCCCGACGTGTGGACGGAGAGCCTGGTATCTTCGGGGCTCGCCTCCGACTCGGGCATGTGGCGGGTCGCGCCCACGTGTGGCTGGCCTTCGATGGACTCGTGCTGACAGCAACCCAAGCGGTGGGTCTAGGGGGCCACTGGCTTCGGAAGCTGAACCGGCTCGGTGCGTGACTGACACTCTGTCCTGGGGTCTTCCCTCGAGTTGTTGCACATGACATGGTGTCAATTGTAGGGACAGGGCAGACTATCGTGCATCGTGGGTTATGGGGTCCTGCCCGCACACGCGTTGCTGGTCGACGTTGGCATGCCGTGTGCATGACCAGAGGGTCCCAACCTGGGGAGCGTCCATCGTGTATCTACTCCTGATGAGCCTTATGGCGAATGCAGCACCTCCGACGCGGTTAGCCACCAGCGTAGACCTGTCGACGGGCAGTGTGGCCCGACTTTCTCTGTCTAGCGACCGCAACATCCTGATGGGTGTGCGGAACGACGAGGCCTTCGTCTACGACCTCGAGAGCTGGACACTGCACAACCTGCCTGATGCGGATTGTTCGGCGGCTTCGGCGGCGGCACGAACCCTCGATGATGGCACGTATGTGCTCTTTGTCGGCTGCGACGACGCTACGGTGTCTCTGTGGGACTACGACGGGCAGAGCCCAACGATTCGAACGACGACTGGCTCCGATACGGGCGCTGAGACGACGAGCTCGTTCTTTAACCTCTCCGACGCCTCAATCTCACGTGAGGCCACGGTCGAAGGCTTGTTTCTCCTAGAATCGGATGCGTCTTTGCTCGCCGTGGCGTGTGACAGCGACAAAGGCAACTTCGCGACAGCGATCGACCCGTTGACCGGGGTGCCGTTGGTGACTGCGCCGACGCCCTTGCTCTCGGGCAACTGCGCTGATGCGGTTGCGGTCAACGACATGACGGCCGCTGTACACCGTGGTTCCGGTGAGATTAGCCAGCTTACGCTGACGAATGGGCTGCTCTCGGTCACGGAGTTGGCCTCCGCGATTGGCACCCCCATTGGCGTTCGGCCCTCTGGGCGTGACCTGAGCGTGTACGGAAATGCGTACTATATCCCCGATGCCGGAACCGATACGCTCTATGGGCTCGGAGGTACGGGCGTGTGGGCGCCCGTGCTCAATGTCGATCGTCCAGGGGTGGCAGGGTTCGATGAGGCCGAAGGGTGGACGTTGATTGGCTGGCCCAGTGGCGTGTTGGTCTACGATGCGCTGACGGGGGCCTTGGAACAGGCCAGCGATCGGGCCATCGCTATGGATGAGCCCTACGATATGCTGACCGACGGACAGGGCTATGCGTACGTAGGCACTACTGCGGGTTCACTCGGGGTCCTCACGGCGAATCCGTGGGTGGGCTCGGCATCGGTGGAGCCCACATCAGGGCAGGACGGAACGACGGTGGTGCTGTCTTATGACAGCGACACCACCGGGGTCCTCTCCGTGCGTGTAGGGGGTACCCGCGCGGGCAACGATGGGACCGAGGTGTATTCCGGTACGGTTGACCAAACAGGCTTTGCGCAACAGGTCAGCTTCGACATTGGCGATGCATTTGTGGAGGGCGTAAACGACCTCTTCGTTGTCGTCACAGACGAGGCTGGGCGTCGAGGGACGCGGCGGGTGCAGTTCGAGCTCGCGAATCCTCCCGAGGGCGTGGTGCTCGCTGAAGCAGATGTCGGATTTGGCGATGGCCGCATCCTTGTTGACCTTGGCGGTCTCGCCACGACAGACGTGGCGTCCTTCGAGGTCTACTTCTCGGACGCACCGTTTTCAGGCGCGGACTATGAGACCGGGGGCCCCGAATATACCGAGGAAGTCGGTGATGAATCAGTAAGTTCGCCTATGAATGTCTCGAATGAACCCGACATTTTCGGGGAGCTCACCGTAGGAATTGAGCCCGTGATCAACGGGAAGACGTATTATGTCGGTGTCAGGACGGTCGATGCGACAGGTCTGGAGAGCGTGATGAGCAATGTGGTTGAGGTGATTCCGAGGGCAACCTTTCTTGCTGCGGGTGCGGCGGACGAACAAGGCGGGCCACCTGACGCGTGCAGCGGATGTTCCGGTGTCTCCACGTCGGGTTCTTGGCTGGGACTCTCGTTGCTCGCGATGTTGGGGATTCGGCGCAAGCGTGTCGGAACCCTCGGGCTCGCGTTTATCGCTGCTCCGCTGTTGTGGTCGAACCCCGCGATGGCCGATGATCCCACGGGGCGCTTCCAGCCAGACCTGACCCCCGCGTGGGGCAATGTCGAGGTGTCCTACGGGAAGCTGGCGTTCGATGACGCGACCCTCGATCAAGTCTACGACCTGAATGGGAATGTGATCCGGCTGCAAGGCGGGCCACAGTTCTTCCGCATCGCCGAGGTGGACTTCGGCGTCGGATTTCTGTGGAAGAAGGGCTTCGCTGTGGATGCCTCTGACGTGAGCAGTGCAGATGCTGGGCGCATGGTTTGGGTGCCGTTGAACCTCGATTTCACGCTTCGTCTCCATCTCATGGACGAACAGCCCATCGTGCCGTTTGGCAGTGTCGGAGGCGACTACATCTTCTGGCGGGAGACGGCCTTGGCTGCCGACGGTACCCCCAACCCACTGCAACGCACCATCGGCTCCAAGGCCGGGTGGCACTGGGCTGCAGGTGGTCAGATTCTACTGGACCTCCTAGCACCGGGTCGTGCGAGCCGGCTCGAGGCGTCGAGCGGCATCAACGATACATGGCTCACCGTGAGCTACCGCCGACAATACGTCGGAAGTGATACGGGACTGGACTTCGGCGGGTGGGAACTCTCCGGGGGTCTGAAGATTGACTTCTAGGCTTGACCGTGTCGTTTCGATTTGCGCTTGAGGTGGAGTACGACGGTACGCACGCCAGTGGATGGCAGGTGCAGCCCGGCGAACCCACCATTCAGGGTGCGCTCGAAGAGGCTTTGGGATCCCTCTGTGGACACAAGGTACACGTGGCGGGCGCCGGACGAACGGATGCGGGGGTGCATGCGCTTGGGCAGATCGCCGCGTTCTCGACCCATGCGTCACGGACGGAGCGCGCCATTCGTGATGGCTTGAATGGTACCTTGCCCGACTTTGTCTCGTGCATCCGCGCGTGGCGCGTGGCGGACGAGTTCGACCCTCGACGGTGGTCGCATGGCAAGCACTATCGTTACCGATGGCTCGAGCGGCGCGCAAGAAGTCCGCTTCGTGCGCATAGGGCGTGGCATCACCGCGGCCCCCGGCTGGCCGTAGACCAGATGCAGTCTGCAGCAGAGCACCTGGCGGGAACCTACGACCTCAGCTGTTTTCGCGCCTCTGGGTGCTCCGCGACGTCAACGGTTCGTACCATCGACTCGGCGGCCGTGCGGCGTGTTGGGGATGAGGTGGTCCTTGACATTGTGGGCCACGGGTTTCTGCGGCACACCGTGAGGATCATGGCAGGCACGCTCCTCGAGGTAGGGCTCGGTCGACGAGAGGCCGACCGATTCCCCGCGCTCATCGCATCGAAGAATCGAGAGCTCGCGGGGCGAACCGCGCCGGCGCATGGGCTGACGCTCGTCTCGGTTCGGCTGGGTGATGGCCCTCGACGTTACACGCCGGAGGGCTAACGCGACTCACAGCTCGTCGTCTTCGTCGTCGTTCAAGACCGAGTCGTCATCGAGATCATCAAACTCATCGTCTTCGTCATCGCTGGGTGCAGCCGACTCGGCCAGTGCAGCCTCTGCAGCCTTGGCAGCCTTGGCAGCACGTCGGCGCGCGAGCAGCATCGTCCG
Organism: Myxococcota bacterium; assembly: GCA_049889515.1. GTDB lineage: Bacteria > Myxococcota_A > UBA796 > UBA796 > JBMHDG01. The sequence continues at coordinate 148,352 of JBMHDG010000028.1, forward strand.
GACGTCTTTGATGGGTGCCTCCGCCTGGTCGGCCCCGCAATCCGGGCAGAGTGACTCGGGTCGGTTCAGGTCGTAGAACTTCACACCACACTTGAAGCAGGTGTAGCGGGTTCCGAGTTTGGCCTTGTCGGGCTTCATGGCAGCCTCTCCTGTGGATGTCGGCGGCGCGAGACCTAGCATGTCCGCCATCTACGTCAAGCGGTTTCGCCGAACAGGGCGTCGAGGTCGTAGGGATTGTGTTGGCTGGCTGACAAGTTGGGTCCGTGCAGCTAGTATGCGGACGTAAAGTGTTCGGAGAAGACTGATGATGCGAATGGCAATGACGAGTCTGGTGCTGCTCCTGGGTGCCTGTACGGCAGGAAACAGTACCACTGGCGATGAGGATATCATCGAGCGAATCCTTGATGTCCGCATTGATGGTGGAGAGCCCATCGAGGCTGAACTCGATCCCGAGGATCGCCTCGACAGCAACAATGTCAAGATGTGTGTCACGGCGGATGGCAGTGTCTACGTGGCATGGCTCGACCAGCGAGATGGTCGCTCCGACGTTTGGTTCAACCGCTCGTTCGACGCAGGTACGACCTGGATGGAAGCGCCCATTCGCGTCAAGCAGGGTCCAGGCGATGCATCGGGTCTCGACATGGCCTGCGCGGCGGATCGCATCTTCCTTGTGTGGGAAGACAACCGCGATGGTGAGACCAATTACGAAAATATCTACTTGAATTACTCCACGGATGGCGGCGACACCTGGCAGGCAGAAGACAAGGCCATCGATGCCGACCCTGACGGTACGGCGATTAGCCTCGGGCCGAAGATTGGGCTCTACCAAGGTCGGGTACACGTGGTGTGGTTCGACCAGCGCAATGGCGCGCCAGACATCTACATGTCGACATCGACGAACGGTGGGCGTGCGTTCGGCGACCCCGTGCAGATTTCCGGTGACCGCGAAGAAGGGCAGGGTGGTCGAGACTGGTCTGGCAACCCGAACATGGCCATCGACAAGGAAACGGGCACCATCCATGTGGTGTGGGAGGACGCACGGAACGGCAAGCTCGACCTGTTCTACGCGTACAGCCGGAACGGCGGCCAGGGCTTCGGACCGCAGAAGCGCATCGACAAGGGTGATGAGCAAGGGAGCGGCTACAGCTTTACGCCGCAGGTCGCGGCTGACGGTGGCCGAATCTACATCGTCTGGCATGACGACCGAAACAGCGCTGCGGGTAACCGCGATGTCTTGTTCAACTACTCTGCCGACAATGGGGACACATGGTTCGACGCGGCGGAGCTCGTGGAGAGCGACGACCCTGGCTTCTATGACAGCTACGCGCCGGCCGTAACGTCGAGCGGCACCACAGCTCATGTGGTGTGGCAAGATAAGCGAAACACCGGTTTCGATATCTACTACCAGCAGATTGCATCCGGTGAGCTGGTGACGGCGAAAGATGGTGCCGCAGTGGTTGCCGATGAGATTCGCTTGGACAATGGGGATGACGTAGGTCTCGGGAACTCCCTCAAGCCGGTCATCGCAATGGAAGACGAGACGATCGTGGTGGCCTGGGAAGACCGTCGTGCTGACCAAGACAAGGGCTACAATGAGCTCTACTACAACTTCTTCGACCCGCAGAGCGGCACCGAAGAGAGCCCAGCAGCGTGGCTTGATGACGATGACCTGCGACTCGACAGCGTGATTGAAGGCACAAGCTATGCGGTCGAGCACCAGATGGATGTTGTCGGTGGTGAGGTCTACTCGGTGTGGGTTGACGGCCGGAACGGCTCGGACGATGTGTACTTCAGCCGCATCGCGGTGGGCGCAGAGCTCGACTTCTACACCCTCGAAGACCTTGAGGGCGGCAACTGATCGGCATTTCCATGACGTGCGAGACCGGATCCGCGCGCTTGCACGAGGATCCGGCCCGTTGACTTGACATGGCCCGAGGCTCAACATATGAGCCGGGGGCTCGCGCGCGGACAATTTGCCGTGCGCCCACGAATAAGGTGTTTCAATGCGAACCTACACGGCCAAGCCGGGTGAGGTCGACAAAAAGTGGTACGTCGTTGACGCTTCCGAGTTCCGTCTCGGTCGCCTTGCCACTCGCGTCGCAACCGTTCTCCGCGGCAAGCACAAGCCAGAATTTACGCCCCATGTCGACACCGGTGACTTCGTCATCGTCGTGAACGCCAGCCAGGTCATGCTGACCGGCGGCAAGCTCGACGCCAAGAAGTACCACCGCTACTCCGGACATCCCGGCGGACTCCGGTCCATCGACGCACGCACCGTGCGCGAGACGGATGCGGAGCGGATGATCAAGCAAGCCGTCAAGGGCATGCTTCCGAAGAACCGCTTGGCGCGTCAAATCATCAAGAAGCTGAAGGTCTACCCAGGTGCCGAGCACCCGCACGAAGCGCAGCAGCCATCGCCGCTGCCCGCAGTGCTCTGAGTCGAGGTTCAAGATGAGCAACGCTACACAGTTCTACGGCACCGGCCGCCGAAAGACGTCCATCGCTCGGGTGTACCTGCGCCCCGGCAACGGACGTATCTTTGCCAACAAGCGTCCTATCGAAAACTACATCCCACGTGAGATCCTTCGCATGGACCTTCGTCGTCCGCTGGAGATCTGCGAGGTCGCCGACAAGTTTGACGTCTTCGTCAACGTGGACGGTGGCGGCATCACTGGACAGACGGGAGCGATTCGCCTCGGCATCGCCCGTGCGCTGCTTCAGGTCGACCCTGGTTTCCGCGCGAAGCTGAAGCCCCTAGGCCTTCTGACCCGCGACGCCCGTAAGGTCGAGCGTAAGAAGTACGGTCGCGCAGGCGCTCGCCGAAGCTTCCAGTTCTCCAAGCGCTGATCCGCATCCGCTTGGAAGAAAGCCCCGAACCTGCTTGCAGGTCTCGGGGCTTTTTCGTTTGGGAGACCTTCTTGCAGGAATCACGGGCCGGCAGTGGATGGATTGGATACCGAGACCGGCCGGAGGCGTAGATGCGAACCAAGTTCATCTTCATTACCGGCGGGGTCCTGTCCGCCCTCGGCAAGGGACTCTCCGCGGCCGCAGTGGGTGCACTGCTTGAAGCGAGGGGTCTACGGGTCTCTCATCTGAAGATGGATCCGTACTTGAATGTCGACCCGGGGACCATGTCGCCCTTCCAGCATGGCGAGGTCTTTGTCACGGATGACGGAGCGGAGACCGACCTCGATCTCGGCCACTATGAGCGGTTTAGTGCTGTTCGGATGAGCCAGCGCAACAACTTCACCACGGGTGCCGTGTACAAGTCGATCCTTGAGAAAGAGCGTGCAGGCGATTTCTTGGGGCGCACCGTGCAGGTGATTCCTCACGTCACGGATGAGATCAAGCGGCGCATCTTTCTCTCTGCTGAGGGTTCTGACGTCGCTATCGTCGAGGTGGGTGGAACCGTCGGAGACATTGAGTCGTTGCCGTTCCTAGAGGCGATTCGTCAGGTTCGAGCCCACGTCGGCGAGGAGAACGTCCTCTACATCCACCTCACGCTGGTGGTCTACATGGGGACCGCGGGCGAGCTCAAGACCAAGCCGACACAGCACTCCGTCAAGGAGCTGCTGCGGCATGGTATTCAGCCTGACCTGCTGTTCTGTCGCTGCGATCGGCGCGTACCGCAAGACGTAAAGGGCAAGATTGCGCTCTTCTGCAACCTCCAAGAACAAGACGTCATCAGCGTCGAAGATGTGGCCCACATCTACGAACTGCCTATCCATCTACACAATGAGAAAGTCGACGATCGCGTCTGTGAGAAGCTGGGCATCTGGGCCGCTCGCGCCAACGTCGACGCATGGCATGCCTTGGTCGAACGCATCCATCGGCCTGCCCACAAGGTCACTATCGCCGTTGTAGGTAAATATACCGACTTCAACGACACCTATATGAGCCTGAATGAAGCGCTGCGGCACGGTGGCGTCGCCAACAATGCCGGCGTTGAGCTTCGCTACATCAACAGCGAAGAGGTTCAGCCCGAGGACCTCGATGCTGCCCTTCAGGGGGTACACGGTGTGTTGGTGCCAGGCGGATTTGGTGCGCGCGGTACCGAAGGAAAGATCGCGGCTATTTCTTGGGCACGCACCCATCAGGTGCCGTTCTTCGGGATCTGTCTCGGGATGCAGCTGGCCGTGGTGGAATACTGTCGCAATGTCCTCGGGCTGAAGGGCGCGATGTCCAGGGAGTTCGACGAGCACCCCACTCACCCCGTCATTGAGTTGATGAATGAGCAACGTGAGGTGACGCAAAAGGGCGGCACCATGCGTCTGGGCGCCTACCCTTGCAAGATCAACGAGGGCTCCCTCGCCGAGCGTGTCTACGGCACACGCACCATCGAAGAGCGCCACCGGCATCGCTTTGAGGTGAACCCGGCCTACCATGAGAAGCTTGCGGGTGAGTTCGCCATCACGGGATGGTCGCCTGATGGCATTCTGGCCGAGATCGTAGAACTCAAGGGTCACCCTTACTTTATCGCGTGCCAGTTCCATCCGGAGTTCAAGAGCCGTCCGCTGGAGCCGCATCCGCTGTTCGCCAACTTCGTCAAGGCTGCGCTGCGTCACCAGGGAGACGGAGCGGGCGCTTGAAAAGAATTTGGTTCGCGGGCTTGCCACGATGGCAGGTCGGTTGCATCATGAAGGTATGACGCTCTTCCATCGATGGCAGTGGAGGTTCAGCCGCGCGGCAAGGCCGCGTGTTCTGGATGCCCGGCAGGTGGGCAGCGTCGTTGGACGACCTCGCCGCGGTACATCGTCGCGCGAGGCACTCACTACGTTCGTCGGCGAGACGCTGACGGGGAGGATGCATGAGCATTGAAGTCACCTTCCGAAATATCAAGCCTCGAGAAGAGGTTCGTCGTCGTGCGGAAGCGTTGTACGGAAAACTCGCCAAGTTCCTCGACCAGTCAGCGGATGGACGCGTGATCATCACAGCCGAGCATGGAGCGTCGATTGTGGAGCTTCTGGTCAACGCCCACGGTCAGACGCATCGGTCTATTGAGGAAGATGATGACCTCCGCACGAGCCTGGACCGTGCGTTTCATACCATGGAGACCAGCCTTCGGCGTTCGAAAGAGCGCCGACAAGACCGCACGCGGAGGAACCGGGGTGCTGTCGAGGACGGGTTTGAGTCTGCAGATTCCGAGTAGGTCGCAACGGTAGCGCCGCGGGTGCTGTAAAGGCTTCGTCTCCTCGCGCCGGAGATCACGTCATAGCGATGGGCCATACTTAATCATTCGCCACACCTTGTTTGCTGGTGTAAGCGGAGCGCCAATCGCTTATGTGAGGAGCACGGGGCAGGCCCAAGCTGCTGTCGTAAAGGTCAACGTGGCGCCTTTCGCTGCATGTACCTTCCTTGGCACGGCTTGGGCGTTACGCATGCGCCTCGGCAGGAGCCATTTGCGATGAACGCCGCAGCAACACTTGTGCAGTCCACCATCGGGAAGAAAGTCGTCATGGCCGCGACCGGCATCCTGATGATCTTGTGGCTAACGATCCACATGGCCGGCAACATGATCGTGTTCGCCGGTGAAGAGCAGTTCAATCACTACGCCCACTTTATTCAGAGCGGCTTCGGTGTGGAACCAGCGCTGCTCTGGATCATGCGGCTAGGAATGCTGGGTGCCATTGGCGCGCACATCTGGTCCGCGATTGGGCTCACCGCACGCAACCGATCGGCGCGTCCCGTGGGGTACGCCGTCGCTCGGGTCGACCGCGCGACCTCCTACGCGGCACGGTTCATGATGCTCGGCGGCCTCGTGCTGCTCGGGTTCATTTTCTTCCACTTGGCCCACCTCACGGTGGGAACGTTCACGCCTGATTTCGACAAGGCCGAAGCCTACAAGAATCTCGTGACGGGCCTCTCCAATCCACTCACCGCTGGGTTCTACATCTTGGCGAACATGGCACTGGCCGCCCATCTCCATCATGGGATGACGAGCGGACTGCAGACGTTGGGCCTGAACCACCCACGCTACAACGACCTCAAGGCCCGTCTCGGCTGGGCGGTACCTGGCTTGATCGCAGGCGGTAACATCTTCATCGCGCTCTCGATTCTCGCAGGATTCGTCGCGGCACCCGCCTGACCCTTTTTCGAGAGAACTCTCGCTTCACGCTGTCATGAGGACATCATGCATCTGGACTCCAAAGCACCATCAGGGCCAATTGAGACGGCATGGGACCGGCACCGGCAGAACATCCGGCTCGTCAACCCAGCCAACAAGCGGAAGTACCATGTCATCGTGATCGGTACGGGGCTTGCCGGCGCATCCGCCTCGGCGACCCTCGCCCAACTTGGGTACAATGTCAGTGCCTTCTGCTTCCAAGATAGCCCACGTCGCGCGCACTCGATCGCCGCGCAGGGCGGCATCAACGCAGCGAAGAACTACCAGAACGACGGCGACAGCGTGTTCCGGCTGTTCTACGACACGGTGAAGGGCGGAGACTTTCGCGCGCGTGAGCAGAACGTCTACCGGCTGTCGCAGGTCAGTGTTGACATCATCGATCACTGCGTATCGCAGGGCGTTCCCTTTGCCCGTGACTACGGCGGGCAGCTCTCCAACCGCTCCTTCGGTGGCGCATTGGTGTCGCGAACGTTCTACGCGCGCGGCCAGACGGGGCAGCAGCTCCTCCTTGGTGCGTACAGCTCCCTCGCAGAGCAGATTGCTGCGGGTAAGGTCAAGATGTACCCGCGCCACGAAATGCTCGATGTGGTGCTCATCGACGGCAAGGCCAAGGGCGTCGTGGTTCGTGACCTGCTCACGGGCAAGATGAAGCGCTATGCCGCCGATGCCGTGGTGTTGGCCTCTGGTGGGTACGGCAACGTGTTCTACCTCGCGACCAACGCGAAGGGCTGCAACGTCACGGCGACCTACCGCGCGTACAAGCGTGGCGCAGGGTTCGCGAATCCCTGCTTCACGCAGATTCACCCCACGTGCATCCCTCAGAGCGGCGAGCACCAGTCCAAGCTGACGCTGATGAGTGAGTCACTGCGAAATGACGGCCGCGTCTGGGTTCCCAAGGCGGCAGGCGACCTTCGGAATCCCAATGAGATTCCAGAGAACGAGCGCGACTACTATCTTGAGCGCATCTACCCGACCTTCGGCAACCTCGTACCGCGCGACGTCGCCAGTCGCGCCGCCAAGCGTATGGTCGATGCTGGAAAGACGGTGGTCCCTGGGGGCTCGGGCGTCTACCTCGACTTCCGCGATGCCATCCAGCGCGTCGGTGAGAAGTCCATCACCGACCGGTATGGAAACTTGTTCGAGATGTACGAGCGCATCACGGGTGAGTCGCCGTACAAGACACCGATGAAGATCTATCCGGCCTCCCACTACACGATGGGCGGCCTCTGGGTTGACTACAACCTGATGACCACGATTCCCGGTCTGTATGCGATCGGTGAGGCGAACTTTAGCGACCATGGCGCCAACCGTCTGGGGGCGAGTGCGCTCATGCAGGGGTTGGCGGACGGCTACTTTGTGCTGCCGTACACGATCGGCGATTACCTCGCTGGCGAGAAGGGTGGCTTTGCAGACGTCAACCATCCGGCGTTCTCCGATGTCGAGCGAGAAGCTGTGGCACGCAACGAGAAGCTCCTCGCAGTCAACGGTACGAAGTCCGCCGATTGGTTCCATCGAGAGATGGGCAAGATCGTGTGGGACAAGTGCGGTATGGCACGGAACAAAGAGGGTCTCGAGTCGGCTATCGAAGAGATCCCCAAGCTTCGCGAGCAGTTCTGGGCCGAGGTGAACGTGCCGGGCACGGGTGCGGAGCTGAACCAAGCACTCGAGCGCGCGGGCCGGGTGGCCGACTTCCTCGAGTTCGGCGAGCTCATGTGTCGTGACGCGCTCACACGCGAAGAGTCCTGCGGGGCGCACTTCCGCGAGGAATACCAGACTGCCGAGAACGAGGCCCTCCGTAACGACGAGGACTTCTGCCACGGCGCTATCTGGGAGTACACCGGTGAAGATGCGGTTCCGAACCGCCACCAGGAATCTCTCGAGTTCAACTACGTCAAGCCTAGCCAGCGGAGCTACAAGTGAACGCCACACCGAGCACGACGTTTAAGGTCACCCTCCGAATCTGGCGCCAAGCCAATGCCGAGGCCAAGGGTGCGTTTCAGGACTTCAAGGACATCGAAGTGTCGCCGGACATGTCCTTCCTTGAGCTCCTTGATGTCATCAATGCGCAGCTCGAATCCAAGGGCGAGCGACCCATTACCTTCGATCACGACTGCCGTGAGGGTATCTGTGGGTCCTGCGGTGCAGTGGTGAACGGCATGGCGCATGGGCCGGGCAAGCGAACCACGCTGTGTCAGCTGCACATGCGGTCGTTCAAGGCCGGAGACGTCATCTCCATCGAGCCTTGGCGAGCCAGTGCCTTCCCATTGGTCCAAGACCTCATGGTCGACCGTTCAGCCTTTGACCGCATCATTCAGGCGGGTGGCTACATCACGGCGCGAACGGGCTCTGCCCCGGATGCGAACGCGATGCCTATCAGTAAGGATGAGGCCGATGAGGCATTCGATGCTGCGACATGCATCGGCTGTGGCGCGTGTGTGGCCAGCTGTCCGAATGCGAGCGCGATGCTGTTCACGTCGGCCAAGGTGAGTCATCTCGGTAAGCTTCCACAAGGTCAGCCGCAGCGGCTCGAGCGTGTATCGCGTATGGTCGAGCAGATGGATGACGAGGGCTTTGGTGGGTGCACCAACCACGGTGAGTGCGAGGCCGCCTGCCCGAAGGGCATCGGCATCAAGTTCATCGCACGGCTCAATCGTGACCTTGTATCCAGCGCATTGACCCATCGATAGGGGTCCGAGAGCATGGGCCAGTCACCGATGTTGTGGGGCTTGTGTTTCGGAGGAGATCGACGCTTGATCCGGTGACCTCTACTGACTATTAGGCGCCCTGCGTTACGTGGAGGCGCAATGTCAGACGCCGAAGGCCTGTTTACGATCACTGAAGGCCATCTCAATACGGGTCTTCGTGGGTTTCCCGTGGGAACCTGTAGAACATCGAGGGTCGATCCGCAGACCGGCGTCTCCTATGTCGGGTATCCCATCGCGCACCTTGCTCAACTCGAGCCAGAGGCCGTGGTCTTCCTGCTGCTCCACAAAGAACTGCCGACGCAGACTGAACTCGCCACATTCTCTGCCGACCTTAAGGCGCGTCGAGGCGTGCCGGCGGCCGTGCTCGATGGGCTGACGAAGCTTCCCCGTGATGGTCACCCGATGGAGTGGTTGGCCAGCGGCTTGTTGTTGTTGGGCATGACCACAAAGACCGGCGACTGGCGTGAAGACGCGCTCAACTTGGTGGCGCGCGCACCAGAGCTGGTGGCTGCCATCTTCCGGCTGCGTTCGGGATGGGGTGACCCCATTGCGTCGGACAGCAGCCTCGGATTGATTGAAGACTTTGTGCAGATGCTAGGCGTGCCGGGTGCTGATCCCGCCAAGCTGACCCAGATGCTGCGCACGTTCTACATCCTCCACATGGACCATGGCGGCGGCAACTTGTCGACCTTTACGGGTAAGGCCGTAGCGTCCGGCCACGCGGACATCTTCTCGAGCCTCACCGCCGCGATGCTGGCGCTCTCGGGTCCCTTGCATGGCCGTGCCAACCAAGACTGCCTCGAGTTCGTTCGCAAGGTCGGCAGCTCGGATGAAGACCGGGTGGAGGCCTTCATTCGTGATGCGCTGGCCAACCGCGACAAAATCTACGGCTTCGGGCACGCGGTGCTCCGCGCAGAAGACCCCCGGGCGACCATTCAGTACGCGCTCGGTGAGACGATCTGTCCCGATGACCCCCTGTTCGCCACCGCTCGCTCACTCCGCAAGGTGGCCGTGAAGGTCCTGTCGGAGGTCGAGAAGATTTCCAATCCTTACCCCAATGTCGATGCCGTCTCGGGCTCGCTGCTCAACGCTGTGGGCCTGACAGATAGCAACTACTACACGGTGTTGTTCGGCCTCTCCCGCATCTCGGGTATCGCTGCCCAGATTGTCGATGAGCGAGTCAACTTCCGGAATGGTCGCGGCGCGCCGATCTACCGTCCGAAGTTTGTGGCTGAGCAACAGCCGAAGCGCGACATTTGATGGGCGTGAGCTGCGCCGCTCTTGCACCCTCTCGGGATGGCGCCCTGCGGTGTCATGCCCACGTGGGGCGTGCTCGGGTGCGTGGCGCCCATTGTTCTTTCATCCATAGGTTTGGTGCCGGCCGTTCTGGTCGGCATTCGTGTTTTGAGGCCCAGAGCCGGCACGGTGTGTCGGCGTACACCATGGGGAGACCATGAAGCTTCACGAGTATCAGGCAAAGGAGTTGCTTGGACGGTACAACGTACCCATCCTTCCAGGCACACCGGCAACCACAGCGGACGAGGCGGTAGCAGCGGCTACAGCAATCGGTGCTGACCTTTTTGTGGTGAAGGCCCAGATCCACGCAGGTGGACGAGGCAAGGGACGCTTCGCCGAAGATGTCTCGGCTGACGAGATCGCGAAGGCCAGCCGCGGTGAGGATGCTGCGGGCAAGGGAGGCGTTCGCCTCTGCCGAACCATCGATGATGTGCGTTCGGCGGCATCGGCTATGCTCGGTAAGACGCTGGTCACCAAGCAGACAGGCATCGAAGGGAAGATGGTGCGTACGGTGTACGTGACCGAGGCGTGCGACATCGCGCGTGAGTTCTACCTCTCGGTTCTGTTGGACCGCTCCAACAACCAGGTGCTCTTCATGGCGTCCGCCGAGGGTGGGGTCGACATCGAGGATGTGGCCGAGAGCAACCCGGATGCCATCCTCAAGGTGCATGTGGACAGTGCCATCGGCATGACGGGCTTTCAGGCTCGGGCCCTGGCCAAGGGCCTCGGGATCACCGACAAGAAGGCCGTGCGCGCAGCAGGGCGTTTCTTCACGAGCCTCTATGAGGCCTACATGGAGCTTGACTGCTCGATGCTGGAGATCAACCCCCTCGTACTGACCGAGCAGGGCGATCTCATTGCACTCGACTGCAAGATGGACATGGATGGCAATGCGATGTTCCGGCACAAGGACATCGCCGCGATGCGTGACATCCACGAAGAAGATCCCACCGAGATCGAGGCCAGTGAGTATGGCCTGTCCTTCATCAAGCTCGATGGCAACATTGGCTGCATGGTCAACGGTGCGGGTCTTGCGATGTCGACGATGGACATCATCCAGTTCAAGGGCGCAAGTCCTGCCAACTTCCTCGACGTGGGCGGTGGCGCTGGTCAAGAACAGGTGGAAGCCGCCTTCCGGATCATCACCGCAGACCCTTCCGTGAAGGGCATCTTGGTCAACATCTTCGGTGGCATCATGAAGTGCGATGTCATCGCCAAGGGCGTCATTGGCGCCGTCAAAGAGGTGGGGCTCGAGGTGCCGCTCGTCTGTCGGCTCTCAGGCACCAACGCCGACCTCGGAAAGCAGATCCTCGCTGATTCTGGCCTTGCCATTATTCCAGCATCCAACCTCGATGAAGCAGCCGACAAGATTGTCGCAGCAGTGAAGGGGGCCTGAAATGTCCATTCTCGTAAACAAGGACACGCGCGTTATCGTGCAGGGCATCACCGGTAAGTCGGGTGGCTACCATGCATCGCAGATGATGGCCTACGGAACGAAGGTCGTCGGCGGTGTGGTTCCCGGAAAGGGCGGCACCACGTTTGAGGGTGTGCCTGTCTTCGATAGTGTGGAAGAGGCCAAGGCTCAGACAGGTGCCAATGCGAGCGTCATCTTTGTACCTCCGCCCTTCGCAGCAGACGGCATCATTGAGTGTGTCGCTGCAGATCTCGACCTCGCGATCTGCATCACCGAAGGCGTGCCGGTTCGTGACATGATCTCTGTGGCCCGGTTCATGGAGGGTAAGCGAACCCGCCTCGTCGGACCGAACTGCCCTGGCGTCATCACGCCTGAAGAGTGCAAGATCGGCATTATGCCCGGTCACATTCACAAGAAGGGCAGCGTGGGCGTGCTCTCACGCTCTGGCACGCTGACCTATGAGGCGGTCGGTCAGCTCTCTGCCGTTGGCTTGGGGCAGTCCACCTGCGTGGGTATCGGTGGTGACCCCATCATTGGCACCAAGTACATCGATGTGCTCACGCTCTTCCGGGACGACCCAGAGACCGAGGCCGTCATTATGATCGGTGAGATCGGAGGAACGGCTGAGGAAGAGGCGGCTGCATGGCTGGAGGCCAACTGGAATGGCAAGCCTATCGTTGGCTTTATCGCCGGTGCTACGGCCCCTCCGGGTCGTCGGATGGGGCACGCGGGCGCCATCATCTCTGGCGGTCAGGGCACGGCGGAGTCCAAGTTTGCGGCCATGTCCGCGGCAGGCGTCCACATCGTGCGGTCGCCTGCCGAGATGGGCAAGCGCATGAAGGAGGTTCTCGGCTGATCGGTAAACCCGTTCACCATGAACCTTGGGCCCGAGTTCCGCCATGGAACTTGGGCCTTCTTCGTTAGAGCGGTGTTTTCTTGGTGACACGCATGGCTTGTCGTCGTCCACCTCATTACAGCGCCCGGCCACACTGGAGGAACCCATGGCAATCGAGCGTACGCTTTCCATCATCAAGCCAGACGCCACCGGCAAGAACCTGATCGGTAAGATCATCGCCCGCTTCGAAGAGGAGGGCCTCAAGATCGCCGGTGTGCGCAAGGTGCACCTCTCCCGCCCCGAAGCAGAGGGATTCTACGCTGTGCATGCGGCACGACCCTTCTTTGGCGAGCTGGTCGACTTTATGACCTCTGGCCCATGTGTGGTGATGGTGCTCGAAGGTGAGAATGCCATCGCGCGTAACCGTGAGATCATGGGCGCGACGAACCCCGCAGAGGCCGCAGAGGGCACGCTTCGTAAGCTCTACGCGGACAGCATCGGTGAGAACGCCGTGCACGGTTCAGACTCCGCCGAGAATGCCGCGATCGAGGTCGCGTACTTCTTCCGCAGCACCGAGCTGTTCTGAGACGCTTGGGGTAGCGCTGCTACCCCGCGTTTGGACCCTGGCCTTTGGCCCCGATCTGTCGATCGGGCGTGGCTCGGGTCACACCAAATCGAACCTTCAGCGTCATCTCGTCATCGTTGACATCAAGCTGAAGGTCATCGACACCCATCTCCAGCTGGAGGGACCCGCCGAGGGGGGCCACCAGACCGGCGATCTGGTCCCGCTTTAGGATTTGGACGGGCTCGGCCAACGGTGCTTGTTGCTCGAGTCCATACTCGATGAGGCGAGACATGAGCTGCAGCACCGTCCCGTCTCCGAGGTGGAGCGCGAGGTCTTGCAAGTTGCCGATGACCGCCTCTTGTTCCGAGCTGTAGCGGATGCGGTTGAGCCCGACGCTGGCACCCACCCGTTTCTCGATGGTGAACGGCACGGTAACGTTGTCGGCGAGAAAGGTGATGTGACCAGACGCCGTGGCCTTGAGCCACGCATCCGCGTCGACACGCTGTTGGCCGTAGGTGACCTCGGTGCCAATGTCATCGACCTCGACATTCCACTCGCCCTCGACGCGGACAAGCTGCTGGAGGCGGTCATACACTCGACCGCGTTGGTCACGCCAGAGGTCTCGAAGACGCCGTCCCGCCGCAGCAACGGGTGCAGGCGTGCGCTGGTCTTCGAGGAGGTGCGTTACCCGTCGCTTGACTTCGAGCTGGCCAAGGACGGATCGTGCACCCGAGGCAAGGTCGAACTCGCCATCCACGATCCGCACCGGCAGGGCGGAGCGCAGAATGTCATTCCACATCTCGCCTGTGAGCGACAACGACAGGTGATGACCCAAGCCCATGGTGGTCTCCTCGCGTGGGTGGTTGTAGCAGAAAAGCCACGGCATTGCTCGATGTGTTGAACACCTCGAGACATCAGAGCGCTGTCAGGTCTTCAGACGTCACCATCGGCCGGTGTGCGGCAGACACGCCTTACGATGGTCGCGTGATGGAGGTCGGCATGGCGTACCGTTGGATGCTTCTGGGTGGAGCGCTACTCGTGGGATGTGGTGAAGTGGACGTCGAGGACACGGCGGATGTGGACGTCCCCCTGTACAGCGCCGACGCGATGGTGATTGACCTTGGTAGCACGGGAGACACCACGTGGACGGCGGTCAATGACACCGTGATGGGGGGCGTGAGCCAAGCCTCGGTGACCTACACGGATGAGACGCTCATGTTTGAGGGGGCTGTCTCCACGGACAGCAACGGCGGGTTTACCAGTGTGCGCAGCGAGGCGGATCAGACCGATCTTCGCGAGTACAGCCGGTTGTTGATTCACATGCGAAACACCGGCCAGCCGTTCAGCTTCGTGATCGCCGACAAACCTCTGTTCTTCCAATCGCAGTTTAAGGCTGACCTCGACGTGCCAGACGACGGGTGGCATACGCTCGAGATTCCCTTCTCCGAGTTCAAGGAGTATGCGTTTGAAGGCGGATACCCGACGGAGACGGGCGAGACTATCGCGCCGTCAAACTTGAAAGAAGTGCACCACTTCGAGATCATCAGTAAGTTGTTCGAGGATGGTCCCTTCGAGATTGAGGTCGACTGGATCGCGTTCGATTGATGTCTGCACGCCGGAGGCAGCATGTGGGTGCTTGCCATCTGGGTAGGGTTGAGCTGGGGTTCCGAGTTTGACCTGCAGGGTCACCGAGGCTGTCGCGCCTTACGTCCCGAGAACACGCTCCCAGCCTTCGAGCATGCGCTGCGTTTGGGCGTCGACACGCTCGAACTCGACCTTGTTCTGACCCGTGACCATGTGCTCGTGGTGCATCACGACCGCGCGCTCCAGCCATGGCTCGCGCGGAGGCATGGGGCATGGATCGCGCGTCCGGAGCCGGTTCGCTCCCTGCGGTGGAGCGAGCTCAGGCAGGTGGACGTGGGACGCATTGCACCGAATGACGTGCAGGCAGGGCGTTGGCCGAGACGTGAGGCCATCGATGGTGTGGGGATACCCACCCTCGGGGATGTCCTCGCGCTGTCCGGCACGGTGCGGTTCAACATCGAGACCAAGCTGTCGCCGGAGGATCCCGACACGTCAGCGTCGGTGGACGCCTTTGTGAACGCACTCACCCAGTCGCTGGCGGACCCACGGCTTCGGGAGCGCGTGACTGTACAGAGCTTCGACTGGCGTACCCTGGCACCGCTCCGTGACTGGGTCGAGGTGGCCTGCCTTACGGAAGCCGCGACTACCGAGCCGGGGAGTCCTTGGCTCAACGGCCTACAGCCCGAGACGTTCGCTGGCATCCCGGAGATGGTCGCGGCGTTTGGGTGTGAGATCTGGAGCCCCGACCATGAGACGTTGTCTGCGGACGAGGTCGCTCGTGCTCACCAACTCGGGGTGAGGGTCATTCCGTGGACGGTCAACACGGAGGACCGGGCTCAACAGCTGTTGGCCTGGGGGGTCGACGGTCTCATCACGGATGATCCGTCGGTGGTTCGTCATTCGGGCTCGGTAGCGGGTCAATCGCCCAGTCCGGACCTTCCGTAAAGCTGTTGGCCATACAGGCCACAAAGAGACGGACCCTGGCGGAGAGGTGTTTGTGCTCGGGGTAGACCGCAAACACACCGGGTGTTGGCCCCGAGACATGCGGAAGGACCTGCTCCAGATGACCGTGCTTCAAGTCGATGCCTACCAACCAATCGGGGAGGAAGGCGATGCCACGACCAGCGAGGCACGCAAGGCGCAGCGCCCGTTTCGAGCTTGCCTGAAATTCGGGGGTGACGGCCTGTTTGACGGGTACGCCATGGGCTTCGAGGTCCCACACGGCATCCGTATTGCTACTGCTCAACGCCAAGGTGGCGTGACCTTCGAGTTCATTGAGGTCATGCGGAACGCCCCGCTCGTGCAGGTATTCTGGTCGCGCCACAAGGACGCGTCGCATCGGACATATGTGGTGGTCCAGCAGCCCGGGAACACCATTTGCACCCATGCCCGCCCGAATCACGAGGTCAAAGCCTCCCTCGTTGGGGTCGACATCGCGGTCTTCGAGCTGCAGCTCGACTTCGAGTTGTTCATGATCAGCCATGAACTGTGCCAACACCGGTGCCACAAAGCGCTCGCCGAACGTGACGGGTGCGGAGATCCGCAGCAGTCCGCGTGGCACCGTCTGAAGCTGGGTGACCGCGAGCTCGGCCTCTTCGAGTTGGGCTAGAATGCTCGAGCAATTTCGATAGAACAGCGCGCCGACGGGGGTAAGGCTCTGGCGCCGTGTCGAACGATTCAGGAGGCGCACGCCCAGCCGTGACTCGAGTGCGGACAATTGTCGGCTGACGTATGAGGTCGAGAGGCCAAGGGCCCGTGCCGCCGAAGAGAATCCTCGCTCGTCGACGACCCGCACGAAGATGGCGACGGCGGTCAGTTGGTCCGGCTGAATGATGGCCTCCCTGCGAGCAGCCTATCCCAAACGACTGACGACTTCGACTGTTCCGTGATCCTGTTATGTCGGACGCGGGTGGGGGAAGGACGTTGGCTCGTTTGGTTGCACTTGGATCGCTGCTCTTGCTTTGTTCCTGCTGGTTGACGCAGCAGGAACTCGATGATGCGTACGATGACCTCGTGGATGTACCAGCTGACGATACGACGCCACCCGACGTGGGCGATACCGATCGGACCGGTGGCCTTGAACCGGACGTGGTGCCTCCGAAAGACACGGAATCGGACACGGGTGACACCGCTCTGCTGCCCGAGCCCGGGCCTGAACCTGCCGACTTGACGTGCGCCGAGCTCGACATCGGTTCCAACGTTGGTGCAGCGGCATGGGCAGGAAATACCAAGGGATACGGTGACAACTACGACCCCACCTGTTCGGCGACGTCGGAGGGTGGACGTGATGTCTCACTGGCGTGGGTTGCCCCCACCAGCGGCTGCTTCGAACTGACGACGCAACCCACGACGGGTACGCCCGAGAGCTTCAACGACACCGTCCTCTATGCATACAGCGCATGCGACGGCGAGGTGTTGGCCTGCAACGATGACATTGTGTCTTCGGGGAGTGCGCAGAACCTGTTCAGCCAGATGCGGCTTCGCGCCCAGTCGGCGGGTGAGGGGTTCTTGCTCGTGGTGGACGGCTTT
Organism: Myxococcota bacterium; assembly: GCA_049889515.1. Classification (GTDB taxonomy): domain Bacteria; phylum Myxococcota_A; class UBA796; order UBA796; genus JBMHDG01. Next base: position 165,404 of record JBMHDG010000028.1, read on the forward strand.
AACGAGACCGACTTTGGCGTCATGTCCTTGAGCATCGAGGAGACGACGGGGCCCGGCCTCACCGCTTCATTGGGGAGTGCGCTCGGTGAGGTGTACGCCGGTGGACCTACGGGGGCTGATGTGGCTGTCCCGGAGTCCTGCGACACGACGGGGGTGGTGGTCGGGGAACGTTGGTTTTCATGGATCGCGCCGCTGGCAGGAACCTACCGTTTTCGGGCGGCGAGCAGTGATGGCGCGTTTGATGTGAGCGTTCACCGTCCGTGTGAAACGGATTGGCTCGTATGTGGACCGGCGCAGGCGGACGTCACCCTGCTCGCGAAGGAACGGGTCGAGATTCGGGTTGCAGAGGCGTCGTCTTCAGGGTCACGCGCATCGGACGTCACGCTCTGGGTGGAGGCGCTGCCGTGAGTCCTCGTCAGGCCGTCGCCGTGGTCACGGGTGGCGTGAGTGGTCTCGGCCGCGCCTTCGTGCGTGCGCTGAGACGCGAGGGTGTCCATGTCATCGTGGGAGATGTTCATGCGCCGTCCGACGAGGACGCTTCATTGGAGGGGGTGAGCTGGGTCCAGCTCGACGTTCGGCAACCCGAGAGCCATCAACGGCTGCTCGAGATGGCGGTAGCCGCCGGCGGACAGTGCGACCTCTGGATCAACAACGCTGGTGTGGCTGTGGCGGGGCAGGTGGGACAAACCCCCGTCGAGGACTGGACGTGGGTGCTCGACATCAACCTTCGCGGTGTGATCTGGGGATCACATACCGTGATGCCACACTTTCGTACGCAGGGCCGGGGTATTCTGATCAATGTGGCGAGCGCTGCCGGGCTGTTGTGCGGTGGACATATGGGGGCGTACAACGTCAGCAAGGCCGGCGTGGTGGCACTCTCCGAGACCTTGTACCAGGAGACACGCGGCACCCACATCGGTGTCACGGTGGCATGCCCCACGTTCTTCGAGACAAACCTTCTGAGTACCGCTCGTGCGCCCAACATGGGGGTCTTTGGCCTGGCGCGTCGAGCGATGAAGCAGAGTGGGGTGCAGGCGGACGATGTGGCAGTGCGCGTGCTTCGAGATGCGCGGCGGGGGCGTCTGTATTCTCTTCCGATGCGAGACGGCTGGACGCTCTGGCATGTCAAGCGCTGGATGCCGCAGCGGTTTCATGACCTCTTCGCGTGGTTTGTGCGCCGTCGGACGAGGAGCGGCTCATCGGGGCGGGACTGAAAAGCCCCATTGTCGTCGAAAGGCTTTGGCGACCCTTGGTCTTAGCACTTGGCGAAAGTAGACCCATCCAGCGACGGCGCCACCGAGATGGGCACCATGGGCCACACCGTCAGCACTGTTCGACGCGAGACCTGCGACGTCGAGGAAGATGAACCCTGCGACGGCCAACCAGAGGGGCATGGGGATCAAGAAGAAGACGGCAACGCGTCTCATGGGGAACAGTGCGGCATGCGCGACGGCAATCGCCATCACGGCGCCCGAGGCGCCGAGTGCCGGCACATCGGTTCCCATGATCCATTGGGTCATGACATGGGTCAGCGATGCGACGACAGCTCCGAGAACATAAAGATGAACCATGCCACGATGACCGGCGATGGTCTCCACATCGCGTCCGAAGAGCCACAGGGCGTACATGTTGAACAGGAGATGTGTAAGGCCGAAATGACTGAATCCGGATGTAAGAAGCGTCCATATCCGTCCATCGGCCAACAGCGTGCCCGAGACGAGGAGATTTGATTCCGCCCAGGTGTACAGGGGATCGGTGTCGGACCCGACGAAGGTCCAGAGGACGAACACGAGGAGATTGAGACCCACAAGCCCACGGAGCGTGGTGGGGGGGAGCGCTCGAAATTGCACAGGGATCGCGGTGCGTGGTGTCATGCCCTAGGCTACCCACAACTCGTGCGATGCCAAGCCCCGACGTCGCGTTCTGGAGTGCCGATGACACAGCTGCCATTGCGTGATCGACTGGCGCTTGAGCGTACGGTTCTTGCGAACCGACGGACATTCCTCGCGACGCTTCGCACTGGGCTGGCATTGCTGGTGAGCGGTCTGACCTTCATTCAGGTCTTTGAGCCGCTGTGGTTGAGGGTGATTGGGGCCCTGTTCGTGGTGCTCTCGGCCCCCACCACTGCGGCAGGGTGGTGGATGTATCGACGCGCGTCGGAGCACTTGGCCGCCCTAGACCATTCAGGCCCGCCGACCTAAAACCCAAGAACCCCGGACCGCAGAGCGGACCGGGGTCGTGGAGTGGGCGATACTGGGTTCGAACCAGTGACTTCCACCGTGTGAAGGTGGCACTCTCCCACTGAGTTAATCGCCCATGGCGTGCCGGCGGCCTTGTGAGACGTGACGGCAGCGCGCCCGCGCAGGTAATGTTGAGGTCCGCCAAAGTCAAGCGGGTTCTGAGTTGTCGCGGCGGGCATCATCGACGGTCATTCCTCAACGGGAAGAGACCTCGATCACGCCGGACGGCCGGTTATGCGGTTGGGCGTGAGGCCAATAGGCGTGGGAGACTTGGATGACGGATACACGGACCGCTCCATCATCACATGAACGTAGCTCGGTGCCGGCGCTGGTCGTGGCGTTGATGGTCAGTCTTGTGGGCATGGCATGGTCGTTTTCGGTGCAGATTGAGCCGGATCAGTTTGCCGTCAAACAGGTTTATTTTGGTCTGCAGCCGGGTGTTCAAGAAGGTGAGGTGTATGGTCCAGGGTGGCATGTCGTCTTGCCTGGAATCGAAGAGCTGATCGTCTTTCCATCCGACCTACAGACGCTCGACTTCAACGATCGAGAGCGGAACGTCGCGAAGTCCATCATGGGAGAGGACTACTCCCGCACCGGTTCCATTCGGATTCAGACCTCCGAGGGGTACCAGGTCGAGGTTGATGCGACGATCTTGTACCGGGTCATCGATCCCTACATCGCGCTCACCCGTATTGGACCGGGCCGATTGTTTGACACAGACATTATGCAGACCCGTGCGGACAAGAGCCTACGCGAAGCCCTAGGCTCCCTGAATGCCGAAGACTTCTACAATGACCGACTGCGCATGGAGAAGGTCGAGCAGGCCCGTCAGGCGTTGCAGGCGGATCTCGCGGACTGGGGGTTACAGGTCTGGGGTGTGACCGTGCGTGAATACCGATACGACGCAAGGTACCAGCAGACCATTGAGCAGCGAAAGATCCAGGACCAGCTCAAGTACAAGAATGAGGCCGATCAGTCGGCTGCAGACCGCATGGCGGTGCTCAAGCAGGTGGAGGCCGAAGGTCAGGCCTCCGTCGACGTCGAGACGGAGAGTGGCCTCGCCGAAGCCGCACGGATCACGGCTGACGCGGACCTGTACTATCGGGAACGTCTTGCGGAGGGCGACAAGCTGGTTGCGTTGGCACGTGCCGAGGGCACCCGTATGGAGAATGACGCACTGAAGGCTGATGGTGCGGAGCATCTCGTAGGCATTGAGATGGCACGCTCACTCGACGGGGTGGAGGTGATCATGTTGCCGACGAACGGCGAGAGTGGTGTCAACCCATTGAACCTCGACGAACTCGCGGAGGGTTTCTGATGAATCGCTCATTGGCCGCGGTCTCGGTGTGGGTGGTGTTGCTCACCGGATGTACGCATACGACCGAGTCGACACAAGTGGGTGTACGCACCAGCCAAGTCGGCGTGCTCGGTGCGAGAGGGGTACAGCTAGAGGTGCAGCCCCCTGGCACCACGCAGTTCTTTCTGAACGCGATTCACACGTACAACACCTATGAAGTGAATGTGCGCTCCTTGGTGATGCAGCGTGAGAACTCGGATGGCAGAGGTGACGATTCCATCCGATTCAAGACGATTGACGGCAATGACGTAAGTGTCAATGTGACGGTTCAGTGGTCGATTATCCCTGATCGTGCGCCCTACTTGCAGCGCTTTGTCGGCGCCACGACCGATGCCGTCGAAGAGAAGTTGGTGAGGCCCGTCAGCCGTTCGATTCTTCGTGACGTGCTCAACCAGTTGTCCTCCGAGGCCTATTACCAAGCAGAGCGCCGCTATGAGATGGCCGAAGAGGCACGAGCTCGGCTGAACATGGTGCTCGAACAAGAAGGTGTCTTGGTCGATCAGATCCAGCTGGGTGAGCATCGATTCAACGACACGTATGAGCAGATCATCCGCGACAAGAAGCTGTCCGAGCAAGAGGCAGAGCGGATTCGCTCCGAGACTGCGGCGACGCGACAGGCCTATGTGGCCGACCGTAAGCAGGCAGAAGGTGAGTCGCGGAAGGTCGTGGCCGCTGCGCTTGGTGCTGCAGAGAAGCGACGGTTGGAAGCAGATGCTGAGTTCTACAAGCGCCAGAAGCTCGCCGAGGCCATCCGTGCGGAAATGACGGCCCGCGCGGAAGGCATTCGGTCGCAGGTGGAGGCCATGTCGGGGCCAGGGGGTCGCATCATGGTCAAGCGACGCCTTGCGCAGGCCTTGGCGGACAAGCGCATCTTGTTTGTCCCGGCGGGTGAAGGCATGGACCTCCGAACCACGGACGTCAATGCGTTGCTGGAGACCCTAGGTACAGAGGCTGCGGCCAACCAATAGGGTTTCGGGTCGTTCGTTCGAGGAGCAAGTATGCACCGGTTTGTGGTGATTGAAGGGCTGATAGGTGTGGGGAAGACGACCCTCTGCCGGTTGCTTCATCGTCGTCGTCAGGCGTCTCTCATCCTCGAACCCCACGAAGACAACCCCTTTCTCGAGTCCTTTTACGAGAACCCAGAGCGCTACGCGATGCCTGTGCAGATGTACTACCTGCTCACGCGGTGGCGCCAACAGGAACGCATTCGTCAGATCTCGATGTTCGAGCCCTGGGTCGTCAGTGACTACCTGTTCGTCAAAGATCGGATCTTCGCAGAGATGACGCTGAGCGAAGAAGAACTTGGGCTCTACGACCAGTTTTCAGCCATGCTGGGGCGGTCGGTTCCGACGCCAGACCTCGTCATTGCCCTCGACGCCCCAACGGATGTGCTGCTTTCGCGGATCAAGCGTCGCAACATGCCAGGCGAGCACCACATCACCAGAGACTACTTGGATGACCTTCGTAGTCGGTACCACAAGCTCTGGTCTCGATGGTCAGACTGCCCAGTGCTACATGTGGACAACCAGCAGCTCGACTACTCGGGCTCTGTAGTGGCGCAGGATGAGATTCTTCGACGGATCGATGTCGCGCTCTCGGGCGGGACAGTGGACCCAGCCCCTGGATCTGTTTCAGACCGGGAGGATGCACTGGGTCTCTTTGACTAGGCTGCACGCGCACGGCGTGCATGTGGAGGCACTTTGAAGCGGATCAGTGTGTTGGACCTTCGTAAGCTGAAGGCCGACAACCAACCGATTGTAATGGTCACGGCCTATGACGCGACCATGGCACGTCTCGTCGACCTCGCGGGCGTCGACATGGTTCTCGTCGGGGATTCCCTCGGCATGGTGGTGCAAGGGCATGAGGACACCCTACCGGTGACACTCGATCACATGGTCTATCACACCCGATGTGTGAGCCGAGGCCTACAGCGCGCCCACCTGACTGCAGACCTGCCGTTCATGAGCTTCCAAGTCAACGCGGACGATGCCCTGCGTGCCGCGGGGCGCTTGGTGAAAGAAGGGCGCGCACAGTCCGTCAAGCTTGAGGGAGGCGCGCGGGTAGCCAAGAGCATCGAGGCCATTGTCGAGGCAGGGATCCCCGTGGTCGGACATGTGGGGCTGACGCCGCAGTCGGTCCACGCCATGGGCGGCTTCCGTGTTCAGGGGCGTAGCGAAGCTGCAGCTGAGCGCGTCATGAACGATGCGCTTGCCGTGGAACAGGCAGGTGCCTTTTGTCTTGTCCTCGAAGGACTGCCGACACCGCTGGCGGCATCGATCACGGAGCGGTTGAGCATCCCGACGATCGGCATTGGCGCTGGGGTGTCGTGTGATGGCCAAGTGTTGGTCTGTAACGACATCCTCGGGATGGATAGCAGCTTTAAGCCGAGGTTTGTCAAGCGTTATGCGAGCTTGCAGAGTGACATTGTCGGTGCATTCGAGACGTTTGCCGAAGACGTGCGCGGACGTCGGTTTCCTGATGACGCCCACAGCTTCGCACCGCGGTCGTCGAGCAAGCCGCTCGCCAAGCTGTACTGATGCCTGCGATACTGACCACGCCAGGCGCGTGCGCAGCGTGGGCGGATGGCCATCGTCGCGAAGGTAGACGGATTGGCTTGGTTCCGACCATGGGTGCGCTTCACGCTGGGCATGCAAGTCTGATGCGCCACCTACGCCCGCAGTGCGATGTGCTCCTCGTGAGCATCTTCGTGAACCCTCTTCAGTTTGGCGAGGGAGAGGACCTTGAGACGTATCCCCGTACCTTTGACGCCGATGTGGAAGTCTGTCGTGAGGAAGGCGTCGATGCGATCTTCGCGCCCACGACGATGTACCCCCATGACTTCTCGTCTACGGTCTCTGTCCAAGGACTGACATCGGGGCTCTGTGGTGCCAAGCGTCCCGGCCATTTTGATGGTGTCACGACTGTCGTGATGAGGCTCTTTGGCTTGAGTCGTGCAGACATCGCGGTCTTTGGAGAGAAGGACTACCAGCAGCTCGCGGTGCTACGCCGGATGACACGCGACTTCGGACTGGCCATTGACGTGCAGGGTGCGCCCATCATTCGGGAAGCTGATGGGCTGGCGTTGTCGAGCCGCAACACCTACTTGTCTCCGGACGAACGAGAGCGTGCGTTGTCCCTATCGCGGGCACTGGCGCATGTGGACCAGATGGTGAAGCGCGGTGAGCGTCGCGTGGAGACGCTCGCGGCCGAAGGGCTTCGGCGGCTCGATGTAGATGCCGTCGACTATCTTCAGATTGTCGATGCCACGACATTGCAGCCGTTGACCGTCATCGACAAGCCGGCTCGGATCTTGGTCGCGGCCCATCTGGGTTCAACAAGGCTCATCGACAATATGGCATTGGAGCCAGCATGATGGGCATGGAGGGGCTGGACCAAGGCTCGGCCATGCTGTTTGCCTTGGTGATTCTGTTGGGCGTGAACCAGCTTATCCAGCGGGCACCCCGATCGAGCCGTGTTGTGCTTGCACTGTTGGCGATGGTCAACGCGTGTATTGGCGGCGTCATCCTCGCGTGGGGGCTGCCAGGATTTGAACAGATGCCGGGCGTCGCCATTCTCGTCGGGCTGCTGCTCTGCTTTCATGCTGTGCTGTTGATGCGGCAACAGCGCGCGCTCGAGCGAGGCGACTCAGAACTCGCAGAGATTCAGGCACGGCTAGAGGCTCATCGTGCGCGTGAGAACCGCACGCGGTAGGGACGGCCTACGGTTTGGCGGAAAGCGAAGCTCGAATTTCGAGAATTTCATCATCTCGAAGCATTCGCCGTGTGGATTTGGCCGCCGACAGGATGGCCTCCACCAGAGGGGCGGGAGCCGTATACCCTCGACTGGTGAGCCAATAGCGGACATTACTTGCGCCGCTCATGGGGCCTACCGTGATCTCTTGGTCGCGACCAAACCACTCTGCGGGAACACCGGAGTAGATGCGGTCACGAAGCCATCGGTCTCCCTTGGTGCAGGCCTTGATGACCGCTGCTGCATGGACGCCCGTACCCGTCCGGAAGGCGTCTGCCCCAAACACGGGGTAGTCCAGGGGGATGGGGCGTTCCGTGGCAGCGCTGACACGGTAAACAAGCTCGGCGAGCTGCTGCATGTCTCGCTGAAGAACGCCGTGAAGCTTGAGGTTGATGATCAGCTGGTCGAGGGGTGTGTTGCCGACGCGCTCACCGAGACCCAGTACGGTGCCGTGAACACGGTCGGCGCCCGCCTCTGATGCTGCCAAGGCATTGATGAGGGAGAGTCCGCGATCATCGTGACCGTGCCAGTCCACTGCGACGCGCTCGCGGACGCCGAGCCGCTGCAGGAGGTCGATAGTCCATGACACCAGTGCGCGTGTGCCTGCAGGGGTTGCATGACCGACGGTGTCGCACAACACAAGGCGCGTGGCCCCCTCTTCGACGGCAGCTGTGAAGAGTCGCTCCAGCAAGGCCGGCTGACTGCGCGTCGTGTCCTCTGTCACAAAGGTGGCCATGAGACCACCCTCCGTGGCCATCTGCATGGCGTTGCGGGTCAAGGACTCCAGTCGCTCTTCGGACCACCCTTCGGTGTAGAGCCGAATCGGCGAGGTGCCCAAGAACATCATGGCTTCGATCCGAGCGCCGGTCTGTTCTGCAATCTCGATGCATGGTCGGATATCGGAGGGGTGGGTGCGCGCCGCCAGTGATGGTCGAATCTCGAGCTTGTGATCGACGATGTGCTGGATCAGCGCGCAGGAGTCCTCGGCCACGCGACGTCCTGCACCGGGCAGGCCCACATCGGCGGATGCGACACCGAGTTCGGACAGCAGCTCAACGATCGCGAGCTTGTCCTCAAGCGACGGGTCGGCCACCGAGGGACTCTGGAGACCATCGCGGAGGGTCTCATCGTGCAACTCAATGGTCCGCCAGCGGTCGCCTTGGTGTGGACGCTGCGTGTTCCAGTCATGGATCACATCATGCTCGTCCATTCGTGCCGCCTCCAACCAGAGCGGTAGCTTACTCGGTATGGCGGCTGTCTGCGACAGTCGAACGCGGAATGGTCAGGCGAGGCATGCCAGCAGTGCATCGCCAACGGCCGACGTCGTGAGGGTGCCGCCGAGCTCGGGTGTCACCTGACCTCGGTGGAGTAATTGCTGCACTCCGGACTGAATGTCAGTATTCAAGTCGGGATACCCGAGGTGCTCCAGGAGCATGCCAGCGGTCAAGAAGGTGGCGATAGGGTTGGCGGTGCCGTGTCCGGCAAGGGTTGGTGCACTGCCGTGGACAGGCTCAAAGAGGGACACACGACCGGGATGGATGTTGCCACTTCCCGCGAGACCGATGCCCCCTTGCAGCTGTGCCCCCAAGTCCGTGATGATGTCGCCAAAGAGGTTGTTGGTCACGATGACGTCGAACTGTTCCGGTGCGCGAACCATCTCCATCGCGAGGACATCGACATAGAGATGAAACGCCCGGATGGAGGGATATTCGGAGGCAATGTCCCAGAACACGCGCTGCCAGAGGTCGTGGCCATGGCGCATGGCGTTGGACTTGTCGGACATGCAGACTGACGCTCGTCCGGTGCGGGAAGCGAACTCAAAGGCTTCTCGGATGATACGTGCGACACCTTTGTAGGTGTTGAGCTCGGCCTCAATGGCCACTTCATCTGGCGTTCCGCGCTTAAACTGGCCGCCAACCCCAGTGTAGAGCCCCTCGGTGTTTTCGCGGAACACCACGAAGTCGATCTCGTTGGGGCCCTTGTCCTTGAGGACGCCGTAGCGCTCATGGAGCAGGCGGACAGGGCGAAGGTTGACGAACAGGTCAAGCTTGAACCTGAGGCCGAGGAGAATATCTCGCGCGTGTCTGTGATCCGGGATTCGGGGATCGCCGAGTGCACCCAGAAAGATGGCATCGGTGTCATCTCGGAGGATCTCGAACACATCGTCTGGAAGCGTGCTGCCGTCACGAAGGGTTCGTTCGGCCCCGAGGTCGAGCATGCGGAACGTCAAGTCGAGGTCGTGGCGTGTACTGAGGTGGCGGAGGAGTTTGACGCCCTCGGCGATCACCTCTGGGCCAATGCCATCACCACCAATGACCGAAATCCTGCCCGACATCGTTCTCCCTGTGATCGCTACAGCGCGCCTACGCCAGCCGCCATGGTGTTGGCGATGAGACTGAACCCTTCATGGGCCACTTCGCGGCAAAACGCAAGGTGAGATTCGGCGTCGCGGAACGTGGCCACCGCACAGTCACCGCCACCCGCACCACTGGGCTTTGCTGCACCGCCATGTGTACGCGCGATCTGGACAATGGCATCGAGCTCAGGGGTCTGGTACGCGATCCCAGCAGCGGCAGCCATGGTGCAGAGCGCGTCATAGTTGAGCTGAACCGCAGCGACGGGATCGGAGGCAGCGAGCATCACGGCATGCCGGCTTGCAGCCACGAAGTCTTCACGAGGTGACCATGCCCGGTACTGATCGACCCGCGGGCCCGTCTTTGCGCTGGCGCCAGACCACACCACGGTGACGGGAAACGGGGGGATCGGGACGGGGGCATGATGCATGGCGTAGCGAAGCGCACCGCCCCATACGGAGGCCGCCACATCAATGCCCGAGCCAGAGCCCTGGACTTGGTGGTGAACGGTCCGGGCGGCCTCAAACACCTCATGGCGAGACGCACGTCGATTCAGCACGGTGTGGGCGGCCCACACAGCCACAACCGTTGCGGCAGCAGATCCCCCAAGACCGGGCTTGGTACAGGTGTCTGGTGGGAGATGATCGGCAAAGGTCCAGGTCCCACGCGTGATGCCGCTATGCTCCAGCGCCGCCCGCACGAAGCGGTCGTCTCCATGAGGCGTGGCGATCTGCATCGGCTGGTCATCCCAGGTCACAGAGACCGAGACGCCACTCGGGACTGCAGCGACGAGGGCAGGAGAGCCGTCCAGAACCGCATACTCGCCAAGAAGGACGACCTTGCCCGGTGCAGCAAACCGCAACGGGCTCATGGAGTCTGCTCTAGACGAGCGGGGCCGCCCTGTCCGAGGACGTGAAGTTGCTCGGCATGTTCTGCGAGCGCAGCCGTCACTTGGGGCACGTCTGCTGCACGGCAGAGGACCTTGACCTGCGGACCAGCATCCATGGTGCACCACGCGGACACGCCCTTGGCACGCAAGCGCCAGATCGCATGCAAGCAGGCAATGGTGGCGGGTGCCCAGTAGAGGAGGGGTGGGATCGAGGTCATCATGGATGCGTGCATCTTGAGGGTGCTGGACTCCATGACCTGTCCGAGGGCCTCAAGGTCGCGTGCGTGAACGGCGTCGATGCCGGCTTGAACATCGGATTCGGCCTGTTCAACCCAGGTGCTGTAGAGCGGGGAGGTGAGCCGGCTTCGCTCCATCCCTTCGGTGGAGCCCACATCTTTCGGACCCGTGGTCACGATGGCGACCACCATGCGGAGATCCCAGGTAGAGGCATCAGGCAGCGGACGACCGTGGCTATCGAGGCCATCCGGACGCTCACCCCGGTCCCAGACCACAAACCCGCCCCAGAGGCTGCGACAGGCTGATCCCGAGCCTTGTCGCGCGAGCACAGAGAGGTGTTGACGGTCCGGCTTCTCGCCACGTGCCGCGCTCGCGGCGAGGGCAAGGGCAGCGAACCCGGAGGCCGACGAGGCCAGCCCAGCACCTGTAGGGAACGTGTTGTGCGTGTCGATGTGGCACGGCGGACGGCGCGAGTCCATACGGTCGAGGAAGGCCAGCGTACGCCGTGCGATCTTGGGGCTTGCCGGTTGTCCATTCAACACCACCCCATCGCTCGGTGCATCCCACGTCACCGTCGTGCGGGTGTGGAAGCTGTCCAGTGTCATGGACAGACTGCTGACGGACGGGAGATTTAAGGTGAGGTCGCGCTTTCCCCAGTACTTGACGAGCGCGATGTTTGGATGGGCGATCGCAGTTGCGGAGTTCATCCGACCTCCGAGGTGGAGCATGGCCACGCGGCAATCTGACGCTGATGCGCCGCCTGGAGAAGGGGTTCCGGGTCAGAGGTGAGCGCAATGACCACACCGCCTCCCCCAGCGCCGGACAGCTTGGCACCATGCGCCCCATGCTGGAGTGCCAGATCGACATAGGCGTCGATCTGTGGTGTCGAGACACCAATGGCTCGTAGCTCGGCTTGGTTAGCCGTGAGAACTTCGCCGAGGGCCACCGGGTTCTCAAGGTGGCGTTCCGCCTCGGTGGCCAGCGCACCAATACGCTCAAGGTGAGCGTTGATTCCAGGCCGCTGCGCTGCGACGTGTTGGACCAACTCGGAGGTGACCCCGACACGGCCGGTGTCGAGCACAACAAACGACAGCCGCGGACGGCAAAGGGGTTTGAGGATGGGGGGTGTTCCGCGTTGGTACTTCAGAACCCCGCCCCATGCGGACACGGCCACATCAAGACCGCTCGGAGTGTTGTGGAAGAGCGTCTCAATGGGGAGCGCCTGCTGAAAGACCTCGTCTGGTGTCAGTGGAGCGGCGTTGGGGTGGTGCCAGGCGTGGGCAGCCCGGGTCACAGCGACGGCGAGCGCTGCAGAGCTGCCCATGCCGCGCCCCACGGGGAGGGCTGTAGAGATCTCGACGTGGGCTCCCTCGGCTCCGAATAGACGATGGAGAAGTGCGGTACACCGTGGGTCATCGAATGCGCTGGTGACCCGTGACGCCCCTTCGACCGGGTGGACGGCGATATCCATGGTCTGACTGACGGCGAACGCTAGGGCGGGGTGGCCGTACACGACAGCATGTTCGCCGACGAGGATCAGCTTCCCGCTCGCCGAGGCCCGGACCACACGGTTCATGAGTGCGCGTTCCGGAGGGCAGTCAAGGCCGCGGCAGCAGAGGTCGCGGAGTAGTCTTGTTGGCTGCACATCATATGGACCACGGCGCCGATCTCGCTGGGCTCCGCGCCCACGCCGATGGCCACACTGCGGGCGTGCATACGCATATGACCTGCTTGAATGCCTTCGGTGGCGAGGGCGCGAAGTGCACCCAAGTTTTGAATGAGCCCGACAGCGACGGCAAGACGTGCGAGATCGGATGCACCGTCGATGTTGGCGAGCGCAAGATTTGCGCGTGCTCGGGGATGGACACGAAGGGTGCCGCCGACGGTGCCGAACTGCATGGGAAGCTCGATGTGTCCGTGGAGCGCGCCATCGGCGACCCGCCACGTGGTCATCGGGCGGTAGGTCCCGTCCCGTGAACACCATGCATGGGCGCCGGCCTCGATGGCTCGCCAGTCGTTGCCCGTCGCGAGCGCAACGGCATCGATGCCATTCATCACGCCCTTGTTGTGCGTGGTCGCGCGCCATGGGTCCGCCCACGCAAATCTCCAGGCGGAAGCAATGCCCTCGGCAATTTGGCGTCCATGCTCGGGGTCACTATCGAGAACAGCAAACGGTAGGGTACATGTGGCCCGCGCGAGACGTTCACTGGCCAAGTTGCTCAAGATGCGCAGACCGACCGAAGCTCCTGTCAATTGCTCCACCTGGGGAGCGAGCGTCTCTGCGACCGTGTTGATCATATTGGCGCCCATCGCGTCGACACAATCGAGCACGAATTCGAGGACGACCATGTCTTCGACAGGGAACCCGGGCTCGTCATAGCGAACGGTTCGAACACGGAGACTCCGGACGCCGCCTCCTCGCTCTGTCAGTCTTGGATGGACCCGCTTGGCGAGCTCGGTCAACTGCGGGAGCGCCTCGCGAAGGACGTCCGACACCTCATCGGGGTTGGCGACGTTGGGCACATGCACCTGTCCGATCATGTGACTTGGGTCACTGCTGGTGGTGATGCCGCCTGCAAGACGGGTCAGTCTCGCCATGTTCGAGACGGCGGCGACAACACTGGGCTCTTCGACGACCATCGGCACAAGTCGGTCACGACCATCCATGAGGAGATTGACTGCGATGGCGTTCGGAAGGGAGTAGGTTCCAACAACATTTTCAACCATGCCGTCGGCAATGCCGGTGGTAAGTCCCGGACCCTTGAGTGACTGCACCACCGCGGAGGGTACGCCAGCTTGCTCGATGAGTGCTGCATACCGTTCGTCGGGTGTCAGGCGATAGAAAGACCTGATCCGGGAGCTCATGTCACCATCCGTCGTCAATACGGCGGAATAACGCTTCTGAAACGAGGCTGATGGATACATCCTGTTTCACGGTGTCGCCAAAGGTCACGACGCGGTCTTGGATGTCCGCGCGCCTTCATAGATCTCGGTGATGTCGCTCGCATAGTCTTCGGCCACCCGACTGCGTCGCACCTTCATCGATGGCGTGAGATGGCCCGACGCAATGGTCAACGGATGGGGGAGGACGATGAACCGGCGGACGCGCTCCCAGGGTGCCAGGGTCCGGTTGGCATCCCGCAGCTGCTGCTGAATCGCGTCGTGGACCGCGGGGTGCTTGTAGAGCGTGTTCGGCTCGGTCCACACAAGGTTCTGGTCCTGGGCAAAGCGAACGGTCTGGTCCATGTCCAGTGTGAGAAGAGCCGCCAAGAAGTGCCGTCCATCACCGACAACCACGCAATGTTCAACCAGCACACAAGCGCCTCGCACAGTCTCCTCGACGAGAAGTGGTGCGATGTTTTTGCCGTTGGCCGTGATCAACATTTCCTTCTTGCGATCGGTGATCTTCAGATGACCTGTGGGCAAGAGCACACCGATGTCTCCCGTGTGCAGGAACCCATCTTGCGTGAACATGCGCGCGGTCTCGTCTGGGGCATTGTGGTAGCCCAGCATGTTGCCACGCGACTTCAAGAGGATCTCCCCATCATCAGCGATCTTGAGCTCACATCCCGGCAGCGGCCGCCCTACGGTGCCAAACACCACATCGTCGGGCGTGTTCACACAGCTAGCGGCGGAAGACTCCGTGAGGCCGTAGCCTTCGCAGATCGTGATGCCAATCGCGTCAAAGAACAGCGCTGTCTCTAGAGGAAGGGGAGCGGCGCCGGAGATGACAAATCGAAGCCGTCCTCCGAGGGCCTGCCGAATCGGCTGAAACACGACGCGATCGGCGAGTGCGTGTCGGAGGCGAAGACGTCGGCCGACACGCCTGCCGGAGCGTCGGCGCTCACCGAGTTCTTTGCCCACACCCACGGCCCAGTTGAACATCTGAAAGCGTGACCATCCGCTGTCGCGGGCCGCACTTCGAATACGCGCTTCGAGCTTCTCGAAGACGCGGGGTACCCCACCCAACCAGGTGGGCTTGACGCTGGTTAGCAGCTCCTCAAGCGATTCAATACGTCCGTCGACGGCCGTTGTGATGCCGAGAGAGATGGCAGCGACACCCAAGACTTTGGCGAAGACATGTGCCAGCGGAAGAAACAGCAGCTGTACATCGAGGGGATGAACTTGATTCAACCGGTCGATGGACTCCGTGGCGTACACCCAATTGTCATGGGAGAGGCGAACACCTTTGGCGAGGCCCGTCGTACCCGACGTGTAGATGAGCGTCGCGAGGCTGTCGCCGCGTAGTGCGGCGATGCGTGCGTCAAGCTCGGCATCATCGATGGTTGAGGCGAGCTGCTCAAGCTGGTGCCACCCATGAATGGGCTCTTCTTGGTCATGTCTTGCAAGACAGACACCATGGGTGACTGCAAGTGAACGTTGTTCCCAGAGCTGAAGGGCTTGTTCGGGGGTGCCACCGATGACGATTGTAGCGCCGGAGTCTTCGAGGATGTGTCGAACAAGGGCGTCCGGCGACCGTGGAAACAGCGTGGTGGTCGCACCGCCCGCGAGCTGAATGGCCATATCGATCAACAGCCAATCGGTGCTCGTGTCTGCGAGCAAGGCAATGCGGTCTCCAGCCTTCAACCCAAGGGCCAGAAGTCCCTTGGCGAGCCTGGTGACTTGGAGGTCGGCCTCTCGCCACGTCATGGGCTCCCAGCGTCCGTCGCGCTGACAGAGGAATGCCGGCAGATCGGGGGTGCTGCTGATGCGGTGCTTCCAGAGCGCTGCGACGGATGCGAAGGTCGCTTGTCCGGAAGCTGGAAGGCGTGGTGGCATGGGTCTCCTGGTCAGTCGTGCCGACGAAGCGGGAGCGGCGATGGACTATACGCTGGGGATGCGACCAGAGATGACCCGTTCATGTCCGCCAAGGTCCTTGTGGCGCGAAATGTCCACGAAGCCGCCTTGTTCAAAGAGTCGAGCCACCTCGTTGCTCTGATCGTGGCCAATCTCCATCAGCAGGCCTTTGCGGGCGCGTTCCCGTGCGGAGCGGATCAGCGCTCGAACGATCGTCAGACCATCTCGCCCGCCATCGAGCGCAACGCGGGGCTCGTGGTGCGCGACCTCGGGCTGCAAGGTCTCGATGACAGCAGAGGGGATGTAGGGCGGGTTGGAGACGACCCAGTCGATGGTACGATCGAGCGGGATGGGGGTCAGCAAGGTGCCCTGCAGGACCGCCACGCGCTTCTCAAGACCTAGGCGATGCACATTCTCGCGCGTGACCTCGAGGGGGATAGGCGCGACATCGGTCTGAAAGACACGGGTGTCTTCGCGCGCTGCTGCGATGGCAAGGCCCACCGCGCCACTTCCAGCACCGACATCGGCGACATAGATGGGCTCGCCATCTGGCGGTCGCATAAGTTGGAGCGTAGCCTCGACCAGGGTTTCCGTGTCTGGCCGTGGGACCAGCACGCCGGGCCGAACCGAGAGCTCGATGTTGTGAAAGCCGACCGTGCCGGTCAGGTAGGCGAGGGGCTGACGTTGGCCACGCTGCTGTACAAGCGGGCGGAGGCGCGAGAGCTCGGCCTCATCGAGGGGGCGGTCGTACTGAAGGTAGAGCTGCATGCGGGGTAAACCCAGCACATGGCCGAGCAGTAGCTCGGCATCGAGGCGTGGCGTGGGGAGGCCTCTCTCGCGAAACCAGGTCTCAGTACGCCGCAGGACCTCGACCAAGGTCATCACGAGTCTAGACCTTCCTGCTTGAGCAGCTCGGCCTGAAGCGCAGCGGTGAGACCATCGACCAATGGCTGAAGCATGCCATCGACAATGGCATCGAGCTTGTACAACGTCAGGTTGATGCGGTGGTCCGTGACCCTGTTTTGCGGGAAGTTGTAGGTGCGAATTCGCTCCGAACGGTCGCCGGAACCTACCATGGCGCGCCGTGCCGCATTGCCCTCGGCCGCAGCCTTGTCTTGCTCAAGGGCAAGGAGGCGCGCTTTGAGCACGCGCATGGCCTTGTTCTTATTCTTGAGCTGAGACTTCTCGTCCTGACACTGCACTGTGAGCCCCGTGGGGAGATGCACAATTCGGACGGCGCTGTCGGTTGTGTTGACCGACTGCCCCCCGGGTCCGCCGGCGCGCATGGTATCGATACGGAGGTCATTGGCGTCAAGCTGGACCTCCACTTCTTCGGGTTCAGGCAGCACGGCGACCGTGGCAGCACTGGTATGGATACGCCCTTGCGACTCGGTGGCTGGAACCCGTTGCACACGGTGGACGCCCGCCTCGAAGCGGAGCAGCCCGTACGCGGTGTCGCCACTCACGGAGGCTACGATCTCTTTGTAGCCAACGTTGGTTTTACCGGAGCCACCCACCGTGATCGGACTGGCGGACAAGGTAGAGAAGCGCAGGCCGTTGGATTCCCCGAACCGTTGGTACATGCGGTGGAGGTCGCCCGCGAACAAGGCCGCCTCATCACCGCCGGTACCGGCGCGAATCTCCAGCAAAAGGGGGCGGCCCTCATAGGGGTCGCGGGGGAGTAAGAGGCTTCGAAGCCGGTCCGTGCCTTCGTTGATGGCCTCTTCGAGGCGCTTGATGTCTTCGCGTGCCATTTCGCGAAGATCAGGGTCGTCATCAGCGAGGAGCTCTTTGCTCTCATCGAGTTCCTGCTGGTGGCCCTGTAGGGCACGCCACGCGTCTACGATTTCTGAGACGTGCGCGTGCTCTTTACTCACCTCACGCAGCTTTCTGGAGTTCCCGACGACGTCGGGGTCCATCAGCATGCGATTGAGTGTCTCCAGTTTAAGGGCAAGTCCCTCGAGCTTGTCGAACATGGCGTTGCCCTGCCTTGGTGGCGTACTGGATCAGCCCTCGGCGGTAGGGTTCTTGAAGCCGTACTTGCGGTAGTACGCCTCGACACGACCCTCGGTGTCCATGATCTTCTGCGTGCCCGTGTAGAACGGATGACTCGCAGAGGAGATGTCGACCTGGAGGAGCGGGTACTCTTCGCCCTCGAAGGTTGTGGTGCCCTTGAACTGCTTGGGATCGACGCAGCTGCGGGTGAGGAACTCGAAGTCGGCGGAGATGTCACGGACGACGACGAATCGGTATTCTGGATGGATATCGGCCTTCATGTGGGCTCCAGTCGGCAGCGTGGTGCAGGGCGGTAGATAGACACGCCTGACCGTACGCGTGGCGTAAATCGGACCGGGCGCACATCGCCTGTCTGTGGCCTCTTGTCAAGTCAGTGGCCGCGGATCTCTTCAATCGCTTCTTGAAGGGTCTGCGATGAGGCGGGCGGATCTTCTGTCAGACGCTGACGGAGTTGTTGTGTACGGAGGCTCCCCTCGGGCGAGAGGAGGCGTCCTACATGCCGGCTCCAACATCCCGAGGGGACAACCTTGGGCAGGACACCTGCATTCTGAGCCTCATATTCGATGCGCCAGTCGATCACCTCATCGAGGTCGGCGAGGAGGGCATCACCCATCGAGCCGTCCTGACGATGGTTCGCCGTGGCGACGACCGTGACGGTTCCGGCATCGGCTGTGGCGCGCGCAGCACCCAAGAGCTGGCGGACCTTCTGTAGTGCGCCGAGGTCGGCACCGGACCACATGCGTCCATTGGCGCCGGGTTCTGCCATGGCTGCGCGAAGAAGCCGCGTCGCGGAGTCGATCAGGACGACCGTATCGAAGCCAGATTCGGCCTCGCGTTGCGCGCGCGCGAGGACGAGCTCGGCGACGTTCAACTGCCGACTCGTGGGCTCGTCGAACGGAATGGTGACCACACACGCACACCCGAGTCCCTGCCATCGTTCGGCCTCATCGGGACGACCACCGACCAAGAGCACGATGGCCTCGGTGTCATGTTTCTCGTAGAAGTTTCGGGCGAGGTCCATCAGGAGGTCGGTGCGATGCTCTCGTGCAGGTGCCACGAGTAAGCCGCGAGAGCCGAAGCCGAGCGGAGCGAGCAGGTTTGCACCGCCGAGTGGCTCGCTGATGTCACTCAAGTCGACGTGGGTGGTGGGCGCTGCCGCGGGAAGGCGGTTGAAGGTGACCCGTTCTCTGTCTGGCCGGTCGCCACTGACGGCTTCGATGCGGAGCAGGGCGGGGTACCGCTCGTTGTCTTTGGGGGCGCGAACCCGACCGATGACGGTGTCGCCCGTCCGAAGGTTAAACCGACGGATCTGTGCTTGTGACACATAGATGTCGTCATTTCCGGGCAGGAAGTTGTCGCGTGCCGAGCGAAGGAAGCCGAACCCTTCGTTGTGGACTTCGAGCACGCCAGTCCCGAAGGGAATGGGCTCTTCGCCCTCTTCGTGGTTCAGAATGTCCACGATGAGCAGTTCCCGCCAGAGCAGTGCGTGTGGCAGCCCGAGGTCTTTCGCCCGCTGCCGAAGACTGCCCGTAGATTCGCTCAGAAGTCGATGGAGGAGTTCAGACATGACCACTTTGGGGGAGGGGGGGAGGTCGGCTCAACCCGGACGGGCGGCGCAGAGAGGAGGTAGTGTCGCCCTCTTTGGTCAAGCTGTCAATGCCCGTTCAAGAGCCGAGGAGCGGATTCAGCATCTCATCGAGCGCTGCCTCATCGAGGATTGTGATGCCAAGGTCTCTGGCTTTCTTGAGCTTACTGCCTGCTTTCTCACCTGCGATCAGGATGTCGGTGTTCTTGCTGACGGAGCCCTTCACCAAGCCGCCAAGGGCCTCGAGCTGCGCGCGAACTTCATCTCTGCCGCGCGTGAGGGCACCCGTCAGGACGATGGACTTGCCTGCAAACGGATTGGTGGTCTCCGCGTCGGTAGGTGCTTTGGGCTCGGCCTCGGGTGTGAACCTCACGCCGAGGCTGCGGAGACGTTCGACCTCCTCTCGGCTGCGGTCGTCTGCGAAGAAGTCTAGGATGCGATCCGCGACCCGGGGACCAATGCCGTTCACACACGTCAAGGCGTCGAGGTCGGCTGCCATGATGGCATCGAGCGTGCGAAAGTGTCGGGCGAGGTCCCGAGCTGTTGAGGTGCCGACGTCCCGGATGCCAAGTGAGGCGAGCACCCGCGCGAGCGGATGGGCGCGGGAGCGGTCGATCTGCTCCAGGAGGTTGTCGGAGGACGTGTCGCCCATACGTTCCAGCTGCAGGAGCTGGTGACGCGTCAGTCGGTAGAGATCGCTGATTCGTGTGACCAGTCCAGTATCGACCAATTGATCGATCAGCTTGGCGCCTAGCCCTTCAATGTCCATCGAACGCCGGCCCGAAAAGTGCCTGAGCGCCGCTTGGAGTTGCGCGGGGCATCCCATGGCATTGGGACATCGCCAGGCGGTGCTGGCATCACCATCTGCCTTTTCTTCCTGCTCCAGTGCGGTGTCACAGATCGGGCAACACGTGGGAAACGCAGGTGTGGGGCGGTCCGCATGCCCGTCATCGGTCTCGACACGCCCAGCCACGCGTGGGATTACATCCCCGGCCCGCTTGACCCGCACGAGGTCACCGACGCGCAGATCGAGCTCCGCCACGTTGGCAAAGTTGTGGAGTGTGGCATTGGTGACCGTCACGCCGCCCACGCGGACGGGGTCCAAGCGTGCCACGGGCGTCACGACACCCGTTCGGCCGACCTGAAAGTCGATGGCCTCGAGGGTCGTCGTGACCTCTGGCGATGGGTACTTGTAGGCAATGGCCCACCGTGGGGTACGGGTGAGGAAGCCGAGCTGCTCTTGTAGCGACCGTTGGTCGACCTTCAGGACGGCGCCATCGATCTCATAGGGAAGGTGGTCGCGCTGGTCCGCGAGGTTCGCGATGGCGTCCATCACCTCATCGAGGCTTGTGCAGGGTGTATTGAGCGCGTTGACGCGAAGCCCCCATCTTCCGAGCTGGGCCAGCGTCTCCATGTGCGTCTCTGGCATCTCCGTCCCTTCGACCTCACCGAAGGAGTGGGCGATGAAGGTCAAGGGGCGACGTGCCGCGAGTGTGGGGTCGAGCTGCCGGATGGTCCCCGCAGCGGCATTTCTGGGATTCTCGAAAGTCTTCAGGCCCTCTCGGGCGCGACGAGCGTTCATCTCTGCAAAGCCTTCGAGGGGATAAAATACTTCTCCACGCACCGACAAGTAGGCCGGCGGCGTGTCACTGTGAAGCCGGAGCGGGATGCTCCGTATGGTGCGTACATTGTGCAGTACGTCCTCACCGACAGCGCCATCGCCGCGGGTCCCCGCACCGGTCAGAAGCCCATCTTCGTAGACCAGCTCCATCGCGAGTCCATCGAGTTTGGGCTCCACCACCCAGGTGGGCTGGACCTCAAGACCCTTCTCACATCGCTGGAGAAAGGACTCAATATCTTCTGCATTGAACGCATTGCCGAGCGAGAGCATCGGCACGCGATGCTCGAAGGGGGTCAGACCGTCTCGAGGGGTACCGCCCACACGGTGCGTCGGCGAGTCCCCACGCCGAAGGTTGGGGTGGTGTTGCTCGAGGAGCTCGAGCTCCCGGAACAACAGGTCGTAGGAGCGGTCATCAATCTCGGGCGCATCGAGCTCGTGGTAAAGCCGGTTATGTCGGTTCAGTTCGGGCACAAGCTGCTGCATGCGGCGGCCCGCCTCCTCGGCACCCAGTGAGGCGATGGTCTCGGTCATGGTCTCGGGGGAGAGGGGCTGGAGTTGCATGTGTGGTCTCCTCGATGGGACGAGGTTGGCAAAGGTTCGGTGATCGGGGTAGCGAACGCGCGGTGGCCGCGGGAGTAACGTTGTCTATGTGGTTGAAGTCTACGGCGCTGCGAGTACTCGTCACAGTCTCAACTGCACTCTTTTCGCTTCCTACGGACGCGAAGCCACTGACCTTTCGACCAGGTCGTGACATGGACGTCCTGATGGCGGAGACCCGCCTCGGGACACGACCGTATATGGCCATTGAACAAGCGCGCGCCTGCTTGGCCAACAAGCCAGACAAGCAGGCGTGTCGGTCGATCTTGTTTGAGGGACTGGTACGGGTCCGTAAGTGCGACGACATCGCACCCTTGGTCGATATTCTCCGCCAGACCAGACTCTGGGACCACGAGCATGCCGTGACCGAGGGGATCTGCCACCTTCGCCGTGGTGATCTGGCTGCCGCAGAGGCGGCTTTTCTTGAGGCCATCCACATCAGTGGTCGGACGGCGCTCCCTTGGTACGAGATTGGCGTCGTTCGTATCCTCCAGCAGGATTGGGATGGTGCCGCCGAAGCCCTTGGAGAGGTGGCGCTAGCCAAGAGGAATACGGGGCCGTTGGCAGCTTTCTCGGCATGGTATGCGTTGGAGTCGGGTGATGCTGACGTCGATGCTGCTGTCGAAGAGGGCCTCGCCCGCATCGGTGGACGGCTGGAGTATGCGCCAGCGTTGGCTCAACTCCACGTGGTGGCGTGTCGTCGATGGCTCGACCTTGGTGACCCTGTGGCTGCTGTTCAGAGTGCCGAGGCGTCCCGTCGCGTCAACTTTCGGGACGATCGAAACGTCGCGTGTCTTGTAGAGGCCCAGCGGCGCATGGGTGAGTTCGCGATGGTCGAGGAGGTGCTCGGAAGGTCGTGGTATAATGACCGGCCGACGGCAATTCTCCACGGTGTCCGAGCGCGAGTGGCGACAGATAGGAAGCGCTACGCAGAGGCCCAGCGCTGGATCGACCTGATGTGGATGGACGAGACCGACCGGCTGGCGACCCAGTGGTACCTCGCACGGGCACGGGGAGATGGGCGCGCGATGGCGAGTCTTGCCGACGAATGGTCGTCAAAGAACGCTGCGCTGGACCGTACCCTCGAGCAGCTGATACCGGTCGAGCAATAGGGTAGGGGCCAGACCCCACTGGGAGAGAACGCAATGTCACCTTGGATGATTCAGCTCGTGTTGTTCGGGTGTGGGATGGAGGGACAGGCCCCTCCCACGCCGGAAGCCGCGCCGAAGGTGCGGCAGCTTGGCAAGGATTCGCCGAATGTGGTGTTCATCTCCCTAGACACGCTGCGTGCAGACAGGGTCGGTGCCTATGGATACGACAAGGCCAAGACCGATACGCTCGATGCACTCGCCGCGAGCGGCACGCGCTATGTGCGAACATACGCACCGGTCCCCCTCACGATTCCATCGCATGCAGCCATGTTCACGGGGCGGTATCCAGCTTCGATGGGGATCCGGCAGAACGGGGACGGTACGGTTCCGGAGTCCGCGCTGACGCTTGCCGAGGTTCTCGCGCAAGAGGGCTGGAACACTGCAGCCAGTGTCGCTGCGTACGTGACCACGGAGACATGGGGCTTCAGCCAAGGGTTCTCTTCTTACTTTGATGACATTCCTGCAGATGGGCACAACTTCTGGCATGGGTGGCGGCCCGGACGCGAGGTCGTCGACGATGCCCTTGCGTGGAAGGCCGAACAAGATGGCGACTCGCCGGTCTTTTTGTGGGTGCACCTCTACGACGCACACTTTCCGTATATGCCTCCTCCCGCCTACCTCGAGGCCAGCGAGGGGCGACCGTACGATGCCGAGGTCGCGCTGGTGGACGACCTCGTGGGCGAAGTGGTGGACGCCTTTGAGGGGGAGCCCACCTTGTTCGTCGTGGTCGGTGACCACGGTGAGGGGTTGAACGACCATGACGAGCTGACGCATGGGCTCTTCGTGCACGAGGTGGACCAGCGGGTGCCCTTCATCATGAGTGGTCCTGGGGTTGTGTCAGAGGTGGTCGAGGCCCCGATCTCTCTCGTGGATGTGACGCCAGCGATTCTCGACGCGCTGCAGCTTGTGGTCCCAGCGGGCATGGACGGTGCTGTGCCAGGCGGTGAGCAGCGCCCCATCTACATGGAGTCTTGGCAGCTATCGCGTCGTTATGGCATCGCGCCGCATCTCGCGGTGGTCGATGGTCCCATGAAGCTCATCGACCTGCCCAGGCCCGAACTCTACGATGTCGTTCAAGACCCGATGGAGACCACCAACTTGGCGGACGCCCGTCCGGACGAGGTGGAGCGCTTGCGCAAGCTGAGGCTAGGGTTCGGGTTCGAGGTCCCTGGCGTCGAAGGTGGTCTGCCCAGCGACGTGTCCGAGCAGCTCGCAGCCCTTGGCTACATCGAAGGCGGTTTCGGCGCGGATGGCACGGTGCCCACGGTCGACCCGAAGGATCGCATCGACTTGATCAAGCTCTCGCAGGTGGCCGAGCGCGAACGTCTGTTGGGGCGGCCTGCCGAGGAACGGGTGGCGCTGGCCGATCTGGTTCAGAAGTTTCCCGAGATCTTGGAGTTTCGTGTTCGGTATGTGGCAGCGCTCTATGCGGCTGGGCTTCGGGATGAGGCGTGGGCGGAGACGAAGCTGGGCTTGGAGACAGCCCCAGACAACATCAGCCTTCGCTTGTCGCATGCGACCCAGCTTGCCAATCGTGGCCGACATGCGGAAGCAGCTACGGTCTTCGGAAAGCTCGCGGTCGACAAGCCCGACCTTCCCCGCATTCGAACCATGACGGTCGCGGCCCTGATGCAAGCGGGTGAGACCGATGCTGCACTTGAGATCGCCAACGGATTTTTGGTGGAACACCCGGAAGATTTAAGTCTCTCGGGGATGATGGGTGTCTGGTACCTGGAGCACAAGAACATCCCCGCGGCCGTGCCCCTTCTGGAGAAGGGCATAGAGGCGGACGACCCCGAGTACAGTGTGCGGTTTTACGCTGCAGCTCGGGCGCGCCAAGAGGGGAGCTTGGTCGAGGCTGCAGAGCTGCTGGCGTCCGAGCTCGACGCGCATCCGCTACATGAACGGGCACGTCGTGCGGCCATTCAAATGGCGCACGACACTGGAGACTGGCCGCTGGTGGCGTCTCACACTGCGTTCTTGTTGGAGCAGGATGATTCCGACCCCTACCTGCACTACATGTTGATCCTCTCGACGTTCAACCAAGGTGATGTGGCTGGAGCGCGAGCTGCCGTCGATATCGCATTGGTCGACCACTCTGAACATCCCTGGGTCTTGTTGATGGAGGCGAACGTGTTGGCCAAGGAGGGCAACATGGAGCTTGGGAAGACCCGATTTGAAGCCGCACAGCGTGCCTTGATGCAACGTCGAGAAGAGCTTGAGGGCGTGCTCAAGTCCCAGCAAGCAGCCTTGCCCGGCGAGCTAGAGGCAGCTCAGCCCAAGGTCGTGTCGCCCTGACACAAACCAAAACGCCCCGCGTCACCGAGGTGAGCGGGGCGTAGGTCGGTGCGAGGAGCAGGGCTCGTCACACCGTTGTGAGACGCAGACTATCAGTAGTCGAAGATCTGCTGGAGGTCTGCACCGGTGTAGGTGAGGGTGCCATCGGACTCGAGCTCTGCAGCTGCGAAGTTGTACCACTGGCTGTCTTCCTTGACCCAGTAGACCAAGATACCGAAGTCTTCACCGTCGGCAGGTGGTCGGTAGCCGTACGCGTACCAGTCGTTGCTTGGAGCGTCGGGTGGTGTCGTGAAGATACCGCAACCTGGGAGGTCGCTCTTCTTGCCGTCGTCAGTGTCCGTGGTGTCGTCGGTATCGGTACCTGCATCGGTGTCGGTATCCATACCGGCGTCAGTGTCGGTGTCCATACCGGCGTCGGTGTCGGTGTCGGAGCTGGTGTCGCCCGTCGCATCGGTGTCAGTAGCGGTATCCACTGCGCCCGTGTCGCCAGCGGCCGTGTCGACGACCTTCTTGCCGATGTTTTGTGCCTTGGCGGATCCCGTGTCGTCGCCACCGGCGTCAGTGTCGTCGCCACCGGCGTCGGTGCCGGCTGGGGTCCAGTCTGGGTCCCAGAAGAGGGGAGGAGCGCCGGGGGGATCCTCATTCTCGATGACGCGTCCGTCGTTCATCCACAACGTGAAGGCGAACTCGCAGTCTGGGCAGCTGTCAAAGTCGCCGGTAGACAGCGGGTTAGGCTGGCCAGCCTGGCTCGGCGCGTCTTCCCACTTGGTCGCGGTCAGCGTGAGGCTGCAGAG